>NC_022571.1:1142500-1742500 GCF_000473995.1 Clostridium saccharobutylicum DSM 13864 | reverse complement strand
TATTTGATGAAATTATTACTCCTAATCAATTTAAAGAATTGTATTTTCTTAGATGGGGAGTTGAATGCAAATATAAAGAACTTAAAAGTAGTATTGAAATAGAAGAATTTTCTGGAACTAAGCCAATTGCAATTGAACAAGATTTTTATGCATCTATTTATATATCTATGGTTGCAGCACTTATAAAGAAAGATGCCGACGCTGCAATAGCAAATAAAAATAAAGATAAAAATTTAAAATCAGAATATCAAGCAAATAGAAATTTTATATTATGTGACGTTTTGAAGAAGATAATAGTTATGATGGTAAAGCCTATTTCAGGAAAAAGAATATTAGAACATATATTAGAAAAAGCTAAAAAAATACGCTCACAAATACGTCCAAACCGTAATTGTGAGCGAAAAAACAAGCACCCATGGAAAAAGCATCATTCTCAAAGGAAATCTTGCATATAAGTTTGTAAAAACTAAATATTTCCAAAATCCTACTTTTGCCAGTAGGTTTATTAATTATACCATTTTTTAAGAAATATAGCATACGCTATTCGAAATTTGTAGTAATTTTTTCATTACTATTTTACTAAGTTGACGACATTGCACATACGCTCACTAAGTAAGCGATTCACAACAAATTGGACTTGTTATTTATTTTCATGTGCCTAACATCTTCTGCCTTCTGGTACGCTAGAAGGATTTTCAATTAATGTTGTAAAATAAAAATTATGCTGATGTCCATCATTACGGCTTGTTACACCTCTTACTAAATGGATATGCTTTCCACCTGGAAGATTAATCGCCCTACCTGTAGTATAACGGATAACATGAAAATGATCATCAAAAGTATCAGTGAGAACCTCTACTATATGAATATGAGATTCACGATATCTAATTGGTGGACTTGTTACACCTGCAATTCTATGATTATGAACATCCCCATTATCATCTCTTGCATAATCTGTGCTTGATAAAAATTCATGATTATGATTTATTATTCTATTACAATTTTGATTATATTTGTCACTTTCTTCAAAAGAAGAATCAGAACTGCTGCAACTATCTGACATTGAAAGTTCCTCCTTAGTAATTTAATATATTACATATTATGTTCATTTACATATTTATGTGAATAAAATAAAAAATAAGGTTAACATCCAATACTAAATGTTAACCTTATTTTCACTTAGGCACATGAAAGAAAATAGCAATTTCAAATATTCTGCGAGATTGATATATTATTTTTTTAATGTGTTTTATCTTCTGTAGTGCTTATAATTTATTGCACGTGATAAATATTTTCTAACTTCTTCTATATTTTCTTTTTTAAAATATATTCTTCTTACTCCTGCATTCGTTTTATATAAAAGAACATATCTACTAGCCTCTTCATCCAGAGAATAGCTTTCTATCTTTTGCCAAATTGCTACATATGAATTTAATAATATTCCTTTTTCTGTTAAGCCACTTTTATTTCCAAGAACTGCAATTGGCAATATTGCAATTAATAATATAATGTTATAAGCATTAAGAACAAAACTTTTAGATGCTATTGTTACAACTATAAATACTGCTACCATTACTGGCACTATAATTCCATATTTATTTCTTCCCCTAAAAATAATTTTATTTCTTCTATCTATAACAAAAAGTATCACATCCATTGCTACTATAAATAGAATTGGTAATATTGTTGATATTTCCATTCTTGTCCCTACTCTCTTTCAATTCTTTCTTTTCCATAATGTAATTTTTACCCATGTTATTTTTTATGCTATTTATATGTTTGCCTAATTCAATCTCTTCTTCCTTTTTATTAATCTTTATTAAGAACTTTTGTTTAAGTAATAAAGTATCTATATCTTGTCCAACCTATTCCATGTGTGAAATTCTACTTCATCACCTGCTTTATTTAAATAAAATGACAACTTTTACATGAACTTATTATAACATATTTCATAAAAATTTTCTTAATGTTATTGGTAAAATATATATTATGTTTATCATTTTCTTATTTATTCAATTAAATTAACATTTTCACTTATAAATTTAATTTTCATTATTTTTATCATCTTCAAAATTTAGAGTAATATTATATCTATCATATCCAATTATTGTATCTTCAAAAATTTCTTTTGCATTATTAATATAAATATCAGGCTCTGCAATCGCAGTACTAAAATGCGTTAATAAAAGTTTTTTTACATCAGCATTTTTAGATAAAGTGGCTGCTTCTCTAAATGTCATATGCTTATTTTTAATTGCTTTTTCTATATCACTATCATCTCCATATGTTCCTTCACAAATAAAATAATCACTTTTTTTCACAAATTCCACAATATCTTCGATTGGTCTTGTATCAGTAGTCATACTAATTTTTATTCCTTTTCTATTTTCGCCCATAACCATTTCAGGGTTATATTCTATACCTTCAAAATATATGCTCTCTTGACTTTTTTGAAGCTTACTCCAAATAGTTTTAGGAACATTATTCATAGCAGCTTTTTTAGGATCAAATTTTGGTTTTCTTTTCAAATAAAAGCTATATCCAATACAAGGAGCTGAATGATCAAGCTCTAATGTTGATATCTCTATATCTTTATTTATGTAATTGTTATCTACATAAATAATATCTCTTGGATTCTCTATTACATTAATTTCATAAGGTAACCAACTTGCAATGACTCTAAGTCCATTTACAGCTTCTGTTATTCCTTTCGGTCCAATGATTGTAATTGGCTCTTTTCTTCCACTGTTTCCTATAGTTCCAAGTAATCCTGGAAGGCCAACTATATGATCTCCATGAATATGTGTAATACATATAACATCTATGCTTTTAAATCCTGCATTACACATTCGCATAGATACTTGAGTTCCTTCTCCACAATCTATAAGTATTTTTCTTCCTCTATAACTAATTAAAAGAGATGATAAAAATCTATTTGGCATAGGCATTCCGCCACCGCATCCTAATAAAATTAGATCAATCATAATTATTCACCCTTTCTTTGGTATAATATCATCTTTATTATATATTATCACAATTAATTTTAAATAATTCTTTATTCATGTTTTATAACTATAATTTCTTAGTCAAATGAAAGAAAATAGCAAGTCCAATCTAACATGAAAATATGCTAGCAGATGAACTTGTTATTTTTTTATATGACTTAATTACATGTATTAATAAATTAAAATAAAAATATAGAAATCTTATTTTTTTAATATTAACATTAGTAATTTATATTAATATTAGACATACTATATATGTACAAAATAAATAAGGAGATGATACTATGCAAAACAATAACAAAAAAGATTATTCAAAAAGTAATTACCTAAGGAACGGTAATAAAACACAAGACCAGTATGGCAAGAGCAGTTTTAATACAACTATAGAAAAGCCTGGAATCAACGAAAGTGGAGTTGAGGCAAAAAAAAGAGGTTTTTAGATAAACCTAACTAACTCATGCTAAAAAATAAATTGTTTGAACATCCTAGATTTAAACCTCATCTTATAAATAAATTTATTTATAAGATGAGGTTTTAAGTCATATGGAATAAAATAACAGACTAAAATTTTCCCTATACTTTTACACTAATTAAAAAATTTATATTTTTTATATTAGCTATGAACTAAACATATTTATTAAACATTATATTAAATAAACATGCATACTTATTGATTACTTTTTTGATTATAATTATAATGTAACTGCTATTCAAAAAGTATGAAATTAATAATTAGTGTGTAATAATTCATTCGATATTTTATAAATATTTAACTAACTATTTAAAAGTTTTAATAATTCTTCAACAGAGTGCTTAGCTTCTTGTGGCAATCTGTCAAGAGCATGTTGTCTTTCTGCTTCATTATTAATTTGTGCTATTTTTAGAACCTGTTGTTGAAGACCAGGTATTCTATTCAAATTGGCTACCGCTTGATTAAATTTATTTGCAAAATTCTGATCCTGTTGCATTTTTTGCTGAATCTTCATTATTAATTGATAACCATTCATTTTTATATTATCCTCCTATTAAATCCCTCTTTGCTTCATATTCTATAATATTCATATTGATTATAAATGTTCATTCAAAATATGATGCTTTTATATAAAAATATATAAATAAAATATAAGACGTACCTAAATAAAAAAACTACCTCAAAATCATTTAACAAATTTTGAGATAGTTTTACAACTATATATATGCTACGCCAAAGCTTTTCAATTTTGTGCTTATTTTAAGAAGTTTCTCTATATTTCTTGTTCCTACAGCATCATTAGAAATAGTAACTTTAAGTCCAATATGTACTGCTCCTTTAGCTGTTCCAGCAATACATCCAGTTCCATCAACACCAATAAGCTCAACTTCATCTATTTTATTATCTTTGATAAATTTTATTAAATTATTATTTTTGAAAGCATTAGCAAATTGTTTTTCAAAATAATTTTCTGATACAATTTTTATTCTTTTATCAATTTTGGCTCCAAAACTTCCTGCTATTCCATATCCGAAAATTTTCTTATTAAAGAAGCTACTAGTCAAAACATGTGCTATATAAATTACTTCATCTTTATTTTTTTCATAAATTCTAATCTTATTATTCATATTTCTCACAAGTTCATCTACTTCTTCATAATTGAATCTTTTCTTATTCCGCTGCTCCCCAATAAAGTCTTCTTGAGCATCAATGACTAAAAGTGCCTTTTTCATTTACCATCCTCATCTTCCATAATTCTCTAAATACATTATTTATATGTTGCAAAATAATATTTATGTTAGAAATCATAACCATTATTTCAATAATTACCATTGCAACATATTTTAAAATCAAATTTTTTTACTCTGCTTTAATTTTATATTAGTTTGAAATTTTGTCAATACAACTAAGGCACAATCAAATAAATAACAAGTGTATTTGCCTGCCTATTTTCCATCATCTTTCTTCGGAAAATTGACCTAATAGCTCACTATGAGGTCAATTTTCCTCCTTGCCTGATGAAAAATATTCATGGCAACTTTGAACTCGTTATTTATTTTCATGTGCCTAAAAATAAATCTTCTTAAAATTAATAATACATGAAATAAAAATCATCTTCATAAAATCTTCATAAGAATTTTGTAAAATAAATTATGATATTAAAGAGAGTAATAAATCATTATTATAATTTATTATTTTTTAAACATCACATAAATCAAGGAGGTACTAATTATGAACATGACTCATTACATGTCTTTGCTTGCAGATAATCAGCCTTGGAATTTAATAATTTTCATGGCAATACCAGTAATTTGCGCAGAGGCTCTTACAATCTCAGAATTCTTTATTATATTTAACAAATCAAAAAATGGAGGTTTAAGAAGTTTTAATAAAGTTATAGGAATATTTGACGGACTATATTTTACAGGAATTTTCATTTATCTATTCTCTACAGCTGTTATTCCATTAACTCAATCTGGTGGATGGCATGGCATTATAGATATATTAGCTGTAGGTTTCTATCTATCAGGATTTATCTTCCTACTTCCTATTGCATTGATGGAGCTAGGAATAATATTTAAAAATAAAACTTTTGATGAAAAAATGAAAATTCATTTTCTTCTTCTGGGAGGATTTTTAGTTGTTGCACATATTGCAATGATATTTGGTATGGTAAATCCATCGCTTGTATCTAATATGTCAAATATGCCAAATATGTAGTAAGTATTTTTTCTATAACTAATGCTAATTTAAGATTATTGAATAATTAACTTAAGAAGGATATTATTTATGTCATGTTGCATCATAAAGTGAAGCAATATTACACCAAATAGTATCCTTCTTTGTGATTTTAAATTACTTATTATATATTAATTGTTAATTCTACTGGACAATGATCTGATCCCATTACTTCTGCATGAATTTTAGCATCATTTAACTTATTTTTTAAGCTTTCTGAAATTAAGAAATAGTCAATTCTCCATCCAGCATTATTAGCTCTTGCATTGAATCTATATGACCACCAAGAATATTCGCCTTCTTTTTCTGGATAAAAATATCTATATGTATCTATAAATCCTGAATCTAAAAGCTCTCCTATTTTACTTCTTTCTTGATCACTAAATCCAGCATTTTGCCTATTACTTTTCGGATTTTTAAGATCTATTTCGTTATGTGCAACATTTAAATCACCGCATACTATAACTGGTTTCATATTTTCTAGACCTTTTAAATATTCTCTAAATACATCTTCCCAAACCATTCTATAATCAATTCTCTCCAATCCCTGTTTTGAATTTGGAGTGTAGACATTTACTATATAGAACTCACTAAATTCTAAAGTTATTACTCTTCCTTCTTTATCATGTTCTTCTATGCCCATACCTATTTTTACACTTAAAGGCTTTTCTTTAGTAAAAATAGCTGTACCTGAATATCCTTTTTTTTCAGCATAATTCCAATAATCATAATAACCATCTAATTCTAAATCTATTTGACCTTCTTGAAGCTTAGTTTCTTGAATGCAAAAAATATCTGCATCTGATTCTTTTAAATATTCTAAAAAGCCCTTTTTAACACAAGCTCTTAATCCATTAACATTCCATGAAATTAATTTCTTCATAAAATCCTCCTATGTATATTTACAAAATTTTATTTTCTTCTAATTATTATTTGATAATAATTATTATAAATTACTTTTAAAATATAATCTATATTTTCTTATATTTTTCTAAAAAAGATGGTCTTAACAATATATTAAGTACCATCTCTCATCTTTCTATGCTTCCTTATATCTATTCTTAATATCCTTATATGATACTTTGAAATCTTCCATACTAACTATTTCAGAATCTCTTTCTAAAGCTGTTATTGCTGCCATAAAAATTATATCTTTTATATCTGCTCCTGATACATTATCAAACTCTTTTGCTAACTTGCTTATATTAACGTCATCATCTAATGGTAATTTTTCTGGAATATGAGTTTTAAATATAGTTTTTCTTCCTTCTTCATCTGGCAATTTAAATTCTACACTAGCAAGAATTCTTCTCTTAAATGCTTCATCATAATTTGAAAGTAAATTTGTAGTAAAAATAACTACTCCATCAAATTTTTCTAATTCTAGAAGCATTACACTTCTAGTAATATTTACACCATAATCTGCTGACTGAGTAATATTAGTTAGTCGCTTTCCTAAAAATGAATCTGCTTCTTCAAATACTAAAACTGCATTATCCATCTTAGCTTTTTCAAATGCTTTTTTTATGTTCTTAGGTGTTTGTCCTACATACTTAGATTCTAACTCAGCATAATTTATAGAGTATATCTTTTTATCTAAATAACTTCCAATAGCTTCTGCTGCCATACTCTTTCCTGTTCCAGGTGCTCCAAAGAAATTAAATACCAAAGCTCTATTTTGGCTATCTATTTCATTGAACCCCCATTCCTTATAAATTTTATCTTCATGCTTTTTTATATTTAATGCTGTAATAATTTGTTTTTTCTCTTCTTCGCATAAATATACTTGATCCATTGTATATCTAGGTGAATATATATCAATAAATTCTTCCTTAAACACAGTTGTTTTAAGCTCTTCATTATTATTTTTATTTAGAAGATTTTCAATAATTTCTTCTTCATTTGCAATAATGATTCTCTTTGTACTTGGATTGTATCTTGAACTATTGCTCTCAATAGCTTTATTTACATCCATAAACATTTTATTTACTTGTTCTTCATCTAGTATCACTTCTTTATTGTCCACTTTTTTAAACTTTGCATCTAAAATTGTTATTCTGGCATTCTTGTACTTTCTAGTAATGCTTCTTTTAATTGTTGTATCTTTTCCCAAATTTTTTATTCCAAACATTGTCTATCTTCCCTACCCTCTTTATGTATTTATAGTATGATACGTTAATCTTATTATGTCATACAAATATTACTTAATTCAATAGGAATAATAAATTCTATTATTATTATCTTACCCTATCTGCCAAAAAAACAATATTGATGTTATTATAATAATACTTATAGGAATGCATATAGAATTAATCACTCCTGCTAACCCCTCATCACTGCCACATCGTCCAGTAAATACAGGTGAAAGAACTGAAACTGGTCCAAATACTAATATTACTAAAATATGCTTTATCTCAATTGAAAAAGGAATAAAATAATAAATTATAACAGCAAATAAAACCGCAAATAAATAACGTATACACAAAAGTGAACCTACCTTAAATAATTGGTCCTTATGAAACTTACATTCAAATACCATACCAATCATAAGCATTGATAAAAATGCGTTTCCTGCACTTAAATTGGATGTAATGTTATATATAACGTCTGGCAATTTAATTCCAGTTACTGTAATAATAAACATAATTAAATATGTATCAAAAGGCACAGATGATAAAATTTTCCTAATAAATCCTCTTATGCTTTGCTTATCACCTTCACCTGCAATTCCAGCTGCAATAGCATAAGTACCGCCTGTACACATAATTGAATTTCCAATATCAAAAAGACTTGTAATTCCAACTCCGCTTGCACCTAAAAAGCTTTGTACATATGGAAGAGTAAAACATCCTATATTGTATCCCGCAAGATTTAAAACATTAAAAGCTTTTTCTTTTCCATCTTTTTTTCGTGCTAACATATATCCAATAGATGACATTATAATGTTACATAAAAATCCTAATAAAACAATAAATAACATTGACGTATCCATTTTAAAATTAGCAAATCCAGTAATAAGCGCACATGGAAGTGTAATATTCATAATTATTTTAGTTACAATTTTATAATCTGTAGCTCCAAATACTTTTAATTTTTTCAAAACATATCCTATTATAATAATAAGTACAAAACTAAATGCCTTTATTAAAATTGCCCCCATCTTAAACTTCCTTTCTTTTTACTAAAAAATAATACTACAATTTATTATTCATTTAATAAATTGATTAAACATTCATATACAATTTGTAGTAAACTTATTGTTTTCTATATTAATTTCAAACAATTAAATATTTAATAATTTCTATGTTAAAATAGAGATAACAATTCTGTTATCTCCATTTTTATTATATCAGGTTAAACTATAAAATTCCATTTATTATAATTTTTTCACAATTCTAATCATACTTAACATATATAACTTACTAATTTCTTGAACGTTTCTTGCTCTTAGTCTTACTTCTGAAATCTGATTTTTCTTTTCCGTTTGTCTTATTTTTTCTCTTGATTTCTTGAAATTTCTCCTTACCTTTTTTATCTCTACTTCCATTATTAGAATTACTTTTGCTATTTTCTACTTTTTTACTTCCCTTATATTTGCTATATGTTGAACTTTTTGAAACATGATTTTTATCTCTTATAAGACATTTTGGATCATTTCCAATTAAATCAGTTCTACCAGCCTCCGTTAATGCGTCATATACTAATGTATAATACTTTGGATTTCTATATTGTAGTAATGCTCTTTGCATTGCCTTTTCGTGCTTAGTCTTTGGAACATACACTTCTTTCATTGTCATTGGATCAAGTCCAGTGTAATACATCGTTGTGGCTAATGTTCCTGGCGTTGGATAAAAATCTTGTACTTGCTCTGGTTGATAATTAATGTCTCTTAAATATTCTGCAAGTTCTATAGCACACTCTAATGTACTTCCAGGATGAGAAGACATTAAATATGGAATTATGTATTGTTTCTTACCAAGCTTTTTAGTTATCTTTTCAAACTTAGCTACAAATTTATCATAAGTTTCTCCTGCTGGCTTACCCATATACTTTAGAACTTGTTTTGAAACATGTTCTGGCGCTACTTTTAACTTCCCGCTAACATGATGTTCTACTAATTCCTTAAAGAAAGTATCATCCTTATCTGCCATTATATAATCATATCTAAGACCTGAACGAACAAATGCCTTTTTTACTTTTGGTACTTTTCTTATCGCTCTAAGTAAATCTAAATATTCGCTATGATCCACATCCATGTTTTTGCAAACCCCTGGAGATAAACATTCTTTTCCCTTACATGCTCCAAAAGCTAATTGTTTAGAACATGCAGGTTTTCTAAAGTTTGCTGTTGGTCCTCCAACATCATGTATATATCCTTTAAAGTCTGGAAGCTGTGTTATTTCTTCAACTTCCTTCAGTATAGATTCCTTACTCCTGCTTTGCACAACTCTGCCTTGATGAAGCGTAATTGCACAGAATTTACAATCTCCAAAACATCCTCTTGAACTTACTGTACTAAATTTTACTTCTTCAATTGCGGCTATTCCACCTTTTCCTTCATACACTGGATGGTAATTTTTCATATATGGAAGATCATAAACTTTATCTAGTTCTTCCCTGCTTAAAGGTGTTTCAGGTTTATTCTGAATTAAATATTTATTTCCATGCTTTTGCACTATTATACGTCCTCGTACCGAATCTTGCTCTTCATACTCAATTCTGCTAGCTTCAGCATATTTATATCTATCTACACAAACTTCCTTATAAGATGGTATTTCAACATAATCTTGAACATCATCCAAATTCTCAGCAACATAACAGGTCCCATTTACATAATTAATATTCTTTGCTGCCACACCATTTTTCAAACCTTCTGCAATAGCTACTATTGGTTTTTCACCCATACCATAAATTAAAAGATCTGCTGTACTATCAATAAGCATCGATTTTCTAACTTTATTTTCCCAATAATCATAATGTGCAAATCTTCTTAGACTTGCTTCTACTCCACCTATTACAATATCAACATCCTTATACGCTTCTCTTATTTTATTACAATAAACAATAGTTGCTCTATCTGGTCTAAGCCCCATCTTCCCACCTGGTGAATAAAGATCTTTTTCCCTCAACCTTTTACTTACAGTATAATGATTAACCATAGAATCCATGTTTCCACCATTAACTAAGAATGCATACTTTGGTTTCCCTAACTTTTGAAATTCATATATAGTCTTCCAATCTGGTTGTGCTATAATTCCAACTTTATATCCATGTGCTTCTAGAACTCTTGAAATAATTGCAGTTCCAAAACTATGATGATCTATATATGCATCTGCTGTAACAATTATGAAATCACATTGTTCCCAGCCTCTTTCTGCCATATCTTTTTTATTTATTGGTAAAAATCTTTTTTCCGTTACCATTTTTCCACCTACTTATTTTTCCTAAGGATATAAAAAATCAGATGCACTACAATTGACATATTATTATTTTAATATCCCTGTTTGTTAATTTCTCTTTGGTATTATAACATAAAGCAACTTAATTCTGTATCTTTTATTACATAAGCAAACAGCTAAAAATTTAAACTTATATTCTAGCCATATAAAACAATGGAATTACTCTTCTTTCAATTATTTCATATATAATTAAACATTCTAGTTTATCCATGTGTAACATTTTTTAATTATGTGAATATATTATTACTATAACAAATGATTAAATATACAAAGGAGAAATGCATTATGAGTAGATGTTGTAGACGCCGCTGCCATAATCGTTGTATGAATTGTTGTAATAATCGTCGCATTAATTGTTGCAATAATCGTTGCATGAATTGCTGTAATAATTGCTGTAATAATGGTTGCGGATTTTTTCCTTGGAATTGGCTCCTTCTATTATTTTTCTTATAATCGTAATAGATATTAATACTATTCCAAGAAATTTTTATATGAAATATACTAATGATAAAAGTACTATATAGCTTATGTACTTGAAATCCTTATTAACAATAGATATAAGTCATATTAAAATAAATAACAAGTCAGTATGTTAGTCTATTTTGTGTAATACTTCGTCATCAATATTAGCTAATAGCAAAAACAGCTATGAACTAACATTGATTCCTCGTCTTACACAAAATATACGTTGCATCTTTGACTTGTTATTTTGTTTAATATGCCCGTGTTAACTCACCGAAAAAGTTGTAATATTTAAAGATATAAGTTCAATTATTAATGACTTATATTTTATTAATATCATTTTAAGCGAAAGATTTATTGGAAATATTACGACTTAATTAATGAATGTACTTTCAATCAAACATAAAGAGGTAAAATAATGAAGCAAAAAAACTTTTTAAAAGAACTGCGAAATCATAATCCTAAAGCTTTAGATTATGTCTTTGACACATATGGAAATCTAATTTTCAAAGTAGCATATTCTGTACTTAATAGTAGGGAACTTAGTGAAGAATGTGTAAATGATTCATTACTAAAAATTTGGAACAACATAGATTCATTTAAAAATGATGATAACAAATTTAAAGGTTGGATTATAATTCTTACAAAATACACTGCTATAGATATGATTAGAAAAGAAAGTAAGCACAGCAATGTAACCAATTTAGATTTCTATAATAATGAAGATATACGATTTGAAGATGGTCTAATGCAAAAGGAAACTAAAGAAGAAATCTTAAAAGAAATTAGTAAGTTTGATAAAGATAATAAGGAAATTTTCATTAAAAGATTCTTCCTTGACTACTCTATAAAAGATATAAGCAAATCTACTGGTATAAGTGAAAATGCCATTAGTAATAGATTACGACGTTGTAAATTGAAGCTTATTGAATCACTAAAAGAGGAGGTACTTTAAAGTTATGAATGAAAAAGAAATTATGAATATGTTAGATAAAATAGATATCAATGAAAATGAATTTGATTATATAGATGTTGAACTTACTGATATTGAAAAAAAGAGAATAAGAAAAAACTTTAGAAAAGCTATTAATAAAAAAGATTCTATTGTAAAAAAGGTCTGCATCGCTTGTGCAGTAATTATAGCCATTGGTGTTACGCCTATAATCGCATCTCCAGTTATGGCAAGTAATATCCCCATTTTAAGTAATATATACGAATCCTTGGGTATATATAATGAATATAAAGATTACACAACGTATATTGGTCAAAGCATAACAACTTCTAAATATACTTATACACTTGATAACATAATGGTTACTCCAAATCAATCTCTAATGGCTATTAAAATTACAAGTACGGGGCCTATCCCTGATGATCATGAAGGATTTATAATAACTCCAAGTATAGGTGGTGTTCCTTGCAATTCTGGTTCTTCTAAAAACTATAGGATAGACGATCACAATATAGTTATTACTTTTGAACATGACTATGTAAATAAAGTTCCTAAAAAATCAACCATAAAAATTGATATTGAGTCTCTTGATTCTAGGGATATGGATTCCAATTCTCATGGTACATTTGAATTTAAAGCTGATTTTGATAGAAGTTATACTGAATTTACATCTATTCCTATAAAAAATGTAAACATAGATAAATTTGGAGTAAAAGTTAAAGAAATAAATTCAAACATAATGCAAACAAAAATCATTAGTGAAGGCTATGAAGACGATAAATTGGAGTTTCTCCTAAATATTGATGGTAAACTTTATGGTGGCCTTAAATCTTCATCATCTGGTAAAATGACTACTAGATTTGAAGGACTAGATGTAAATACAATTAATAATTCTAAAAACATAAGTTTATTAATATATGAAGCAAAGTATTCTGAAGATGAATGTCGTGATTTTATAGAATCATTAAATAAAATAGAACAACCTAATCGTATCGAAGAAAAAAATGTATCATTTTTTCCATACTATAACTTTTCAGATAAGCATAAGGGAGAATTTTATAATTTAGAAAGAAATGAAAATACAATAAAATTTCATTATAAAGGTAAACCAAGTGATGTTATTGCTTTAAGCGACATGTGCGCATGGTATAAGGGTAATATAAAATTGACTATTTCTAAAGTTATACCTAATACTAATGATGAAAACAATTTTACAATAGAATTTAATAATCTCCCTAAAGATAAAAAAATAGAACTTTCTTTTCTTAAGATTGCTGATATTTATAATGATTTTACTCTTTTAAATACAATTAAAGTTAAATAACACACATGAAAATAAATAACAAGTCCAAAGTAGGCTGGCAAATGGACTTGTTATTTATTTGATTGTGCCTAATTTAAAAAAGACCCAAAAAGATACTTAATCTTATGGGTCTCTTATGTATGTTTATTATAAATAATTCAAACTAATTCTTAAATGAATGTATAGGAGCTGGAATTCTTCCGCCTCTTTGTGCAAATAATTCTGATGATTTTCCATTTACCTTCATTACAGGTGCTGAACCTAAAAGTCCACCAAATTCAACAGTATCTCCTATATTGCATCCTGGAGCTGGTATTATTCTAACAGCTGTAGTCTTATTATTAATTACTCCAATTGCAGCTTCATCAGCAATCATACCTGCAATTGTTGAAGTAGGTGTATCTCCTGGAATTGCTATCATATCAAGACCAACTGAACATACACATGTCATACCTTCTAATTTTTCTAAATTTAAGCATCCACTATTAACTGCATCTATCATTCCTGCATCTTCTGATACTGGTATGAAAGCACCACTTAATCCACCAACATGACTACATGCCATAACTCCACCTTTTTTAACTGCATCATTAAGCATAGCGAGTGCAGCTATAGTACCGTGAGTTCCAACTTGTTCAAGACCTATTTCTTCTAAAATTTCTGCAACAGAATCTCCAACCGCAGGTGTTGGTGCTAAAGATAAATCAACTATACCAAAAGGTACATCTAATCTTCTTGATGCTTCTTTTGCAACTAATTCTCCCATTCTAGTAACTTTAAATGCAGTTTGCTTAATTGTTTCAGCAACAACATCAAAAGATTCTCCTCTTACCTTCTCAAGTGCTCTCTTAACAACACCTGGTCCACTTACTCCAACATTTATAATTCTTTCAGCTTCTCCCACTCCATGGAATGCTCCTGCCATGAATGGATTATCTTCAACTGCATTTGCAAACACAACTAATTTAGCACATCCAAAACCTTTTGCATCTTTAGTAAGTTCTGCTGTTTTCTTTATTACTTCCGCCATATCTCTTACAGCATTCATATTTATTCCTGATTTAGTACATCCAACGTTAACTGATGCACAAACTTTTTTAGTTACAGCTAATGCTTCTGGAATTGATTTAATTAAAATCTTATCTCCCTTAGTGCAGCCTTTTTGAACTAATGCTGAAAATCCACCTAAGAAATCTATTCCTAAAGTTTGTGCTGCTCTATCTAAAGTTCTTGCAAATTCAACATAATCAGTTTCATTAGTAGCTCCCCCAATTATTGACATTGGTGTTATCGAAACTCTTTTATTTACTATTGGAATTCCAAATTCTGATTCTATTTGTCTACCAACTTCAACTAAATGTTCTGCTGATTTTGTAATCTTATCATATATTTTAATTCTAGCTTTATCTCCATCTGGATCTATGCAATCAAGCAAGGATATTCCCATTGTTATAGTTCTTACATCTAGTTTTTCTTCTTCAATCATTCTTATTGTTTCAAGTATATTATTAGTATTCATAAGTTCCTCCTATATTATAATGTATGCATTGATTTAAATATTTCTTCTCTTTGAATCTTTATATCTACCCCAAGTCTTTTTCCTTCATCAGCTAAAGCCTTATGTATATCTTCAAAGCTACCTTTCATATCTTTACAATCCAATACCATCATCATAGTAAAAAACTCCTGCATTATAGTTTGGTTAACATCTAAAATATTTATGTTAAACTCCAACATTTTTTGACTAACTCCTGCTATAATACCAACTTTATCTTGCCCAATTACTGTTAATATTGCCTTCATTGCTTATCGTCTCCATTCATATTTTTATTAAGATATTAAAATATTTTTTTGTATTTTTATTTTATCTTATTCTATAATTTATAAAAGCTTTTGTCAATTTTTACAGAATATTTTATGCTTTTTATACAGCTTTCATTCGTACTAGCATTTATTATTTCCACAAAATTATATTATATATTCGTCTCAATATAAAAATCTCTGTTTTTTATATTATTTGGCATAATATAATATATATACTTTTTTAGTTTATCTATTATAATTATATTATGTAATAATTTTTATGATATTTACATAAATTAAAATACATATGAAAAAGTAACTTAAAAATTATGATTATTTTTAGAGGAGATGGTATTTTGACATTTGATGATAATAATGAGTTATTTGACTTGATGAATAAAATATCATCAGAAATTAATAATAAGTTTGATGGAATACATTTTGAAATAACAACCATGAAATGCGCTATTTCAAATTTAAATAATAAAATTGAAAAAAATAATACCATTCTAGAACAAATTAGCAAAGATTTAAGTTTGTTTACAGAACATAAAAAATTATTAACTGAGGAACTCATAAAAAATAAACAAAATAGCGATACAACTATTCTTAATGATAAATTAAATAACCTAGAAAATGAGCTTACTAACTTATCTACAGCTATATCTAATTTAAGTGTTGATTCATCACATAAAATGACAACTCTTTCAAATGACTTAAATTTTATAACACATAAGATGCAGCAAGCAGAAAAAGAATTATTTAATATCAAAAATGAATTGAAAATTATAGATTAATTTTGTTGTAATACTTAAAATAAAAATAGCTATAATAATGAATTTTTTTCATTATTATAGCTATTTTTAGCACATGAAAATAAATAACAATTCCAAAGTTGCCATGGATATTTTTCATCAGGCAAGGATGAAAATTGTCCTTATAGCTGGCTATTAGGTCAATTTACCGAAGAAGAATGATTGAAAATAGGCTGGCAAATAGACTTGCTATTTATTTGATTGCGCCTTGTTTATTAAACTAACTAATCAAAAACATTTAGTTATTACAAATTACTTACGCAAATTTTCTAAAACTTTTTTAATATCAGAAGGTTTATATGTATAATCTATACAGATTCTATTTAGCAGAACACGACTATCATCTTTATCTGCATATCCTCTCTCTATAGTAAATCCCATAGAATATCCTGCTTCAACAACAGCTTTTTTTGTATCATCATTATACTTTCCTTCTGGATACGCAATTGCAGTCACAGGTTTGCCAATAAGTTTTTCTAATGAATCTTTTGAATCTTTCAATTCCTTATATTGTTCATCATAAGATAATGTAGAAAGTTGCTTATGATCAAATGTATGAGATTCTATATCAATTCCATAATTACTTAACTCTTTTACTTCATCAGGTGTCATATAAACTTGCCCATCTAAATAACTTGATATAACAAAAATTGTTGCATTCATATTTAATTCCTTTAATATAGGAAACGCATTTGTATAATTATCCTTATATCCATCATCAAAACTTATAATAACACTTTTTTTAGGAATAGGCTTGTTATTAAACAAATAATCATTTAATTGAGCTATTGTTAAAGTTGTATAACCATAGTCTTTAACAGCTTGAAGGTCTTGTTTAAATTTATCTTTTGGAATAACAATTGAACTTTTTGCTTTTGGATCATCACTTATGGAATGAAAGCAAAGCACTGGTACTCCCTTATTATCATTTGCAGCTGTTACTTCATTACTTTGATTATCACTATCTGATGATTGTCCATTGGCTACATCATTTGAATAAACAACTTTATCTTTATTTATTCTATATTGATTAAAGCCAATAATAATACCTACAACTAAAATTATTCCAATCATTATTTGACTTATTCTAATAAACTTTTTATTGCTTCTTCTTTTTTTCCGTCTTCGTTTTCTCATTATATATATCTCCTTTTTATTTGCACTTCTATGTTGTCTTAAATATAATCAATTAAATCAAACTAATTTATTTATTAGGCTCATCTAATTTATTATATTTTTATTAGTATACATTACAGATATTATTTTATCACATTTTAATAAAATCACTACTTAAATAAAGCTTAATGTTATCATAAATTATTGGTATATAATCTAAATATATTACAAATACAATAAAAGCAGTAAGTAAGTTTTTCCTACATACTGCTTTAAATTTTATTACTTTTTACTCTTTTCGCTTATTTTTGTAGCACTTATATGTTCTGCTGATATTCTATCTTTTTGTTTAGCTGTAACATAATCTTTTGAAAAGTATATTCTTAAACTTTCATTATTGTTCTCTGCATTTACTACATACATTACACTTTGTACATATCCGTGAATGAAATCATCCTTGCTAAAAAATAAATTTATTTCTGTTCCTATTTTAGTAATGATATTTATTACATCTTTTAAATCCTTAGACTCTTTTGTAAATACAATATCTCCACTACTCACAAGACAAAATTCAACTTTCATAGCATTCATCCCTTTCATTATATAATGTAATTATATAAATATGTGACTTTTATTTCAAACTTTAAAATTCTTATTTAATCTTTGTTTAATCTTAGATTTTGATATTTAACTAAGAAAATTCTTTTAATCTTAATAATTTTTTCGATTTCTTATATTAACTACTACAAATCTATTTTCCGCTGTAATTACAGCATTCAAGGCTAAAAAATTTGTTTGCGTTGCAATACTTAAAATGTTCCTCATTATTTAATATAATTTATATATAAAGAAATTCAATATTGTATTTTTATTAATTAATAAATTAAAGGTTTATACGCATGACATAAGATTGTATATACATATATATGCCAAACTATAAACCTTCTTGTAACAACTGTTTGAATATTATATCATATAATTTAATGATACTTTTATTATATTTTTAAAATTTAAATATTTTTTATTTATTATATCTCTGTTTATGTAAGAGATACAAGACACTTTTTATATCTTTAATCCCATTCTATAGTTAAAATCTCTAGTTCTCCTTCTTTAAGTGATACCTTATATCCATCAGTTATTAGCCATATTGCCAAATCTGTAACCATACTTTTACGAAATTCATCTCGTTTACTTATTGCAAAAACAGCAGAAACTTTATTAACACCGGCTTGTTTACCTTGCTCTATGTTCCTAAGAATTATATTCTTATTTTCATTCAGCTTATCATCGTATTCACTCAAAATATATCCTCCTTATTATTAAAAATTGCTCTGCTAGAATAATTAAGCTATTATTCCCTTTAGAAGATGCGAATAACCAAAGTTTCACACTAGATAATCCCTAATAAATTCATATTCTTAGTGATTATTTATAATCATAAAATATACTTAATCACATTCTCCTTTATTTATACTTACTTAATTTTATGATTTAAAAATTTAAAATATTACATTGTTTTAAGTAATTACTTAGAACTAGTATTTAATAACTTGAGTATATGTGTTAAAAATTATTGTTTGTGTTATAATATTTTTACTATTTACTAGGGAAACTATTTCTTGCAAATAGTTATTTAAGCTTTTATGTTTTAAAGTACTAGAATATCAATTAAGGCACATTCAAAAATTTAAACTTATTATTTATTTTCATGTACCTAAAATGTACTTGTATTTATTTCTTAAAATTAATAAAAAGCATGAGAGGATGATCCTATGGAATTTTACAATGAACTATCAAAATATTATAATGATATATTTCCCCCTAATACAACTACACTAACTTTTCTTTTAAATCACCTAAAAAATAGAGATTCAATACTAGATGTAGCTTGTGGCAGTGGTGAATATACTATACAGCTAACACAAAATAATTATAACGTTATTGGTGTAGATTTGGAAAAAGAAATGATAAAAAAGGCTAAAGATAAAGCCAAAAGAATGCATTTAAATATAAATTTCCAAGTAGCTAATATGCTTTCTTTAAAAGAAAATTTCAAAGAAAATGATTTTTCAGGAATATTTTGCATAGGCAATTCACTAGTTCATTTAAAAAATATAGATGAGATATATGTTTCGCTTAAAGATATGTATAATTTATTGAAACATAATGGTAACCTAATTATTCAAATCATAAATTACGATAGAATATTAAATCATGATATTAAAGAACTGCCTACTATAAAGAATGATGAAGCAGGAATCGAGTTTATTAGACAATATGAAAAAGAAAATAATAGAATTTTATTCAATACGATTTTAAAAACCAGGGATAATCAAGAATTTAAAAATACAGTTTCTCTTCTACCACTAACTAGCTCTAATTTGATTTCTATAATCCGTAAATGTGGATTTAGAGATGTGCATCTTTATGGAAGATTTAATGGTTGTGCATTTAATAAAGATAAATCTTTACCTATAATTTTAGTTTGTAAAAAATAATATTAGGAAGCTTAAACTTTAATTGCTTGTACTTAATGCATGCAAAAGTTATAAGCTCCCTAATTTTATTTCAATATTATTTACTTACGTGATTCCTCAGATGTCACATCAATTCCCCTATGCTCTACAGCTGTAGAAAATACTATTTGGGTTTCTGTATGTCCAAATTTTTGCAATTCCCCAATAAATGCATCCAATTCTAATGTAGTATGATAAGCTACTTTAATAAGCATTGAATACTTTCCTGTTACACAATTACATTCAAGTACATTGGGGCATGCTGCTATAAAAGGATAGAATTCAGGTTTTTGTTTTGGCGACACTTCTAAATTAATGAATGCTTTAATATTATATCCGAGTTTTAACGGATCTACATGAGCTGAATATCCTGTAATAACACCCGCTTCTTCTAACTTTTCAATACGTGCAGAAACAGCAGGAGTTGATAGAAATACTTGTTCTGCTAAATGCTTTAATGGGTATCTTGCATTTTTCTGTAAAAGTTCAATAATCTTAAAATCAATTTTATCCATAAATAAACACTCCTATTTATTATATAAACAATGCAATAATAAAAAAAACATATCAAATAATTTAAAATTATCGATACGCTTCTTTGCGTTATTTTATTAATTTATTTATATATATTTTCTAAATTCACTTCTATATTTATATAATAAAGTTTTTTATCAAATTTGACAATAGTTTTTTACTGCTTTAGTTAAAAATATTAATTCTTATTGATACAATATTTTTTATTCTCTTATATTAAAATTATAAATCTAGAATTACATCGCTAATTTAGGATTTTCAATTATAACTTACAGAATAATTCTATTAATTTCTAAGCTTTTCTCGAACTATATCTGTATTTTTTTTAAAATAATTCGTATTTCTCTTAGAATAATTCCCTTTATAAAATTAAGTGAATTTATATATTCATTAATTTAAATTAAGTATACCCTAATCATTTTTAATTTTTATTCACAATTATTGTTTTAATATTTACTTTGATTTTAAAGGGTGTTAATCTTCAATTGTCAACAAAATAAATTTGAAATTATAAATCTAAATACTAATTATATAAAATTTACCTAAAGCTTATTTATTTAGATTTATAACAATTATTATTATAAAAGAAATTTATATTATTTGTTAATCATAAATAACAAAATGATGGAAGCGAGGAATTTTAAATGGAAACAAGAATAGAATTTGATTCAATAGGAAGTATGAGTGTACCTGCCAATGCATATTATGGAGTCCAATCTTTAAGAGCTAAGCAAAATTTTAATATTACTAAAAAAGCAATTCATCCAGAACTAATCATAAGTCTTGCTGAGGTAAAAAAAGCTGCTGCTATTACTAATAAAAATGCTAATCTTTTACCTCCTACAATTGCTAATGCAATTATTAATGCTTGCGATGAAATTATTTGTGGCAAACTCCACGATGAATTCATAGTCGATGCTATTCAAGGAGGCGCTGGAACTTCTGCTAATATGAATGCAAATGAAGTTATCGCAAATCGTGCTATTGAATTACTTGGAGGAAATAAAGGCGATTATAGCATAGTTCATCCAAATGATCATGTAAACATGGCTCAATCTACTAATGATGTTTTTCCTACTGCTGGAAAACTTACAATTTTAAAATTACTTCCAAAAGCAATTAATGAACTTCAACGTTTGTGCAATGTACTTGAACTAAAATCGCTAGAATTCAATAATATTATAAAAATGGGACGTACCCAACTTCAAGATGCTGTTCCTATTAGACTCGGACAATCATTTCATGCATTTGCATCAATGATAAAACGTGATGTAACACGTTTAAAAAAAGTTCAGGAGGAAATGCTGACAGTAAATATTGGAGCTACAGCTATTGGTACTTCCATCAATGTTAGTCCAGAATATTTATGCAATATAGCTGATAATATTCAAAAAGTAACTGGACTTAAAGTAGTTCAATCAAAAGATTTAATCGATGCTACTCAAAATCTTGATGGATTTGTTTGTGTTTCAGGAATTTTAAAAACATGTGCTGTTAACCTTTCTAAAATGGCTAATGATTTACGATTATTATCAAGTGGACCTAAAACTGGTTTGAATGAAATTAATTTACCATCTATGCAAAACGGATCATCAATTATGCCAGGTAAGGTAAATCCAGTTATTCCCGAAGTAGTTTCACAAGTTGCTTTTAACATTATTGGGAATGACTTCACTATAACAATGGCTGCAGAAGCTGGCCAATTAGAACTTAATGCTTTTGAGCCTGTGTTATTCTATAATTTATTTGAATCTATAGAAACACTTCAAAATGCTACTAAAACTTTAACTGATAATTGTATTTCAGGAATCACAGCTAATGAAGATAGATGTAAAGAACTTTTAGAAAGTAGTGTTGGAATTTCAACAGCTCTTTGCCCTTATATTGGTTATAAAAAAGCTGCTGAAATTGCAAAAAAAGCGTTAAAATCTAGAAAATCAGTTAAAGAACTTGTATTAAGCGAAAAAATCTTAAGTGCTGATGAACTAGAACAAATCTTAAACCCTATTTCAATGACAGAAATTGATCGTTCTTCATTTGAAAAATCAAAATTAAATATTATTAAAGCAATATAAAAAAGATTTATGAACTGTAATTAAAATAATTAACTACAGTTCATAAATCTTTTTTATATTTAATGAATATATTGTATAGTTTTTTCAAGTGTATCTATTTGTTTACTTACAACTTCAATTATCTTTGATAATACTTCATACGTCTTTGTATTCTTATTTTTAGTATTGTTAAATAATCTACCTTGGATATCAATAAATAATGAATACTTATCCCTAGCTAACTCAAGTGAAAATAATATGTATTCCTTTGGATTTTTTGCTTCTGTTATATAAATTTTCTTATTAAATTCATTTATTAGAAAAGATATTTTATCATATGTCATAAAATCAATGTCTTCAAGATCTTTATTCTTTGTTTCTTCCTTTATCTTTTCATAGTAATTAATTCTTTTATCTCCTTGATCTACTAATATTTTGGATATTAATCTTATATTAGGATAATTACTATCTTTTCTCATAGCATTCATAATTATATTTTTTCTTTGTTGCTCAATCTTTATCGCTTTATCTATTAAATCTATTACATTATATCCCATGTTTTTATCACCACTAACAGTTAACTATTAACTCTTGACTATTATCTGACTAAGCTTATTATATAGATTTTTCACATAAATTATACACTTAAATTTAATTACTAATTCTAATTTAACATAAATTCTTTTACTATGTAATATATATTTTTGCTAAAATTATATATTTTAATATTTATTGTTGAATATTTTTTGTATTTTGAGCAATAATAATAAATGATTATGAACTTCTAAATTGCGTTAATTAACCATAAAAGTTGTTTTAGCTTTTTAATGAAATCTAAAACAACTTTTTTCTTATAACTTTATTTTTAATTTAGTCAGAGAACTGATTCTTGAAATATATTATCAAATCTATTATTTTCTTCTTTATTGTCAAATATAGATAAAAGATAACTTTTTATATTATATCCCTTTGGTAATTCTCTTTTCATTTTTAAAAATAGTTCTTCTAGATCATATCCTTTAACACTATAATTTCTATCTTTTGATAAAAAAGATAGAGTATTTTTATAATGATTTCTATGTCTTTCTACACTTAATAAAAACTTTTCTGAATATTCCGCATTACTATGCGTCAAAATCAATGGTATTTTTATATCTAGAACATAATCTATTAATTCATTATCTTTCATATAGAAAAGATTTTTTGCTTCGTTTGAAGATTTAGCTACAAAATCAAAATCTAAGTATTCGTTTTCAAAACTACAACCTCTTATTTCTAACTGAAGTCCTTTTTTAGAAAAGTATACTACTGCCTTCTCACATCCTAAATTATCCGTATATAAAGCATTATATTTTATATTGACCATATTTTATCCTCCTTTTAAACGCTACCCTTGTTTATGTCTTTTGATATTCTTATCTTTTATAAAGTTTAAAAAACTTTATAAATTAAATTCTCATATTTATCCCACATAATATATTACCATATATTTGAATTTTGTAAATTATTTCTTATATTTAAAATTACTCATATTGCAACAAAATATTTCTCGAATAGTCTTTTTTAAATAAAAATAGCAAGTTAAAATATTACATGTATTTAACTTGCATATATGTTATGCAATGAGAGTATAGCTTATGTGAATTCCAACCGACATTAGATACATATTTGTTCCATGGACCTATGAAACAAATATGTATTATCTAACTTCTCTATTTGTGATATATTAAATTCTCAACGAGAAACACTATAGATATAATTTTTCTACTTATTTAATTACAACTTTTTTATCTGTCTTGATACAAATTTATAAAATATTATTGAAAGACATCCCATTAAAATTCCAATAATTATTCCACCTAAAACATCAGATGGGTAATGTACATATAAATATAATCTTGAAAATGCAATAAGTATGCTTAAAATAAATGCCAAAGTTCCTAATCTTTTATTCATATAATATATTACAAAAGAAGATGCAAAAGATGCCATTGTATGTCCTGATGGAAATGAAAAGTCTTTGGGCGGAGATATAAGCAAAGGTTGCAATAATGGTTCAACATCAAATGGACGTGATCTTGCAATCCACGGCTTTAGTGTTAAATTCCCTATAATACCACACAATATTAATGCAAATATGAGCATATATCCATATTTTCTATACTTCTTTATTGCTATAAGTAATATGCCAATAATAATCCAAAGTATTCCTTTGTTTCCCATCTGTGTTATGATTGGCATCGTATTATCTAATAATACGCTATGCATATGCTTTTCTATAAAATCTAAAATTTTAAAATCAACATTCTGAATTTGTTGCATTTTTTCACCTCATGTTTATTTTCATGTACCTAATTACCTTAGAATGTTTTATTTTCACTAAGTTTCATGAATTCTTCAATATCTTCTTCAATTATTTTCAATGAGTTTCTCCAAAATTCTTTATCATGAATATCTATTCCTATTGTTTGAGTTACATCTGCAATATTATTTTTACCAGTAATTGATAGAAGCTTTTCATATTCATCTGCAAATTCTGTTTTGTTCTTTAGGTACTCAGCATAAAGTCCTTTTGCAAATAATAAGCCAAAAGCATAAGGAAAATTATAATAATTACTATTAGCATAATAATAATGTGGTTTCCAAGTCCACATATATGGATGTAAAAAACTTGG
Organism: Clostridium saccharobutylicum DSM 13864; assembly: GCF_000473995.1. Lineage (NCBI taxonomy): Bacteria > Bacillati > Bacillota > Clostridia > Eubacteriales > Clostridiaceae > Clostridium > Clostridium saccharobutylicum. The sequence continues at coordinate 1,717,093 of NC_022571.1, read as the reverse complement.
ATCTAATCCATCACCATAAGCTTTTCTTTGTGTATCCAACATCAGATTTTTTATTTCTTCAACACTTAATGCACTTTCTTTTCTAGCTTCAAAAAATGATTTCTCGAATAAAAATCTAGAATATATATCGACAATTACTTGAGTACAATCACAAATTTCAGTTTCAAGAATAGCTAATGCTTCTTCCTTACTTGCATTCTTTATAGCAGCCTTTTTTATAATTGTTTCACAAAATGTAGAAGCTGTTTCAGCAATTGGCATTGGATAATCTGAATTTAATGTTGTTTCATCATTTAGACATTCACCATGAAAACCATGACCTAATTCGTGAGCAAGAGTTATTACATCTCCGAAATTACCTCCATAATTTAATAAAAATCTACTTTCCCCAATAAAATGGAGATTTTCACAAAATGCTCCTCCAACTTTTCCTTCTCTTGGCATAACATCTATCCACTTATTATCTATTGCTTTTTTTGCAAAATCTCCTAAATGATCACTAAAAGTTCTAAAATTCTTTTCTACAAATTCAGCAGCTTCCTCGTATGTAAATTTCATCTCTGCATTACATACAGGAGCATACAAATCATAAAAAGGAAGGCCATTCTTGTGACCCAGCATTTTTGCTTTTCTTTTTAAATATTCTCTAAACATTGGAAGATTTTCTTTCATTGCTTCAAGCATAGCATTTAACGTTTCTTCATCCATTCTTGAATCTTTAAGTGTCATATCTAATGGAGATTTATATCCTCTAAAATCACAAATACTTAAAACTTCACCTTTTATTCCATTAAGTGCTGATGCCACACCCTCTTCAACTTTCACATAAGAAGCAATTTCAGCTTCATACGCTTTTTTTCTAACACTACTATCACTATCATATGCCATGTTTAATACTACAGTAAGAGGTAATTCCTTGACTTGCCCATTTTCTTCAATTTCTACTTTTAATGTAGAAATTAAGTTATCTTTTAATTTAAGCCAAGCATTAGATCCTGTGTTTTGCATATTAGCAATTATTTTTTCTTCTTTATCACTAAGTAAATACTTACTTTTTTCTACTATTTCTTTTAAAATAAATTCATGCTCTTTAAGTAATTCAGATTTACCAATAATATCATTTAGATTCGCTATTTGACTTATATACCTTGTAATTTTAGTAGAACTTTCAACTAAATAAGTTAATTTTTTTTCTAAAATATCACTATATTTTAATGCCGTTTTATCCCTCGTGTCTACACTTAATTTAAGATTTGTAAACATTGATAGTTTGTTAGATAACTTTTCAAATTCAGAGAATTTCTTCACATATTCCTCCAATTTTTGTAACAAATTCTCCCTATCTACTACTGAATTATCAACCCATTTATTAATATTTTCTATAATTTCATCAAATGATTTAATATCATCTTTAAATTCTTTACAATCAAATGATTTATATATTTCTTCTAAACTCCAGTTTATGTCCAAAATAATTCCTCCTTTATCTATTAATATTGAGAATAAATACTGTAAAATTTATCTTACAATATTTATTATTCTATCATATGACAAATTTTATTTCACTTTAAATTAAAAGTATGTTGATCATATGTTTAATTATGCTTACTCTAATATAATCATAATTCTATCCAATATATAACAGTGAATTTTATTATTAACATAGTAGTAATTTTTTAAAATTGAAGTTATAATTTATATTGATTATATAAGAAGAATACTTAAGAAAGAGACGTGATTTATAATGTATAAAATGAAAGATGAGTTTAAAACCGGCATTGATTTTATTGACGCGCAGCACAAAAAACTTTTTGATATAGCTGATGATGCCTATAACTTATTAAAAAATGAATTTACAATTGATAAATATGACAAAGTAGTTCAATTAATCAATGAATTAAAAGAATATACTGCATTTCATTTTAAATGTGAAGAAGAATATATGGAAAGCATAAACTATAAAAGGATGTTTACTCAAAAAATAGAACACGATGCGTTTATTAAAAAACTTGATGACATTGATTTTAAGACTATAGATGAAAATCCTGATAAGTATGTATTTGAGATGCTCGAATTCCTAAACAATTGGTTAACAGGTCATATACTTCATAATGATAAACTTATTGGTGAAAAAAAATAATTTAGACAACCTTATTTCTTATTAATACATATTTATAAGGTGAAAAGAGTTTCTTATTAGAATATTTCTCATTTCACCTTATAAAAGAAATGTTTATTAGAATTAAAATTAGTAAAAATTTATTTAAAAGCTACTTTTTATTTTACACTTTTAAATGCAATTGTCAATTACTACCATGAAATTATTTGATAATACTATTGAATATGATGACCTGTATTTTCAATACAATTTCTTATTTCTTCAGTTGTAGCTGGATTATTATAAATAACCTCAACACTTCCACGTGCAAGATCTACACAAACTTGATTTACTCCTTCAATTTTTTCAAGAGCATTTTTCACTTGAGTTTTCATGTTCTCATTTGCCAATCCTTCAACCATATAATGTTCTCTTTCCATACTATAGTCTCCTTCCATTAAAAGTTTTATAATTTAAAACTTTGTTAATTATCTTATGGATTCTTAAATGAATCACACAATTATAGTATGTACTAAAGTCAATATATTAGTCTGCATTTTTAAAGCTACAAAAGATATTACTTCATAATTTTTTTTATTAGCTTTAATTTCTTTTTGTCATATGGTGGAAACAAAATAGTAAGATTAATTTTATTTGTCTTCTTTAAAACACTTTTTTTATGTGAAAATGTTATAAAACTCTGTTCTCCATGATAAGAACCTATTCCTGCATTCCCAACTCCACCAAAAGGTAAATTAGGATTTGCTACATGAGTTATTGTATCATTAATGCACACGCCTCCAGATGATATTTCCCTTAAAATCTTTTGTTCTATTTTTTTGTTAGAAGTAAATAAATATAAAGCTAATGGCTTTGGTAGATTTCTAATTTTATTTATTGCTTTATCTAAATCAGTATAAGTAAGTATTGGAAAAATTGGTCCAAAAATTTCTTCTGACATACATGCGCAATTCCAAGATGAAACTTCAATAAGTGTTAGTTCTATATATTTTTCATTTTTATTAGTATATCCTCCATAAACAATTCCTTCTTTATCTTTTTCAATTATTGACTTTATCCTATTAAAATGTCTTTCATTTATAATCCGTCCAAAATCCTTACTTTTTCTTAAATCTTCTCGAAAAAATTCTTTAATGACTTTTTTCATTTCTTCTATAAGAGTATTTTTAATGGATTCATGAACTATGAGATAATCTGGAGCTACACACGTTTGTCCTGCATTTATCATCTTTCCCCAAATGATACGTTGTGCTGCAACTTTAATATTTGCTGTTTCATCAACTATTACTGGACTTTTCCCACCAAGTTCCAAAGTCACTGGAATTAAGTTCTTTGCTGCCGCTTCCATTACAACCTTACCAACACCAACACTACCTGTAAAAAATATATAATCAAATTTACTATTAATAAGAGACGTGTTAGTTTCTATTGTTCCTTCAACGCATCTAATATATTTTTTGTCAAATATATCTGATATCATTCTTTTTATAATTGCAGTAACATTTTGAGATATTTCCGAAGGTTTAAGTACTGCACAATTACCAGCTGAAATTGCTCCTATTAATGGTTCTATCAAAAGCTGAAACGGATAATTATAAGGTCCAATTATTAATACAGTTCCATAAGGCTCACTCATAATAAATCCTTTAGCTGGAAATAGATATACTGGTGTTTTAACTTTTTTTATCTTAGTCCATTTCTTAAGATTCTTAATCGCTTCTTTAATACTCATCAATACAAAACCAATTTCTGTTGTATATGATTCAAACTCATGTTTTCCTAAATCATTCCTAAGTGCTTCAGTAATCTCAATTTCATATTTTTTTATGCCTTCTCTTAGCTTATTTAATTGTTCAATACGAAAATCTATACTTAATGTCTTTCCAGTATAAAAAAAATTGTTATGTTCTTCAAGAATTTTCTGTACATCTTGCAACTCTAACTCTGAATTAATCATTATGTTATTCACTCCTATATAACTAATAAATTAATTAAAATGTTCACATACACTAGTATTTATAAGTAATAATCTTATATATTACTTTACATTACGATTTACAAATAAAATAAGCTAATAAAAATAATTAGCTTAAGTTATTATTTCATTATTTTATACTCTTAATAAGTATGTCACCTTTTTTAAGTTCATAATCACATTTTGCAGTAAAAATCATTTGCGGAACATTTGCGCTTTCTATACTTTCTCCATTTTTCTTTTTCATATCATCAAGTTTTGTTACTTTATTATCTCCCTCTACTTCTAAAACCTCAACATAAGCTCCATTTAACACCTTATTTTTTTGCTGTATAGTTGCTATCTTACTTTCTTTATCATAATCTCTTACAACTCCCACAATATCATAACTTCTAATATATGTGGCACTTCCATAAGTTTGTTTAACTTCTTCTCCAAAATAAAAGCCTGTTGTAAATGGTCTATGACTTGGTTTCACAAGATAATCAATCCACTCTGGATTAAATTTATAATTTTGTGGATCTTTCATGTATTCATCAATTGCTTGTCTATATGCTTTTACAACAGATGCTACATAATAAAGACTTTTCATTCTTCCTTCTATTTTAAAAGAATCAATTCCACATTCCATAAGTTCAGGAATATGTTCTATCATACATAAATCCTTTGAATTCATTAGATAAATTCCCTGCTCGCTACCAATATTCTCATCTACTATATTAATATTTCCCGAAACTTTATTGCCATAATGACTAGATGTTCCACAAGATTCATTACAATCTCCAATATCAAAGTTTTTTATAACTTCATGGTATTCTCCATCTTCAGTTTGTTCAACTAAATGATATTTATATCTGCATGGTTGGGCACATGCACCTCTGTTAGAATCCCTTCCTATAAGATAATTTGATAATGTACATTTACCTGAAAAAGCCATGCACATTGCTCCATGAACAAAGGCTTCTATCTCACATGTATCTGGAAGTTCTCTTCTTAATTCCTTAAATTCTTCAAAAGTCATTTCTCTAGCTGTTACAACTCTCTTAACACCAACACTATGCCAAAATTTAGCTGCTTCATAATTTAAACAATTAGCCTGAGTACTTAAATGTATTTCAAGACCTGGTACTACTTCCTTTGCTATTGCCATAACTCCTGGATCCGCTATAAGGACTGCATCAACTCCAATTTCATATAATTCCTTAAGATAATCTTCTATTCCAACTAAATCACTATCGTGAGGAATTATATTTACTGTAACATATACTTTTCTTCCTCTAGCATGTGCAAACTCAAGCCCTTCTTTTAATTCTTCAGTTGAGAAATTATCTGCAAATGCTCTCAAATTTAGTTTACCGCCTCCAAGGTATACCGCATCTGCTCCAAAAGTTATAGCTGTTTTAAGCTTTTCTAAGTTCCCTGCTGGAGCCAATAATTCTGGTTTATTCATATGTAAATTCTCCTTAATATTTAATATTGAATACATACATAGCTTTATATATGTAAATTTGTTTATTATTTTAATATGTTTTTACACATTAATGTTTTTGTTTACAACTAAAGTATATATTAATAATATTTAAAAGTAAATTATCTTAATTACACACTTGAAAGAAATTAACAAATCCAAAATTCCATGATTATTTTTTATCACACAAAGAAAAAGATTCTTCTTATATCTATCCTATTATTTATAATTTTAAAAAAACACAGAGACTGTTATTCCTCTATGTTTTTATTTAATAATTACGTATATAAGCTCATTTAAGCTTTGCCATTTATAATATTAGATCATCTAAACTTCTTTTTGGTACATGGTGAACTTTATTTTCATCTCTCCAATATTTAAAATCACCATTATCATCCATATCTTCAATCACAACTTCTTCCTTAGGATAGCCTAACGCTAATACAATAGCAATTTCATATTTATGTGCTAAATTAAGTGATTTAGTTAAATCTTTTCTATTTATATTTCCTATTATGCATCCTCCTAACCCCTGTTCAACTGCTCCAAGCAAAATACTTTGAGCTGAAATTCCTTCATCCTGTTGTGCTATTGCACCAAGAGTTATATCTTTTACTATTACTATATAAGCACTTGGCTTTTCTCCTTCTTCTGGGCCTGCCCAATCTTTATAGTATCCTGCCCAAAATACATTTTCAAATATTTTATCATTTTGTTCTTTAGTATTTGATAAAACATATCTTAACCCTTGTATATTACGACCCGAAGGTGATAGTCTCGCTAAATTAACTAATTCCCTTAAAGTCTCCATTTTAATAGTTTTATCTTCATAAAATCTTCTATATGATCTATTTTTTAATATAAGTTCTTTAATCATTTCATCACCTCATTATTATTTTAGCATTTTTTACTTGTTATTAAATAGTGTTATTATCAACTTTGAACTTGTTATTTATTTTCATGTGATTAAAACAAAAAATCCTCTGAACATACATGTTCTTGAGGATTTTATTCTAATTATATGAACAAAAATAATATACATTCTAAATTAAGCAGCTATGTATACCGTAGTTGTTTTTCTTCCAAACTGTACTGCCTCTTCATAAGTAGGCATCCAAACATCTATTATATATGTTCCATCTTTCTTCATCTTGATAGCTCCACCTCTATCTTCAACATCAAATATACCATCTTCTTTATAATTTTTAAGTTCTGGAATATATAACTTACTCCCAAGCGGAATATTCTTAGGTGCTGCCACAACTCCTACTCTAGTTTCTGTTCCCATAGCAGTTTGTGAATTCCAATTATCTGAACATCTCTTATCATTTGAATAAGCAGTCAATTCTACTTTAATTGATTTGCGTGAATTATTATTATCTGAAACACTACCTTCACTTTTAATAGATGTAGCTATATTTTTAGAAATCTCCTTTTCAGTAGATGTATCTATACTTTCAAGATTTTCTTTATCCGCAGTCTCCAGACTATCTTGATCCTCTGAATTCTTTTTTAAATTTCCTAATAATAACTCTTGGTTTTGAATATCGTTAGATTCAACCTTGAAATTTTGTACTTTAATTAATGCTAAAAATATGCCTAAAATAGCACATACCTTAAACATATTTTTCTTTACTCTCATCATAAAAATCACTCCTAGTTCTTTTTCAGTAACTTTAATATATGATGTATATTTAAAGTCACCTTAATTTCCTATGGGGTAAAACCAATTATAGAGTATTAATTATTTTATTTCAAAGTCATTCTTTTCTACTTATGTATAAAATTTAAATTATGGATAATTTTTATGATTTTATATATGAATTTCTTAACATACTTTTCCCGGCCAGGGAATAAATTAACAGAAAAAAATACTTGAAAAAATCTTAATTCAGTGACTAGGTGCAATCAAAAAAATAACAAGTCCATATGTCAAAATTATTTTCTTTCATTTACATTAAACTAAAATATTTATACTTCAATTATTGTATTAAATAAACAGTTGCTTTTTTTCTTCCAAAAGCAATAACCTGATCATGAGACGGTAACCAAACATCTATTATATAAGTTCCATCATCTTTTAAAACTACAGCTCCGCCTCTATCTTCTACATCAAAAATACAATCATCTTTATAATCTTTTAACTCAGGAATATATATTTTACTTTTTAATGGTATTTCTTTAGGTGCTGCGATAACTCCAACTCTAGTATGTGTTTGCATTGCAGTTTCCGCTCCCCATGCCTCTGAACATATACTACAATTGCAGTAAGCTGTTAATTCTACCTTAATTGGTTTTGGAACTTTCAAAGTATTTTTGAATATTGGATTATCCTGTATATCACTATATATTGGATGTGGAGGCTCTTGATCATATTCCTCTACATATTCTGAATTCACGTATCCAGTAACATTTTCATATTTTATTTTATACCAATTATCGCTTTTATCTAAAATATCGAAAATCATTCCATTATATAAATAATCACCTATATTGCTTTCTGAATTTGGTTCTTGTCTAATGCACAAATTAGTACTAGTATTAATTACTTGTCCATGTTTTTTATAATAATTGCTAGAAGAACTACCCTCTTGCTTACCAGCCATTAAAGTATTGGAATTAACATCAATCCATGTAACTTTAAAGTAAGCTGCAAATCCCCCCAATACAATTGCTATACATATGTACAATGCACATACATATTTCTCCAGTCTCGACAATAAATCATTCCCTTCAATTTCTTTTCGATTTATCTCAATATAAAAAATTCACTAATCATGATATAATATGGAAATATGACATTATTTTTTATTATATTACATAATTTAATCCTTTAAAAGGATTTTATTTTAACATCTGCTATCAAAGGGTAATGATCTGAAGGATATTTTCCATCAACATTATATTTTACTATTTCTGCATTTATTATCTCTATTTCTTCTGATACAAATATATAATCAATATGAACTCCATTTTCTTTTCCTTTGAAATTCCCCATTGTTCCGTGATTATATAGTTCTTTATTAATATCTTGAACTGCAACTAATCTTTTATTTGAAAATTTACCTTGTGAAAAATCTTTTATCAATTTACTATTTGGAGTAGCATTAAAATCTCCCATTAATATTATAGGAAGTTGTTCCTTTTTTTCATCTTCAGTTATAGTTTGCATTATCTTCCTTAATCCATATTCTCGTGCCTGAGGTAAAAGACAATCTAAATGAGAATTAAATACTCTAATTGTCTGGTTATTTTCAAGTTTCACAATTGCAGTTGTACAAATTCGTGGAAAAAGTGAATACCATTTCATAGTCCCAATTTTATCAGGATTATCTGACAACCAAAAAGTTCTATTCTCCTTTATAAAATGTTTTTTTAGAACTAAAATATCATTTTTCTCTACAAAGAATCTTTTGCTTCTAGGGCTACCAACAATATTATAATTATCAATATTATCTTGTATATCCTTAAACATCTTATTTGTACATTCTTGAATTCCAATAATATCACAATTATAATTTTTCATTATATTATAAATCATTTCTTTTCTAGAATTCCACCTGTTACCAAAATCCAAAGGAAAATCACACCTTAAATTAAATGTCATTATTCTCATTTATACTTCTCCCCTTTTAGCTATAATTAATACTATGTACTAATATTATTAATTATATTTTAACCATATAGTTAAGTTTAATCAAAAAATAATAGACCAATATACTCGCCTATTTTAAATCATCAAGTTATCGTAATAAGCTTGCTATAAGCATAACTAACTTTCTTGTTTGATTAAAATATACGTAGCATATTTGGTCTATTATTTCTTTTCATGTGCCTAAATCTAAAAATCTAATTATCTATATATGATTTGCCACTTCATAAGCATCCCATATACCATACATTATATTAAAAACTTTACGTGCATCACCTAATATATATATTTCAGGAATTTCAAATTCTAATTCTTTGTATAAAGAATTTTCTTCTTTATACCCTACAGCAAGAATTACTGAGTCACATTTAATTTTTTCTATTCCATTATTAGTTTCCATTTCAAGGATTCCATCACTGAATTTCTTAACCTTTGAATTTGTCTTTACATCTATGTTGTTAAATGGAATTAACTTTTGAAGCATTTCACTATTTGCAGAACATAATGGTCCATTTAAGGCAAGTAACTTATCTAATGCTTCCACTATAGTTACTTTCTTTCCTTTTTTAGCAAGATCAAGAGCAGTCTCACATCCTACTAATCCTCCACCTATAACAACTGTTTCATCTCCACAATCTTTCTTTTGTGTTAAAACATCAGCAGCTGTATATACTTTTTCATCATCTCCAAGAGAGAATACTTTTGGTGTAGATCCTGTTGCAATTATTACTGTATCTGCTTTACTACTTAAAATTAAATCTTTTGTAACTATACTATTTAATTTTACTTCTACATTTAAGTCTTTTAATGTATTTGCATACCAGTCAGCTAAGGCAATATCATCTTCCTTAAAGTCTGGTGCTCCACCTGGAATAAGATTTCCTCCAAGTCTGTCACTTTTTTCATATAAAACTGCTTCATGTCCTCTTAAAGCTAAAACTCTTGCTGCTTCACATCCAGCAACTCCGCCACCAACTATTAAAACTTTTTTCTTTTTTATTATAGGAGTAAGTGCGTTATCTTTTTCTCTACATGCTTGTGGATTTACTGCACAGTTTAACATTGAATAATGTTGAACTCTACCCATACATCCTTCTTGACATGATATACAAGGTCTAATTGACTTACAATTGTTACTTCTTAATTTGTTTACATAATCCGGTTCAGCAAGTAATGGTCTTCCAAGACTTATCATATCGCATGTTCCATTTTCAACTGCTTCAAGAGCCATATCTGGATCATCCATTCTTCCTGCACAAATAACAGGCACATCTACAGTTTCTTTCATTAATTTAGCGTAAGGTCTGTATAGTCCTTTTTCTTGATACATTGGAGGATGACTCCACCACCATGAATCATATGATCCAACGTCTGTATCTAAAGCATCATATCCATATTCTACTAATAGCTTAGCTGCTTTAACCCCTTCATCTAAATCTCTACCTTTTTCAACGAATTCTTCACCTGGTAGAGCTCCATCTCTTAAATCTTTAATAAAACTCTTAGGCGAATATCTTAAAGTAACAGGGAAATCTTGTCCACATCTTTTCTTTATTTCTTCAACTATTTCACGTGCAAAACGAAGTCTATTTTCTAAAGATCCACCATATTCATCAGTTCTATGGTTAAATAAACTAATTGCAAACTGATCTATTAGATACCCTTCATGAACTGCATGAATTTGAACTCCATCAAATCCAGCTCTTTTTGCATTAAATGCTCCATCTCCGAATTTTTCAACAATAGATTTAATTTCTTCTACTGTAAGTTCACGACAAGTTTTATCAAGCCATCTATGTTGAATAGGTGATGGTGCAACTGGTGGGAATTCACCAAGATTAGTTGGAATAGTAACTCTACCAAATCCACCTGACATTTGTAAGAATACTTTTGAATTATAGGCATGAATTCTTTCAGTCATTTCTCTACCTGTTCTAACAAATTGAACAGGGTTATGTGTAGGGCATGGACAATTTGGCATTCCATGTTCTTCTACTTCATTATCAACAAAAGTAACTCCTGTAATAATTAAGCCTGTACCCCCTTTAGCTCTTTCAGTATAATAATCGATTCCCCTTTGATTAAATCCACCTTCACTATCTGCAAGACCTAATGGTCCCATTGGTGCTAAAGCAAAACGATTTTTTATTTCACAATTTCCTATTTTAATCGGTTCAAATAACTTTTTATATTTGTTCATTAATATTCCTCCTATGCACAATTTTGTTAATATTTTCACGTTTATTATATTCTCAAATTCCAAACATGTCAATATTGACATGTTTATATGTAATAATTTGTTTTTACTTTTTATAAAATAATGTTAAAATAAAATTCAATAGAATGAGGTGTTAAAAATGAGAACTTTAAAATATGCAATCTTAGGATTGATTAATAGAGAACCTTTAACAGGTTATGATATAACAAAACAATTTAATGAAGGATTAGTTAATTTTTGGTACGCAAAACATAGCCAAATTTACCCTGAATTGAAAAAATTAACAGATGAAGGACTTATAACTTATAAAACAATAATTCAAGGCGAAAAGTTAGAAAAAAAGTTATATAGTATAACGGAACAAGGTAAGTCCTGTTTACAAAAATGGCTTACCAAAGATCAGCCATTAGAGCCAACCCCTAAGGATATTTTTAGGCTTAAAGCATATTTTTGTGATGAAATAGATGCCTCTACATTATTAAAACAATTTGAAAGTCAATTAGAAAAACATAAAGAAAAATTATCAAGCTTAGAAAAATCTATGGAAGAACTTTTGAAAAACAAAGAGATTTCAAAAGTTAATTCACCTGGATTTGGAGATTATATAGTATTAAATGGTGCTATTATAAGAGAAAAATCATATATAGATTGGATTAACGACTGTATAAACAAAATACTTACTATAGATAAATAATCATGTATTCTAAATTTATGTGGTGGGGCCAACCGAAAGAAATGGTGCTCTTTTTGTTCTGGTTACTAGAAAAAAGGATTGTGGATTTCTAACAACAGAAGTTGTAATCATTCCAGCATGCTCCTTAAGCAAGTTAATGACATGCAAGAATGGAGCAATTTCTGTTGAAGAAATCCTACAATCCTTTTTTAAATGCAACACTCCACAAAAGAGCACCATTTCTTTCTAGTTTAGAATACATTTCAAAGTATAACATTAGTTCGTAAGTTATTTATTAATATATATCATGTTTGAATAATATATATTACACACTTACTAAACTTTAGGATAGTGATTATACCAGAAATTAGAAATATTTTTATATAGAAAGCATTTGAAAACAAGCTGTTAAAGGTTCTTAATTGTAGGGTGTCCAATTTAGCTTGTCACTACTTTTAGTGGTAACATGCTGAATTGGGTACAGCCTGCAGCTTAGAACCTTCAGCGACATTTTCATAGTCTTTCGGAATAAAAATATTTCTAATTTCGGTTTATCTACAAATACTAACTATGTTATTAACTATATAATCCTTTTGTTCTTGTGTTAACTCTGGATATATTGGTATTGCAAAAGTTCTATGAGATAAGTATTCAGATACTGGCAAATCTCCTTCTTTATAACCGAGGTCTTTATAAACTTTTTGAAGATGCATTGGAACTGGATAATAAATTCCTGTACTAATTCCTCTTTCTTTAAGTTGATTTACTACTTCTTCTCTATTTTCAGATTGTACCACATACATATTGTATACTGATTTAACTTCACCTATTACTACAGGTAATGTTAAAGATGAGCTTTTTAATTTTTCATTATACATTTTGGCGTTAACTCTTCTCTTTTCATTCCATTCATCTATATAAGGCAATTTAACTCTTAATAATGCAGCTTGTACTGTATCTAATCTTGTGTTAAATCCAATCAAATAATTATAGTATTTAAGTGGATTATATACTGTATCATCATGATCCTCTGAAGTTTTTACATCTTCACTTATATTATTTAATAAATTATATGCCCTTTGACCATTTTCTCCACTTCCATGAGTTCTTAGTGCTCTAACAATAGTTGCTATATCATCATTAGATGTAGTTATCATCCCACCATCACCAGCACATCCAAGATTTTTAGTTGGGAAGAATGAAAAGCATCCTACGTCTCCTATTGCGCCACATTTTTTATCTTTATATTCTGAGCCAACAGCTTGTGCCACATCTTCTATAACCTTTAAATTATACTTCTTAGCTATTTTATTTATTTCATCCATTTTAGCAGGCTGCCCAAATATATGAACTGGCATAATTGCCTTTGTTTCTTTAGTGATTTTCTCTTCTATCTTTGTCACATCTATATTGTATGTGTCCACTTCAACATCTACAAAAACAGGGGTAGCTCCAACAGCTGAAATACTTTCTGCTGTAGAAAAGAAAGTAAAAGGTGTAGTTATAACTTCATCTCCTTTTCCTATTCCACAAGCCATAAGTGCAACAACTAAAGCATCTGTTCCATTTCCTACTGAAATAGCATGTTTAACACCTATATATTCTGCAAATTCCTTTTCAAATTCAGTTACGTCTTTTCCCATAATATAACTCGCAGATGAAAGTACATCATTAACTTTTCTTTCTGCTTCTTTCTCAATAGATTTATATTGAGTTTTTAAATCAACCAATGAAATATTCATTTTTTTACTCTCCTTTAAATATATAATGTAGCATAACTTACTAAACTACACTTATTTTTTATTCAAAATTACAATTAAATAAGATACAATCAAAAAATTACTAATCTAATAAAATTATTGTTTTATATAATTTCTTGAGCACATTTATTGTATTCCCTGCCCTTAGGACAGAGTCAATAGTTATTTTTTTGAATGAGCCTTAAACATACATGTTTTTGTAGTAATTGAAATGTTACCATTTTTATTAATATAATCCTCTAAATACTTAGTAAACTTCTCTTTCTTTTCTTCATCCAGTATTAAACTTCCTTGAATCGTAGAAGCCTTATAAGAAACCACTGGTTTTGGATTATCGACTATTATTTTTCCATTTAAAATTTCAACACTTACATTATCAAAATACTTTTCTAACATTGGTTTTCCTTTCTCCAAATCAAATCTAGCTGAAAAACCATTGTTACTTAATCCAGCATTAGGTTCAAAAGCTTCTGATAACTCATTTAATTCAGCCATAGACTCACAAGAATTAGCTGTTACATAAAACATTCCACCTGGTTTTAATACTCGATTTACTTCACTTAATGCTTTTTCTATATTAGGAACAAAATAAATCATGTGTTGTGCTATTACAACATCAAAACTTTCATCTTCATAAGGAATCTCTTCAGCATTTATCTCTTTATATTCAAATTTGTGATTAACATTCTTTAATTTTTCTTTTGCAATTTTTAACATGTTTCTAGAAAAATCTGATAATATTATATTTAAATTTTTATCTATATTATCTTTGTTCTTACGCCAAAGCTTTCCCGGACCACATCCAAGTTCTAATACTTTTGCATTTTTAGGGAACTTAATTTGATTAAAACACCATATATCCCAATCTACCTTATTAGTATTATAGCTATGTAAATTACTTCTTAGATTAAGATTTCTATCACTTTTATATTGTTCTTTTACACTTCTCTCCATATTGGTCATCTTTATTATATTAATCAAATTTTTTGCATCTAAAAATCCATTTTCCTTAGCTTTACTCTCAGCTTTATTAAAAACACTTATTACCGATTCAATATGTTTCTTCTTTTCTTCTAGAGCTTTCTTTTGAATACTAATCATATTCTCTAAATTTTCTCCACTTTCATCAAGAATATGACTTATTTCACTAAGGGATAATCCTATAAATTTTAAAGTTGTAATTTGTTGAAGCTTTAAAAAATCTTCTTCACAATAAATTCTGTACCCACAATCAGTTTTCTCACTTGGCTTAAGTAGGCCTATTTTATCATAATGAAGCAATGCTTTAACAGTTACTCCTGATCTTTTAGCAAATTCACCAATTTTCAATATCTTCACTCCCCTATTATGTATATTTTACTACCTTACCTAAGGGTAGAGTCAATATATAATATATTAGACTTATGCTATAATTTACTAAGTAAAATACTTCTCAAAAAAGTGCTACTTATTCCTACTGTAGAATATATTTTGATATAATATATCGCACATGATTTATTTGTAAATTATGCTACAAAATAAGTATAATTTAAAATATAATTTAATTGATAATGGTTAATTATGATGAGGAAATAACTACGCTATATTGTTACTTAGAAATGGAGAAAGAATGTTATAATGAAAATTGATAGATTACTAGGAATTTTAAATGTCCTTGCAAATGTAGATAGAATTACAATACAAGAATTAGCAGAAAGATTTGAAGTTTCTAAACGTACAATTTTTCGAGATTTGGAGACTCTAAACGAGTCTGGAGTTCCTATTGTTACATATTCAGGCATTGGTGGCGGAGTATCAATTATTGAGGGATATAAAATAAAAAATAATATTCTTTCTAAGAAAGATAAAAAAAATATTTTTACTGCTCTTAATGGCCTCATGAGTATTGATGAAAGCAGTGATTTAACAAATCTAATAGCGAAATTAATTCCTGAAGAAATAAGTATGGTATTTTCAGAAAGCGATTATGTAATTGATTTATCATCATGGTTTCAAGACAGTATTACACAAGAAAAGGTATCAATTTTACATGAGGCGATTAAAAATAGAAATTGCATTTATCTAGAATATATCTCCCAAAGTTCACATTCATCAAGAATCATTCACCCCCATAAACTTGTTTTTAAACAATCATACTGGTATTTATATGCTTTTTGTGAGAACAAGCGGGAGTTCCGTTTGTTTAAAATCAATCGAATTGTTGATATTAAAGTTACGGATGTAAGTTTCAATTGTAAGTCGATTGAAAAAATAGATTTTAGAAAAAACTTTAGTACTGATTTATTTTATTCACAAGACAAATCATCATTGTTTGAAGTTATACTAGAATATGATGTTACTAATGAATTCTTCTTAACAGATACGATAGATGCTAAATTTTTTCATAGGATTAGCAGTGCAGAAGAAAAGGGGCAGATTATATTTCCTGTTTCTAACTTACAGTGGGCTGCCAATTTAGTTTTCAACCTACAAGATAAAGTTAAAGTTATAGCACCTATTGAATTAAAAGAAGCAATAAAAACCAGAATAAAAAAAATAAATGAACTTTATAAAGATGACATATAGGTGTCATCTTTTTCGTTGTACAATACTTAAGGAAGGAAGTGTTACAATGAAAAAAGAAATACTTGTGTTTATTTTTGATGGATATGCAGATTGGGAAAGTGCTTATATTTGTTCAGAACTCAATGGTGCAGAAACGGATTATATTGTAAAAACTTTAAGTCTGGACAAAGAACCTAAAATTTCTATGGGAGGTTTTCGAATCATGCCTGATTATTCTGTAAGTGATTACCCAAATGATTTTGCTATGTTGTTACTAATTGGCGGCTATGCATGGATGGAACAGAAAAACAATGATATTCAACCTGTGGTAGAGTATGCAGTTAAGCATCATATTCCAGTAGCAGCAATCTGCAATGCTTCTAATTTTATGGCGGAAAACGGATATTTAGATAATATCGAGCATTCAGGCAACACATTGGATTATATGGAATCACAAGCCCCTCACTACAAGGGTAATAGCAATTTCATTGAAAAACAAGCGGTGGAATGTTCAGGTATTATAACTGCAAATGGTACGGCTTCATTGGAATTCGCTAAGGAAATTATGCTGTATTTGAATGTTAAGCCTGTAGAAAAAATTAATGAATGGTATAAATTTAACAAGTTAGGTTTGTATCAACAGTAGAGCAATTATGCAGTATTTAAATGATGTAGTGAGTAATATTATGTCGTATAAATTAAACCGAATAAAAATAAGAACGAATAATTACAAAAAAGGAATTAAAAGTATTAATCACATTTGGAAAGATATCGCAAGTGGAAAATTACCTATTCTTTATGCTAGTTGAAAGAAAGACTTTCATCACATTTTATCCCTAAAGAAAGGAATAGATATAATTTGAAATTCGAATGGAAAAAGCAAGAAAAAAATTTATACTTACCAAAAGAGAAACCAAATTTGATAACAGTACCACAACAAAATTTTTTTATGATAAGTGGAAAAGGAAATCCAAACGATGAAGAATTCTCAGAAAAAATAGGCATATTATATTCTTTAGCCTATGCTGTTAGAATGATGCCAAAACAAGGATACACACCAGATGGTTATTTTGAATATACTGTTTATCCACTTGAGGGTATATGGAATTTAACAGAAGAAGGTAAACAATCTAATACATTAAATAAAGAAGAATTACTATATACCATAATGATTAGACAACCTGATTTTGTGACGCAAGAAGTAGTTAATAACGCGTTTGAAAATGTTAGGAAGAAAAAGAACCATCCTTTATTAGATTATGTAAATTTTGAAACTATGGAAGAGGGTTTATCTGTTCAAATGATGCATATTGGCTCATATGATGATGAACCACAAAGTTTTGAACAAATGAAAAAATTTATAGAAGAAAATAATCTTAAAAGAACAACTCTAAAACATAGGGAAATTTATCTTTCAGATGCAAGAAAAACTGAAGAATCCAAATTGAAAACAGTTTTACGATATATGGTTTTCTACAGATAATGAGAATAAATTTAGTGATATAGAGTTCTAAATATTCTTAAATTGTATAGCGGCAATAAATCATTTCCAATTATATTTCAATACTATTTGAGAACATATCCATTTATTGAAGTTTAGTTACGGCACTACATTAAAATAAAAGCGTATGTAAAAAATATAACTATCCATTTAGTACTTTTACCTATAATATATTTATACTAACTAGACTTATACTTTGAAATATATTCTAAATTAGAAAGAAATGGTGCTCTTTTGTAAAGTGTTACATTGAGAAAAGGAATGTAGACTTTCTTCAACAGAAGTTGTTCCATTCTTACATATCCTTAACTTGCTTAAGGAATATGCGGGAATAAGCGCAATTTCTGTTGGTAAAAATTCACATTCCTTTTCTCTAGTAACCGAAACAACAGATCACCATTTCTCTCGGCGAATTACCATATAAATCTAAGTTATAAGTTGTTTATCTATAATTATAGTAATTCTTTAATTACTTTTACAGTTTCTTCTGCTATATATGCAGCATCTTCAAGCGATAATTTAGTATACACTGGAAGTGTAATCTCATTTTCGTATTGTGCATAAGTATTAGGATAATCTTTAATATCATATCCTAAGTTCTTATAAAGTGTTAGCATTGGAAGTGGCTTATAATGAACATTAGTTGCTATTCCTTTTTCAGCTAACATTTGAATTGCTTTATTTCTCTTTTCTTCATTAAATCCTTTTATTCTATAAAGGTATAAATGGTATGATGTTTCTGTTCCATTATCATCTTTAGTGAATGGAATTATTGAGAAATCTTCCTTTGATAATATATCAGTATATGTCTTAAAAATTTGTCTTCTCTTTTCTAACATATCATCATATCTCTTAAGTTGAACTACTCCTATTGCAGCTGCTATATCTGTTAAGTTGCACTTCATTCCATCATTTATAATATCATATTCCCATGCACCAGCCTTAAGTTTACTTAAAGCATCTTTTGATTGTCCATGCATAGCTGTAAATCTCATATATTTAAGTAAGTCTTCATGTCCTCTAAAATTGTTATCATTAAAAGTGACAGCTCCACCTTCTCCTGTAGTTAAATTCTTAACTGCATGAAATGAGAATGAATGAAAATCACATTGTGAACCAACTGGATTTCCTTTATATTTAGCACCAAAAGAATGAGCTGAATCACAAACTATCATTATGTCTTCTCTATTTATATCTTTTAATACTTTTTTTAATGCATCATAATCAAATGGTACACCAGCAATATCTACTGGGATTATAACCTTTGTTTTGTCTGTAACTTTTTCAGCTACTTTATCTATGTCCATCATAAATGTATCTTTCTTAACATCTACATATACAGGTTTAGCTCCTCTATGTATAGCTGCACTTGAAGTTGCAGTATAAGTATAAGGAGTAGTTATAACTTCATCTCCTTCTTTTAAATCAAATACTTTAAGTACTAATTCTTCAGCTGCAGTTGCACTATTTAATGCTAATGCCTTATTAACCTTACAATAATTTTGTATTCCTTCTTCAAATTCAGTAAGCTTAGGACCTGATGTAATCCATCCTGATCTTAAAACTTCACATACTGCTTGTATTTCCTCTTCACTTATATCTGGTGGTGAAAATGGTATTTTTTTCATATTAGTCATATTATCTATTCCTTTCTTAATTAAGAGATTAAGCACATGAAAGAAAATAACAATAAAATGTGCTTTAATGTAAAATACTTATATTATTTTCCTTGACCTTGATTATATTTTACTCTCTCCCCTTAGGGTGGAGTCAATATTAATTTGTAATAATTTTTCTTCACAATCTATATTATTATTAAATTCTACCATCTGCAAGTTTAATATGTTAATTTTCAAATAAAAGTATCTTAATTTATATTCTTGGTTATATCATATTAAACTTTCATTAATATTGCTTACTAACTATTGACTTTATACTTATACTATATTTTACTTATAATATAAGGCACGTTCAAAAAATAAAAAGCTAGTATGTTTACTAATATCGAGCTACGAGGCAAACATACCTCCTTGTCTGATGCAAAATATATATCACATCTTAGACTTATTATTTTCTTTCACGTACCTACCGCATACTCAAAAAGTACATATATCGAAAGGTGATTAACAAATGAAAATTGAATTTGATAAAAAACTAATTAAATATGCAATATATATTAGTATTACAGCTATTATAATATATATTGCATTTTTAATCATTGTAAATATCGGTACTCTGTTTGGTTCAATTATTTCTATTATAGGTAACTTAATCAGTTTAATTAACCCATTATTAATAGGCATTGTAATTGCTTATTTATTGCATCCAGTTACTAAACTTATTGAAAGATTCTTTGAAACAAATAGAATATATAAGATTAAGAAAGCTTCAAACAGACGTGTTTTAGCTATTTTCTTATCCTATTTAGCAGTAGTTATGCTACTTATAGGATTAATTGGTGGAATTTATTATATGATTGGTGGACAATTATCAAATAATACTACAATAATAAATATATTTGATTATATTTCAGTTTACTTAAGAAATAATTCCCTTACAACAGCATCCATAAAAGAAACTCTTGAAAATACAAATTTGCCTTTTATGAATAGTATACAACCACATATAATTAATACAGTTACTTCAATTCAAAATTATCTTGAAAGTAACCTTGGAAATTTAACTTCTTATATTATGTCAATTGGAAGTAGCATAGCATCTTTCTTTATTGCAATTGTAATTAGTATATATCTTCTAAAAGATTCAGAATATTTTATAAATCTATGGAAAAAACTTTATTTCATAGTTTTTAAAAAAAGTGTCCTTGGAGAAAAAATCACCTATACCTTTGCAATTATTCATGAAGTCTTTGGCAGATATCTTCGTGGACAATTATTAGAAGCATTTTTTGTTGGAGTATTGTCAGCTATTTCTCTTGAAATTGTTGGTATAAAATATTCCTTTGTTATTGGTATTATATCAGGAATATGTAATATGATTCCTTATGTTGGACCAATTGTTGGTACCATATTAGCTGCTATAATGGGATTGCTTAGTGGTAATCCTCTAAATATTCTTTATGCAATTATTGCTATGTTAGTTGTACAACAAATAGACAACCATATTTTAGCTCCTAAGATTGTTGGAGATAGCGTAGGTCTTCATGCTGTATTTACAATGATGGCAATCTTAATCGGAGGTAGTGTTGGTGGATTACTTGGAATGCTTTTAGCAGTTCCAATTACCGCTTCAGTTAGAGTTATATTTAATGATTGGTATGATGGTTACATAAAAAAGCAAAATCAACCAAAATAATAAATTTAAAAATAACTCTTGCAAAGAAATATTTTTAAAACTTTCAAAAATCAAGACCATACATATAAAAGGATTTAAATTCCTATTTATGCATGGTCTTTTGTTTTTATATAAATCTACTATTTATATTTTAAATCAATGTTAATATTATATTCTACTTATTTTTTTAAGCTTGCTCCATTTGTAGCAATAACTTCTTTGTACCAATTAAAACTCTTTTTCTTATATCTTTCTAAAGTTCCACTTCCATCATCATGTCTATCTACATATATAAAACCATATCTCTTTTTAAGTTCAGCAGTTGATGCACTAACTAAGTCTATGCATCCCCATGTAGTATATCCCATAAGTTCAACGCCATCTTCTATAGCTTCTGCTACTTGAACTAAATGATCATTTAAATAGTTAATTCTATAATCATCATTTACAGTTTTATTCCCATGTTCATCAGTTATTAATTCATCAACAGCTCCTAAACCATTTTCAACAATAAATAATGGTTTTTGATATCTATCATAGAATTGATTTAATATATATCTTAGACCTTCCGGATCTATTTGCCATCCCCAGTCTGAAGCTTTTAAATATGGATTTGCAACTCCACCAATAAGATTTCCTTTTCCCTTTAAATCTTTTTCTGGATCTGCAGTTGCACATGAACTCATATAATAGCTAAATGACACAAAATCTACTGTATTTTTTAATATTTCTTTATCATCAGGCTCCATTTTTATTTCTATATTATTTTCCTTAAAGAATCTATTCATATATCTTGGATATTCTCCTCTTGCGTGAACATCACCAAAGAAAAGATTTTGTCTGTCTGATTCCATAGCTTTAAGTACATCGCTTGGTTTTGGTGTTAAAGGATAGTTTGGCACTCCAAGAATCATACATCCAATTTTAAATTTTGGATTTATCTCATGACCAATTTTTACAGCTAATGCACTTGCAACTAATTCATGATGCATAGCTTGATATAAATCCTGCTTACTTAATTTTTCCTTTGGAGTCCATATACCTGCACTCATATAAGGAAAATGAGTTGCTGAGTTTATTTCATTAAAAGTTAACCAATATTTTACTTTATCTTTATATCTAGTAAATATTGTTCTTACATAGTTTTCAAAAAATCCTATAACCTTTCTATTAACCCATCCATCATAATTCTTAGCTAGCGCAAGTGGAGTTTCATAGTGCGAAATTGTAACTAATGGTTCTATTGCATACTTAGCTAATTCATCAAACACATTATCATAAAATTGTAACCCCTTCTCATTTGGCTCTTTGTCATCACCATTTGGGAATATTCTTGACCAAGCAATTGATAATCTAAAAACTTTAAATCCCATTTCTGCAAAAAGTTTAATATCTTCTTTATATCTATGATAAAAATCAATACCTATAAGCTTCATATTATCTTCTGTTGGCTCATCAGTTAAAGGCCCCATAACTCCTTTTGGAGCTATATCTTGAGTTGATAATCCTTTACCATCTTCATTATATGCACCTTCAAATTGGTTAGCAGCTGTAGCTCCTCCCCATAAAAATCCTTCTGGAAATCTAATTGACATAATCATTCCTCCTAAACTATATAAATTAATACAAAAAAGGCCTTACCACAAATAATATTTTAAGATATTATTTATAACGCGGTAAAGCCTGCATAACCAGTAACATTCCTTTTTTCTATATGAAAATGATATCATATAATTTTTAGTATGTCAAACCTCTTAAATTTATGTCTAAAATAAGTAACTTTAATAATTACTACATTATTTCATTATTTTTACAAACTTCTTTTTTCCAATTTTAATAATATCACCATTGAAAATACACGCATTATCCAAATCATCTATTCTTTTTTGATTTATTTGAACTCCACCTTGATCTACAAGTCTTCTAAATTCTTTATTAGAATTAACATAATTATCCTTTACAAGTAACGATATTATTTCTTTTAACATATTGCATTCTACTGGAATGGCCAGTTCTGGCACTATCTCTGGTAACTTTCCTTTTTTAAACACATCATCAAAGTAGTCAATAGCAATTTTAGTTTCTTCCTCTGTATGGTATAAACTTGTGATAATCTTTGCAAGCTCCAATTTAATATCCCTTGGATTTTTACCTTCTTCTAATTGCTTTTTTATTGTTTCAATTTTATCTGGATGCTCATCTGTCACTAATTCAAAATATTTTATTATAAGATTATCTGGAATTTCCATCACCTTTTTAAACATTATCGTTACATCCTCATCTATTCCAATATAGTTTCCAAGACTTTTACTCATCTTTTCTACTCCATCTAATCCTTCTAGAATTGGCATTAGTATTGCTATTTGTTGTTCCATTTCCATATGCTTTTGAAGTGTTCTCCCCATAAGAATATTAAACGTTTGATCTGTCCCTCCTAATTCCACATCAGATTTTAATGCAACCGAATCGTATCCTTGCATTAATGGGTAGAAAAATTCATGAATTCCTATAGGAGTATTGTTATTGTAACGATTTTTAAAATCCTCCCTCTCTAACATTCTAGCAACTGTGGTATTAGTCGCTAATTTTAATACTTCTTCAAAATTAAGTTTTGACAACCATTCACTATTAAATCTAATTTCAGTTTTTTCCTTATCCAATATCTTTAAAATTTGTTTCTTATACGTTATTGCATTTTCTAAAACCTGTTCTTTACTTAGTGGTTTTCTAGTTTTAGATTTTCCTGTGGGATCACCAATTTTTCCTGTAAAATCTCCTATTACTATCACAGCCTGATGTCCTAAATCTTGCATTTGTTTAATTTTTCTTAAAACCACTGCGTGCCCTAAATGAATATCTGGTGCACTTGGATCTAGTCCTAATTTAATTATTAATGACTTATTCTGTTCTTGACATTTAATTAATTTTTCTTTTAACTCACTAAGACTAATAATCTCAGCTGCTCCTTTTCCTATAATTTTAATTTGTTCATCAATTGTTCTTTTCATTTTTTATAACTCCTTACATCTAATTTTTTCTAATATAAGCAAGTTCTATAAGACTCAATTTGCAATAAAAAGCTGATGTTAGTTTTAATATACAAAAAAACTCTCGTCCTTCACAACATTGTAAAGGACGAGAGTATATCTCCCGTGTTACCACCTTAATTTTATTAACTGCTCACACAATTAACCTCTTCAAGTACGTCATAAAATTATAGCCTAATCTATTAATTTGTAATTAACTATAAAAATTTGGTTATACTTTAGCACTATAACGGGTGCAGGGATCCGTCATCACCTACTTGGAATTGTCTTCCTTTCAGCTTGAAGCTCTAAGATGTATTCAAAATTAGTTTCTATGCACCTCTCATCATCCGGTAACTTTCTGTTTAGCTCATCTAATTTTTACTTATTCTTTTCATTGCCTTTATTGAAAATCTCATACTCCAAAATATAATAAATTATTCTAATAATAATATCTTTTAAATATTAAAGTTTAATAAATTATAAATCTTCATTATGCGAAATATATTAAATTAGTATAAGTTTAGTACAGTAGCTTACCTTTGTCAAGGAATTCATAATTGACAAATTCAAAAATTCTCTGTCGTAAAATGAAAAAAAATATCTTTTTCAATGTATTATTGTAATAATATACTAAATATGGTATTATTGCAATAATACTTGATGGAAATAATATACTATTAATCCAATAATTAAAACAGACGATGATAACTCTTGATTTAATCTAATTTTAGAGTTATCAATTTAATTATGCCAACTAATAAATGTTAAACTTTAGAAAATTTAAGCCTTATAAGCCAAAAAACAAGATTTATGACTGGAGGAAATAAAATGAAAATTAAAATACACAACACTTCGCTAAAAACGGCAATTAGTGTTATGCTAGCGATAGCTATTATTATTGTTACCACTTTTACTGAAGGAATTAATGCTTATGCTGCTTCACTTAACGTAAAAGATAATGGCTCCACAATTGTTGTAGATACTGGATCAGGTCTAGTTTACACAATTAACAAAGCTAATGGTGATATGACATCATGTAAACTTAATGGTACTGAACTTAATGCTAAGAATAAAGCATCACAAATTTCATCAGGTTTAGGATCAGCTCATGTCACTTGGTCAACATTTTCGTCTGGTTCACAAGTTTTAATAACTTGTTCAACCAATACACTTACACAATATTATGCCTCAAAATATGGTGATAACACAATTTATATGTCAACATATATAACTGCTGAACCTTCAGTAAATGAATTACGTTATGTTTTTAGGGGAGATATGAATGTTTTAAAAAATGTTCCTACATACTCAGACATTAGAGGCAATAATGGAGCTATTGAAAGTACTGATGTATATGGTTTTTCTGATGGACATACTGCTTCTAAGTACTATGGAAATGATCAAGCTAAAGATCTAACTATTAAAGGTGCAACTGGTAATAATGTAGGTGTTTTTATGGCTTATGGTAATCGTGAAACCAGTTCTGGTGGATCATTCCAACGTGATATTCAATTTCAAACTGCCTATCCAGATAATATGAATACAGAAATCACTAACTATATGAATTCTACACATGCAAAAACAGAAAACTTCCGCAGCGGATTATTCGGACCATATGCTTTATGTTTTACTAACGGATCAACACCAAGCTTACCTGATTATAAATGGATGGCTACCTTAGGATTAAAAGGTTATGTTGCAGATTCTAATCGTGGTAAAGTAACTTTAAATGGATTGTCTGGAATGGATACACGCTATACATATACTATTGGATTTGCTAATTCAACTGCACAGTACTGGGCTAAAGCTTCTTCAACTGGCGCAGCAACATGTTCAGGTATGAAAGCTGGTAAATATACTATGACTGTATATAAAGGAGAATTAGGTGTTTATACAGAAAGCGTAACAGTAACTGCTAGAGGTACAACAACTATCCCTACACGTACAATTACCGCTGATCCAAGCAAAACACCAACTATATGGCGTATCGGTAACTGGGATGGTACACCTTTAGAGTTTTTAAATGGATCAAATATTCAATACCGTCATCCATCTGATAAACGTAATGCTAGTTGGGGACCAACAACTTTTTCAGTAGGAAGTGCAGATAACAAATTTCCAGCAGCACAATTCCGTGGAGCTAACAGTCCTACAACAGTAACTTTTAACCTTACTCATGGCCAAGCAGCTGCAGGTCACACCCTTAAAATTGGTATTACTACTGCTTACAATAATGGAAGACCTAGTGTTACTATTAATGGACATGCTTTGCCTAATCTAAGTGCTCCAATAGAACCCGGTCAACGCACACTAACTGTTGGCACTTACAGGGGAAACAATGCAACACTTGCTTGGAACATTCCATCATCTTACTTTGTAGCTGGATCAAACACAATAACTATTAAACCTGTTAGTGGTTCAAGTGATATTAGTGCTTACCTTAGCGCTTCTTATGCTTACGATTGCTTAGAACTTGACAATTAGTAATATAATGTAGAATTTAATCATAATTCAACAATAAGAACCACCCGTAAAAAAACGGGTGGTTTATTGTTATTACTGTCTGTGTTACTCTCACACTAAGCCAAAATATAATCCTCCATTAACCAACATCTTCTAAATTTAAATTCCTTAAAAAGTCATTTTCTCATTGATGTTTCCTACAAATATTTATATATTTTGATAGGAAAATATTAACATATTTTTTATAAAAATATTTTCGCAAAGTTTTAAGGATATTATCCATAAATAGATATATGTAAATTAATCATTGCTGTGAGCATGACCCCATTCACAAATATCCTGCATAATTTTTGAAAGCGATAATCCTCGTTCTGATAATGAATATTCTACTTTAGGTGGTACTTGAGGATATTCTTTTCTAATTATTAGTTTATTACCTTCTAACTCCTTTAATTTTTGACTAAGCATTTTGTGAGTAATTCCTGTTAAAGTTCTTTTTAACTCACTATATCTCATTACAGAATTACGCTTAAGTTGATGTAGAATTATTAAATTCCATTTACCTCCTATCATTGATATTGTATATCCAAATGGAGTTTCTAGCGGATTGTCAATTTTACACATGCATTTCATTTCTAACTCTCCTTTTAGGTAGTATCATACTTTTAAGTGCGTTCTACCATTTATACTTACATTGTTGTATATTAATAATATCAATTTATTAATCCATATACAATAAAGCGCTATCAAAAAAATAACAAGTCAGTATGATAGTCTATTTTGTGCATACTGCGTCAGTAATATTAGCTAATAATCCACTATAAGCTAACATCTCTTCCTTGTCTGACACAAAATGTACTTGGTATCTTTGGCCTGTTATTTTCTTTCTAGTGCCTAAAACGAGATGTAAAGTTAATTTTTACTAATTTAAAAATAATATTAATTGAGAATCTAGAAATATTAAATAGAGGAAAAAACTATATTTGTATAATTTCTTCCTCTATATTTTAATTTATTATTTAATTATAATACATCTTCTTCCGCCTGAATATCTATTATCTCCGCATCTGTATTACATTCTATAAATGTTATTATATTCTCAATTGTTGAGTCCATTTGAGATGAACTTCCACATATTCCTGTGATTCCTATAACTATTGTTTGATGCATATCCTGACATTCTACTTCACATACTGATATATTAAATTTATTTCTAAGCCTCTGTACTATGCTTTTTACAATCATTCTTTTTTCTTTTAATGAATGTACCCATGAAGCTCTTAATTTAACTTTCATAAGTAATATTTTCATAACTATCCTCCGCTTCTATTTATCAAATTATATAATAAAAGAAAATAATAAGTCAAAGATATGATTTATAATTCACCTCATACTGACTTAGGCACAATCAAATAAATAAGTTTAACCCTGAATCTTCAGTAGCTCCTAAATATGAAGCAACTCCCCCAATTTCAACTCCATCAATAAATTCTTCCTTCTTTATTCCCATTAAGTCCATACTCATAGAACATGCAACGACCTTAACTCCCATCTTAATTGCATTTGTTATTAATGTTTCTAAATCATCAACATTATGCTTTTTCATTATTTGTTTTATCATTGTTGGTCCCATTCCCATCATATTCATTTGAGATAGTGGTAATTTCCCTGCATGTCCTGGTAACATAATATCAAACATTTTTTCCATAGAATCCTTATTAACTTTAGGTTTATTCTTTTGCTTTAATATATTAAGGCCCCAAAATGTGAAGAACATAGTAACTTCTTTTCCCATGGATGCAGCTCCTGTTGCTATTATAAATGATGCTATTGCTTTATCAAAGTCTCCACTAAATACTACTAAAGTCGCACCATTCTTTTCTGCTGTTAAAGCTGTAGAACTTTCTTGTTTTTTATTAGTACCTTTTTGTATATAAGCTACGAAAGCTTTTTCATCTTTATTAAATTCTGATTTCAATAAGGTATTGTTCGTTTTTTCACACCATGACTTTATATCTTTACTAAAACCTGGATCACTCGCTTTCACTTCTAAAATTTCTTCATCTTCCATTTTACTTATTTCTTCAAATACCTTTCTTATTGGTCCTGGACATTGAAGTCCACATGCATTTAAAGTTACCTTAGCGTTTATTTCTGTTATATCTAAGTCTTCTAAACTCATTACTGCTACCTCTTCTTTTATATCTTTATTTCTTTCATGTTGATCTCTGATGCTTTTTTCTGCATTCTTTACATAAAAATATGTCTTTATTCCGCCGTCAATGTTAGTACATTTAATTCCATGCTGTTCTAATAACCTACAGCCAACATATCCTCTTAACCCTACTTGACATGTAACATAGATATCTTTATCTTTTGGTATTTCATTCAACCTATTTCTTAATTCTCCAAGTGGAATATGCATATAATTATCAAATGTTCCTGTTGCTAACTCAAATTCTTCTCTAACATCTAATATTATTGAATTTTTCTTATCTAATTTATCTATTTGATCCCATTCAATTATATCTACTATACCATCTATAATATTCGAAGCATAATATCCTAGCATATTAACTGGATCTTTTGCTGAATTATATGGTGGTGCATAACAAACCTCAACATCTTGTAAATCAAAAACATTAAGATTTCCTTTAATGGCTGTTGCAATTATATCTATGCGCTTTTCAACACCATCCATCCCAACACCTTGAGCTCCAAATATTGTTCCATTTTTGGGATCAAATAACATTTTAAATGCTATAGGAAAAGCCCCTGGATAATATCCAGCATGAGACCCTGGATGTATATGAATAGCCTTATATTCTATCCCCAATCTTTTTAATGTTTTCTCATTATTCCCAGTAGTAGCTACTGTATAATCAAATACCTTTGCTACTGATGAGCCAAGTGATCCTTTATATTCTACATTTTTTCCACATATATTATCTGCTACTATTCTACCTTGACGATTTGCAGGCCAAGCTAATGGAATCATTGTAGGTTTTTTATTTACAAAATCCATTATTTCAACAGCATCACCTAACGCATAAATATTAGGATCAGAAGTTTTCATATTCTTATCAACTACAATAGCACATTTTTCATTTATCTTAATATTAGCATCCTTAGCTATCGCTGTTTCTGGCTTAACTCCAATTGATAATATTATCATATCCGCATCAATTTCTTTTCCACTACTTAATATTATTTTTTTGCCTTTATTATCAAAAGATTTTACTCCATCATTCAATATTAGTTGTATATTTTTATCTATTAAATGTTCATGAATTATGCTTACCATTTCTATATCAAGAGCTGCCATAACTTGGTTGCTTGCTTCTACTAACGTAATATTTATTCCTCTTTCATGAAGATTTTCAGCCATTTCAAGACCTATAAATCCTCCACCTACTATGACTGCATTTTTAATTTTTTTATTATCTACATATGACTTGATTTTATCAGTATCAGGTATATTCCTAAGAGTAAACAGATTATCGCATTCTTCAATCCCTGGTATTGGTGGTTTTAATGGATTAGCTCCTGGTGATAAAACTAATACATCATAACCTTCTTCATAAATCTCTCCATTTTTCTTATTTCCAATTTTTATCTTTTTATTATCTTTATCTATCCTTATAACTTCGCTTAAGTTTCGTATGTCCAAATTAAACTTAGCGCTCATTTCTTCTACTGTTTGAACAATCAATTTTTCTCTTTCGTTAATAGTTCCTCCTATATAGTATGGAAGACCACAGTTAGCAAAAGATATATATTCACCTTTTTCTATCATGATTATTTCTGCATTTTCATCTAATCTTCTAAGCCTTGCTGCAGTTGATGCTCCCCCTGCAACTCCACCTACAATAATAACTTTTTTAGCCATATTATCTCTCCTCATAATTATTAAAATTTATAAATAATAATTTATTTGATTGTGACTTATTAATATATTTTGTTTAAAAAACAAACTTTATTCAATCATTCCCATTTAGAAATCATAGGATTTTTATTTTTTAGATTCTTGATTTCTTTTCTTAAGTTTATATCATAAACTTATACTTATCTGTGATTTTGTCACACAGAATTTTTCAATCTATTCGAATATGTATAAATAGTCAAAATAATAGACACTCTTTTGCGTAGTACTGCTAGACAATTCAGCAGCTCACTACAAAAGAGTGTCTTCTATTTCTAATTTCGGATAAATATTAAAAGCAAAGTGTGATTTATAAATTATTAAAGAACTAATCAATTAACATATTATTTTATAACAACTTGCTAGCTGTAAAACTTTTATGCTCATGAGCAGATCTCCCTAATAGACTTGCTATAAGACCGATCTTATTCCTTGCCTAACGAAAAATAATCTTTACATTTTGAGATTGTTATTTTATTTCGTGTGCCTAAGTCTAAATTCTAAGTTGTTTATCTATACATAATTCTTATTTCATTCTTGATATTACTAATCCAGCTTTATATCCAATAAATTCACTATAATTAAATTTAATTATTTTGTCTCCATTAATCAATACTTCATCACTTGCTAATGTAGAAGTATCAACCCCTATATGCTTCGAAAAACTCCTTGTAGTTCCTAATGCTATAACATTTGTAAATTGAGTAACACTAATATCATTAGCATTCTTCGATGCTATTATAGCTCTATATTTATTTGTAGCAAGAAATTTTTTTATATAACTTTTAACACTAGAAGACAACATTCCATAAGCATCTATAATTAGAGTATCACCATTATTCATATCTGATACAAACTGTTTCACCTTTACTACATTGCTAGATACAAACAATGATTTAACATTATCATATTTGTCAAATACCTTAGATAATTCATATTCAGCATCTATAAAATAAATATTCTCGCCTTTATCTATACAGTTCTCCATCAAAGTAGCTAAAATTGATGTCTTTCCTTTATTAACTCCGCCAGTTATGAATACGTTACCATAGTTGAATTGATCAAATACTCTTTCCATATTATCCCCCACTAACTTTTCTCAATATTTTATTATATTTTTGTAATTTAAGCACCAAATAAAGATTATATAATCTTTTTCCTTATTAAAATTATATACTCTCTATTTTTATTATATGCAGATACACATATAAAATTATTCATTCAAATACATTTAAGTTAATGTAATAAAGTACATGATTTTTTACAGAATAAAGACTGCCGATTTCTCGACAGCCTTATGTTATAAAAACTAAATTAGTTTTTATAACATAATTTCTATATATTATGGAGTTACCAATTTAGTTGAAAAATCATTTGTATTATAACACATTACAGCATCTGCTCCAGATACCTTATGTATTTTTACTCTTAATCTTTGGTTAGCAAGTGAAACCTGACCTAAATTATATGAATATACAGTTGGATGATTTCCACCACCAGTTTTTGATACATCTACAGTTTGAGAGCCAAGTAATGTTTCACCTGTTCCATCATTATTAACCTTATAAAGATCAACTGCTATATTAGAAGTTCCTGGATTATTTGTCCATAGGGTAAAATTCCACTTACCTGCATTATAAGTTCCATTAATTGTTGGAGTAGTCCATAAGTTGTAGCCTGCATTTACATTTTTTGTAGGTTGCCATCCACTAACACCAGCCTTGCCAATTTGCATATCCTGACTTGAAGCTCCTACTCCAGTTACAGATTGATTAAATAGATACCATGTATTACTTGGTAATTTTGAACTTGTAGGTTGTGTTTGCGACCCACCGTTTCCTTGATACACACGTACGTAGTCAACATACATTTTAGCTGGGAATGCAGTTGATCCATCAGGATTTTTAGGCCATTCTCCACCTACTGCTAAATTGAAAAGAATAAAGAATGGCTTATGGAATTCATCAGTACCATTAATATTGTTTGATATATTTGCTTCTAAATATTTAGTTCCATCTACAAACCATTTTATTGCATCTTTATCCCATTCAACTGAATAAACATGATATTGAGTAACATCAATATTAGGTGATGTAGTTCCATAAGATTGATGTCCATTATAATCCCAGTGAATAGTACCATGAGTGCTTGATTCATTATTTACATGTTCCATAATATCAATTTCACCACATGCTGGCCAATTTACTTGTGGAATATTTTTTCCTAACATCCAAAATGCAGGCCATATTCCCTGTCCAGCTGGAAGTTTCATTCTTGCTTCTACTTTTCCATATGTGAAATTTTGTAATTCTTGTGTTTTCATACGAGCTGAAGTATATCCCATTCCTCCATAAGATTCTTTTCTAGCTTCAATCACAAGATTTCCATTTTCTACTCTAGCATTTTCAGGACGATTAGTATAATATTCTAATTCATTATTTCCCCATCCACCGGAACCGGTTCCAATATCATAAGTCCAATTGTTAGTATTTATTGTACTGCCATTAAATTCATCTCCCCAAACAAGATTCCATGAATTATCTGCTGCTTTCGCTTCCTTGCCAGGAACAAAGCATCCAAGTGCAAGAGTAACAGCCATAGTTGACACAATTAATAATTTTCTTTTAAACATAAAATTTTCCCCCAAACTAATTTTTAATATTAACATATTAGGCATTATCAAAAAATAACAGTACAATTGTTTCCTTATTATTTTATTTCATATGCCTTAACAAATTATAATTAGTAAAAATTTATATAACCCACTAGCTCAATATATGTTTTCACCTCCATTCTTTTTTAATTAGTATTGCTAATTTTTACTAACTAAATTTGAATGTTCATTTAATAATTACTTGTAGTTATTTTATATAAATTTTACTTTACATGAAATAGATATTTCTCCAAACGCATATAATAAGGAATTAAACGTAAACATTTCTAATTACTTTCAAGTAATTAGAAATTATACAATTCTTTGCATTTTTTTCTTTGCACACTATGTGTTTCTACTACTTTCAAAAGTTATCCAGAGATTTAACTTCCTTATAATTGCCTCTAAAGAATAACAAAAATAACTTCTGAAATTTATATTTTTTAAATTTCAGAAGTTATATTTTTAGTGTTGAAAATTTAATCTACTTTTTCTATCACAATCCCTACAGATCCAGATCCTGTATTAACTCCAAGCGCTGGCCCTGTTATTCCTGCAACATTACATTCTACTAAATTAGGTAAATCTTTTATATTATCCATTAACCATTGAACCTTATCTGCTGCATTTCCATTTACAATCCAAACACTATGCTTACCTTTATCTAAATATCCTTTTAATATGCTGATTAATTTAGAAAGAGCTTGCTTTGATCCTCTGACCTTACCAATTCCCATAAAAGTTCCATCATCTGCTACAGTTATTATAGGTTTAAGATTCAAAAATTCACCGACAGTTCCAGCAACTGCCCCTATTCTACCACCTTTTTTTAAATATTCTAATGTATCCAATGCAAAATATGAATCTATCTTATCTCTAAATGTAGGTAAAACCTCGGTTATTTCTTTAAATGATTTTCCACTTCTTATCATTTCTGCCGTTTTAAGAACCATTATGCCTTGTGCCGCTGATAAAGTCTTCGTATCAAATACGAATGTTTCAATATCTTTAAAATCCTCACATACAATTCTTGCAGCATTATTAGTTCCTGAAAAAGCAGATGATATTGTTATTATAATCGCATGTGTACAGCCCTCTTCAACTGCCTGTTGCAGCGCATTTGTCATTTTTTCAATACTCGGTAATGATGTTTTAGGTATTTCATTTTCTAACCTTTCATACATCATATGTGGAGTTATTTCTATTCTATCATCATATTCTTTATCCTTATAAATAATTTTAAAAGGCAATAATTTAATATTATTTTTCTGCAATAATTCCATACTTATATCTGATGCACTATCCGTTAATAATGCTATTTTTTCCACATTAGTTCCTCCTTAAATAAGGCACATAAAAATAATAGCCCAAATATGCAACATGTATTTTGTGTAAGACAAGTAGACAATTTCATCTAAGAATTTCTATTAACCGAAATTATCAACGGAACATATCGCAAAATAAGCAAGCATATTGGTCTATTATTTTCTTGATTATGCCTAAATCTTATCTTCTAGTTATATCTTGTTAAAAGCACTGGCAAGCATAAGTTTAATTCTATTAGTTTGATTTACTTCACTTGAACCTGGATCATATTCTATTGTTACAATGTTTAAATTTTCATTTTGTTTCTTTAAAGCTTTAATTGTTCCTCTTGCAACAGCATGAGATGGTAAACATCCAAAAGGCTGCATGCAAACTACATTATCAACACCCCAACTACATAACTCCATGATTTCCCCAGGCAATTTCCATCCTTCGCCTGACTGATTACCAAGAGATAAGATTTTGCTAGCGTTATTAGCCAATTCATCTATTGTTTCGGTAACATAAAAAATTCCACTTTTCTTAAGTGCATCCAAATATACCTTTTGATATTTTTCAATAAAGCTTATAGTAAGCTGTCCTTTTATTTTATTTATATATTTGCCATCCAAATGCTTATGATTAAATATTTGATTTTTAGCACTAGCTAAAAATAATGATAATAAATCATTATGAACAACTTCAACGCCTTCTCCTTCTAGCATGTGTACTATATTATTATTAGCAATTGGATTGAACTTAACAAGTAGTTCTCCAACCAATCCAACTTTAGGTTTGTCCATCTCTATTCTTGGTAAATTTTCAAATTCCTTAATAATTCTAATAATTATATTTCTAAAATTTTTCTTAATAGGTTCTTTGAATGATTCTCTACAAATTTCGGACCACTTTTTATAAAGTTCATCTGCACTTCCCTTTACTTTTTCATATGGTCTAACCCTATGAAGAACTTTACTTAATAAATCTCCATAAATAACTCCAACTATGGATTTCTTCAATAAATCAAAATTCATTCCCTCTAATCCATTAGCTTTCTTTAATCCAGCAAGACTTAAAGATAAAACTGGTATATTATTGAATCCAGCTTCCTTTAATCCCTTTTCTAACACCTTAACATAATTTGTAAATCTGCATTGTCCCTCTGTCTGCGCTAACAATATACTGGTATTATTCAAATCATATTCCCCAGATTTTAACGCATCTATAAGTTGACCTATAACTACTATTGCTGGATAACAAATATCATTATTAACATATTTTAAACCTTCCTCAATAGCATTATTATCATTTTGTAGAATAACAAGATTATACCCACTTTCGTTAAATACAGCTTCTAACATATTAAAATGTATTGGTGAAAATTGTGGTACTATTATAGTTCCTTTTTTACCTGGATTTATATAGTTATTGCTTTCTTCCAATTCTTTTCTAACTCTTACGAAATTATTGTTTTCTCTTTCTTGAATAGCTGCTTTTAGTGATCTTAATCTTATTCTTGCAGCTCCTAAATTACTTCCTTCATCTATTTTAATATTAGTATATATTTTTGAAGCACTATGTAATATTTCCGAAACCTGATCTGTAGTTATTGAGTCTAGTCCACAACCAAATGACGTTAATTGCACTAGTTCTATATCATCTCTATCTAATATGTAACTTGATGCTCTATACAATCTTGAATGATATGCCCATTGGTCAACTATATTAAGTTCCCCTTGTACTTTTCCTAAATGAGCTATGGAATCCTCTGTAAAAACTGCCATTCCTAAACTGTTAATAAGTTTTGGCATACCATGATTTATCTCTGGATCTACATGATATGGTCTCCCGCTAAGCAATATTCCTTTAATGTTATGTTGCTTTATATAATTCAAAGTTTCTATACCTTTATTTCTTATATCATTTTTAAATTCTTCTTGAACTTCCCAAGCCTTATCTATACCATTATTAATTTCCTTTTGTGAAATTCCAAACCCGCCTAACACTTCTTTTAATCTCTTTTTAAGCTTTGATTTATCTGCTATAGGCAAAAATGGATTCATAAAATTTACATTATTTGATTTTATAGATTCTAAATTATTTTTTATAACTTCTGCATAAGAAGTAACTACAGGACAATTAAAAGTATTTGTAACATTTTCAAATTCCATTTTTTCATTAAGTATACATGGATAAAAGATATTTTTAATTCCCTTCTCAATTAAATCTTCAACATGTCCATGAACCATTTTAGCAGGATAACATGCTGTTTCTGATACTATTGATGTTAATCCTTTTTCATATATTTTCTTAGAAGATTTAGATGATAATTCTACTCTAAAACCTAATTCAGTAAACAATGTAAACCATAACGGATAATTTTCATATATATTTAATACTCTTGGTATCCCGATTATCCCTCTTTTAGCTTCCTTTTCTTTTAAAGGTACATAACTAAATAATCTATTATATTTATATTCATAAAGATTTGGAATTTCCTCTTTATTTTTGTCCATACCAAGTGGTGCATCACACTTATTTCCAGCAATAAATCGGTTTCCATTCTCAAATTTATTAACTGTTAACAAACAATTATTTGAGCATTTTCCACACCTAACTGTTGTAGATTTCATTTGAACTTTATCTACATTTTCTTTTTTAACTAAAGAAGTTTGATAACCTTCTTCATATCTTTCTTTAGCCAAAAGTGCAGCACCAAAAGCGCCCATAAGCCCTGATATATTGGGTCTAACAACTTGACGTTTTGACAATAATTCAAAACTTCTAAGTACTGCTTCATTATAAAATGTTCCACCTTGAACAACTATATTATTTCCAAGTTCATCTGGATTTCTAAGTTTTATAACTTTATATAATGAATTTTTAACAACAGAATACGCAAGACCTGCTGCTATGTCATCTACTTCAAAACCTTCCTTCTGAGCTTGTTTTACCTTTGAATTCATAAAAACAGTACACTTCGATCCAAGATCTACTGGTGATTTTGCAAATATAGCTTTCTTTGCAAAATCCTTTATATCAAGACCTAAAGATTTTGCAAAAGTTTGTAAAAATGATCCACATCCTGCTGAACAAGCTTCATTAAGAGTAATACTTTGAATAGTTCCATCCTCTATTCTCAAGCATTTCATATCCTGCCCACCTATATCTAATATAAAATCAACATCATTACAAAAGAATTTTGCTGCTTTGTAATGAGCTACTGTTTCTATTTCACCTATATCTATTCCAAATGCTTCTTTTAATAAAGCTTCTCCATATCCTGTTACACCAGAATTGATAATTTTGGTATCTTTAGGCAACTTTTCATAAATTTCTTTTAAAATTTCTACTGCTGTATTTACTGGATTTCCTTTATTACTAGCGTAATACGAATAAAGTATTTCTCCTTGTTCATTTATAAGTGTAGCCTTAGTTGTTGTTGATCCAGCATCAATTCCCAAAAAGCAATTTCCTTTAGCATCTTCAATATTTGCTTCTTTAACCACACTCTTACCATGTCTACTTTTAAATTCCTCATATTCTTGTGCATTTTTAAAAAGTGGATCTAGACTATTAGCCTTTTCTTCTTCCCTATTCTTAGCTTCTTCCAATTTTTCTAAAATGTTTTCATAGTTTGTACTCTTCTTAGTATCACAACTTAAAGCTGCACCTAAGGCAACATAAAGTTCTGAATCCTCTGGAAAAATAACTTCTTCCTCTTTTAATTCAAGCACTTCTATAAATCTTTTTCTAAGCTCTGAAAGAAAAGTTAATGGTCCTCCTAAAAATGCTACTTTTCCTAATATAGGCCTTCCACACGCTAAAACACTTATAGTTTGTACCACTACTGCATGAAATATAGACATTGCTATATCTGCTTTCTTAGCACCTTCATTAATAAGAGGTTGCACATCTGTCTTAGCAAATACCCCACATCTAGCTGCTATTGGATATATATTCTCATATTCCTTTGCTACTTCATTTAGTCTGCTAGCATCCATATTTAAAAGTGCTGCCATTTGGTCTATAAAAGCACCAGTTCCACCAGCACATGTTCCATTCATTCTTTGTTCAACGCCGCCGTTTAAATAAGTTATCTTTGCGTCCTCTCCCCCTAATTCTATAACTACATCAGTATCAGGATTTTGCTTTTGTATAGCCTTAGTACTTGCTATGACTTCTTGTATAAACTCTACATTTAACTTTTCTGCTAAGCTCAATCCTCCCGAACCTGATATTGAAACAGCTAATTTGCTATCTTTTACAAATTCTTTTGCATCCTCTAAACAACCTTTAAAAGCATTTCTTATATCTGCTAAATGCCTTCTATATGTTTTATATATTATGTTTTCCTGTCCACCCACAACAACCATTTTTATAGTTGTTGAGCCAATGTCTATTCCTACTCTTAATAATTTGTTCATATATCTCTCCCATAAGTAAAGTAATCTTAAAAATTAAATTTTTTCTTTTGTTTATAATTAGTTAACTTAGGCACAATCAAATAAATAACAAGTCGATGTGGCAAAAATGTTCTTGTATGCAGCATAGCTGCTTTTCTTTAATGTGCATATTTTCCATCATCATACGTCGGCAAAATGCAATAATAGACTCACTATGTTGACACTTTACCTCCTTGTCTGATGAAAAATATTCATGACAGCTTTGGACTTGTTATTTATTTTCATATGCCTTAAGAGAATTATTTTATTAACTATAAAGCATTATACCATATATTATATATACTTAATCAAAAGTATTTAAGTTTTTGCTAAACATTTTTACTACTTTTTGATCAGTCACAAAAAACAGATATAATAAAAATCTATAATATAAAATTCATTTAATGCTTAATCATGATATTGCTATTCAAATTTATCAATTATTAAGGAATAATAAAAAAGCAAAGGAAATAATCCTTTGTTTTTTTATTAATTGTTATAAATATAATTTACTTTCAATTGTCCTATCATATTCTGACCATGTCCCTATCTCTGTCTTATCCTTTAATCTAGAGATTTTATTCATAGTCGCATCTATTGAATCAGCATAATTAAGTATAAATGCTTCTTCCATTTTCATTTCTCTTGGGGATCCATATTCAAGCTTTCCATGATGTTGTACAATGCAACCTTTTATTCTTGTAACAAAATCTTCAGAATAAAATGATGGATTTTTTCTAATGGCTTCATCTAACATCTCAACCCCTATAACAATATGCCCTTCCATTTCTCCCCTAAGAGTATACTTAAACGGACCATTATAATATAATTCATAAATCTTACCAATATCATGGAGCTTTGCTGCAAGTATTGTTGTTTCTGTTCTTCTACATTCATATCGTTTACAAAGAATAGCGGCTAAATACATAACATTTAAAGTATGTTCTGCAAGACCTCCTATATAATTATGATGCATGGATACTCCACCTATACCCTTTTTAAATTTTTCTAAAAATTCTTCATTTTTAAAGAAATAATCATTTAGTGCTTTGGCTTCTCTTGAAATTATATATTTGTTTGTATATAATTCAATTTCATCCATAATCTCTTCGATCGGCCTGTTTACAGTTCTAAGATAATCTTCTATTTGATATTCTGAAATAAATTCATATTTCTGTACTTCTAAATTTCCATCTTTAATTCCTTCAATTTCTAAAACCCGCCCTTCTACAATATCTCCTTTTTTATTTGGTATATTGGCTTTTATTTCTCCACTCTTATCTCCTAAAATACATACAATCTTACTAAGATCCTTAAATATTATTTTCATCACCATTAACGATATTTTTATAGTTT
This sequence comes from Clostridium saccharobutylicum DSM 13864, assembly GCF_000473995.1. Taxonomy (NCBI): domain Bacteria; kingdom Bacillati; phylum Bacillota; class Clostridia; order Eubacteriales; family Clostridiaceae; genus Clostridium; species Clostridium saccharobutylicum. Next base: position 1,676,716 of record NC_022571.1, on the reverse strand, counting down.
TTCCACTTTTTAAATCACATAAAAATGTTACTTTTTTACTCATATTTCCCTCCAAATAAAATTTAATTTACAAACATATTATGTGTAAAAACTACTTATAAAATAATAATTCAACTTATCTTTATAATATAAAAAATTTATGTGCCATTCTTCATTATCAATTTTTTAACTTTTCAGAATTAATTTATATACATCAATAGTATTAAGCCTAGATAAAATCAGATTTTCATTTATTAAAAATATTACAATTTCTTCATATTAGAATAAAGCAAAAAATAAGTCACTTTAAAATTACTATATAACAATTTTAAAGTGACTTATTTTTTATACATGTATTATTATTTGATTATTAATTATCTACATATTTAATAACTTATCTATGGTATCAACAAGCTCTTCTACCTCTGGCTTGCTTAATTGTGCATCAGCCTTAACAGATTCGCCTTTATGCCTTAATTCATTTGTAATTAATGATGAAAATATTACAACTGGTAACTTTTTCAATATAGGATCTTCTTTTATCTTTCTTGTAAGTGTAAGCCCATCCATTTGTGGCATTTCTATATCTGTTATTAGCATTTGTGCATCTTGATCAAAATCTTCGCCTTTTGATTCCTTTAATTCATTCAGAAAATCTAATGCTTGTTGCCCATTATCAAAAATTCTTAAGTTTTTAAATCCAGCTTTTGTAAGAGTTTCTTTTAGAAGTCTTCTGATTAAAGCAGAATCATCGGCTAAAACTAACTTTATATTTGATCTATCTTTATACTCTACTTTTACAAGTCTATCTTCACTTATTCCAGCACTTGGACAAATATCTGTGACAATCTTTTCAAAATCAAGCATAATTAGTACTTTACCGCCTAAAAGTATATTTCCGACAGATAATGAATTATCTGATAAATCATCTGGCTTTCTTATTTCATTCCATTTAATACGATGAACTCCTACTACATCATCAATGCTAAATGCAACTTTAACTTTATTAAATTCACAAATTATAACTTTAGAACCTACATTTCCTCTCATTTGTTTTGTTATAATATATTTTAAATCAACTAGTGTAAGAATCTCATCTCTGCATAATATAAGTCCAGCTATTTCAGGCTTAGGATCTGGTAATTTAGTTACCCCATTAGTTGGCATTCCTATTATTTCCTTCACCTTTACTACGTTAATTGCATAATGATTTCCATTTACAACAAACTCAATTATTTCTAATTCTCCAGTACCTGATTCTAATAATATATTATCATTCATAATATCTACCCCTTACTTAAAGTTTATATAATACAATTAATATAGTATTCTAACATATTAATTCATTTTTCCTTAAAATAATTCCACTTTTTCACCATATTTTTTTATAAAATTCCCACTAAGAACACTTAGTGGGTTTTAATAACATTTTTTATCAATTATATTATAACTTTTAAATAAGCAAATGTATAGTAATTTATCCTTTTTTATCAGATTATTTACTTCTATGTAATAATTGAAGTACAGAATATAAATCTTCTACTCCTATTTGTCCTGGCGCAGATGCTTTTTTAGCTGCTCCAAATGTTAATACAGATCCAAAAAATTCTCCAGCTAGTCTACTTATAACACCCATTCCTGCCATTGACATAGTTATTATAGGCTTCTCTGGATACTTTTGCTTCATTTCATTTGTAGCACATAATAAAGTTAAAACATCAGCTTCATTTTGTGGCATTACTGCTATTTTAGGTAAATCTGCATTTAATTCAGTCATTTTACTTAATCTAGAAACAATCTCTTCTTTAGCTGGTGTCTTAAAGAAATCATGATTTGACATTACAACTTTAACTCCATTATTATGAGCAGTTTCTACTACTTCATTAACAAATTCATTTCCTGTGAATAATTCAACATCAACTAAATCTATTAATTTAGTCTTAGCTATTTCGCAATTTAATTTAACATAATATTCAGTAGATACTTCTCTTTCTCCTCCTTCTTTTTTACTTCTAAATGTAAATAATACAGGAGTGTTTCCAAGAACTTCAACTAATTCCTTAAGTATTTCTTTTACTTTTTCTATATCTTCAACATTTTCGTAAAAGTCTACACGCCATTCTACTAGATCTAATTTAATTCCTTTTAAACTTTTTGCTTCTTCTATTAACTCTGCGTTTGTTCCCCCAACTATTGGTACACAAATCTTAGGTATTCCTTCTCCGATTTTTATGCCTTTAACTTCTACTACGTTCATGTTATATCCCTCCACTAAATGTTTTGAAAAATTTATTTATTATATAACTTTTCGTTAAATATATAACAAATAACTTTATAATAAATAACAATTCTTTTATGTTTTTATTATAAATGCCAATACAGAAATAATCTAATAAATATTTTATATATTATTAATAGAATTATTGTATGAGTTATTTAAATAATATTGATGTATTATAATATTGTTTAAATAATATTCACAATATTTCAAATATAATTATCATTTGTTATTTTTTATACATTCTAATATCTAAACATTTATGTTATTATATTTTACATGTAAGGAGGCTTATAGTATGAATTTAAATCAACTTTATTACTTCAAAACTGTGGCCAAGCTTGAACATTACGGCAAAGCATCAGAAGTACTTAATATCTCTCAGCCTAGTTTGAGCTATGCAATATCTTCATTAGAAGATGAATTAGGTACATATTTATTTGAAAAGCAAGGAAGAAATATAGTTATAACTAAATACGGAAAAGTTTTTCTAAAATATGTAGAGGATTCTCTTGAACAGTTAGAACTTGGAAAAAAAAAGATAAAGCAATTAACTAATGCTGCTTATGGACAAATTGATATTTCATTTATATATACCTTAGCACCAGATTTCATTCCAAAAACTGTGAGAAATTTTTTAAATGTAAGTGAAAATAAAGATATTACATTTACATTTAATCAAGGTATTACTTCAGAAATTATTACTGGATTAAAAGAAGAAAAGTATGATGTTGGATTTTGCTCATATGTAAAAGATGAATCCGATATTGAATTTATACCTATTATAGAACAAGAATTGGTTGCAATTGTTCCAACTGATCATGAATTAGTAAATCGTACCTCTATTGATCTATCAGAAATTGCAAACTTTCCTATTATTACATATAGCCGAAATACTGGATTGGGGCAAGTAACTCTAGATCTATTCGAAAGAATTAATGTTAGTCCAAATATAGTTTATGAAGCAGAAGAAGAAAGTGCAATTGCAGGTCTTGTTTCTCACAACTTCGGAATTGCTATAGTAGAAAATATTCCATTAATTAAGCAATTTGATGTAAAGTCTATTCCTATTTCAAATCCAAAATATAAAAGACATATTTATCTTGCATATGTAAAAAATAAGTTTTTACCACCAGCTGTGCGTAAATTTATTAATTTTTTTCACCCTATACATTTCTAATTCATTTTAGGCATATAAAAGAAAATAACATGTAAACTAGTATTCTTATTTGTTACTTTTTTAATATGCCTAAAGAAATATTTTTTTTAATATATTGACAGCATAGAAATTCCATCACAAACACATTTAAGTCCACATTCATCACAACTTCTAATAATCCCTTCTTCTTTTAATGAGCATTTCTTCTTATCCTCTAATATAGAATCTGTTTTTACTAAATCAATATAATTTTTGTCACAACTCCTTGTTTCTACATTCATTCTACATCAACTCCTAATTGTTCCTTATTAATAAAATATATCCAATTCTATTAATATAATTCATTAAGAATAGATGTCTTTTTTGTTAATTTATATTTAATTATTTTTTAGAAATTAGCCATTAAATTATTTTATAGATAAAAACCTTATAACTTAAACTTATGCTATGGTTAACAGAAATAAAGATCATTTATTTCTGTTACTAAAAATTTTGATACATAGTTCTCAATAACTCAATTTCTTTTGCATGCCCCTCAAGTTCATTAGGTGTCTCAATAAAAAATGGTAACTCCCTCAAACTTGGATGATTTATAATTCTGGAAATAGCCTCAATCCCAATAAACCCTTCTCCAATAGTTTCGTGCCTATCTTTATGACTTTCAAATGGATTCTTACTATCATTTAAATGTATTGCACGTAACTTTTCAATTCCAATTATTTTATCAAATTCCTCTAATACACCATCTAAATTGCTTACAATATCATATCCTGCATCATAAACATGACATGTATCAAGACATACTCCCATATGCTCCTTTAAATCAACTCTTCTAAGAATTTCTGCTAATTCTTCAAAGTTTCTACCTACTTCAGTACCTTTACCTGACATAGTTTCTAATAAAACTGTTGTTGTTTGTTCAGGTTTTAGAATAGTGTTTAATGCTTCTACAATATAATTAATTCCAATTTCAACTCCTTGTTTTACGTGGCTTCCTGGATGAAAATTATATAAATTATTTGGAACATACTCCATTCGATTTAAATCATCGCTCATTATTTCTATTGCAAAATTCCTATTTTTCTCATCTGCTGAACAAGCATTCAATGTATATGGCGCATGAGCAAGTATACGTCCAAAATTATTCTGTTTTGCTAATTTTAAAAAAGCTTTGACATCTTCTTTATCTATATCTTTAGCTTTGCTTCCTCTTGGATTACGGGTAAAAAATTGAAAAGTATTAGCATCAATTTTAAGTGCATCCATTCCCATATTTTCAAATCCCTTAGAAGATGATAAATGACATCCTATAGTTAACATATGTATTTCCTCCATTCTTATATTAGGCACATTCAAAAAAATAACGTGTCCATTTGCCAGCCTATTTACCATAATGATACGTCGGCAAATTTACCTAATAGGCTGCTCCTATTTACCTGATGAAAAATATTCACGGCAAATTAGACTTATTATTTATTTTCGCGTGCCTTAATACTCTTATTATTAGCATATTTTATATAATACATCAATTAATAAATACTATTAATTAATAACTCAAACTTCTTTTTCTTCAATATCAACATATTTTATAATCAAATTCACTTAATTTTCTTTCAAATTAAAATATATTAGTTTCTTGTTAAGTTTAATTTAACACCACTAAAGGATTATCATTTATCAACGTTAATTTAATGTTCCTAATTTTTAATACATATCCAAAAAAATAGAAATAGAGATCATGCTTTTCAGTAACTGAATAAATGCATGATCTCTGTTTAGGTTAACTATCGCATAACTTTAAGTTATAAGTTATTTATCTATATCAATGTACTAATTTTGTATTTTTAAGTAACCACTTTTAAATATATTTTTATAAATCATTAATTAAATTATATAGATAGTATTATTCATAATAACAAACTATTGGAGTTCCTTCATCAATACTCTGATATACTGATTGTGCTAAAGAATATGGTGAATTTACGCATCCATGAGAACCGCTTGTCCTATAAATATTTCCTCCAAATACTGAACGCCAATTTGCATCATGTATTCCTATTCCTCCATTAAATGGCATCCAATAACTTACTGGAGAACTATAGCCTTGTCCTTTTAATGTAGCATTTCTTTCCTTATAATTCAACTTATAAACGCCTGCTGGTGTTCCACAACCTCCGCTTACATTACCTGTAACAACTGGTCCATCTGTAACAAGAGATCCATTTTTGTAAAACCACAAATGTTGTCTAGTCATATTAATTTCTACATAAGTATTTCCTATATCATTCAGATCATGAGATATTCCTTTTTGAGAATATATTGGCTCTTTTGTTGTAGATTTTTTGTCTTTTATGAGCGAAATTAAATCTTTTACTTCCTCAGATTTGTTTATTTCCCAACCATAAGTTCCTCCACTAACTTTTATTTTTAATCCTGCTGTTGTAACAAAATCTCTTGGCTTACCAACTGTATTATAATTACTAGCCAATGTATCTACATACTTTTTAACTTCCTTTTCATCAAATGTAACTCCAAGATCATCATCCACTTGAAGCCAGTTATTTATTGTAGCTCCATTTAGAACTTCTGTTTTGTCACCAAAATTATAAGTAATTGTTGTATTAACATAATCATTAAGAAGATTTTTAGTATCAATAGCTTCCTTAGATTTTGATGTATACTTAGGATTTTCATAACAATTAGCCGACTCTAAATTTATAGCCTTCTCTCCATTACTAATTGCATTTTTAATACTCTGATATAAAGCATCCTTATTGATTTTATTTCCATAAACTTCATCCACAATTTCATAACCTTTATCTGTGTATTTAAAACTAACATTTTTAGGTTCAACTGTATTATTATCAAGACAAGAAAGTTTATCTACAGATTTTTTTAGTAAGTTCTCATTATAATTAACTATATCAGATGATTTAGAATCTTTAGATGTAAAAATTCCTGGAATCCATGCAAAAGGCTTCTGCTTATCTTTAAAAGATTGGATTTTCCCATCTAAGTTATATTTTAGATCAATGTCATTTCCATTAATTTGTTCTGCCTCTCCCCCCCTTTCTTCTAATTTTAAGGAATACGAATCTATTTCTGATGATATTTGTTCATCTGCCTGCTCCACTGTTCTTCCTGAAACATTAAAACAATTAATTGTAGAGCCAAAGTAAAAATGATTGATAAAAAATATTGATATCCAAAAATATATACCAATCAAAGTACAAAGTGAAATGATAATGCCTACTAATAGCTTGCTACATTGATTTTTTGATATTTCCATAATAATTGTTATCCCCCTATATTAGAACTAAGATTTAATAAAACACATACTTTTCAAAAACAAGCAATATAATCTATATTCTTATATTATATATTTTTTTGAATTTTTTTCCAATTGTTTTTTGCTCTATATTATAAAAAGTTATTTAAAAATTTATTTTTGCTTTAAAAGAACTTTGTTACCAAACTTAAGTTTTATTGATACTGCCAGTTTTCGTTTTGTTAAAAAGTAAAGTTTACGATAAAAATATTTTTTTAAGTTCTAATCACCGCTAACCACCTGAATAGCATGTAATTTTTGGGGCTAAAGCACAAAAAACCTCTATAATACTTAATTCTAAGTATTATAGAGGTCAAAACTAATAAATATAAATTTTTAAGATACGAGATGTTTAATTTTATTACTCATTATAGCAAACTACTGGAGTTCCTGCTTCAATATTATCAAATATCTTATGTGCTAATTCAACTGGTAAATTTACACAACCATGAGAACCACTTGTTAGATAAGTGCTTCCTCCGAACTCGTTTGGACTTCTCCAACTTGCATCATGAAGACCAACATTCCCATTAAAAGGCATCCAATAAGTAACCGGTGAACTATAGTCTTCACCCTTTAATGTAGCATTTTTCTCTTTATAATTCAATGCATATGTCCCTGGTGGAGTAGCTAATTTTAAACTTACATTTCCTGAAACACATGGTCCATCTGTAACTAATGATCCATTTTTATAAAACCATACATGCTGTTTTGTAAAATTAACTTCTACATACGTATTTCCAATATCATTCTTATCACTAGATACTGCTTTTTGAGCATATATTGGTTCTTTTGTAGTAGATTGTCCACTTTTTATAGTTTCAATTAAATCCTTTGTTTCTTTAGTTGAATCAATCAACCATCCATAGTCACCACCACTAACCTTAACTTTACTTCCAGATGTTGTAGTGAAATCTCTTGTCTTTCCAAATGTATTAAACGTACTACCTAATTTAGTAGATACATATTTCTTGACTTTCTTTTCATCAAACGCAACTTGCATATCATCATCAACACTAAGCCAATTATGTATTGCCGATCCATCTACAACCTCCTTATTGTTTCCAGAAGCATAAGTAATTGTTACATTTGTATATTTATCAAGGGTGTTTTTAGCATCAGTAACTTCTTGAGAATCTGCAGTATATTTAGGCTTTTTATAACAATCACTTGAATCTAAGTCTAATGTAGTATCTTCCTTTACAATCGCGTCTGATACCTTTTGCTTTAACACTTCTTTATCTATTTTATTTCCATAAACTTCGTTTACTATCTTATAACCACCATCTCCATATTCAAAGCTAGCGTCTTTAGATTCAACTACGTTTTTACTATTAATACCTGGTAAACCATTTAAAACCTTATTTAATAATTGCTCATCATAACTAATTAATTCAGTAGTTTCATTGTTCTTTTTACCAAATACTCCTGAAATCCATCCTAAAGGATTTTGATTATCCTTTAAACTTTTAATTTTACTTTCTCCATCCTGACTATATTTCACGTCAATATCCGAACCTTTAATCTGTTCTTTTACATCACCTTTTTCTTGTAATTCCAATGAATAATTTTGAATTTCAGATGACATTTTTTCATTTACTTCTTCTACTGTTTTTCCTGAAACATTCATGGAATTAATTGTAGAACCAAGATAAAAATGTTTAATAAAATATGCTGATATACCTAAATATATGGCAGCCAAACAACAAAGAAACATTATAATTCCTAATGCAACTTTACTGCGCTTGCTTTTGTGTCCTTCCATAAAAATTACTCCCCTCCTGTATTATTATACATACTATTTTTGTGTAATTTGTAACTATATTATATATTGTATATCATCTAATGGTATTTAGTATTTAAACATTAACCACATTGTTGTTTGTAGAATTGACTGGAGAAAATTAATATAATATCATCAAATATTAAGACTAACAGCTTTATTATCATTAACTGCTAGTCTTCATAGTTATAGGAACAATGTACTATTTATTAATTTCTAAATTCATTAATGAAAATTTAGTGTTTTTTAAATACATAGTTTTTTATTTTTAGATTCCTTATTAATGTCCTAGTCAAGTATTTATTAAATATTTTCACTTACTAATAATCATCATAACTAATTATAACAACTAATTCATATTAATTAAATAATATCTTAATTATTTCTTCACCATATTCCGTACAATATTATAATACCATGTATTATAATATCAAAAATTCCTAACTTTTGCCACACAATATTACATATTTTTTTATATACCTATCCATAATAAATAATAAAAAATGTATACAATATTTGTAACAATTCAACCTTAATTTTAAATGCTCTGTGTCTTAATATTTGCAATAATTATTTATTATTAATATCTTTGATAATACAAAGAGTATGTATTATATATTTTATCTAAAAATTTCATATATATTTTTGCGTAAATAAATTTTTCCTATTGAAAAATTCATTAATATTTATTATAGATTATAACATGAATAGTTTTATTTTTTAATGGCAAAATACTATTGACTAATATAAACATTAATTAGGAGGAGATTTCTATGAATGAAAATCAAAACATTTCTTCACATGATGTTGCAAAAAAAATGATTATTGAAGGTGAATCTTTAGATAAAATTAGAGAAGTAACCCATTTAAGGTTAAAAGATTTGAAAAGGATTCAAAAAAATGAAATAAATCCTCATTTTTAATAATGTGTAAAAACAGTAGGTGAAATTAATCTCCTACTGTTTTTACTTGACCATAATATTTATTTATAGTTAATATTTGAATTTTGTTTAATGCATTTATCTAACCATAAGATATCCGTTTCTAAAAAAGCTATGGTTCTTTCAAATAGAGCTTTTCTTTCTTCTGATCTTACAACATTAAGTTGTTCATTATTTAAATTTTCTTTTCTTTCAATTAAACTTTCTTTATGTTTTGTTAATGCTTCAGTCAACTCATCTTTACTTAATAGATAAGAAAAGATGAATCCTATTTTAAAATCATTTGGATTGGATTTGTATTCACTTATCATCTTTTTTATATTTTCTTTAACAATTTTTTTTGATTCATCTTTAATTGAATAAACTCTCTTGCTTGATGATCCATTACCTTTTTCAAGTCTTGAAACAATATAATCACAATGTTCCAATTTATTCAATGCATTATATATAGATGAAAATCCTATATGTGTCCACATCCTCATTTTTTCTTTTTCAATTATTTGTTCAAATTCATAACCGTGACAATCCTTGTCATATAGTAAAGCTAAAAGTATAATTTCAATCTGAGTCATCCCTTACTCCTTTGTTTTAATATTTATAGTTTTAATTATATATGCCTATAATATTATCTATCGTTATTAATTATACTTTCTTAACTTATGTATATAAAATAATCATATTTATTGTTTATGTAATCTAATTGATTGATTTATTTATTGATCTATGATAATTTTATATATAGATTATAAAGCAGAATATTTTTAAGATCATGTCAGTTATATTAAAAATCTATTCTAATAATTAGCTAACATAATCTTAATATACCTATATCTTTTAAAGCAGGTGACGCTATGAACTACATAATATATGATCTAGAATTCAACCAAAGACCTTCAGTTCTTACAAATATTGATAGTAATAATATTTCTAAATTGCCTTTTGAAATTATTCAAATTGGAGCTTTAAAGCTTAATAAAAATCTTGATACAATTTCTACATTTAATGCTCTAATTAAACCAACATTATATAAAACTATTCATCCCTTTGTGGAAGATCTTACTAAAATAACAACTGAGCAAGTAAATTCATGCGATACTTTTCCTGAAGTTTATAAAAACTTTCTTAATTTTATTGGTAGTGAAGAAATAACATTCTGTATTTGGGGTTCAGCAGATATTAAAGAACTCATAAAAAATATTAAATTTCATAATTTATCCACCTCATCAATATCAAAAAAATATATTGATGTTCAAAATTACGTTTCTAAGCATTTTAATGCTCCAAATGGAACTAAAATAGGCTTAAAAAATGCAGTTGAACTTTTTAATATAGCAACTAAAACTGAATTTCATGATGCTTTTAATGATGCTTTTTACACTGCAGAAGTTTTCAAGAAAATTTATAATCATAACATAGTTTCCAAAACTTATGAGTCTTTTCCATCCAGGAGACTTCACCAACCTAAAGAAAAAATTGATACAAATGCTTTAATTTTTCAATTTGAAAAAATGTATAATCGCAAAATGACAAAAGATGAAATATCCATAATAAAAACTGCTTATATGATGGGTAAAACTAAACAATTTATAAAAAATGAGAGTGAATAATAAACAAACTTTATTATTTACTCTCATTTTTATATTTTATAATTAAAACAATTTAATATATAATTAAATAACTTTAACTTAATTCTAAGATTGATCTATTCACTTTCTTTTTGCTTTTGTTACATTTTCTTCACTAAGATGTGTTTCTTCTAATATCTCTCCCATTCCGCACCCTTTATCAAGCATACTCTTTGCTTTTTCCATAGCCTTTTCATGCTCACCTTTTTTTAATTTCTCCATTAAAATCTCCTCCTTTAACTTATACTAAATTCTAAAATTTAGTATTTCACAAAGCACAATTTTTATTCATTTATTGGAGTAAAAGAGTTTACTAATCTTTGTATTTTTCAATATAGATATAATAAACTTTTTACGGAAACATACACAAATTATTGACAAAATTTCTAAATTATATTATCATATTTTATACCAAGCAGGTATACTTTAAGGAGTAAAAAATTATGAATATAAATCAAGAATCCGATTACGCATTTAGAATAATACTTATGCTTTCAAAAGAAGGTTTAGATAATAAATTAGATGCTAAATCATTAGCAGAGCAAGGAAATATTCCTCTTAGATTTTTATTAAAGCTAACACGAAAGCTCACTCAAGCAGGAATAGTAAAATCATATAGAGGCGTTAATGGTGGATATGCTATAACAAAAGAACCTAAGGATATAACTTTAAAAGATGTGGTTGAAGCTATACAAGGTCCTATTATAGTGAATCGATGTATCTATGACAAAGAAGCTTGCAGCGCTAACAAAGCAAGTCATTGCTCGATACATAAAGCCTTATGTAATGTTCAAAATACATTGTTAGATGAATTAAAAAAAGTAACCTTTGAGCAGCTAAAAAATGATCCTTGGTAATCTTTTAGATTAATTACAATATAATAGGCGAAAGCCTTTTATATTTGCCCAATAGTATACCAAAATAGTATAGTTAAAAATTAATATACAACTTTAAATATAAGGAGAAGATTAATATGTCAATGTGTACATCAGCAGATTGTAAATTATGCGAATTTTTATCATCAAAAGAGGAAATTGAAACATCTTTTAATAGAGTTGATACCCAAAAAGCAAAATGTAAGTTTGGAAAAGAAGGAGTTTGCTGCAAACTTTGCTCAAATGGTCCTTGTAAAATAACGCCTAAGTCACCAAGAGGAATTTGTGGTGCAGATGCAGATACTATAGTATCAAGAAACTTTTTAAGAGCTATAGCAGCTGGTTCTGCATGCTATCTTCATGTAGTAGAAAATACAGCTAGAAACTTAAAAAACATTGGAGAAGGAAAAGGTAATGTTAAAATAAAAAGCCCACAAACATTAAATCAATTAGCAGAAATTTTTGATATTACAGAATCAGATATAAACCAAAAAGCGATAAAAGTAGCAGATGCAGTTTTAGCTGATTTATATAAACCACGATTTGAAAAAATGGAATTAGTAAAAAAATTAGCTTATGCTCCAAGATATAAAAGATGGGAAGAATTAAATATACTACCTGGTGGTGCTAAATCAGAAGTTTTTGATGCTATAGTAAAAACATCAACAAATCTAAATAGCGATCCTGTAGACATGCTATTTAATGCATTGGGACTTGGAGTTGCTACAGGAATATATGGCTTAATGCTTACTAACCTATTAAATGATGTTATTCTTGGTGTACCAACGATTAGACAAGCAAGAGTAGGTTTCAGAGTAATAGATGAAGACTACATAAACATAATGATAACTGGACATCAACATTCTCATATTTCACATCTTCAAGATAGATTAATCGATGAAGATGTAAAGAAAAAAGCAATTAATGCTGGTGCAAAAGGTTTTAGATTAGTCGGATGTACATGTGTTGGTCAAGATTTACAATTAAGAGGTGAACATTACACTGAAGTGTTCTCTGGACATGCTGGAAATAACTATACAAGTGAAGCTGTTCTTGCAACAGGTGGTATAGATTTGATAGTATCAGAATTTAACTGTACAATACCAGGTCTTGAGCCAATAGCAGAACAATTTAAAGTAAAAACAATTTGTATAGATGATGTAGCTAAGAAAAAAAATGCTAAATATATAAATTTTGATATGGACAATGCAGAGGAAATAAGTGAAAAAATTATATCTGAAGCATTAGAAAGTTATAAAAATAGAAGAAATGATATTACTATAGATATTCCTAAAGACCATGGTTATGATGATGTTGTAACAGGAGTTAGCGAAGGATCGTTAAAAGAATTCCTAGGTGGTAATTGGAAAGGTCTTATCGATTTGATAGCTCAAGGAAAAATTAAAGGAATAGCTGGTGTAGTTGGCTGTTCTAACTTAACTGCAAAGGGTCATGACGTATTTACTGTAGAACTTACTAAAGAATTAATAAAAAGAAATATCTTAGTTCTTTCAGCTGGTTGTTCTTCAGGAGGTCTTGAAAATGTAGGACTTATGTCTCCTGGTGCTGCTGAACTTGCAGGTGATAACTTAAAAGAAGTATGTAAAGCATTAGGAATACCACCAGTGTTAAATTTTGGTCCTTGTCTTGCAATTGGAAGATTAGAAATGGTTGCAACTGAACTTGCAGAAAATTTAGGTATAGATATACCTCAACTTCCACTTGTATTATCAGCTCCTCAATGGCTTGAAGAACAAGCATTAGCTGATGCTGCTTTTGGATTATCACTTGGTCTACCATTACACGTTGCTATATCCCCATTTATAGATGGAAGTCCGGTTGTAACTAAAGTCTTAAAAGAAGATTTAGTGGATATAACAGGTGGTAAACTTATAGTTGAAGATGATGTAATTAAAGCTGCTGATGAATTAGAAAAAATTATTGCAAACAGAAGAGCTGAAATGAATATCTAAAAATATATCAATTCAAAAAGATAAGGGACTCTAGATAATTTTGTGTTATTAGTATATTTGTTATTTAAATATTACTGGAAATTTTATGGTCCAGTAATATTTTTTTATTTTTAGTAAATGCTAAAAATATGTTTTATATCCATTTATAGTATTAGTGAAAAATCAGATATTATACATAAAGTTTAGCAAAAAGTACAAGCTATTAAGCTAATTCATCATTTAATTGTTCTTCAAATACTATTGATAATTCTGCTAAAGTACGACCCCAATTTGGTGTTGGTTGAGTCCACTTTTCTATAATTTCCATAGTAGCTAGATAAACACATTTACTTAAAGATTCATCGGTTGGAAATACAGTTCTTGATTTAGTATACTTACGTATTTGTCTGTTAAATCCTTCAAGCGTATTAGTTGTATATATCATTTTTCTTATTTCAGGAGAGAAAGTGAAGAATGTTGATAGGTGACTCCAATTGTTATACCACGAATCTATTACAATAGCATATTTATCTCCCCACTTATCCTTTAAATTATCGAGCTGCGCTAGCGCAAGTTCCTCAGTTGAAGCCTTATAAACACATTTTAAATCTTTAATAAATTCTTTCTTATCTTTTGATGCTATATACTTAACTGAGTTTCTTATTTGGTGAACAATACATGTTTGAATGTTAACTGATGGAAATACAGTTTTAATGGCTTCTGGTAACCCCTTTAATCCGTCCATACATGCTATAAGGATTTCTCGTACGCCTCTATTTTTAAGATCAGTGCATATCTTTAACCAAAACTTAGCACCCTCAGCTTCATCTACCCAACTTCCTAAAATTTCTTTGTATCCTTGCATGTTGTATCCTAAGCATATATAAACAGCTTTATTCATAATCTTTCCATTGCTTCGCACCTTGAAATACATAGCATCCAAATACACTATTGGATAAACTTTATCTAGTGATCTATTTTGCCACTCAACAGCACTTTCCATAACTTTATCTGTAATTCTAGATACCATAGAAGGTGATATTGTTATTCCATATAAGTCCTCTATTTCTGCTTGAATATCACTTGTGGTCATTCCTTTTGCGTAAAGAGAAATCACCTTTTTATCTAATTCTGTACACACAGTTTCGTATTTCTTTATAATTTGTGGCTCAAATTCAGCATTCCTATCTCTTGGTACGTCTAAATCGACGTCACCGAAGGAACTTCTAAGATTTTTGGTACTATATCCATTTCGATAATTCTTTTTTGTAGAATCATTAGTTTCTGCTCTTTGATATTTATTTCTTCCAAGGTGTTCTTCCATTTCACCTTCTAAAATATTTTCTAACACATCTTTAACTAATCTTTGAATTAAACCATTTTTACCCATGACATCATCGATAGTCTTACATTTCTTTACCTCAGCTTTGTAATCAAAGTCATCATCAATTGGTTTTGACATACATATTCCTCCTTTATTCTTTATGTATATTATTCCAAAACTACCAACTGATTATGTAAAAAAACAGTAGATAGTTTTGTTTTTTACACAAAACTATCTACTGTCCCAAAGATAACCATTATAAATTCTTAGTGGTTATCTTTTAATTTCTTTACAAGTTATTTTTATACTAATATATAATTTAAAATTTCATCTTCATCAATAATTTTTTTAGCAAGAATTCTATTTTCTTCAACATGAATATAAGTATATCTATTAGGTTTTATTGAAGGTGCAATATCTATAGCCTTTTTGAAATCCTCTTTTCTCATTTTTAGAGTTTTAACATACTCAAAAAAGCCAGTTTCTCTTAATACTTTTGAAATTCTTTCAACTCTATGATTTTGTACCTTAGACATAATATAAGTTGCTATTCCAACTTGTATACCATGAAGCTCTGGTTTTTCAAGAAATTTATCCAAAGCATGCGAAATTAAATGTTCAGAACCTGATGCTGGTGAACTATCCCCTGCTATTTCCATAGATATACCATTTAACGTTAGTGAATCCACTAGTTCTTTTAGAAACAAATCATCTTTTATTGTTTTAAATTCAGTTCTTACAAAGCTATTCACTGATTTTTTTGAAATCATTTTTGCAAAATCATCAATAATTATCTTCCCATGTTCCTCTTCAAAATTCCAATCATGTAATGCAGTTATATTTGATATTAAATCTCCAACTCCTGAAAATATAAATTTCTCAGGAGCTCCTTTAATGACATCAATATCTATGATTATGCCATGTGGTGTTTTAGCTGGAAGAGACATACGTCTGCCACTTACTAAAAGAGATGCACCTGGACTTGAAAACCCATCATTAGAAGTTGAAGTTGGGATACTAATAAATGGCAGCTTTTTTAAAAAACTCATATATTTTACTGCATCTATAGCTTTTCCGCCACCAACTCCAATTAAAGCCTCTACATCATTTGATATTTCAAACGCTTTTATGCTTATTTCTTCAAAGTTTATATCTTTTATAATTTCTGTTTTTGAAATTTCAATAACAGCTTCTTTTAATGAATTTTCTATAGAATCTCCAAATAATTCTTTTATGCCTTCTCCAAAGCATATTAAAACTTTTTTAAAATTAGACTTTTTAATTAAATTTCCTACATTATTAATATTTCCTTTTCCCACCTCTAGAATTGATGGAATCGCTATTCTATGAATCAAAGTTTTCATGTTATCACTCCCCGTATATATTAATGCCGTCTTAATCTCTGTTATATTTTTATAAAATAAAAAGATTACATAATTATTTTTCAACTTTCTAGCTGTAATTATGTAATCTTTACTCATTTTAATCTTATGAAATATGTATCATTTTAAATCATTAACAACTTTATTTATTTTATCAGCCTTATTCAAAGCATCAGTCCATAATTCTTTTGAAGGAATTATTTTTTCTATCGTGGCATAAGTTTCTTTTATCACAGGCACGTTAATAAGATTTGTACTTTGAATAGACATTAACGCAAAATAGCAAACACCTAAAATCGCAATTATTTTTACTATTCCCTCTATTGCTTTCATTACAATATAAAAAGCAACAATAGCTACTACTATCAAAATAATAGTGTTTGTTGTTAAATGAATTGGATTTTTGCTTATTAAATCATTTACTTTTTCCATTTGTTTTCCTCCCTATTAGAACATAACTTACTGTAATAAAGATAATTTACAATCCTATTTCTTAACTAAATTCTTTTTCTCAATGTTAAGCACGTTCAAAAAAACAACATAATCCATTACCTTTATTATAGCCTATAAATTCTTTATATAAAACATATATTAGATATGTTTTATATAAAGAATTATGCTAAATGGTGGTGGAATCATTTATAGTTAAATAAAAATTAAAAAGACTCGGAATTGATTTCCAAGTCTTTAATACTTTTTATCTATTAAAAAATTTCCAAAATTTATGTTCTTGTTTTTCTACTCTTCTATCATTTTTCTTATCTTGCTTATCTAATAACTTCTCTATTTTTTCTTTGTTATCTTTCTTTGAACAACTTCCGTCATCATTAAAATTATCACGTGGTATCATTACAGCTGCACTCGTAGTACTTGTAGTATTAATATTATCAATTGGAACTACTACAGCTGCACCAGTGGTACTTATAGTGTTTATATTAGTTTCATCATTTATCCACGTACCATCTGAACTTAGTCTATAACCATTAATGATTATATCATGTGCCATATCTCCGTTTGCATTTAAGAAATACCACTTGTCCTCATCTTTAATCCAACCCGTTTTCATATATCCATTTGAATTTAAGAAATACCATTTGTCTCCATCTTTAACCCAACCTGTTTTCATATATCCATCTCTGTCAAAATAGAACCAATTATCTCCAATTTGTTCCCAACCAACTGAGTAACCGTTTCCATTCGAGTTCCACCAACCGTTATTATTTTGCCTCCATTTTGCTGAAGCCCCTACTGTAGGCATCCCTATAACTGTAATTGTTGTAATTGCTAAAGCCATTATTTTTTTACTTAATTTAGTTGTCATTTTCTCCACACTCCCATTATATTCATATTTTATCGCATATTTCATATATCGTATATTGTCGAAAAAACTTTAATTGTAAACTATTTTTATCTAAAATGATTGACTATAAATCTACTTCACATACTATTTATTTCTCTTCCTGTTAGGGTTAGCCACACATTTTGACATATAATAATTTCCTTGTATTAGAATAAAAAATGTAAATCTAAAATAAACATATATTTCTTCATAAAATTCTGCCTCAAGTTTATTTATATTGAATGAAAAACAATCTAGGAAATTTTATTATTCCCTAGATTGTTACTTTACATATTTTATTTTAATAGTTTTATTAAGCTTAAAATTATCATACTAGTTTATAGGTACTACATATACATTAGTATTTCTATCCATTTGTGCAAATCCGTTATCTTTTGAGGATAAAGTGTATACTCCTGTATATTGATCATATCTATAATTGCTATTCATAAAATTCTTTATTTCTGAATCGCTAGATGCTGCTGATGGACCATTTCCTGCTATCTTGCTATATTTCTTATATCCATCTCTATTATATAAAGCAGGTGCTGGTGATGAATATGATGTGAAATAAATGCTAACAGCTGCATTATGCTTTCCTGCTATATCAAAACTATTTTTAAACCAAGCGTTAAGATGTACAAATGCCGTTTGATCTAATTCACCTTTATTGTTATCTCCAGCTGGAGTTTCATCTATATACGTTGATCTATATAATTCTATAGCTGTCCCTTTAGATTTTAAATCCTTAACATATTCTCTGCAGGCTTCTCCTGTCCATTTGTTATTCAAATAGCTCTTTCCTCCATTAGACCAATATGGATCTAAAAGTGCTAGTCTGCTTGGTTTTAAGTTTTTAGATATTTGACCAGCATCTGCTGCATCATATACCCTCTTTGTTAAATAAGTTGCCATTTGATTTCCTAATGAGTGGCCTGCTATTCTTATATTATTTCCTTTGTAATTTTTCATAGCTTGTACATATGTATCATAAAAAAGTTCTCCTGCATTTTTATAATCACTATAATGATAGTTTCCGCTATGATCTCTCCATCTCATTTTTTGAGGTCCATTATTACTCCATATCTTTGCTTCTGCATCTGTTACGCTAAATTCATCTGAAAACATGTCCCAATAAAAGATACCTATATTCCATCCCTTATCAATCCATGCATCAGCTCCATTCACTACATTTCCATTTTCATCTTTAAAATTAAAACTTTCTCTCTTATTATTAGGTTGTGAATCTTTTTGCCATCCATGAACATAAATTATTGTAGGTTTAGTAGGATCAAAGTATCTATTAGATTGACCTGGTACAAATTTTTCTGACACATTGCCCTTTCCATACCAATATATTCCGTAGTCAGGTGTTAAATCTGCTGCTTTAGCTTGAATACCATTAATTAAGAAAATAGAAAAACAAGCTATAAAAAAAACACAAATTTTACATACTTTAGTTTTCATAAAACTCCCCCTAAATTTATAATAAATTTTATTTTTATATGCTTGATATTAATAAGTTCATAATCTGCATATAAATAATACTATAGGCAATATACACCATACTTGGCAGCAATTCAATATTATTGTAACTAAAGGTTCATATAAGGGAATAAAAGTGAATATACTCTTAAAATAAAGTAAATTTGTAATTCTTTTTACAATTTATAGTTATTCATATTTATCGAAGTATGTATAAATTTTATATGAAAACATATCCTTCATCGAAATTTGTGAATTTGATAAATTCCAATATTTTCAAATGTCCCTTTTGTTAAAAAACTTTTATTAATAAGGTGGTGATTACATTTTATAATCATTTATTAATTAATTATTATTCACAAACTAACTTAAATTCATCGCTTTTATCTTTTTATAATGATTGGAAATTTCGTTATTTAAGATCTATAAAAGGCTCTTATCCATTAAAAGAATATCTGCTTTATACTCTAGATCAGCCTACAGCTAATAATGCAATTACTACTTCAGAAGCAATGGGCTATGGAATGATAATATTTCCTATTATGAGTAAATTTGATCCTACAGCTAAAGTACATTTTACCGCATTATATAATTATATGAAATCTTATCCAAGCATTTATAATAATAATCTAATGGCATGGCAACAGATTAAAGATTCTAATGGCAATATTGTTAATAGTGAGCCTGAGCCATCTTCTGCAACTGATGGAGATATGACCATTAGTTACGGGTTAATTCTTGCTTATAAACTTTGGGGAGAAAATGATACTATTAATTATAAAGCTGAAGCAATTAAAAGAATTAATACTTTAATGAATAGTTGCGTAAACAAAAATGATTATATTTTAACTTTAGGAGATTGGGTTAAAGCAATACCGTATAATAATTTCAAATATGTTACTAGAAGCTCGGACTTTATGAGTTATTATATACGAAAATTTATTGAATTTGATATCAATAATAGTACTGAGTGGAAGTTAGTACTAAAAAGATTTCATTCTATTATTTCGAAACAAATGAGAAGAGAAAGTAAGTATAATGGTTTGATGCCTGATTTTTTTATAAAACATAACGATGAATATATTGCTCCAACTTTTAAAGTTCTTGAAAGCATTCATGATGGTGATTATTATTATAATAGCTGCAGAATTCCATGGCGTTATTCTATGGATATTCTTTTAAATAAAGTTCCAGTAACATTACAACTTCATACTTTAAATAATTGGATAAAAAGAGAAACTTTATCTAATCCTAAAAACATAAAATCTGGCTATTATATAGCAAATGGTTTTCCTGGAGAACCATTTGGTCATACTGATGATTTATCGTTTATAGCTCCATTTTTAATCAGCTCTCTAATTGAAAAAGGAAACGATAATTGGACTATTTCACTTTGGGAAACTCTATTAAATAAACCAATAACTAAATGTACTTTCTATGAAAATACTCTTAAACTTATATCAATGATAGTTGCCACAGGAGGTTATTAATTTTAATTATTAGGATTCAGATTGAATACTATCTGAATCCTAATAATTTGTTTCACTGCCATTGACAAAACTATACCTGTTTCATAACAATATAAAAGTATTTCCGATATTTTAGATTCAAAATAAAAAACAGATCATATTAAAATCTCATTCAATATGATCTGATATTCTTCATATATTATTTATATTGTTTTTTTGCAAGCTTTATAAACTCTTTTGTCGCTTGAGAAATATATACTGAATGTTCTTTTATTTACCTAAAACTTCTCACTTAATGCTTTTTGGGCTTTTTCAAGACCATGCTCTGCTGACCTTTCATACCAAGCATATGCTATTCGTAAATTTTGTTCTACACCTTTTCCTGTATAATACATTCCACCTAAATTATATTCTGCATATGGATACTCTTGATATGCTGCTTCTTCATACCACTTTAATGCATTTTCATAACTTCTAAGTGTTCCTTTACCTTCTTCATATAAATATCCTAAAGTATTTTGTGCTTTCATATATCCCTGTTTTGCACTTTTTTCATGCAATTGAAATGCCTTTTGATAGTTTTGAGCTACACCCTTACCATACATGTACATATTTCCAAGATTATATTGAGCATAAAAATCGTCTTGTTCTGATGCTTTCACATACCATTTAATAGCCTCTTCATAATCCGTTTTCGTTCCATCGCCTTCTTCATACATACAACCTAAATTACATGCTGCTTCTATATTTCCCTTATTGGCTGCTTTTTTAAACAATTCAATAGCCTTTATATAGTTTTTTTCAATACCAAAACCACAATAATACATATCACCTAAATTATATTGTGCAACATTATATCCTTCATCTGCAGCTTTTTTATACCATCTAAAAGCTTCTTCATAATTTTTTTCTACGCCATCTCCAATATAGTATCTATCACCTATAGTATTTTGAGCCCTTAAATTTCCTCTTAATGCATATTTCTTTAATTTCTTTAATTCCATATTTTCAAAGTTAATATCTGCTTCTTGGTAACTTTCCACGATCTTGTCCATGTATACTAAAACACCACTCAAATAATCATTCTCCCATCACACTTTTAGTTATATTGATTTATTCCGATTACTTATTTCTTAAATTTATTCATATATCTTATGTTAACTTTATACCATAAAACTAAATACTTATCTACTTAAAATTATTTCTTTTAATACAATTTAATTTAGTTATAAAGTTATTTAATTCTATCTAATGAAGTCATCTATCTATTTAGAAAATATAAGCCACCTAACAAATCAGTCTGGCCATTTTAATTATTATTTTTCACTTTTTTAGACCACATATATTAACTTATATGGCATATGCATACAAAGTATTCCTAAAATTATAGATAGGCAACTTGCAACTTAAAACTATATGATAATAAACTAAAGCTAAACATGAACTTTTTAATCAGCATGTAAGTTTTATATATTTTCCCAAATTGTACAAAAATATAACATAAAAAAATTATGCTTGCCAAACATACTATTTGGCGCATAACTTTTTCTTTGAATTTTTAGCATATTTGAAAATCAATCATTATTCATAATATTAATAATAAAATTCTAATTAAATAAAACCTAAAACTCTTAATACATCTTCACCAATTTTTCTTTCAGTCCCCTTAAAAGGATAGCAATGAATATGAATAGCTGGATTAAAGTTAAGTTCAATTATTGCATAGTTAGTATTTTCATCACGATAATTTTCTAATATCATATCAACACCACAAATCTTAGCTCCAGCTGCCCTAGCTGATTTAACTGCAATTTCCTTAAATTTTTCTGGAATGCACTCTGTATAATCTATACTGTCTCCACCTGTACTTATATTAGAATTTTCTCTTAGGTATACTATTTCATCTTTCTTAGGTATGTAATTAAAATCTTTATTTTGTTGCTTCAAAAATAATGCTGCATTTTCATCCAAATTTATCTTTTCAAGAGGTGTTACATAATGATATCCCCTTAACGAATCTTGATTTTTAATCTCTACAAGTTCTTTTATAGTTTTTTTACCATCACCTTTGACATTAGCAGGAATTCTACAAAGTATACCTGCGACCTTATCATCTGTAACTAAAAAACGATATTCTTTTCCTTTTATAAATTCTTCAATCAGCACTGTGTTATCATATTTAAATGCAATTTTAAATGCTTGGATTATACTATCTTCATCAGCACCTTCTGAAAATATACTTATACCAGTCCCAAAATTTGTTGATTTTGGTTTAATAACTATTGGCTTATGCACAAAATCTTTAATTATATTTGAAACTTCATATAATGAATTAACTTCTATTCCATTTGGAACTATAATATTGTTATCTTTAAGAATCTTTTTAGTAACACTCTTATTTTCCATTATTAAGATCGTAATATAATTATCCTTTGAAGTCTTAGTTGCTTGTTTCACGTATTCTACTTTGTCATCTTTTTTAAGACAAATGAAATTTTCTGCTTTGTCTACAACTTCAACACTTATTCCTCTTTTAATTGCTTCCTTCATTAAGATTTGTGTAGATAATTCTAATTCTTCATATCCTTCTAACTTAAATCGATTATTATAAGCATTTTCCTTATATTTTTTTGCTAAATTTAAGTGAGCATTAATATATCCTTGTTCTTTTACAATCTTTTCTATTCTATAAGCGTAAGTTAATTTATAGTTATTAACTTTTTTAATCATAGTATCTATAATATCTTCTTTTTCTAAATTAAGCTCATTATTTATCCTTTTAATATTTTGCAATATTTCTAAAGCCCATTCTTCCTTTGAAATAGATTTTCCATCTTTCTTTAACATAACTGACTTTTGACCAAATTTAGAAATTATATTTTGATTTTCTGTAGCATCTTCCTGCCATCTTTCATAGTCACTTTCTTCGTCAATAAGTAAAAATAAATTAAATACTTGAAGAAAATATAAGTCTTCTAAACTTATACCACCCTTTTCAAAAGGATTAATATCAATACTTCTATATTCTAAATATTTAATTCCATCTTTAAGAAGTGAATCTGAAAAATCTTTTACATCTGCTGGCTTTAATCTTACAGAACTATAGAGTTCCTTATGACTATTTATAACTTCATCATTTATAAATTTTTTTAAACTTTCAACATATTCTTCCACAGAGTTATAACTTGGAAATAAATCTACTTTATTTTTATATCCGCACTCACTATTTCTATAAGATAATGCTCCTTCATTTGTAAAACTACTTTTTGCAATTTCTTCAACAGAACTTTTACAACCACATTTATAGCTTTCATGTACAATACCACTAGCCCCCATTAAATATATAATGAGCCATCTATAACGAAGATAATTTCTTGAAACTTTTAAATAAATATTATTTTTAAAAGTTTTATATTCTAAATCTTTTTCATCTTGATCTATACATTTATTATGTAAAAATTCACTTTTAAATATTTCATTTCTATATAATTTTTCAATAAACTCCTCACTAAACGAAAAATTATAATGTATTCCACATATAAGCTGCTTTTTTCCACCATATTTTTTAATTAACTTTTCTCTATAAATTCTTGCATCTTTTCCTTGATTGTCATCTTCATATTCTGCAATTGGAATCTTGCTATCTTCAGGTACTATACTTGGCATAGATTGTGGCCATAAATATTCATCTCCAATTTCCATTGAAACAATATCATAAAGTGCATTTGTAAAACTAAAAACTTCTTCCACTTTTTTAAATGGAGGTGTTATTACTTCTATTTGACTTTCAGAAAAGTCTGTAGTTATGGACGGATTTTTAATTTTATCACCAAAAACAGTTGGATGTGAATTTAATGATATTTCTCCATCTTTATTTACTCTTAATGATTCCCTTTCTATTCCATAATTACCCCTTAATAATTCATAAGCAGTAAATACTTTTTTTAGCTTATTTAACACAATATTCTCCTCCTTTTATAACAATTATCTATAATATAATTCTTTAGTTTATCTTTAACTTTAAATGTATAAATATAATCTTTATTATTGTACCTATTACACTTATTTTGAATGCACTCTTATTATCTCCCAAACTCCTTATTATCCTTACATAAAATGCAATAAAAAATCAAAAAATATAGTAATACTATTTAATTCATATTCTGATTGCATTTTTATCCACTATATAGATGAACATCTATACTATACCATATTAATATAGTATAGACGTTCATCTATATTTAGTCAACTATTATAACCTTTAGTATTAAATATAAAAAAAATAACAGATAAACATATCTTATATTTAATCTGTTATTTTTTAATTTATAAACTTACTTATTTTTTTAATTATATAGAATTTCTTATTGAAGATTGAGGCAACCCGACTATGCTATCCAAACTCCATTTGTATCAACTACATATCCATTAATACTAGTATTAGTAGCCATTGCTCCAGTCGTTGGATAACAATAATACCATTTACTATCAGAATATATCCAGCCGTTCTGCATAATTCCATTATCACTTAGATAGTACCAATTATTATCTATAAGTTTCCACCCTATAGCATAATCCCCGTCATTTTTTAAGAAATACCAAAACCCATTTACAAGACACCACTTTCCATCTACAGATGATCTATATGTATAGATTGTTTGTCCATTGTTATTTAAATCATAATCTTCTTTACTTGTTACATTATTAGCACTTTCATTTACTTTATTAGATTGTAGAGTTTCTTGATAATTACTATCACACTTAGGATAATCACTGCAATTCCAACTAAATCCATCTTTTTTTAAATAATCGTCACTCTTAAGAAAGTATTTATCTATACTTACAGCATCATCATTCGTAACATCTAATTGGTACCACTTTCCACCAAGCTTTACCAAATTCCAGCCATGAGGTGTTCCACTTAAAGTTCCAATAACAATTCTATTTTCTATCCCTGCTAAATTAAGCATCTTATAAGCACTCATCGCATATCCTTGACATGTAGTTTTTCCTGTTGTCAAAGCAGAATACACATTATTAGATTGAAGTGCATAATCATATTCATATCTGTCTACTAAATATTTATTTATAGTTTTAACTTTATCAAAATCATTCATATTAGGAGTAATTATAGAATTTATTACTTTTTTAAGTTCTTCATCAATATATTCTTCTTGCTCTTTTGTCGTCCTATAAGCTACAATTAATGTCGCCTTATTTTCCTCTTTTTTATAACATAATTGACTTATTGATCTACTTAAATAATCGTCTTTTTTAGCAATATTTTGTACAACATCTATTACATCATCATTATAATAAGGAATTTCAAATTCTGTATCCCAATTTTTTAGATGATTATATATATAATTATCTAAGTTCTGATCAGATGCAAATACAGGTTGTACATATCCGGTACACATTAATATTAATATTACTACAATCCCTTTTATAATTTTCTTCATTCCTAAGCCTCACTTTCTATAAGGCACATGAAAGAAAATAACAAATCCCAAATGTCATGATTATTCTTCATCAGGCAAGAAATCTGATTTGTCCCACAGCAAGCTGTTAGCTGAATCTGCTAACGCAACATGATGGAAAATAAACTTAGCAGATGGACTTGTTATTTTTGAATGTGCTTAATAACTTATAATCTGCTAATCCTTTCTTAATTAGCATTTATAAAAGAATCTCTAATAAATCTTTTGGTTCTTTAGCTATATAATCTACTCTTGCTTGCGTTAACTCAACTACATCTCCATATCCATATAATACGCCCACAGATTTTAAATTATTTTCCTTTGCTCCAATAATGTCATGTTCTCGATCCCCAACCATAATTGCTTTTGATAAATCTGTGATTTTAGCTTCTTCTAATGCATATTTTATAACATCACCTTTTTTTACTCTTGTTTCTTTAAAATCAGCTCCACATATAAAATCGAAATATTTATCAATCTTAAAATGATTAAGAACTATCTTTGCATGTTCTTCTGGTTTTGAAGTTGCAACTATAATCTTTTTATTACTTTTTTGTAATTTTTCTAAAACTTCAGATATTCCACTGTACATCTTATTTTCATAAATACCTTTTTCAATATAATATTCTCTAAATTTCACAAGACCAAGATCTGCTTTTTCATCATCAAATCCATAAAAATTTTTATAAGATTCCTTTAAAGGCGGTCCCACAAATTTGCGTAAATCATCAAGATTACTAACCTCTATTCCAAAATATTTTAATGCATACTGAACAGCTTTAGTTATTCCTTCACCCGAATCTGTAAGAGTTCCATCTAAATCAAATAAAATATATTCAAAATTCTTTTTCAAAATAAATACCTCCATCAATTTTATAAATAACATTATACCATCAATCCATTGGTACTGCATTTTTAATATATAAGCTTCTCTAATAATTAATATATCTTATTTAATGTTTTTAGATTATAATTTCATCTATTTTTAACATTGCAATTTATTAATTTTCTTTCATGTGTCTTACCACTTCTCATAATGCACTATGTCTTCAAGTTTTTTTCTTGGTCTAGGATTTGGAACTTCATCAGGATATCCTATAGTCAAAACACAAAGTACATATTTATCATCAGGTATATTTAATACAGGTCTAAATTCAGCTTGAGTAAACCATGCAACCCAACAACTACCTAGTCCTAATTCTGTAGCTGTAAGCGACATGTGTTCCACAGCTATAGAAGTATCTCTAATTATTTGCTTTACTTCTTCCTCCTTACTATTTTCATCTAATGAAATATCTATATTTTCATCTATTCTACATCGTATATCTGCTACACATACAATTTGTATTGGAGCAGTAGTCATCCATTTTTGATTGTGCGAAACTTTTGCTACCTTTTCCTTGTTTTTTTGTGGTCTTATCACTATAAATTGCCATGGTTGAGTATTACTTCCTGATGGTGCAAGTCTACCACTCTCAAGTATTTCTAATAACTTATCTTCTTCTACTTCTTTATTCATATATTTTCTTATACTTCTTCGATTTTTTATAACTTCAATCATAATGTTTACCTCCTATTTATTAGAAATTATAGCATAACTATAAGTAAGTAACTATTAAATAATAATTTTTTAGAATTCTCCTAGCACTTCTGAAATTCATATTAAATCTAAATTGTTATTTAATAAGAAAATAATCTACTTTCACACTACTTCATCTATTTCATTTAAAAATACTTCTTATATAAATAATTTACATATATAATAGCCATAATATAATTATGGTTTCATTATACCTAATAAAAATATAATAAATTTATGGAGGAATTGTAATGAAAAAATTTATTTGTACAGTATGTGGTTATATCCATGAAGGTGATACACCACCTGAAGTTTGCCCTATCTGTAAAGTTGGAGCTGACAAATTCAAAGAAATGAAAGATGACTTAAATTTTGCTGATGAACATAGAATTGGTATACCAGACAATCTTGATGATGAAATCCTAGAAGGTTTAAGAGCAAACTTTATTGGCGAATGCACTGAAGTTGGTATGTACTTAGCTATGTCTCGTCAAGCTGACCGTGAAGGTTACCCTGAAGTTGGTGAAGCTTATAAAAGAATTGCATTTGAAGAAGCTGAACATGCAGCTAAATTTGCTGAAATTTTAGGTGAAGTTGTAGTTCCTAGTACAAAATCTAATCTTAGTGCCAGAGTTGAAGCTGAGTACGGTGCTTGCGAAGGCAAGAAGAAGCTTGCTACCTTAGCTAAACAAAATAATTTAGATGCAATTCATGACACAGTTCATGAAATGTGTAAAGATGAGGCTAGACATGGTAAAGCATTTAAAGGTCTGCTAGACCGATACTTTAAATAATTGTATTAATACGTAATTAAAAGGAGTGTAGTTTTTATGCAAAAAATTAATTGTGAAGTAACCAATTGCTCACATAACAAAAGTGGTGTCTGCTATTCTAATAGAGTAGATATTGGTGGAATAAATGCTTGTAGTGAAAGTGGAACTTGTTGCGGCTCATTTTTAAATGAAGCTCATTATGGTGATTTAACTTCTAATACTAATTCTAATTCTCATAGTCACTGTGATTGCCTTATTTGTAAAGTTGAAAGTTGCACTCATAATCAAAATACACTTTGCGATTTGAATTCAATAAATGTTTGTGGTTCATCAAATTCTCAAATATATTATGAAACTGAATGTGGAAGTTTTGAGGCTAAATAAACATTTTTTATTGTAACTTCATACAAATATCAAAGAAAAAAGTTATCGCTAAATTATTTTAGTTACGATAACTTTTTTCTTTTCTTTAAAACATAAATTGATAATCTAAATTTTCTTAATATAATTATTAAACTAAATGTATATATTAAATTTTAGCACTATACTAATTTTTTATGAATGTTTATTATGTCATGAAATTTCATAATTAAATCATTTACAAAATTATATTAATATTAGGTATATGTATATGGTTATAAAATACACTATAACGTAATTAATTGTTGTAGATTTGAATTATAAAAATTCCTTATATATTTTTTTATTTTTATATTTATATTAATTTATTTTTTTGTAAAAATTCAATTGCTACGTCTTTGGGATCCTTTTTTAATTCATCAACATCATAGTTCAATTCAATCATTACATCATTGGTTATTAAACTTCCAGCTTCTTCAACTAATGGTTTTATTTCTGGATATTTTTCTAGTACTTCAGAACGTACAACAGGAATCGCATAATATGGTGGAAAAAACTTCTTGTCATCCTTTAAAACAGTCAGATTATATTTTTTTAATAATCCATCAGTTGAAAATGCATCTATCACATCACTTTCATTATTCATTAAAGCTGAATATCTTGGAGTTCCATCAATTCCAACAGTATTATTAAAATTAAAGTTATATTTATTTGTTAATCCAAGTAATCCATCTTCTCTATTTAGGAACTCTAATGTTGTAGTTGCATTGAGTTTATTTCCTACTTTAGCAATGTCACTTATTGTTTTTAAATTATATTTTTCAGCAGTTCCTTTTGTAACAGCCAAAGTATATGTATTGTTGAAATTCATTTGTTTTAATACTTCTATATTGAATTTATCTTTGTAATCTTTTTTCACTGTATCATAAACATTTTCTACATCAGATATTGGTGAATATTTTAATATATCACCATAAGCTGTTCCACTATAACTTACATACATATCAACATCACCTCTTTGCAATGCTGAAAATATAACCTGAGTACCTCCCAATGCAAATTTACGATTTACAGAAATATCAGTTTTTCTTTCAATAAGCTCTGATAATATATTTCCTAGTACTTCTTGTTCAGTAAAATCCTTACTACCTATTGTAATTTCTTTTTTATTATTAATCTTTTTTGATACACCAGTAAACACAAATATTACCATTAACAAGCAAGCTGTAGCACATAAAATTCCTTTTTGAAATCTTCTAATTTTAATTTTAGCTAGACTACTTTTATTGTTATTTTTTTGCAAATTAATAGGTGTAACTAACATTTCAACTATTGCAAATATTCCATCCACTAATAAGGCTAATATACAAGAGGGAATTGCTCCTGCCAGAATCTGATAATTATTAACTGTTCTTATTCCGGAAAAGACCAAATATCCTAGTCCTCCCCCTCCAATAAATGCCGCCATTGTCATAAGCCCTACTGCTGTAACCGCTGAAATCCTTATTCCGGACATAATAGTTGGCAATGCTAACGGAATTTGTATTTTAAATAAAATTTGAAATCTAGTAAGTCCTATACCTTTTGCAGCCTCTACCACTTGAGTATTTATTCCATTTATACCTGTGGTTGTATTCTTTATAATTGGCAAAAGCGAATATAAAACAACCATTACTATTGCAGGTGTTGTGCCTATTCCTAAGAAAGGTATTGCAAATCCTAACAGAGCCATGCTCGGAATAGCTTGTACGATACTAGCCACTCCTAGAACAGGCTTATTTAATTTTTTAACATAACTTATAAGTATTCCTAATGGCATTCCAATTAGAATAGCTATTCCTACTGATAAAGCTGTAAGTCTAATATGTTCAAATAATAATGTAATTATTTGAGCTTTTGCTCCAAATAAATAATTAAATAATTCGTTCATGTTATTGCACCTCCTCAGTATCCAAAAATTGTCCACTTAATGTAGTAACTAAACTACTTTTTGTAATTATTCCTTTTAACATACCATTCCCACTAACAACTGGAATTTGTGCTATCTTATTTTCTTTTACAAGTTGAAGAATATCAATTATTGTGTCATCAGGATTTGTCTTTATAAAATTATTATTCATTATATCTTCAACTAGTATATTTCTATCTAATTTATTTTGAATTTGCTTTGCTGTAACAGTTCCTAAAAGATAATTTAATTTATCAACTACCATCAAACTATCAACTTTTGAACTTCTCATTTTTTTCATACATCTCAATAATGATGTATTCTTAAAGCAAGTAATTGGATTTTCAATCATAATATCTTTAGCTCGTATAAATTCTGGTGAAGACCATATTCTATTTTTGCCTATAAATTCACTTACAAAATCATTGCATGGATTCTTTAGAATATTTTCTGGAGTATCATATTGAATAACATTTCCACTATGCATTATACATATCTTATCTGCTATTTTTATTGCTTCATCCATATCATGAGTTACAAATACAATAGTCCTCTTCAATTTCTCTTGCAACTCAATTAACTCATCTTGAAGTTGTATACGTGTTATAGGATCAAGTGCACTAAAAGGTTCATCCATTAAAATTATTTCAGGATTTGTTGCGAACGCCCTTGCTACTCCAATTCTCTGCTGCTGTCCTCCACTTAATTCAGTTGGATAACGATCCAAATATTCTTCACTATTTAAACCCACCATCTCCATAAGTTCATAAGTTCTTTTCTTTATATTCTTTTCGTTCATTTTTTTTACATGAGGAATTATTTCAATATTTTCTCTGACTGTCATATGTGGAAATAAACCTGTCTGCTGAATTACATAACCAATATTTCTCCTTAATTCTATAATATCCTTATATTTAATATCCTCTCCATCAATTAAAATTTGACCTGAAGATGGATTTATAAGACGATTTATCATTTTTAGAGTAGTGGTCTTTCCACACCCACTTCCACCTATTATAGCAACTAATTCTCCTCTAGCTATATTAAAAGATATATCATTTAATATAGTTTTATTATTAAATTGTTTTCGTACATTCTTAAATTCTATCATTTAAGATACCTCCCTTAATAAAAATTCATCTAATAACTCACATCAATAATATTAGATGCACATTCTATTTCGTATTGTGACAACTTCATATTTTTTTAAGATTGTCACTTAGTAACAACTCAAGTATATCATTAAGTTGTTAATTTTGTCAAATAACACTTAATAAACAGTATTTACAAATAGTAAAATTTAATATATTTTTCCTCAATTTCTATAATTTAATTTGTATGCAAAAATAATCTTCACTCTAGACTAGATATACTTTAAACTATAAACAATTCTGTAATTTTATTTATAAAAATAAAAGATAATATATATTTAAAATAACAAAAGTCTATTGTTATTTTAAGTATATATTACCTTCTAATATCTTTCTAAAACTATTTATCAATTAATTATGGATATAAAAATTTATTCACTCGTTCATAACAGTTTTCATCTCCTACAAAATAAAAAACATCATTTTCTTTTAAAACTGCATATGGACCTGGTGACATTTCAAGACATTCATTTCTTTTAATACAAATAATCGTTGCCGATGTATTATGCCAAAAATTAATTTCAGCCACTGTCTTTTCTATATATGGCGTTTCTTTTGATATCCGTATTTCAAATGGCATAAATGGATTTATAGATTTAAATCTATCAGTCTTATCTATTAATTCAAACAATTGATTTCTTAAGTGATCATTCTCCTTCTTCTGACGTTCCAAACTACTTAATATATCATTTCTTAAATCAGTGACAGTTTTAATATCATCATACTGCTTTACAAACTTAATTGCATTTTCACTAGACTTTATAACTACCCCACTACCTCTAGCTGTATCAACAATATCCATATCCGACAATATAGAAATGGCTCTTCTTGCAGTTTCTGCTGAAACTCCATATTGACTGGCCAGTACTGAACGTGCATATATTTTTTCTCCTACTTCATAATGCCCATTTGCTATTTTTGAAGCAATATCAGCAGCAATTTGTTGATAAACTGGACCTACTATTTTTGTTTTTTTCTCCATATTAACTTCTATCCTTTTATCAAAATTATGTGTTTAGAACTAAAAATACATATATTTTTAACTTTCCAAACGTATTTTATCATAAAATTCCTGTTTCTACTATAACTATTTTATAATATGTTTTGATCAAATGACTAATATTCTCTTATTTAAATTAGGTTATATGAGTATAATTATTTAACATGAATAATTAATCTTTATGTAAGTATTATCTATTATTTGATAATTAAATTTCTCTTTTATACTATTAATAGTAGATATTTTCTCAATATAATATATATCGGCTAAAGTTAAATCTCCCAACTCTGCAATAAATTCAAACTCTGAATTTGTTGCTAAATTATCATTTATAACTTTTATAATTTTATTATTTATATTCATAGCGTATCTACCTTTCCTATATACAATTTTACAAATTGTATATTTCACTTATTTATTTTTATTATTTTATATTTAATTTATAAATAAAAAACCAACCAAAACTAATTAAAATAAAAATTAATTAGTTTTGATTGGTGGGTTGCATCATTAACTCAAAATTCTCAAGATGCCCAAATAGAGAGAATTCTTCACAGTTCCCAATCCTTGTATATTCATGTTACTTTATGTCTTTATATGTATATATTATCATATTTATGTAAACCAATCAATATTTGATGCAAAGTTTACCAATAATTAATCCCAAATATACTTTCCTATTATTTACTGTCTTATTTATTTTTATTTTAATTCATCTTTCCAGACGTAAAAAAACACACGTCATACTAAATAGAATCTCTTCTAGACAATACAAAGTGTGCTTTCCATATTGCATAATATTGAATTTTATTATTTAATTTCCTTTAATAAGTTAGCCATTTCAATAGCTGAAACTGCACATTCATAACCTTTATTTCCAGCTTTAGTTCCTGCTCTTTCAATCGCTTGCTCTATATTATTTGTTGTAAGTATTCCAAACATAACTGGTTTTTCAGTTTCTAAAGATACACTTGCAATTCCCTTAGAAACTTCTGCACATACATAATCATAATGTGAAGTTGAACCTTTAATTACTGCTCCTAAACAAATTACTCCATCATATTTAGGACTTTTAGCCATTTTCTTTGCTATTAATGGAACTTCAAATGCTCCTGGTACCCATGCAATATCTATATCTTCTTCTTTAACTCCATGTCTTTTAAGTGCATCTAAGGCACCATCTAAAAGCTTGCCTCCAATAAACTCGTTAAATCTTCCTACTATTATTCCAAACTTTAATCCTTCTGCAATTAACTTTCCTTCAAATGTATTCATTTATTTTTTCCTCCTAAATTTAAATATTATTTTATTTTTAATAATTTATATATAATTATAATGATCTATTATTTTTTGATTGTTCCTAACAGTCAGCTAGAATGTATTGTCTTTTATAAGAATATACATATAACCCTATATTGGTATAATTTAATTATGAAATTTCCTCATTTATATATTTAATAAGTGATTCATTCTTTCTTTTTTAGTCCTTAAATATAATTCATCATTTTCATTTAAAGGCATTTCTATTGGCACTCTCTCTACAACTTCAATATTACTATTTGTTAAACCCTCTATTTTACTTGGATTATTAGTGATCAATCTAACCTTATTTACACCAAGTATTCTTAACATATCGCCACTTGCTTTATAGTCCCTAGCGTCTTCCTCAAGCCCTAATGCTAAGTTGGCATCTACTGTATCAAGGCCCTTATCTTGAAGCGCATAAGCTTTAAGTTTATTTAAAAGACCTATGCCTCTACCTTCCTGTCTCATATATAGAAGCATACCTCTGCCTTCCTTCGCTATCATTTCCATAGATGCTGCATACTGTTCTCCACAGTCACATTTTCTCGAACCCAGAGCGTCTCCAGTCAGACATTCTGAATGAATTCTTGTAAGAACAGGTTCATCAGTAGTAATATCCCCTTTAACTAATGCCACATGACATTTATTTGTGCCTCTTTCTTCAAATCCTATAATTTTAAAATCTCCATATTTAGTTGGAAGTTTAGCTTCTATTTCCTTAGAGACACTTACTTCATTCTCTAATCTATATTGAATAAGATCTGATATAGTTAAGATTTTCAAATTATGTTCTCTAGCAAAAATCATTAAATCATCTCTTCTTGCCATATTTCCATCATCATTAACTATTTCGCATATTGTAGCAGCACCTTTAAATCCCGCAAGTTTAGCTAAATCTACAGAAGCTTCTGTATGTCCTATTCTTTCTAAAACACCTTTTTTCTTAGCAATTAATGGAAAAATGTGTCCTGGTCTTCTAAAATCCATTGGTTCATTTGAAGAAACAAGTTTGTTTATTGTATAAGCTCTTTCAAAAGCTGATATTCCAGTTGTTGTATCTTTATGATCTACTGCTACAGTAAAAGCTGTTTCATGATTATCTGTATTTCTTTCTACCATAGGATTTAACCCTAATTTTATTGCAATTTCCTCTTCTATAGGTGCACAAACAAGACCTCTTGCATACTTAATCATAAAATTAATATTTTCTCCTGTAGCCATTTCTGCTGGAATAACTAAATCCCCTTCATTTTCTCTGTCTTCATTGTCTACAACTATAATCATTTTTCCTTCTTTAAGATCTTTTATACCTTCTTCAATACTACTAAATTTCATTTTTCGCATCCCCTTTATATTTAAGCTTTTCTAATTTAACTCATACATTAATTAAATCTATTCATCTTAATAATATAATTAATTTGTCTACTGAATTATTTTTTGTTATTGCAGATTTATAACTGTATTTTCATATATCAAAATCCATTTTCCATTAAAAATTCCATTGTAATATTGCTTTTTTTCTCTTCTTCTACTTCGTCTTTTTTGCCACATAATTTTTCTACATATTTTCCTATTAAATCACATTCTAAGT
The DNA here is from genome assembly GCF_000473995.1 of Clostridium saccharobutylicum DSM 13864. Lineage (NCBI taxonomy): Bacteria > Bacillati > Bacillota > Clostridia > Eubacteriales > Clostridiaceae > Clostridium > Clostridium saccharobutylicum. The sequence continues at coordinate 1,640,610 of NC_022571.1, read as the reverse complement.
TTACCTTAGAATTAATTTTTTTATTTATTAAAATAGTATTTTCTAAAGTATGAGGTATAACTGAAACTTTGAAAATTTCATTATCTACATAAGCTACAGTTAAACTTATTCCATCAATTCCAATGGAACCTTTATATATAATATATTTTAAAACATCTTTTGAAGCACTTATTGTAAACCATGTGCCATCTGCTTCTTTCTTAATTGAAACTATCCGTCCAATTCCATCTATATGTCCACTTACAATATGCCCCCCTAGTCTATCACTAGCTTTTAATGCTCTTTCTAGATTTAATTTATCACCACTACGTAAATCTCCTAGACTGCTTTTTTCTAACGTTTCTCCCATTACATCTGCTTTAAAAGAATCACTATTTTTTTCTTTAACTGTCAAACATACTCCATTTGTTGCTATGCTATCTCCTATCTTTGTATCTTCTAAAACTTTGCTGCATTGAACTTCTATTACTCCAAATTCGCTTCCTTTTGTAATTTCCTTTAATATACCAACCTCTTCAACAATTCCAGTAAACACACACTCACCTTCCTTTTCTAAGAACACCTTGTATTTATTATTTGTTTTGCATCAATTGTATATTCATTAATGTTACTCGTAACATTTTCAACTTTTTGTATATCCTTCAACTACTAGTTCATCCCCTATTTGTCTATAAGTAACATTATTTAACTTCACTGCTTCTTCAAGTTGTGAAAAACCAATTCCTGCTATAGCACTTTTGCTATTTTCCCCACCTAAAATTTTAGGTGCTATATAAAATCTCACTTTATCAACTATTCCTTCTTTTAATGCTGAAAAGTTTAATGTTCCTCCTCCTTCAATTAAAATTGAATCCAAGGACTCTTGACCGAGTTTAACCATAAGCTCCTTCAAATCAACTCTAGATTCTTTTTCGGAAACTTCTATAATCTTAACTCCAAGATTTATTAAATTTTTCTTTTTTGTTTCATCAGCTCTTTTAGTAGTAGCTATTATAGTTCGTCCATCATTATTTTTAACAACCTTAGACTCTAGTGGTATTCTAAGATTTGTATCTACAACAATTCTTATTGGATTTCTTCCATTTTTCACTCTGCATGTAAGTTCTGGATCATCTGATATTATAGTATTTACACCAACCATAATTCCTGATAATCCGTTTCTTAAAAAGTGTCCATCTTCTCTAGACTCTTTAGATGTAATCCATTTTGATTCTCCACTTACAGTTGCTATTTTACCATCAAGAGAAATTCCACTTTTTAAAACTACAAAAGGAATCTTTTCAGTTATATATTTTAAAAATACTTCATTTATCTTTTTACACTCTTCTTCCATTATTCCTACTATAACATCGATTCCATTATTCTTTAGCTTCTCAATACTTTTCCCAGCAACTAATGGATTAGGATCAAGCATTCCTACTACGACCTTTTTAAACTTTTTTTCAATTATTAAATCTACACATGGTGGTGTTTTTCCATAGTGTGCACATGGTTCTAATGTGACATAAATTGTACTTCCTTCTACATCCTCAACTGCATTTTTTACTGCATTTCTTTCTGCATGTGCTTCTCCATAACATTCATGATAACCTTCTCCTATTATTTCACCGTTTTTTACTATAACAGCACCAACTAATGGATTTGGATTAACTTTTCCAATCCCATTTTTAGCTAACTCTAATGCTCTCCTCATATATATTTCATTCATTAATTCCCTCTCCTTTCTACATCTATGTAGGTTATACTAAATTAAATGAATGTATGTATGTTTGTTTTATTAAATACGTAACCATTCTAAAACGAATAGTTGTTAAAAATCCTATCATTTTTTTAATCTCTTAGTTTTTTTAGTTAATATTAAATCTTCTAAGGAAAAAATCTGCTCCACAGACTATGTGCTTCTGTGCTCTTTAAAAGTTATTCACAAATTTTAATTTATTATAATTTCATAGAAACAAAAAACTCTAAAGATAAATCTTCAGAGTTTAAAATCATAAAAATAATTATTTTATTCATATTAATATTTCTTATAATATATATACAATGATATTAAATTTAAGACTATAGTTAATTATATATGAAATAATAAACTATATTTAATATAAAAAAACCCTGAACTATAAAAGTTCAGGGCCTAAATAGAACAAATTAAATAATATCAAAAAAATATTCTAATATGATTTATGTAATTACTTTCTTCTTTCATCCAGACTATACTGTTGGCTTCGGAATTTAACCGAATCTGCTTAAATAAAAGCTCGCGGGCTATAACCGCCAGTAGGGAATCAAACCCTGCCCTGAAGATACGTTATTAAATTTATATTTAAATATTACCACTTATTTTTATATTTGTAAAGTGTTACTTAAAATTTATTATATCGAAATCTCTTTTCATTTCCTTAAGCCAATGTATCATTTGAGAATCATTCCATACTTGTAATCCCAAATTTGCATATACCATAGCTTCTGCTTCATCTCCTATTTTAGGAATGCTTGGTATCACATTTGGCACTCTCTTTTGTTTTAATAAATATTCAATTACAAAAGGGTTTCTCTTATAAGCTCTTCTTAGCGCGCCTTCAGCTTCCTTAAGCTTGCCAGTCTTATAAAATAATGCAACTCTATTATAATTTATATGTGCTAAATAGTCAGTTTCATATTTTTCTAAAAGATCTTTTGCTTGATCATATTTTTCTTCAATCAATAACCAGCTAGATAATATTCCTCTAACTAATAAATTATCTTTTTTATCATACTTAACTACATCAAAGGCATTTTGTATTGCCTCTTCTCTTTGATTCATTCTCCATAAGTGCATAGCTAAAGTATATTTAGCTCCAAAAAATGGTTCTGATACTTTTAAACTTAAAACCTTAAAATCTGCATTTTCTAAATTCTCTATTTTCAACATATGCTGACCAGCTTTAACTGCTTTTTCTAATAGTTCTTTCTTTTCATTATCATTCAATTTAGAATCTTTTGATAAAATGATATATGCATCTGGACAATTTTCATATATTTTTAAAGCTTCCTTTGCAAATTTGGCTTTATTTTTATAGTTCTTTTCATGCCATGCATAATTTATTATTCTCTGCGCAATTACAAAGTTTTTATCAATTATAACTTTAAGGGGCTGATCTTTAAATTCTGCATTTACTGCCTCAGTTGTTACAGCAACTTCTTTACTTGACACATTTCCTTCTGCATCTATAATCCATCGCATATTTTCCTTTGATAAATTTAACAGCTTTTTTACCTCTTTTGACTTATTAGTAGCTGTACTATTACTAACTCCAAATTCCTTATATAAATCCAAAGCCTTAATATAAGGTTGTTCTTTTGCATCAAATAAATTGTTTACGGTTCCTATTGCATGTACAATTCCTGCTGCCCATGAAAAACTTTTTCCTTTTTTTATTACTTCTTCATTATTTAAGCATAGTGTTTCAGCTGCTGCTACACAAATATTTTTATATTCTTCATTAAGATATTCATCTGAAAAACTTTTAATCTTTTCAATTATTTCTTCATACTTGCCAGCTATTACGTTAGATAATTCTTGCATTGCTTTTGATAGCTCCTTTATAAAAATCTTTCATAAATTTGATTTTATCCTACAATAAGTACTATTTGCAAGTAAATTCACCAAATTCATATTTTTTATTTCAAATTACATATAACTCTACATAAAAATGCATATGTTATTATAAGCTACATCCAAAAAATAACAACTCAATTGGCCTGCCTATTTTCCATCATGCTACGTCATTAAATTGACCTAATAGACTTGCTATGATAGCACTTTGCCTCCTTGCCTGATACAAAATATCAACATCAAATTGGACTTGTTATTTATTTTCATGTGCCTAAATCAAATTCACTTTGTAATTATAGCACATTAATTATAATTATATCCACCCATTAAATAAAATAACCTTTTTTAATTCGCCCATAAATCTCTTAGCTCATATTTAATGTAATACTTTAAAATATATCTTTTCATTAAAATATAACATATATTTTATCTATGCATTCATAAATATATACTAGAAAATAATTTTTATTAGGAATTTTATATGTTATATGAAAACTTATACAAATTGTCTTATTTACTCTCTACTCCTTATGATAAATTGCATTTTGTTTTACAAGATATAGACTCTTTCTTAAATCAAGATATAACAGAAGAGATTTTATTAAAAAAGCTACTAAATTTTGAATTGAGGAAAAAATTCAATTATTCTATAGAAAATATAAAATTTAAATACAAATATAAAATCTTACATCAGAATAATATATTTTTAAAATTGAAATTTACTTTAGAACAATCATTTTTAATAAAACCTTTTTTAAATGATGTGATTTCTGCGAGTGTTAAAGAATATATACTTATTATAGAAAATTCAAATAATAAAATCAAAGTGCAATTTTTAATCGAAAAGGAAGAAAATCCAATTCTATATGATTATATATTAAATATTGATTTAGATAACATACGACGATTACCTTCCATTAATTATAATAACATTTATGCTAAAGAACTTACTTATATAAGGTCATTATATAAACAATTCAATGTAGTTACCGATAAATTAGAAAACAGTAAAAGAAATTCCATTTTTAACATTGCAGATGCTTGTGCTTACGCTCAACAATTTGCTTTAAATCCAAATCCAAATTATAAATATTTTGATGATAATATAGGCGGTGATTGTAGTAATTTCGCCTCTCAAATCATTAATGCTGGAGGTATTAATAAAACTAATACATGGAAACCATATACTTACCCTTGGATAAGAGTTGAAAATTTATATTCTTACTTAATTTCTAATAACATAGGATATAAAATTCCTGAAAATAATACCTTATCTCAAGGATGTTTAATACAATTTTATTCTCCTAAAACAGATAGGTTTAGTCACACAGGCTTCATTACTTATGAACTAACAAACGGTGATTATTTATATTGCTGTCATAGTTATAATAAACTAAATTATCCACTTAGTGCTGTTTTTCCGATAATTTATCACAAACTTAGAGCTGTCAAATTCTATTAAATTGTTATTAATCAACTTTTACTATTATAGTTTTTAAGATATCAACCTAAAAAACAAAAAATTAATACTTTGCTAACATATCATTATATATAACACTAAATAAATAAGCTTTCTTAACAGAGATACTATAGGTAAACTTTTCATCATTGGTTAAGGCACATTCAAAAAAATAACAAGTCCATTTACCAACCTATTTCTATTTCCATAGCAAATTTGGACTTATTATTTATTTTCATGTGCCTAATATATATGTACTATCTTTTAGCTTGTTATATTTTCTATATACTTGATATTATTTAAATTAAAAATTAAACAGTTATTTCACTTTCAATTTTTAATGCTTCTTCATTATTTTTAATGATAGGATTTACATATTCATCTATAAATTCAACAACTTGGCTTGGTGCTCTACCAACAAATTTGATTGGATCAATAACTGATAAGATTTCTTCTTTAGTAAGACCAAATGACTCATCATTTATTATTCTATCTATTAAATCATTATCTAACCCTTCACCTTTTACTCTTTGGGCAGCTGCCATTGAATGAACTCTAATTTTTTCATGTAACTCTTGTCTATCTTTTCCTCTCTTTACAGCTTCCATCATTATATTTTCAGTAGCCATAAATGGTAATTCCCTTTGAACATGAGATGCTATTACTTTGTTATATACAACCATATTTTCTGCAATATTTATGTAAAGATTTAATACTCCATCTAATGCTAAAAATCCTTCTGCAACTGACAATCTCTTATTTGCTGAATCATCTAATGTTCTTTCAAACCATTGAGTTCCTGCTGTTATCGCTGGGTTTAATGCATCAACTATAACATATCTAGCTAAAGCACTTATTCTTTCACTTCTCATAGGATTTCTCTTATATGCCATAGCTGATGAACCTATTTGATTCTTTTCAAATGGTTCTTCCATTTCTTTCATATTTTGAAGTAATCTTAAATCATTACTAAACTTATAAGCACTTTGAGCAACTTCTGATAAAGTATTTAAAACTATTGAATCAAGTTTTCTTGGATAAGTTTGCCCTGTAACTCCATAGCTCTTATCAAATCCCATTTTCTTTGCTACTATATGGTCTAATTCTTTTACTTTACTCTCATCTCCATCAAAAAGTTCCATGAAACTAGCTTGAGTTCCTGTAGTACCTTTAACTCCTCTAAGTTTTAAAGTTGATAATAAGAAATCAATATTTTCCACATCCATAACTAAATCTTGCATCCAAAGAGTTGCTCTCTTACCTACTGTAGTTAACTGAGCTGGTTGGAAATGTGTAAATCCTAATGTCGGCATATCCTTATATTCTATTGCGAAATTCTTTAAATGATTTAAAACTGTAACAATTTTATTTTTAATTAAATTTAAAGCATCTCTCATTATTATAACATCTGTATTGTCACCAACATAACAAGATGTGGCTCCTAAATGTATTATTCCTTTAGCAGATGGGCATTGAAGACCGTATGCATATACATGACTCATTACATCATGTCTTACTTCCTTTTCTCTTTTTGCAGCTTCTTCATAATTCACATCATTTATATGATCTTTAAGTTCTTTGATTTGCTCTTCAGTAATATTTAATCCTAATTCTTTTTCACCTTCTGCAAGTGCTACCCATAATTTTCTCCATGTTGTGAATTTCATATCGTCTGAAAAAATGAAACTCATCTCCTTAGATGCATATCTTGAATTTAAAGGTGTGCTATATAAATTTCTCATTAAAAAACCTCCACACGAATATATTTTATTTTTTTTATTTCATCATTCGTATTATAACATATTTTTTTCATTTTTGCTCATGGAATTTTATAATTTTACAATAATATATATTATACTTTGTACTTCTCGCACATAATTTATACTTTACATTAACAATTAGAATTCTATAATTAATATTTTTTATTTAAATTAAACTTTTTGTTATTATTGTAATCAAAAATCATATATATATATTAGACATTATATTTAAGATATATATGTTAAATATTGAATTGTACATTGAAATTATGTACAGCATCACTAGGGAATAAATAAATCACATTGCAACATATATATTAAACATAATTACAAATAAAAACATTTACTTATTTTATATTTTTATGCCTAGATTTATATACTATCTAAAGTATACCTTCTAAGATTAATCTAATTGTTAAAATTATAACCTTTATATATTATCTTTAATTTTTCAGTTTTTTAAAGATTGGAGTGAAATTTTATGTACAAGTTGAATTTCTTTGATAAATTATCTTTACTATTAGTTTTAATGGGTTCTATAAATTGGGGATTAATTGGATTATTTGATTTTAATTTAATCGATATATTACTTAGAGAGGCTCCACTAATTGAACGACTTGTTTATGTAGTTATTTTGGTGAGTGCCATAAACCTATCTACATTAGTATTCAAATGTAACTATATAGATAGTGATGATTAAATAACTCTTAAATTATAATTATATTAAAAGCATATTTAATCAATATATAAGTTATTAAATTATTAAACAAAAGGCTAATTCAAATCTTTATCACTAATTATTGTTGTAGCTTTTTTGCTTATATATTTGTAATTTATAATAGAAAAGGTTCCATATTTAAAATATGGAACCTAGCATTGTATATTAGTCTTCTAAATTTTCAACTAATTTAACAATTTCTTCAACTGCTAAAGCTTCGTCATCTCCTGAAGCTACAACTTTAATTGTTGCATCTTTAGTTACTGCTAAAGATAAAACTCCAATTAAGCTCTTTACATTTGCTTTCTTACCGTTATATTCTATACTAACGTCAGATTTAAATGATGAAGCTTTCTTAACTAATAATGTTGCTGGTCTAGCATGAAGACCTGATCCGTTTTTTACAACAGCTTCTTTTGCTATCATTAATATACACCTCTTTACAAAAAAATTAATAAATATAGCATTTAACTATTATAGTATAAACGTTTTTATAAATAATTTCAACTTAAAAATTAATTGTTGTTGCTTGAATTAACGCTAATTTTGTTATCTAGGCTGTACAATTAATTTTATAGCTGTTCTTTCCTCTCCATCTATTTGTATATCTGTAAAAGCTGGTATACAAACAATATCTTTCCCACTTGGGGCAATAAAGCCTCTTGCTATGGCAATAGCTTTTACAGCTTGATTAATTGCACCTGCTCCCACAGCTTGAATTTCAGCTATATTCTTCTCTTTTATAATCGCTGCAAGGGCTCCTGCTACAGAATTTGGATTTGATTTTGTTGATACTTTTAATACTTCCATTTTTATTATTCCTCCTACAATCTATTATGCAAATCGTTTACATTATAATATATTCTATATAATTTTGGAAATTCCTTTTAAAAAATAAAAAATATTAAATTTTATTTTTTATTTTCATAAATAAAAAATAAAGTATATTTTGTTATTAAACAAAACATACTTTATTGTAACTATTTAGCAAAATCCACTGCTCTAGTCTCTCTTATAACATTAATTTTAATTTGTCCTGGATATTCAAGTTGCTCTTCAACACTCTTAACTAAATTATGTGCTAGTTCAATTGTGCCAATATCATCAACTTTTTCTGGTTTAACCATAATTCTAATCTCTCTACCAGCTTGAATGGCATATGACTTTTCTACACCTTCATACGAATTTGCAATTTCCTCTAACTTTTCCAATCTCTTAATGTATGCTTCTAATGTTTCTCTCCTTGCACCAGGTCTAGCTGCTGATATTGCATCTGCTGCTTGAACCAATACTGCTTCTAGAGATTGCATTTCTACATCTGAATGATGGGCTGCTATTGCATTTATTACTAATGGTGATTCATGATATTTCTTAGCAAGATCCCCACCAATTAAAGCATGAGGTCCTTCTTGTTCCTGATCAACCGCTTTACCAATATCATGCAGCAATCCTGCTCTTTTAGCTAGAGTAACATCTAAACCTAGCTCTGAAGCCATTAAACCAGCTAAGTATGAAACTTCTATAGAATGTTTTAAAACATTTTGACCATAACTAGTTCTATACTTTAATCTACCAAGAAGTCTTATAATTTCTGGATGTAATCCATGTACGCTAGTTTCAAGGGCCGCTTGTTCCCCTTCTTCTTTTATACTATTTTCTACGTCCTTAGTTGCTCTTTCAACCATCTCTTCGATTCTTGCTGGATGTATTCTGCCATCCACTATTAACTTTTCAAGTGCCATTCTTGCGACTTCACGTCTTATTGGATCGAAGCTAGAAAGAATGACTGCTTCCGGAGTATCATCTATAATTAAATCTACTCCTGTTAAAGTTTCTAAGGTTCTAATGTTTCTTCCTTCTCTACCTATTATTCTACCCTTCATCTCATCATTCGGTAGTGCAACAACGTGTACAGTTGATTCTGACACATGATCAGCAGCGCATCTTTGAATTGCAGTTGTAATTATTTCTCTTGCTCTTTTATCTGCTTCTTCCTTTGCTTTACCTTCAATGTCTTTTATCATTAAAGCTGTATCATGTGTAATTTCTTTTCTAATTTCATCTAAAAGAATTTGACGAGCTTCTTCACTAGAAAGAGCTGAAATTCTTTCTAATTCTGCTCTTCTTTCGTCATAAAGCTCCTGTACCTTTGCTTCTACTTGATCTACTTCAAGCATTCTCTGATTGATTGTTTCGTCTTTTTTCTCAAGAATCTCACCTTTTTTATCAAGTGCTTCTTCTCTCTGAATTACTCTTCTTTCAAGCCTCTGAATCTCATTTCTTCTCTCACGAGATTCCTTATCAAAATCATTTCTTAATTTGTGAAGTTCTTCTTTTGCTTCAAGGATTGATTCTTTTTTAGTAGATTCAGCATCTCTTTTAGCTCTTTCTAGAACTTCTTCCGCTTCTTTTTCAAGCGATTCTATTTTATTTTTTGTTGTATTTTGAATTGTTTTATAAACCACTATTCCTAATATTAATAAGACAACTAAATCTATTAATATCATTACCGCTAGTTCCACATAAACACCTCCTAATTTATTAATTTCTCATTTATACTAACAAGAAAGTAAGTAGGTGTCATACTCTTCTCACTGCATTATGAATAATGATAAACCAGTATTCCTTTTCATTCTATATTAAAAATAAAATTATGTCAAGTTTGCCCATATATTGATTATATCCTTCATTATACTGATTTATACTTGAATATTCTAAATATAGCTACAGATATTAATTAACATACCTGTAGCTATATTTTGTAATTTTTAATATTTTATTTTTCGGTATTTTTTGTATCTGACTTGCTATCATTATTATCTTCTTTTGCTGAATCTTCTTTAAATAATTCTGCTTTTGGAAGATTATATTTTTCTCTAATTTTATTTTCTATTTCTAATGCTACTTCAGGATTCTCTTTCAAGTATATCTTAGCATTTTCTCTTCCTTGACCTAATCTTATATCACCATATGAAAACCAAGCTCCACTTTTTTGAACTATCTCTTCTTTAACTCCAACATCAACAATATTACCTGTTCGTGAAATACCTTCATTATACATAATATCGAATTCAGCTTGTTTGAATGGTGGTGCCACCTTATTCTTCATGACTTTTACTCTTGTTCTATTGCCAATAATAGTATCTCCTTGTTTTATAGAATCTATTCTTCTAATATCAAGTCTTACTGATGCATAGAACTTTAGCGCTCTTCCTCCTGTTGTTGTTTCTGGAGAACCAAACATAACTCCAACTTTTTCTCTTAATTGATTTATAAATATAGCAACACAATTAGTCTTGTTTAATGTTCCTGCTAATTTTCTTAATGCTTGTGACATAAGTCTAGCTTGAAGACCAATATGTGAATCTCCCATTTCGCCTTCAATTTCTGCTTTAGGTACCAATGCTGCAACAGAGTCAATTACTAAAACATCAATTGCACCTGAACGTACTAAAGCTTCTGCAATTTCAAGACCTTGCTCTCCTGTATCTGGTTGAGATATTATTAAGCTATCAACATCTACTCCAAGTTTTTGAGCATAACTAGGATCTAATGCATGCTCTGCATCTATATATCCTACTGCTCCACCTTTCTTTTGTGATTCTGCAGCTATATGTAATGCAACTGTAGTTTTACCTGAACTTTCAGGTCCATAAATTTCAATAATTCTTCCTTTAGGTACTCCACCTATTCCTAAACATATATCTAAATCTAAGCATCCTGTTGAAATAGCATCCATATTAGAAATATTATGGTCTCCTAATTTCATTACTGCACCTTTTCCAAATTGCTTTTCTATATGACTCATTGCGCTTTCAATGGCTTTTAATTTTTCCGCATCTATAATTCCCATAATACAACCTTCCTCTCATCGAACTTATGTTCTTATTTGATTATAAATTAATTATATACTATAGTCAATAATTAATTCTAAGAAAAGCCCCTTCTTTATATACAAAAGAAGGAACCATCTAAAGTTATATCCATATTTAATATTTCTAAACATATTTTTTTCAACTTTATTTTAATTAATATTCTTAAATATATAATTCTTACTTATCTATAGCTACAGCATCTTTGTTCTTTTTAAAATAGTCGTAACCAGAAACTAAAGTTATAGCAACTGCCACCATAAGCATTACATATGGTACTATGTTAAAAAATTCTTTAAAGTAATAATTGCTAGCTACTAATTGTTTAACATAACGTATATCATGTATATTTACCTTTAATAGCATTAAAATTATTGCTATTATCTGTATTACAGTTTTAATTTTTCCCCACCAGCTGGCAGCAATAACTTTTCCTTGTGCTGCGGCTATTGAGCGCAAACCTGATACAGCAAATTCACGTGCAATTATAACAACTGCCGCCCATGCAGGTACTATATGTAATTCAACCAAAGATATTAACGCTGCAGTAACTAATAATTTATCTGCTAATGGATCCATAAATTTCCCAAAATTAGTTATTTGATTTCTACTTCTAGCAATATATCCGTCTAATTTGTCTGTTATTGAAGCTAATACAAATATGAAAGTTGCAATTGCACTTCCATAGGGTATTTGTTTAGTTGCTATAAATATTAAAAATATAGGAACTAAAACTATTCTAATTAAAGTTAATTTATTTGCAAGGTTCATCAACAACAACTCCTACTAAATCATAATCCATATTTTTTGTTATTTTCACTCTAATAAATGTGCCAATTTCTATGCTGTCTAATGATTTAAAGAATACATTCGCATCAATATCTGGTGCCATCTCATAACTTCTTCCCATATAACATTCTCCATCATATCCTTCAACAAGAATATCATATAACTTTCCAATTTTCAATTTATTTAACTCTTCTGATATATCTTTTTGTAATAACATTAATGTTTCTTCTCTATTTTTCTTTACTTCTTCGGATATTTGTCCATCCATTTTAGAAGCTGGAGTATCTTCTTCTTGTGAATAAGTGAACACCCCTACTTTATCAAGTTTGTATTCTTTTAGAAAATCCTTAATTTCATTGAAGTCCTCTTGAGTTTCTTGAGGAAAACCAACAATAAAAGTAGTTCTTATTATCATTCCTGGAATTCTTTGTCTAAGCTTATCTATTTTACCTAATATAGTCTGCTTAGTAGTTTTTCTTCCCATAAGTTTTAAAATATGATCACTTATATGTTGTATTGGTAAATCTAAGTATTTTACAACTTTATCATTGTTTGCAATTTCATCTATAAGTTCATCATAAATTTCTTCAGGATAGCAATAGAGTACTCTTATCCACTTTATTCCTTCAACTTTAGATAATTCCTGTAATAATATATGAAGACTCTTTTTATTATATATATCACTACCATATAAAGTTGTATCTTGAGCTATAAGAATTAATTCTTTAACTCCAGCATTACTTAGTTCTTTGGCTTCATTTATTATATTTTCAATTCTTCTACTTCTAAATTTCCCTCTAATTTTAGGAATTATACAATATGTACAAAAATTGTTACATCCTTCTGCAATTCTAATATAAGCAGTCTCTTTTTGTGTTGTAAGAATTCTCTTTCCTTCATTTATATTTTCATCAGAATAACCCAAAAGTTCTTCTGCCATTTTATTTCCTTGTATAAATTGTGTTATAAACTCATTTATTTTATTATAATCATTAACACCAAGCATTAAATCTATTTCAGGTATTAATTGACCTAATTCTTCGCCATACCTTTGTGTAAGGCATCCTGTAGCTATAAGCAATTTACATTTATAAGAATTTTTATATTCTGCCATTTCTAGTATTGTATCTATAGATTCTTGTTTAGCACTTTCTATAAATCCACATGTATTTACTATAATTATATCTGCATTTTTAGGATTATTAGTTATCTCATATTCAGTACTCATGTTACCTAGTATTATTTCTGAATCCACTCTATTTTTATCGCATCCTAAACTTACCATTCCCACTTTATATTTATCATGATTAGCCTTAACTCTTATTTGATCTTTTACAATTTCTATATTATTTCCGTTCAAGTCTTTAAATCCTCCTGTTTTCTAGTAGCTTTAATTATAGCAAATTAACACTATAATTTACAAGTCACTAGTATTACATATCTTATTGTACTAAACAAATATACTAATTAAATTTTATATTTGAATGTTCCTAATTGCTATTCTCGTCGCTGTTTTCATCCTGAAGTTGCTGCTTTGTAACTAATACTTGCCTTGGTCTACTTCCATCTTTTTCAGAGATAATTCCCCTTTCTTCTAGTTGGTCCATAATTCTAGATGCTCGATTAAAACCAATTCTGAGCTTTCTTTGAAGAAACGAAGTCGATGCTTGTTCATACTCAACCACTACATTTATTGCCTCACTCAAAAGTTCATCTACATCATCATTTCCTTCTCCTGCTGCTAAGCCTTTTGAATCTGCAGTATTATTAATATGATCAATTATATCTTCTTCATAATTTATAACACCTTGTTCACTCTTAATAAATGATATAACCTGCTCAACCTCTTCCTCTGATATAAAGCAACCTTGAACTCTTAAAGGCTTACTTTCTCCTACTGGATAGTAAAGCATATCTCCTTTTCCAAGAAGTTTTTCAGCTCCTGAACTATCCAAGATTGTTCTTGAATCTATTTGTGAAGAAACAGCAAACGATATTCTTGATGGTATATTAGCTTTAATTACTCCTGTTATAACATCTACAGATGGCCTTTGTGTTGCAATAACCAAATGCATTCCAGCTGCTCTAGCCATTTGAGCTAGTCTTCCAATATAATCTTCCACATCATTTGGACACACCATCATTAAATCTGCAAGCTCATCTACAATAATAACTATATATGGAAGCTTTTTATCTATAATCCCTTTATTAAATAATTCATTATAAGATTCCATATTTCTAACTCCCATATCTGCAAATAATTTATATCTGGTTGTCATTTCATTAACTGCCCAGTTTAAAGCAGCTGCAGCCTTTTTAGGATCAGTAACAACTGGAATTAAAAGATGTGGTATTCCATTATATACATTTAATTCAACAACTTTAGGATCAACCATAAGAAGCTTAACTTCATTCGGGTTATACTTGTATAATAAACTTATTATAAGCGAGTTTATGCATACACTCTTACCAGAACCTGTGGCCCCTGCTATTAATGTATGTGGCATCTTACTTAAATCACCTACAACACACTTACCTGAAATATCCTTACCTAACGCAAATGCTAACTTCTTCTTTGACTCTATGAACTCATCATTTTCCAACACTTCTCTTAAAAATACTGCTGTTTGTTTAGTATTTGGTACTTCTATACCAACTGCTGCCTTTCCTGGAATCGGCGCTTCTATTCTTATTCCTGATGCAGCTAATCCTAAAGCTATATCATCTGATAAATTCACTATCTTACTAACTTTAACACCTGGACTTGGTTGAAGTTCAAATCTAGTAACGGATGGTCCCTTAGTTACTTGGGTAACCTTTGCATCAACACCAAAATTAGATAGTATTTCTTCAAGCTTATTAGCATTCTCTATTAATTCTTTTTTATCTGAACTTTTTAGTTTTGTATTGCCATTTAATTTCAATAATTCTAAGCTAGGATGTCTATATTCTACTTCTTCTTTAGATTCAGAAATTTGTTCTTGTATTTCTTTATTAACTACATCTTTGACATCATTATCTAGCTTTTGTTTTTTACGAGTATGTTTTTCTTCAACGTTATCTAAAAAATTATCTATTTGAATATCTGATAATGCTTCAGCCTTAGGCTCATCTATTTGATTTTCCACCGAATCTTTCATAAAATCAAGAATTTTTATTTTCTTATCAACTCCGGATAAAAATGCTTCTTTCTCTTTCGAACCAGTAGGAACATTTTCATCTTTTTCTACTATATTTATAAAAGTAGTATGCCCCTTTTCTAATTTGTTACTTTCCTTTTTCCATTCTTTCTGCTTTCTATTATTTCTTAACTTCTCTTTTTGGTTATAAGCCTTTAATCCTATATCATATAAAGTGATATCGAAAATTAAAATAATAGCTATTATAGAAAAAGCAAACAATATAATATATGTGCCTAGAATTCCTACTAATCTATAAAGTGGATAACATATAAAATATGATATTATCCCTCCATGTATTGTATCTGTTGTATTACTAACTATTGCTTTAAGATTCTCAACAAAATTATTAGGTTCATCCAAGCTTTGAATATTTATTATTCCACAAGTCAACATAATAACAATCACTAGAATTGTCATTCCCCAAAAATTTTTATTTAAATTTATATTTCCTCTTGTTTTTATATATTGAAAGCCAAAATATATCAAGTAAATAGGTAACACATTTGAACCTATTCCCATTACTGCACCTGATACTGTTTGTGCAAGAGATGATAATGCCCCTGCTAAAGCAGTATAAATTGCTACTGCAAGTATTAGTCCTGTTGTAATATATATTATTCCAACTATATCTGGATTCATTGTAGTATCATTTTTAGTGTTTTTAGCAGTATTATTTTTGCCTTTAGTCCTTCCCAACTTTAATCACCTCACTTATTTTATTTCTACACAAAACAATTATTCTCCTTTAATAAGATAACACTAAAAATAAAAATCGGCTATAGATTTTTTCTATAACCGCATAAATTTCATTATTTATTTATAAGCTCTCTTAGTTTTTCTAATGCTTCATGTATTCCACCAACTTCATCTATCAATCCACATTCTACTGCTTGCTTGCCAATTAGCATTGTTCCAACATCATTTAATAAATCATCAGTTTTAAGCATAAATTCCTGTAATGTTTTAGGCTTTATATTAGATGTCCTAACAATAAAGTCATTTATTCTTTCTTGCATTTTCTTAAAATATTCAAAAGTTTGAGCTATTCCAATTACAAATCCATTCATTCTTACTGGATGAACTATCATTGTTGCAGATGGAGTTATAAATGAAAAATTTGAAGATGTCGCAAGAGGTACCCCTATAGAATGTCCTCCCCCAATAACTATTGATACTGTTGGTTTTGACATACTTCGAATCATTTCTGCTATTGCAAGTCCCGCCTCCACATCACCACCTACTGTATTTAAAACTATAAGAACCCCCTTAACCTTTTCATTTTGTTCAATATCTATTAACTGAGGTATAATATGTTCATATTTTGTTGTCTTAGTTTGTGGCGAAAGAACTGAATGACCTTCTATTTGACCAATTATTGATAATACTTGTATATCTCTGTCTTTCTCAGCTAAATTTGTATTTCCAAACTCTTTTACCGAATCCATTTTATCTTGTGATTCTGATTTATTCGTAGTTTCTTTTTCTGTATTTTCACTATTTAAAATATATCTATTCATAAAATAATTCCTCCTGTACTTTTTTATTTTGTACAGGAGGAATTATTTTATACATATTCTCTTTAAGCACACTCAAAAGTAATAACAAGTTCATCTAGAAGAAATGTTGTTATATGCAGCATAGCCATTCTTCTTTAATGTATATATTTTTCATCATTCTTCATCGGCAGATTTGACTAATAGACCCGCTATGAGACCAATCTATCTCCTTGCCTGATGAAAAATATTCATAACAAATTGAACTTATTATTTTCTTTCATGTGCCTATGCCAACTTAAAAGTTTTATGTAATACATTTATTGCTTCCTTAACATTTTTTGAATGAACCAAGCACCAGATTGTCATATGTGAATCTGCTGTTTGCAAAACTTCTATATTATTATCACTTAATGCTTTTATTATTTTAGCCATAACACCAGGTATGCCTTTCATTCTAGAACCAATAACAGCTACTGTACTACAATCTTCTATTAAATTATATTTTAACTTAGCATTACTTAATACGTTATTTAAAATGTCTTTATCTTTTTGTTTTATGGTAAATATTTGTTCACCAGGAAATATATTTATTAAATCTAAACTAATATTATTTGCAGCAACCAAATCTAAAATATCTTTATATTTTGAATTTCCTTTGTTCTCACAAGATTTAATTGAAACTTGAACTCTATCTTTCTGACTTGTAATTCCAGTCATAATTCTATCATTATCTCTATCTCCAAAATTATTAATCAAAGTTCCCTTACTATCAGACATTGTATTCTTGATTAACAAAGGAATATTAGCTTCCATAGCAATTTCTACAGCCTTTGGATGGATTACTTTAGCTCCTTGATCAGCTAATTGGAACACTTCATTATAACTTATTACATCGATTAAACTTGCATCTTCAACTACTCTTGGATCTGCAGTCATTATACCATCAACATCTGTATATATTTCTATTGCTGAAGCTTTAAGCGATACTCCTATTATAGATGCTGATGTATCACTTCCACCCCTGCCTAAAGTAGTTAAATATCCATTCTCAGTCATACCTTGGAAGCCAGTTATTACAGGAACTCTTCCTTGTGATATTAAATCTAAGATTTTCTTAGGCTTAACATCAATACACTTTGCATCCGTAAAATTACTATCTGTCAAAATTCCGGCCTGCCCTCCAGTAAGTGGTACCGCATCAATCCCTGCATTGTATAAATCATTACTTACAACAACCGAACTTATTGTTTCTCCACAACACATAAGTAAATCTTGTGCAAGCCTATTGGAACTTTTAAAATTATCCCCTACCAATGATAGCAGCGTATCTGTAGCATAAGGTGCTCCTTTTCTTCCCATAGCTGATACCACTAAAACTGGACTATACCCATCTTTTATTGCAGCCTTAACTTTTTCTATAACTTTTTTTCTTGTTTCTTCTGTTGAAACTGAAGTTCCTCCAAACTTTTGTACAACTATTTTCATTAATTTTCCTCCTAATTACAGCTTAACTTTTTTAACTATATCATCATCTGCATCTAATATTATAGTCCTTGCTCCAATTTTTTTTACACAATTCCATGGAATTTCTAAAAAATCTTTACTACTAAAAAAGTTAAATTTACCGCCATTTAAATTAACTATTAAATATTTAAAGTTCCCCTCATCATCTATTATTAAATCATTATTCAATAGATAATCATATTTTTCTCCATCATTAATATTTATTAATTCATATCTTTCTATATCGCTTAAATATTTTATGCTATTTTCTTCACCCATTATAAATACCTCCTTTTATACTCATAACATGATATGAAAAAAGGAGGTATATTATTACAGTATTATTTATAAATTATGCTTATTAGAATTCGGACTATAATAAGCTTTAGAATTTTTTAGAATTATAGAATCTAACTTATTATATTCTACCTCTTGACCAACATATGCTGCATTTAGAACTCCATTTTTAAAGCATTTATCTAGTACATATTGTATACTATCTCTATCTATTTCATCAATCTTTTTTATCACATGTTCTTGAGTCTTTACCTTATTGCTAAACAAATAACTTTTTGCATTTGCAAACATTCTTGAACTAGTACTTTCCAAGCCTAGTATATAAGTTGCCTTTATCTTTTCTTTATTTATTTCAATTTGCCTATCTGTTATTCCATTCTTACTAAATATTGCAAGCTCTCTATCTATTACTTCCAATGCTTTATCAACATAATTTTTATTTAAAGCTGCATATATATTTAATGTTCCAATTTCTTGAAGTGGTTGTAAATAAGAATATATTGAATAGCATAATCCAAGCTCTTCACGAACTTTTTGAAAAAGAATTGATGATGCTCCGTTTCCAAATACATTATTAAGCAATACCAATGAATAATTATCTTCATCTCCATATGGCATACCTTGTAACCCCAAAGAAATGTGAAGTTGTTCTCTTTCTTTTTTAGTATATCCAGAATCAATTTGTATTATTGTATTGCCATAGTTTGGGTTATATTCTTTTTTACTTTTCCATGAGCCAAAATACTTTTCAAGTAAATCCTTTAATTCTTGTTCATCGAAGTTACCACAAATCGATATTACAGAATTATATGGTGTATATTTTTCATTAATATAATCTAATATTTTCTCTCTAGTAAATGATTTAACTAATTGTATTGTACCCAAAATTGGATTTCCCAATGGGTTTTTTCCAAAGGTCACTTTAGAATGTAAATCATCTAATACATCCTCTGGCGAATCTTGACTCATATTTATTTCTTCAATTACTACACCCTTTTCTTTTTCTATTTCATCTGGATCAAATTTTGCATTTAACAGTATATCTGAAAGCACATCTAACGATAAATTCAGATGAGTATTTAATGCTTTAATATAATAACAAGTAGCTTCCTTACTTGTAAATGCATTAATTTGGCCACCTACATTTTCAATATCCTCCATTACTTCCTTCGATGTTCTCTTATTAGTTCCTTTAAAAAACATATGCTCAATAAAATGAGAGATTCCATTAACATCATTAGTTTCATTTCTAGAACCATTTTGAACCATAACTCCAACACTAATGGAATTTAAATGTTCTATTTTTTCTGTTACTACTCTTAATCCATTTTTAAGGGTATATGTATTATACATTAAACATTTGCCTCCTTATTATAAAAAAAAGGCAATTAAATTGCCCTTTATTTTTCTTCTTTATTTTCTTCGTCTTGTATAGCATCTTTTCTTGAAAGATTTATTCTGCCTTGATTATCAATTTCTGTAACTTTAACCAGAATTTCATCCCCAACAGAAACTGCATCTTCTACCTTATTTATTCTTTCTTTTGCTAACTTAGAAATATGAACTAATCCTTCTTTATTAGGTAAAATTTCCACAAAAGCTCCAAACGCAGCTATTTTAGTAACCTTCCCTAAATAAACTTCTCCAGCTTTAACTTCTTTAGTTAAGCCTTCAATTATCTTCATCGCATCCTTAACACCTTGATGATCTGCTGAACTTACAAATACAGTTCCATCTTCTTTTATGTCAATTTTAACGCCTGTATCTTGGATTATTTTATTTATAACTTTACCACCAGCTCCAATTACATCTCTAATTTTATCTGGATTTATGCTCATTGTTTCAGTTTTTGGTGCATATAACGAAACGTCTTCTCTAGCTGCTGATATACATTCATTTATCTTATCAATTATAGTTAATCTAGCTTTTCTAGCGTCTCTAATAGCGTTTTCTACTACGTTAAAGCTAAATCCTTGAAGCTTTGTATCAACTTGAATTGATGTTATTCCTTCCGTTGTACCTGCTACCTTAAAATCCATATCTCCAAAGAAATCTTCTATTCCTTGAATATCAGTTATTACTTGTTCCTTAGATAAATCTTCTGATGTAATTAATCCCATTGCAATACCTGCAGCTGGTCTCTTAATTGGAACTCCTGCATCTAATAGTGCAAGTGTTGATCCACAAACTGATGCTTGTGAAGTTGATCCATTTGAACTTAATACTTCTGATACTAATCTAATTGTATATGGGAATTCTTCTTCAGATGGGATTAATGGTTCAAGTGCTCTTTCAGCTAATGCTCCATGACCAATTTCTCTTCTTCCTGGTCCTCTTAAAGGTTTTACCTCTCCAACACTATATCCTGGGAAGTTATAGTGGTGCATATATCTCTTAGATTGTGTTTCATCTATACCATCTAAGATTTGAATTTCACTAATAGATCCTAAAGTTGCAACAGTCATTACTTGAGTTAATCCTCTTGTAAATAATCCAGTTCCATGAGTTCTTGGTAAAAGTCCCACTTCACATCCAAGTGGTCTTATTTCATCAAATGCTCTTCCATCAGGTCTTCTCTTTTCATTTAAAAGCATGTTTCTTACAACTTTTTTTTGCATAGTATAAAGAACTTCTTTTATATCTCCTAGTTTGTCAGCATATTTTTCTGAAAATTCTTCGTTAACTTTTTCATTTACTGCATCTATAGCTGCATTTCTCTCATCTTTATCCATTATATACATGGCATCTTTAACCATATCATGAGCAAACTCTTTAACTTCTTTTTCTAATTCTGCATCAATAGTATATAATACTGGTTCATCTTTTTTCTTTCCAAATTTAGCCATAGCTTCTTCTTGGAATGCTATAATCTTTTGACACTCATCAAAACCATATTTAATTGCATCTATCATAGTATCTTCTGGTATTTCATTTCCACCAGCTTCAATCATCATTACCTTTTCCTTAGTTGCACATACTGTTAAATGAAGAATACTTGCTTCTCTTCCTGCTGCGTCTGGATTTGTAACAAATTTACCATCAATTATTCCAACTTGAACTGCAGCTATTGGAATTGTATATGGAATGCTTGATAAACATAATGCAAGCGATGCTGCATTAATAGCTAATATTTCTGGTAAAATATCCTTTTCTACTGATACTACTGTAGTAACTACTTGAACATCATTTCTATATCCTTTTGGAAATAAAGGTCTTATAGTTCTATCTACCGCTCTACCATTTAATATAGCTTTTTCTGATGGTCTTCCTTCCCTTTTAATGAATCCACCTG
The DNA here is from genome assembly GCF_000473995.1 of Clostridium saccharobutylicum DSM 13864. Lineage (NCBI taxonomy): Bacteria > Bacillati > Bacillota > Clostridia > Eubacteriales > Clostridiaceae > Clostridium > Clostridium saccharobutylicum. Next base: position 1,618,647 of record NC_022571.1, on the reverse strand, counting down.
GAATTTTACCTACTGCATATAATCTTTCTTCATATTCTACGCTAAGTGGAAAGAAATCTATTCCTACTCTTGGTTCTGGTGATGCATTAACATTAGTTAGTATGACTGTATCTCCATAACTAGTAAATGTTGCTGCGTTTGATAACATACCTACTTTTCCGAATTCAACTTTTAGTTCTCTTCCAGCGATTTCAGTTGTTAGAACGTTATTCATAATTTGTGACCTCCCTTCAGGCTCATCTTATTATCCATAATTTTGTATACTTTTTTTTACAATTTGTATGTTTTTAAAATAATAGAGCGGAAAACTCCGCTCTAAAAATTATCTTCTTAAACCTAATTCTTTGATTAAAGTTCTGTATCTTTCGATATCTTGATCTGCTAAGTAGTTTAAAAGACCTCTTCTTTGACCAACCATTTTTAATAATCCTCTTCTTGAGTGGTGATCTTTCTTGTGAACTTTAAAATGTTCTTGTAATGTATTAATTCTTTCAGTTAATAAAGCTACTTGAACTTCTGGTGAACCAGTATCTCCTTCGCTTCTTCCAAATTTCTTAATTAATTCTAATTTTCTTGCCTTATCCATTATAAGTGCACCTCCGTGTATTATATAAATATCCCCTGATTCCAAGTAAAAAGATGGCACCTTTAAACTTAGGATTAGGTTCATGTGTTATTATATCAAAAGTAAAGATTATTGTAAACTATATTCTCAAAGTCGACATATAACTCTCATTAATTGCAAAAGATCTATCTTTTCCAAGTTGAAGTTTTAGTTCTTCTACTCCATTAAACTTTTTTTCATCTCGTATTTTTTTTATAAAACTTACTTCTATTGTTTCACCATATATATCTTTATCAAAGTCTAAAATGTATGTTTCAACAGTTAGATTTTTTCCTTCTACTGTTGGATTATTCCCTACAGAAGTAATTCCCTTATATATACTATTATTAACCTTTATATTAGTATAATATACACCAACTTTAGGCAATATAAAATTTTTGTTGTATTTTAAGTTTGCCGTAGGAAACCCAATCGTTCTTCCAATCTTACGACCATGAACGACTTCCCCACTTAATGTATATGGCGAATCTAGCATTTTACAAGCATCTAAAACCTCTCCATCTTCTAAAGACTTTCTTATTCTAGTACTACTTATAACTGCATTGTTATAAGTACATGGCTTCATTATATAAAGCTCATATCCATATTCCTTCTGCAGTTCTCTTAATAATTCTATATTTCCTAAATTCTTATATCCAAACTTATAATTAAACCCCACAACAAGTCCTTTTGCATTATATTCAACTACTAAAAATTTCACAAATTCTTTAGGTGTCATTTTCATAAATTCCAGATCAAATTCTTTAAAACATACCATATCTACACCATGTTTTTTTAACACTTCAGCTTTTTGAGCATTATCCATCAAAAGTTTAGGAACATTATCCTTACTTATAAGGGTTTTAGGATGATTCTTAAATGTAAAAACCATACTTTTACCTTTATTTTTTTTTGCTACTTCTACAACCTTGTATATTAATGATAGATGCCCTAAATGAAGTCCATCAAAACTTCCAATAGCTATGTAATTTTCAGATTTTTGTACGTTTTGTGAATCCTTATCTATAATAATCATGGTTTCACTCCTAAATTACAGCAATAATTTCTCAATTTTAAAACCTTCATCATCTTGTTTTCCAAGTCCTATAAAGGTTTCTTCTGTATCATAAACTCTATATAAAACATTTTTTTCTCTTTTCTCACTACTTAACCTTTTATCAAATACCTTTACGCCGTTTACTAAAAGTTTGGTAAATGAACTTTTTACTGTGAGTTTTGGATAAAATGCAAGAGCCTCCTCAATAGTTATTATATAATCCTTTATGTTTTCTTTTGTTAACTCTTCTATATTTACACTTTCCTCTTGTTTAAATATAGATGTTTCACATCTATTTAAATCTACCATTGTTGCTCCAACATTTAGCTTTTCCCCAATATCATAACATAAACTTCTTATATATGTCCCTTTAGAACAAACTACTTTCATTGATACATACGGTAAATTTATTTCCAAATTAGATATGTCAAATATATTAATTCTTCTAGCTTCTCTTTCTACCTCAATACCTTGTCTTGCTAAATCATATAGTCTTACGCCATTCTTTTTAAGGGCAGAGTACATTGGTGGAACTTGATCATATTCTCCAACAAAAGATAAAGTTACATTAAATACTTCCTCATCTCTAAGATGAGATGTTTCTTTCTGTTCTATAATTTCACCCTCAAGATCATATGTAGTCGTCTTAGTACCAAGTAAAAATTTAACTTCATACACTTTTCTTGAATTCATTATATAATCTATAATTTTTGTAGCTTTTCCAATACAAACCAGAAGAACTCCAGTAGCTTCTGGATCTAAAGTTCCAGTATGACCCACCTTTTTTTCATTAGCTAAAAATTTTATTTTTCTAACTACATCAAAAGAAGACATTCCCTTATTTTTGAATACATTTAATATTCCATTTATATTCGAAGTTTTTATTTCTTTTTTCATAAGTGAAATCTCTATTCCCTTCTTCATAGATGTATATCTTCTTTAATTATTTTGAGCAAATTATTTTTTGCCGCTTCTATATTAATATTCTTTTGCATAACACCAGCGGCTTTTATATGTCCACCACCGCCATATACTTCTGCCACTTTTCTTACATCAACATCATTTTTAGATCTTAAACTTGTCTTAACACCTTCTTCAACTTCCTTCAAAAGCATTGAAACTTCTACTCCTTTAATTCCAAGACCAATTGAAATTATATCTGAAGTATCAGCATTTTGTAAGTTAAGTTCCTCTAGCATTCCTTTTGGTATTTGAAGAACTGCTACCTTGTTATCTAAAACAAGCTCTATATTTGATAAAACACAACCCATTAATTTCACTTTGTTAAAAGGCTTATTATCAAAAAGATTGCTATGAACCATACTATTCTTCACACCTAACTCTATAAGCTCACCTGCTATAGTATGTGTTCTTTTTGTAACATTAGAATGCCTAAAAGAACCTGTATCTGTTACAAGTCCAGTATAAATTGCATTTCCTATTGCTATTTTTTTATCATTTTTTTCATTAAAATCAATTCCAAGTTCTTTTATTAGTAAATAAGACAGCTCACATGTAGCACTTGCGTTTGAATCTATATAATTAATAAATCCATAGTTTTCATTAGAAATATGATGATCTATATTAATTACATTTCCCTTATAACTTGTTAAATCAGCTGATATTCTCTCTACATTGCCACAATCTAATACTATAACCAAGTCTGTATCTAAATCTGGTTGTAGTGTGTTTCCATCAATTTCTTCACTAAAAGAAAGGAAAGAGAAGTTATCTGAAATAACATCTCTTGATATAATATACGAATCCTTTCCTAAAAGCCTTAATGCATTTAATAATGATAATGAGCTACCTATAGCATCTCCATCTGGAGATGTATGAAATGATATTCCAATCTTTTTGGCCTTTAATATTTGTTCACTTATTTCTTTTAAATTACACATTTAATTTTTACTTATTTTTTGAATTAATTCATCCATATGCATACCATAATTTATAGAATCATCTAATTCAATAATTATTTCTGGGGTGTGTCTTAAGTTGATTTTTTGGCCTACTGTTTTTCTTATAAATCCACTTGCACTCTTTAAAGCTGCAAGATTATTTTTCTTTTCTTCTTCATCTGTACAGAATATACTTACATAAACCTTAGCATATCTTAAATCCTTAGTAACCTTAACATCAGTAACTGAAATCATAGCTGTAAGTCTTGGATCTTTAATTTCGTTTTGAATTAAGTTACTGATTTCTCTCTTAAATTCTTCGTTAATTCTTCCACCTCTATAATTTGCCATGTTTATCTCACCTCTTAAAGTTCTTTTCTCTTAATAGCCTCCATCATAAAGCATTCAACGATGTCGCCTTCTTTAATATTGTTAAACTTATCTACAGTCAGACCACATTCATATCCAGCATTGACTTCTTTAGCATCATCTTTAAATCTCTTTAATGATGATAATGTTGATTCAAAAATTACTATTCCATCTCTTATAACTCTTGTTTCGGCATTTCTTTGAAGTTTACCATTCAATACATAACACCCTGCAATAGTTCCAACATTTGAGATCTTGTAAGTTTCTCTTACTTCTGCTGAACCTAATACAACTTCCTTATATTCTGGTTCAAGCATTCCGATCATAGCTGATTTAACATCTTCAATTGCATCATATATAATTCTGTAAGTCTTAATATCAACGCCTTCTTTGTCAGCTTGAGCTACAGCATTGTTATCTGGCCTTACATTAAATCCTATAACTATTGCATTAGATGCATTTGCAAGAGTTACATCTGTTTCAGTTATAGCTCCAACTCCACCATGGATAACTCTTACTTTTACATCATCAGTAGAAAGCTTTTCTAAAGATCCTTTAATCGCTTGAACAGAACCTTGAACATCCGCTTTTACTATTATAGATAATTCTTTAACTTTTCCTTCTTTAATTTGATTATATAAGTCTTCAAGTGATACTTTATGACTAGCAAGTAAAGTTTCTGCTTTTAATTTTTCTTTTCTAGTTTCAGCCATATTTCTAGCAGTCTTTTCATCTTTCACTTGATTAAATCTATCACCAGCTTCTGGTACTTCTGAAAGTCCTAATACTTCTACTGGAATAGATGGTCCTGCAGATTTAATCTTTTTACCAGTATCATCAAACATTGCTCTTACTCTACCATATGTTGAACCAACTAAAATTGAATCACCAACATGTAAAGTTCCGTTTTGAACTAATAAACTAGCAACTGATCCTCTACCCTTATCAAGCTTAGCTTCAATTACAGTTCCAACAGCTCTTCTGTTTGCATTTGCTTTAAGTTCAAGCATTTCAGCACTTAAAAGAACCATTTCAAGTAATTTATCAATATTTAAATTCTGTTTTGCAGATACTTCTTCACTTATTACATCTCCACCCCAAGATTCTACAAGTAATCCTTGGTCTGCTAATTCTTGTTTAACTCTATCTGGATTTGCTCCTGGTTTATCTATTTTATTAATTGCAACTATTATAGGCACTCCTGCTGCTTTACAGTGGTCAATAGCTTCTTTAGTTTGAGGCATTATTCCATCATCTGCTGCAACAACTAATATAACTATATCTGTTATCTGTGCTCCTCTAGCTCTCATAGCTGTAAAAGCTTCATGACCTGGAGTATCTAAAAATGTAATTTCTTCACCATTTAACTTAATAGTGTAAGCACCAATATGTTGTGTAATTCCACCTGCTTCTGAATCAGTAACTTTTGCCTTTCTTATACAGTCAAGTAAAGATGTCTTACCATGATCAACGTGACCCATAACTGTTACAATTGGTGGTCTCTTTTTAAGATTTTCTTCATCATCTTCTTCTATTTCTAGCACTTCTAATTCGTCATTTTCTTCTTGTTTTTCAACAATAACTTCATATTCAGCACATACTTTTTCTGCTGTTTCAAAATCAATTTCTGCGTTTATCGCTGCCATAACTCCTTGGAAAATTAATGTTCTTATTACATCGTTTGAAGGTTTATTTAACTTTTCAGCTAATTCCTTAACAGTTATACTTTCTCCGATTTGTATTATTTGAGTTTCTTCCATATTTTCGTTACCCTCATCCTTCAAAGATTCTTCTTTTTTAGTTTTTTTCTTTTTCTTTTTTCCTTTATTAAGTTCGTCAGCTAGTTTATCTTCATACTCATCTACAATGCTTTTTGATTCTTCTTTACCTTCAACGCTTGCTTCTGATTTTGCAGCTGAATTTCCTAATACTAATTCCTTTATTAATTCTGCATCTTCATCTTCGATTGTACTCATGTGATTTTTAACTTCCACATTAAACTCTTCCATTAATAAAGTAATTAATTCCTTTGAACTTATATTTAGTTCCTTCGCTAATTCATGCACTCTTATTTTTGACATGCGGTCACCCCCGTATTATTATCTACTCATATATTTTTTCCTCCTCGTATAACGCCAACATTTTTTTTGCTATATCGTTATCCAAAATCCCAAGTAGCATAACTTCTTTACGCCCAAGTGGCGCTCCTAATTGATCTTTTGAGAAATCCTCAATATATGGTATATCTTTTTCATTACAATGTTTTTTAAATTTACTTTTAGACTTATCTGATAAATCATTAGATATTATAAATAGATAAATTTTAGTATTATTTCTATAGTCATCACACTTGCTGTATCCTTCAAGTAAATTGCCTGATTTTTTTGCAATACTTAAAAAATTAAAAAATCTATTCATTATCAATTTCTTCCTTTAGTTTTTCATAAATTTCTTCACTTATAGGTATCTCAAGATTTCTACTAAGTCTCTTAGCTTTGTATGCTTTTTCAAAGCATTCTATATTTTTGCAAATATATGCGCCTCTTCCTGATTTCTTACCAGTCAAATCAACGCAAACTTCTCCTTCTGGAGTTTTTACTATTCTAATCAACTCTTTTTTTGGTTTCATTTCCATGCAACCAGTGCACATTCTTAAAGGAATCTTCTTAACCTTCATGAAAAGCACCTCACTATTCTTGTATTTCTTCAATTGAAGTTTCTATATCATTTAAATCAGTAACTTCTTCATTATCTATTTCAACTTCAGTATTTAAAATTCTTTCTTCTTCTGCATCTAATGCTTCTTGTTGAGATTTACTCTTTATATCTATTTTCCAATTTGTAAGCTTAGCTGCAAGTCTTACATTTTGACCTTCTTTACCAATTGCTAAAGAAAGTTGATTATCGTCAACAATAACCTTAGCGCTCTTGTTTTCTTCATTAACTTCAACCGTTAAAACTTTAGCTGGGCTTAAAGAATTAGCTATGAATTCTTCTGGATTCTTACTCCACTTTATTATATCAATTTTTTCGTTTTTAAGTTCATTAACTATACTTTGTACTCTTACACCTTTAGGGCCTACACAAGCTCCCATTGGATCTACTTCTTCATCATTTGAATGTACAGCTATTTTGCTTCTTGATCCCGCTTCTCTCGAGATACTCTTTATCTCAACCACTCCATTGAAGATTTCTGGAACTTCAAGCTCAAATAATCTTTTAACTAATCCTGGATGAGTTCTTGAAACATGAATTTGAGGTCCTTTACTTCCATTTTTAACTTCAACTATATATAGTTTTAACTTTTCATTGAATTTATATTCCTCATTTGGAATTTGTTCATTAGGTCCAATAACACCTTCCAATTTTCCTAAGTTAACAAAAACCATGCCTTTGTCTTTTCTTAAAATAGTTCCGGTAATTATATCAAATTCCTTTTCTTTGTATTCATCATATATTATACTTCTTTCAGCTTCTTTGATTCTTTGAGTAACTACTTGTTTTGCAAGCTGTGCTGCAACTCTTCCAAAATTCTTAGGAGTTACTTCTAAATCTACAACATCATCAACTTCATTTTTAGGACTTAACTCTTTTGCTTCTTCTAATGATATTTCAGTTACATCATCATATACTTCATCAACTACTATTTTTTGAGCATATACATGAATTTCGCCTGTTTCCCTATCTATATTTACCTTTACATTTTGAGCATTTGTGTTAAGATTTGCATAATTTTTCTTATATGCTGCAACTAAGGCATCTTGTATTGTTGTAAAAAGCAAATCCTCACAAATACCTTTTTCCTTTACTAATTCCTTCAGAGCACCTACAAACTCTTCATTCATTTTTATCCCCTCCTTAATTATATTTCCCCTTCTAAATTTGCACTTTTAATTTTATCTCTTGGAATTTTAACTTCATTTTCATCTTCAACTATTACGAATTCTTCTTCTGAAGCTTTCAAAATTCCTTTTATGCTTTTCATTCCGTTAAATGAGCTAGTAAATCTTATTAACACTTCTTTTCCAATGAATTTTTTAAAATGTTCTTCTGTATATAGCCCTCTATTAAGACCTGGTGAAGATACTTCCAAATAGTATGCACCTTCAATTGGATCTTCCTTATCTAAAATATCACTAACTCTTCTTGAAACTGCTTCACAATCATTTAGTGATATTCTACCTTCTTCTTTATCTATATATATTCTTAAATAAAAATCTCCATTTTCCTTTATGTATTCTACATAATATAATTCATATGATAATTCTGAAGTAATAGGTCTAACTAGTTCTTCTATTTTTTGAATTAATACATCTTTTTTCATTTTTTCCCCTCACTTTCATCCTTATAAAACTACATGACTTATAATTATTCTATGCAATTTTAAAATTTGTAATCAAAAACGCAACTATCTTATAGTAGTTGCGTTACAAACAGAAAGAGCGGGTAATTTTCCCACTCCTTTTTTCTAGCTATTAGAATTAAATCTATTTATAGCATATCACATTTTTTTCTTAAATACAAGTCTTATAAAATAATTTGAATACTTGTTATAAATATTAGATTTAATTAATTAATTTTATAAAATTGAATCTTATAATTTTTCTATTTCTTCCATTAAAGCATCAACTAGTTCTTCTTCCTTAACTTTTTTAATCACTTTTCCCTTTTTGAAAATTATCCCTTCACCTTTTCCACCAGCAATTCCTATATCAGACTCTCTTGCTTCTCCAGGACCATTAACAACACATCCCATAACAGCTACTTTAATATCCTTATTATAATTTTCTAATTTTTTTTCAACTTCTTCAGCAATCTTTATTAAATTTATTTGAGTTCTTCCGCAAGTAGGACAAGATACGAATTCGACACCTTTTTTTCTTATACCTAAAGATTTAAGTATTTCAATACCGACTTTTATCTCTTCAATAGGATCACTTGTTAAAGAGACTCTTATAGTATCCCCTATCCCTTCTGCAAGTAATGTTCCTATTCCTATACTTGATTTAATTGTTCCCCTTTGTACAGTTCCAGCTTCTGTCACTCCTAAATGAAGAGGGTAATCACATTTTTCTGCGATTAATCTATAACATGATATCATCATAGGAACATTAGAAGATTTTATTGATATTACTATATCATGAAAGTCTAAATCTTCCAAAATTTTAACATGTCTTAAAGCACTTTCAACCAATGCTTCATCAGTTACTTTACCATACTTCTCTAAAATGTCTTTTTCTAAAGATCCTGAATTAACACCAATTCTTATAGGTATTTTCTTTTCAGAACAGCCTTCTGCAACTGCCTTAATTCTATCTAAGCTTCCAATATTTCCAGGATTTATTCTAAGAGCTGAAACTCCATTTTCAATTGCTTTTAACGCTAATCTATAATCAAAATGTATATCTGCAACTATTGGAATTGGTGATTTTTTAGTTATTTCTTTCAAACTTTCTGCATCTTCCATATCTAGTACAGCACATCTTACAATATCACATCCTGCTTTATATAATCTTTCTATTTGATTTAGCGTATCTTCTATATTTTTAGTATGAGCAGTAGTCATTGACTGTATTGTAATAGGAGCATCTCCTCCTACATATACATTACCTACTTTTACTTTTCTTGAAATTCTTCTTTTCATACTTTCTCCCCTAACTACTTAAAGGTATTATTTTCTTAGTGTTTTTAATATTATTATCATTTCCAATATGCATGAAAAATTTAACCATAAATAAATATTAAATTTCAAACAAAAAACTTTCAATTTATCTATACATACGTAATTATATATCTTTAAATATATAATTGTAAACTTGTAATTATATATATTGTAAATAAAGCTCACTCATATAAAAATTTCATACAAGTAAGCTTTATTAGCTTTAGAAATTAATTGGATATATCAGATCTTTTAAAGTTACTAATATCATAAGCCCTATAAGTATCGCAAATCCAAAATAGTTTAAAACTCCAACTATCTTATCTGGTACTTTTCTTCTAGCTATTAACTCTATTAATAAAATTACACACCAGCCTCCATCTAATGCTGGAAAAGGTAACAAATTAAATACTGCTAAATTAACACTTAAAAATGCAATAAAAGAAAGCAATGGCCAGATTCCTGCTTCCGCTGTTTTTGTTGACATCTTAATTATTGTAACAGGTCCACCTACATCAGTTTTCAGGTTTGCCTTTCCTGTAAATATCATTTTCAATCCTTTAAAAGTTTGCGAAACTAGCGATGCTGTCTCCTTAAAGCTTTGCTTGAAACTTTGCACTAGACTTGGATTTTCTATATTAGAAAAGCTAACACCTATAAGTAATTGATTTTTATCGTTTTTTTCTGGAGTTACTGTTATTTCTTTCTTTTGACCATCTCTCTCTATAATAATATTTATAGGTTTTCCATATGACAAAGCTACTCCTGCATAAATATCATTATAAGTAAAAACTTTCAAATCATTTACTTCTAGAAATTTATCTCCTTGTAAAATCCCACTTTGATAAGCTGGTGATCCATCATTTATTCCATCTGCAAATGTATTTGTAATTAAGCCCGAATGATATGTAGTTCCTGTAAATATGCAGATAGCTAATATATAATTCATTACCACTCCTGCAATTATAATACTTATTCTTCTAAGAGGAGATTTAGCCGAAAAACTTCTCACATCATCAACTACTTCTTCCTCTCCCATCATGCTTACATATCCTCCAATTGGAAGTAAACCAATAGAATATATTGTTTCCTTTCCTTTAAAAGAAAAAATAGAAGGTCCCATTCCTATAGAAAACTTATCTACTTTGACTCCATTTATCTTTGCTAATGTAAAATGTCCTAATTCATGAATAAATATCAAAACGCCAAAAGCCAATATTGCTAAAATAATATACATAAAAATTTTCCTTCCTCTCTATACTTTAATTTTCTTTTATTCTTAGAATATCCTCATTGCAAAAATAAGTTACATATATATTCACTTCCATGTCTCACAATATCTATATCCTAAATTCCTTCATTCATTCTATCAAATATACATATATCAACATATGCTCTCCTTGACCCATTTTATGACATAATGAAATTTTCAAATTTGACTAATCCAAAATTCTTTCTTTAAAACTCAGCCTCGAAATACAAAAGTTTTATTAGTTTTGCACAATTATTAGCTGAAGAACCAGTTTTGAGGTATTATAGATTATTTTAACTATATCTTAAATAGATATAGTTTATCGACAAGTAATTTATGTTACCCTAGGTAATATATCAAATCCAGTGCATTATTATAAAAAATATTTTTATAAACTTCCAACATAATAAAATTAAAGATTACTTTTTTCATTAAAATATCTTTCTTTATGTTTGTAATGTATTCACAAATCATCTTAACCTCATTATTTTTAGCTACTAAGGATATTATCACCCCAAGTCAAGACCACCCGTAAAACGGGTGGCTTGCTCTGCGCCTATAAGGCTAAAAAATATATAGAACAGTCTTTTCTAGCTGTTAGACTTACTATCTATTTTTTAATTGTGTGGTTATTCTATATTTTAAATGCAATTTTGAAACCTTAGTTTTATAATAACTTATAATTTTACATTACCAGTATTTAGTTTAGTAACAACACAAATTTGTGATAAAAATAATTTTTCTAAGAATACTCATAGTTTTTTAACGGCATGATCGACTGCCCACCACTCGCATATCAAGTGATTTCTTTTAATGCTAAAGCCATAATAAGAGTTTTCTAAACCTTCCTCCGCCTCCTTTGCTTATAATCGTTTTACCTCTACGCTTTTCCCAATTATTTTCAATTAAATTTAAACCTGCAAACTTTTAAATCCGGCTTAGATAAGTAAATATTTTTATATCAGCAATCTCAAAAACAAAACAAGTAGTAGTTATTATTCCTACACCTTTAATAGTTAACATTTCATTAACACCTAGCATTTGCAATACTTTTTTCTCTATTTCTTCAATTATTCATATTAGTATATAGATTATACTTCTCTAAATTAGCGTCAAATCCTTTTAAATCCATTCTAATTCAATCTATAAGTTTCTAGAAATCTTATCACTCTATTAAAGCAGGCATAAACTTTAGCCAACATTTTCTATGTTTCACCTGTTTGCTGCCCCCCGTCGATAAAACTTTTTTAAATCTTTGAAACTCAGTTAAAGATATTAATGCTGTTTTACCTTCTCAATTAGTAAAAACATTATTAAATTCAGAAAAGTATTTGTCTAATCAATGCACCACTTTTTTTTATTATCTTCAAGTTCTTGCTTAAACATTATTCAATATTCATAACTATTATTAAATAACTATACATCCCTTCAGTAATATAAACCAACACTTATAGTATTCTTTTGCTTTTTTCTCAACTACAAAATTCAGCTAATTCATTGAATATTTCAAATATCTTAGAAGTATTTTCAAAAAGTTGCACATTATTAACTTCTATATCTCTGTAATCAAATACTCTCGCATATTGAACTTTATCTATTTTTATAACTAAAGTTTTTATGTAATTGAGATTTTTTTCATTCCGTGCATAAATCATCTTGAACACCTCTGCTAATAATTATTAATCTGAAATAATATTTTGAACTCATTATACCATGTGTTTTTTATACAAATGAATTTCTAATAATAATTAACTATTTTTCAAGTAACATTTATCACTTTAGATTTTATTACTATACCAATATAATCGTAATTAACACACTTATATTATCATACTAAACAAAAAAAATCTAGAGACCTACTATTCTCAATCAGGACAAACTCATGAAAATTTATAACTACATAAGTAAAATCACTTTATATTAAACTTCTATAATTTCACTTATATAGTTAATTAGATTTGAGCATATTGCGAATCTTTTTAATTTTAAACTCATCTTTTTCCCCGCATGTAAAAGCTTTAATATTGATAAATCCCATTTACTAATAATATTCATGTTTTTATTAACTGTTTCTTCAATGATTTCATTATGATCTTCTTTGAAAGTTACGTCTAAATGCTAATGCATTATCTCAATCTTTCAATGTTCTCTTACTGCTTTTGAAAAATAATTCTATATCAAACAATAGTTTACTTATATAACAACGTATTTCTTTTGTTTCTTTAATCGTCTTTTTTTATGTTTTTTTATATAATTCCTATGCTTTTTAAGTTTTTCCATTTATTTTTGTTTGCTAACCATTTTATATCATCTGTTTGATAATATTCTCTTATTTCAATTTGATCATGACTTTTTTTCAATAGTCTTTTTGTAATTTTCATTCTGTTCAGTGTTTTTTTAATCATTTTCATTAAAATAATCTATTAAGTCATTATGTAGATTTTCTTGATTTCCTTTTACCGCTAACATTTAGTCAGCTTTTTTCTGTACTATTTTTTCATAAATCTTAACTTGAGTTCCCATTGCATCTATATTAACAACATATGCATTTATCTGTAATGTATCTAATAATTGAGGATTTCCTACTATTTCATTTTCTTTTTCATCAACTACATTTTGTCCTAGACAAAAACCATCTTCATCACAATACGCCTATACTACGTGTAACGTTTTTTTATCTTCAGTTCTACTACCTCTCATGGTTTTTCCATCAATGTTTAAAATTTTCTTTAATAGGAATAGGTAAGGACTTGATATTATCTCTTTCTTTTCCCCTCCTCCACACCGGACGTACTACTTTCACCGCATCCGGCGTTCCATCAGTGTTTTATTAAGTTTAATATTTATTTTAAATCATAGAATTTCCAACAAGTTTGAGAAGTTTATTAATTTTATTTAAGGCTTTTATATTGAGTTTTATCCTTTCTCTGTATTCATTAATTTTAACCTTGTCAGTTTCATCTATGAAACTGCTTATTTCTTTATTAACTAATACGGGATTGTGATATTTATCAGTTCCACCTTTTTCTTTAGGAACTATATTCCTTATTTCCATGTCGGTTATATCTAAATTTTCTTTGCTGACATGACATAATCCTCTTTGTGCTACAAAAAGTGATATTCTGTTATCATTTTTTTGTATGCTTTCATTTTTCAAAGCATTTTCTATAAGAAATTTTATGCTATCCTTAAATTCATCATCAAGGTCTTTATGGATATGAAATCTGCCTAATGTTGTGTGTCTGCTTGCTGTCATTTTCATTAGCCTTGGTATTTTAATTTTACTCCTGCCAATGGATATATAGTAACTTTACATATACTTATAGGGTTGAAGTTATAATTTCCATAACTCCTTTTATAGGTCTTATTCTCGTATAATGTATCACTTCGTATACTTCTTGTTCGATTAAAAAACCTTTTTCTAACTAAGAAATTTATTTCGCTGAAATCTAAATTAACATGGGTAGCTATGTTATAATAATTATGCCATCCCAAAATCATTGAGTTTAGTTTTTCAACGTTATATGTTTTAGGGTTATTTTTTATTTTTTCAATTTAATTTCTATAATTTTTAATGATTTTGGTTTTGGCTTTATCTGATATCATGCTTTTAACAACGTATTTCTTTTTCTTTTTAACAGCTTTTAATTTAAAGCCAAGAAAGTTTGAGTAATTCTTCCCCAAATTTATTACCATTGATTTTTCAGCACAATATTCGATAGTAGTGTTGATACTATACCTCCTTGCGGGACACCTTTTGTAGGAGTTCCAATCCCTTCAATCTCTGCTTTCAGCATTTCTGATATTATAGATATTAATTTCATTACTTTTGCTATTGCATTTTCGGCACTTTTATCTGGTCTGAAACCATAACTTCCGTGATAGAATTTAGCTTCTGCAATTGGTTCTAAAACTTGTTTTATGCACTGTTGAACCATTCTATCTTCAATCGTTGGTATTCCAAGAGGTCTGAGACCTCCGCCTAATTTTTCTATTTCAACTCTGCAAACTGGCATTGGTTTAAAATTTTCGAATGTTTTTCTTATGTATCTTATCCACTCTGATATTTCATATTTGTGAATATCTTTTATAGTAGTCCCATCAACGCCGGGAGTTTTACTTCCTTTATTACTTTTAATATTTCTGTAGGCTAAAGTGATATTTTTATCATTTATTATTATAGAAATTAAATCTTTAAATTTATAACTTTCTTTACTTTTTCTAAAAAGTAAATCCTGTGTTTCTTGCGTATCATAATATTCATTATTTCTTAGTATTTGTTTCTTTAATATTCTTCGTTCACCACCATCATAGTTAGCTTCATTCAATAATTGTTTCAGCTTTTCTTAGTCTTAATCGAACCTAGTGATTTTCTAATAATTTAAATCTTAATAAAACATTGACTTGCAGCTATCCCTCCACTTGCTTTCGCAAGTTTCAACGGTACTATGCCACTACTTTCACTGATATAAAAGTAAGTTATAGTTAAATTTCAACTTTTTCTTACTGCCACTTTGAAGGAAATAAGTCCTCCATGTCATCAGCTTACCACGTTCCAATAACTTTATCCCTACATATATCCTTAGGTAATTCCTTTGATCCCTAATTTACAAACAGTTATTTGTATTAAGTATGCTTATTTTCTAAGTAACTCATATATTTCATTATAATTACAATGGTAGTTAATGAAATAAGAACCTTAGAATCATATATCTTTATAAATGTGAAATTTATTGAAGTAAAAATAAGCAAATGTTCCCTTCGAATATTCAAAGGTATAGTTTTCTAATTAAATAAATTATATATCGTAAAGTATAAAATCAAATCTAAGCTTGTACTTCTTGGCAGAAGAATCATAACATCTATTGAACCATTTCATACCTGAAGTAAATAAGCTATATATTCTAACAATTTTGTTGTGTATCTTTTTTGTGGCACCTATAATTTTACTTTTTTTATTCTTAGAACAGTCAGCTCCTAAGATTATCATCCAAGTCGCCATGCTTACACATAAATATAGGTTTTTAAAGTATACTATATTTTCAGTCCATGTATCTTCTATATTAAATCCATTAGATTTTAAATCTTTAAACATTTCTTCTATAATAAATCTTTTTTTATATTCCTTTACAGCATATTTGCTATCCATATTAGTTGCTGAATACCAAATATCATCTTAATCTTCAGCTATGAATACTGCAAGATTACATTTGTATTTTTCAGCAGTTAGCAAAATTCCATTAAATTTCTTTACATATGTTTTTATAGGTGTTATATATTTTCTCTTTACCTTCTATCTTCACAACCATATCATTAGTGCATCTTATACAATATTTCCAGCCTAATTTATTAATAAATTTAAATAAATCAACACTTTTAAAACCTGTATCGCCAAGTAATACAACTTCGTAATTATAAGCTGTAAAAATCTCATTTAGCTCAGACATTCCTTCTTTTATATGCTTGAAGTTCTTGTTATTTTTCTCATTATATTCAAATATTTTATACCATAAAGGAATTTCTCTTTTTCCTACCTTTAACGAAAACTGTAATATAAGAAATCTATTATCAAGGGTTGTATGGTCAAATATTATGATTATTTTTCTTTCTCTGCTTCGCTTGACGTATTTCTTTATGACTTATTCTATAAAAAAGCCATATACATAATCTGAATTGATTGGTGAAGATGAAAAAAATCTATATATTCTTTTCATTTTGCTATCTTCAGTTCCTTCAGAAAAATCATCTTTAGTTTTTCTGAAATATCAGAAAGCTCAACAGATTTTGATAATATTATTCCTATGATTATATAAACTAAATTTTTCAATCTTTTGGATGTAATGGGCAGAATCTCATATAGCACTTTTTCTAATTGTGTTGTAATATATTCTTGATTATTTAGCATAGCCGTTTTCTCCTTTTTATAAGTAGTGGTAGACTTATATAATAGGACATGGCTATGTTTTTTTCTATATTTTATTTTTGGTAATTTAATCCTTTGCTAACTTAACCTTTTTACTGTCCGTAGGTCAGCTTGTATGGCAGTCTTACCCCAGCATAAATTAATAAAAGCTTATGCTGCACTTATTCAAATATCGATTGTAAATTTTTCACTTATCTAGTACTCTTTTTAAATCTTCAACATTTAATAATTTGAAAATTGTACTAAATTTCATTATCGAAATCTAATTAAAGTCTATATCTTATCATTTTCAAACTAACTTTATAAAAAGTTTTAGTCTTCCTCAAAATTGACAATGTAATTTTCTTTACTATTTGTAAATCCTTAATAACATTGCTGCAGATGTTTGCATTTTTATCATCTTTAAATGTAAAATCTAAATGCCAATGTAATGAATTTTCAACGCTCCAGTGACATCGGACTGCTTTAGCAAAGGTTTCTACTGAGTCAATACTACAAATAAAATATCTATCCTCATTAATAATTTGCCCATTCTTTTTTTCTATAATTTTCTTTTCAATACCAATACTTTTTAAGCCTTTCCAATCTTTCTTTACAGATAGCCATTTAATATTGTAGTCAAAAAATATTTTCTTGTTACTATAGCACTATGTTCTTTTTCTTTTATAATTTGTTGCAATTCTTCATCATCAACATACTCTTTTACATCATCTTCCACGAATAATTCTATGACTATTTCATAAAAATATCTACTATTACTATTAGATATAACCATTCTAATAGTATCATCAAATAGTATACCCTTCTCTAATTTAAGATAATTCCTTAGCCAGTTTTCTTATTTATTCCAAATGCCTCTATTTCAGACCATTTGTTAACATTACTTAATACTGCAAAAAGTGTCAAGATAATTATATCTCTTAATTTATGTTTCACATATTATTCATCTCTAAAATTAAGTTTTTTTCTACTCATGTTATTAAATCCTTTATTACTATAGTGCCTTTAACTATTGAAAAATCTATATCATTTTCATCATACATTGTTTGCAGTTCATTTAGCTTTTTTGCTTTTCGTGCCATAAAAATAAAACTAATGGTAAAAATTATTTTTTATTAGTTTATCTTAGTGTTACCCAGTATATCATACCTTGTATATATTTTCTGCTTGTCTGGTCAAAAATTTGCCTGCTGACTTTCTCCAGATTTCACCTCGCGCTGAAGCTTCTTGTCCTAAGCTATACGCTTTTCAGTATCAGAATGTGTTAGAAACTTTCACTCATTAGATTATATCCATGCAGCCAAACCAAAAATTAGAGGCACAAAAAATAAATTTCATGCCTCCATGTTTATTGATATTAAAATAATAATTTTTTTAACAACTTCTATTCCAGTTAGGATCCTCAATATGTTTTGCTTTTTCAATGTAATATCTAGTCAGATCATTTACAATAACACGACGACCAACACCATATTTTAGTGTATTATATATATTTGTTGCATTAATGCCTCCTCCATTTATTTTTTCTAATTCTTCTTTTTTTATTTCTTTCATATGAACACCCTTCCTAATAAAGTATATTTGACTATATAATATCATATAATCCAAATTGTATCAATATTTTTCTTTAAAGTATATAATTTTCGTAATAAAATTTTAAATAATTTATATTTTTTATGAAGTTTTCTTTTTATTAGTTAAATTATACGTTTTTTATAATAAAATTATTTTCATAAAAGACAATAATTAATACAATAAAATTTATTCTTTCTCAACGCCATAGCATATTATTTTCAACATAAATTCCACAAATTTCCAGACTCATAACGATTAGTATAGTTCAGATTATAATTCTCACTATGGCGTATGTATCATCCATTGCTTATGTTTGGTGCGCTAACTGGAGATTTAATTAAATCAGAGCTACGCTCAGGAAATGCTAACACTTCAAGGCAAGTTGTAGTTTATTGGTCCTGTTCTTAAAAAATACTCTGGCAAGTATAAATGATAAGATAAGAATGGTTCTTTCCAGCCTTAGTTGAATTTCTGCTTGTTTTTATATATTATTATAGATATTCTATATTTTGAAAGTAGGTTTTATAATGAATGAATTTATTAAACTTTTAGATAAAAATCTTGAATTTGTTAGTTATGAAATTATTAATGATACTATGCATATAAATATTGTTTCTAACCGAAACTAATTTATATGCCCTTTTTGTGGAGAAATATCTAAAAAGTTCATTCACGATATTTAAAGAGTTTTCAAGACTTGCCAATTCAAGATAAAAAGGTAATTATTATTTTAATAGGTTGTTGAATAAACAGAATTTGTAAAAAACAAATAAATCATTCCTTTGTGATATAATAATTTCGCGAAAAACCTAAATATATCACATAAGGAATGACTCAAATATGATTATATAATTAAATATTAAAAGCGAAAATAACTATTATAAAATTTTTGAAGCTGTTAAAACTGCATTTGCTAAATTAAATTCAAATATTCAAAATAATAAAGGGCGACCACGTAAGTATTCAGATGAACAAATAGTTGCGTGTATGTTATACGGTGTTAAAAATAGTATATTCAGTTTGAGAGAACTTGAACATCGTATAAAACAAGACTATGTATTTCAAGCTATAATTCAACTTAATCAAGTACCAGATTACTCCACATTTTCATTAAGAGCTAAAGTGTTAGAGAAACACATATATTATGGCATTTATGCTATGCTTGTTGAACTTATCAATCCTGAAACTAGATTATGTGCGATAGATGGAACAGCTTTAAGAAGTTCAAAATACGATAGCGAAGCTAAATGCGGTAAAGGTACCCGTCTTGGATATTATAAAGGTTACAAATTACATTGTATTACAACAGTTACTGAATTAATGGTTGATATAGATACTCACCAAGTTATTGATATGATATTTTCAAGAGAACTTAATGATGTTGTAGAATGGTTAAAAACATATCAAAATTTAAAAATAGTTTCAAGAGATGGTTCTATTACATACAAAAATGCTATATCCTTATCACATCCTAAAGCTATTCAAATTAGTGATAGATTTCATTTATTAAAAAATTTAACTACATATTGTAAAGAATATCTAAATAAAATTTTTAAATCTAAAATAGTAATTGAGAAAAATATTTTTGATAAGTTTAATAAAAATAAATTTTGTGCTGATAAAAATAAAGAAATGACTAGAAATGAAAGAGCTTTAAAATCATTAAATATGATTAATTCTGGATTTACTAAAACGGCAATTTGCCAAAGCTTAAAAATGAATATAAGAACCTTAAATAAAATCATCAATTTAAAACAAAATGACATAAATTGTTACGGCAAAAATAAGCTGACTTTGAAGCAACAGCAACGATTTAAAAATAAGCAAGAACTTATTAATACAGTTAGAGAAATGAAAAATAATTATTCTTCCGTAAGCAAAATAGCTAGCGAATTGAACCTTGATCGAAGAACTATAAATAAATATTTAGATCCGACTACAACAGGTATAAATGGTAATTTAGGTTCAAAAAGAACAAGTAATTTAGATCCATATCTTTTATTTATAGATCATATGGTTTATTTAGGAGCAACTTCTACACAAATTTTAGAAAAAATAAAAAACAAAGGTTATGCTGGTTAATCGTCTAATCTTAGACATTATATCTCTAAAATAAAAAATTTATTAAGTGATAATTGTAAAAATAAATCTTATGATAAAACACAACATGTATTGGTTAATCGCAAATTGCTTATAAAATTGATTTTCAATCCTATAGAAAAAATTAAGGAATTAACACCTTCAATTTTGAATAAAGTATACGAAAAATTCCCAGATTATAAAAAAATAATTGATATAGTTTCTAATTTTAAAGCTTTATTAAAAAATAAATGTTCTAATGAATTAGAGGCTTGGATAACTACAACTTCAAAGTTAAATATCGAACAACTTAATTCATTTATAAACGGACTTAAAAGAGATATTGATTCAGTAAAAAATGCAATAAGATATGATTATAATAATGGACTAGCTGAAGGAAGCGTAAATAAATTAAAAGTAATTAAACGCATTGTATGGACGATGTAGTTTTGAACCATTAAGAAGTGAAGTTTTAAATATTGATAGTATGAAGTTCAACTAAGTCTGGAAAGAACCATTTCTAGCTTGACATTTACATCTTCTTTTGACAAATCAAAAATGTTCATTATAAATGTTATAGGATTTCTAGATTCGTTAAAAATCATTATTTCTCTAAAACTATTGATTATTAAATCACCGTGTTTGAATCAAGTAAAAGTTGGCAAATATTTTCTTTACTTTTATCTATTATCTTATAGTAAATTCTCATAATATCCCGTCTTCTATTTTAACGTTATTTGTAACTCATCTCGCCAAAATCTTTTAGTCCACATAACTTTCTTATTATTTTTCTACCTAAACTAACTGAAGCTTCACTGTACGGTATAGTAGCTGTATGAACTTTATACGTTGAAGATTTTTTTGCTTTTTTATTCGCATCTGAAGCAGATAACAGTGTTACTTCTACAATGTCTGTTAAAACATCAGTAGATATTGTATTCTTACATACTTTATCTACAGTATTAAATAATCTATCACTAATTTTTTCAGCTAGTATTTTAGATAAATCACCTGCACCATTAATATACCAGCTTATCTTTCTTCCTTTCATTCTTTGAGCAAGTATATCACATATATTATGTTCCATGGTACCTAATTGTCTATACATCAAGCCTTCTGGTAGCGTAGGCAAGTCTATATTTCTTTGCTTACATGGTAGTAATCCGTCTCTATTACTAACCAAATAGTTATATAAATGCTCAAACTTTTTAAGTACTTTTTTATCATTATTATTCCCAATCATAAGTTGAATAATCATATCAAAACCTTTTTCAATATTTCCTTCACAAAATAACTTTAATAATTTCTTTTGTGATTTTTTCTCACTGACCTTACGAAGAATTGCTTGACTTATATAAAATTGATCTAATTGAAAGTGTATATCTTTTTCCTAACAATTGCCTTTTATCCAACTTGCACCATCCACATTTAGTATTCGAGTTTTAATTTCATCAACATTGTATTTTTCACATATAGTCGCTTCTGAAAGCTCTTCGAAATATTTAGCATTATCAAAGCTTACACAAACGGTTTTATCTTCGACAACATATTCATTCTTTCTATATTTGCATCGTCTCTATGCAGTATAAGATATTGCTAATTTTAGTTCTTTCTTCTTACTTTTCCCCTTAGGACGTTTTTTTCCTTGGATACTTAACCATACACCATCTTGTTATTGAAATAATACCTGAACTTCTTTATGTACTTTTAAAGCTCCTTGCTAATTAAGTTCAATCTTTCTATTCCCCAACACTTTGAACTACGTTACAAAAGTCTTGTGGGCTAATTTCTTGGTTACACGTTGTTTTAAAATTTTTATATGTTTTACTAAATGATACTTCTGATATGCTAGTTAAAATAATCTATACTAAATTAGCAAACACTTTACCTATTGTATCCATCTCTAAATATTCATCTAATAAATACTTAGCAGCTTTTTTCCACTTTCTAATTCAAATTCATAAATACTCCATAAATACTCAACATTCCCTATTATAGTTTTTAGACATATTCTCTTAAATCCATTATTTCTATAGATCTTATTATCTCTTTCATTAAGCAATTTTTATCTAGCCATTCTAATACTTCTCTCATAGTATTACAAGCTTCATCACAAGCATATTTATATATTTTTTGTTCTATTTCCTTGAAAGTTAAGTCTTTATAATTTAAACTAGCATTGTCCATTCATTTTTACTCGCAATAAAATTATACTCTAACTTTTCAGACATGCTCTAGAAGACGTGGAAATTTTTCTCGAAAGACTACTTGAAATAAATGAAGATAAGAATGTATACATTATATTAAATAACGCAGAATTCTATACATGTAAAGATTTTGTTAATGCACATAGCTGAGATTTAATTTTAATAAATACTCAAAGACATTCTCCTGTTCCAAATCCAGAAGAAAATATATAAAATTAAAAACTTCATTTTTATAAAGTGTACCCTTTGTCAAGGACATTTTAAAAAAGCCTATATCAATGTAAAAGATGATTTCTGTACTGGATAGGAGTCATCTTTTTTAAGTTCCATTGACATCTGTGATTATTATAATAATCTATATACTCATCAATTTCTTGTATTAATTCTTCAAACGTAGCGTAAGCCGTTATATTAGCTTCATCTTTTAGATGTCCAAAAAATGATTCCTGCGAGGCGTTATCCCAACAATTTCCCCTTCTAGACATAGATTGTCCTAAATTGTTTTCTTTAACTTTAGATTGAAATATTGGACTAGTATCTAGTATAGTGAACTCCTTGATCTGAATGTATATAAGCGTCTTTATCGAGAATAGTACTATTTGATGCTATTAATTTGTCTATGGTATTAATAGCAATATCTATCTTAAGAGTTTTTGAAACATTATAAGATAATACCTCATTTGTAGAAGCATCTAAAATGGTCGACAAATAAGCCTTTTGGCGATTTTTATAAAATAGATATGAAATATCAGTAAGCAATACTTTTACAGGTATACCTTGCTTAAATTCTCTATTTAATTTGTTTGGCAAAACGGAATGCTCCTTAGTAGCTTTCATCATTCTTCTATAAGGATTTGCTTTTCTATGAGGACAAACAATAGTATATTTTTTCATTATTCTTCTTATACGTTTCAAGTTATAGACTATGCCAAATTCATTTTCTAACGTCATCTTTATTTGTTTAGCCCTTTTTCTTCGATTCTTAAAATTAAATTCACTCAATATGTTATCATAGCTTTCTAAATCCTTGATTTCCTGATTATTACGTACATTAATAGAATCACTAAAAAAATAATTATAGTATCCCGAACGTGAAACATTTGCAATACTGCACAGATAGCTAACTTTATTTTTAAGTTTATATTTGTCTATAACAGTTCTGATTATTTTAAACTTTTCATTAGTTATTATTTTAAATTTCCCTTTATCACACACCTTTCGATCATTTCTAACTTTTTTAGCAGTTCATTTTCTCCTTGCAAAAGTTTTAGCTTAGCTTGAAGTTTTTCGTATTTTTCTTCTATTGATAAATCTCTTTCGCTTGGGCGTCCAGTATTATATTTTCTAGTATCTTGTAACTGAGAAATTCCATTTCTATGAAATGTGGAGTGCCATCTTTTTCCTGCTGATTTTACTCTTTCAATACCAAGTATATTTATATCAAACCCACACTCACTAAAAATTTCTCTTGGAAATTTTCCTTTTTCATTTTCATTTATAAATAACATCTTAAATTCATCAGAATATGTATTGCCTTTACTACTTATATTTTTTACATATTTATTTTGTGATAAAATTCTTATCTCTTCATTTGTAAATAACTTCTTACTCAATTTAACAACTCCTAATATCATTTATTCTATTATACATAAAAGTACCCTATATGATAGTTTTTTTTATATTGTCTATCCTATAGGGTACATTTTATTAGCACTAGTGCTTCTATTTCTACTGCTGACCTCTTTGATTCAATAACATCAATTTATAATTATTTAAATGAAACTACGGATATAGTTAAATCATTAGTTTATGCTAAAAAATACTATTCACAAGTATACTTCTAGTTTTGGATATTTATAATATATATTTTTTACCATTCTTAACCATTTATACTCTCACTAAACTATTTTTTCCTTAACATATTTTTTAACCCTTCTATCTAAATCAATAATGTTATCTAAATTTAATTCTTTTCTTACTTCTCCCCTAAACACTTCCATGCACTTCTCTATAATTTCAGGAATTTGTAAAAAGCCTATTTTTTTATTCAAAAATAAATCGACCGCTGCTTCATTAGCTCCATTTAAAATAGTAGGCATAAGCCCCCCCATTTTCCCAGCTTTAAAAGCTAATTTTAAACATTTAAATGTATCTAAATCTGGCTTTTCAAAAGTTAATTTTGATATTTCATAAAAATCTATAGTATCTGCCATAAGGCCATTGCGCTCTTCATAATTAACAGCATATTGTATTGGCAACCTCATATCCTGTGCTCCTAATTGTGCAATTATGCTTCCATCTATATATTCAACCATAGAATGAATTATACTCTGCGGATGAACTAATACTTGTATATTATCATAATCACAATCAAAAAGCCAATGAGCTTCTATTACTTCAAGTCCTTTATTCATAAGTGTTGCAGAATCTATAGTAATTTTTCTTCCCATATTCCACTTTGGATGTTTTAATGCATCCTCAACTTTTATATTATTTAGCTCTTCTGTAATTTTTCCTCTAAAAGGTCCACCTGACGCTGTTAAAATTATTTTTCTTAATGCCTTCTTATCATTTCCTTTTAAACATTGAGAAATTGCTCCATGCTCAGAATCTACAGGCAATATCTTAACATTATGCTCTCTCGCTGCTTTCATTACAAGTTGACCTGCAACTACTAAAGTCTCCTTATTAGCAAGAGCTATATCTTTCTTAGCTTCTATTGCTTTTATTGTAGGTTCTAATCCTATCATTCCAACTACAGATGTTACTACTATGTCAATTTCATCTATAGAAGCTATTTTATTAAGTCCTTCTATTCCATCATATATTTGTATTTTTCTATTATTTTGCTTACAATAATCAGCTATTTTATCAGCACTCTTCCCATCCATCATAGCAACATATGAAGGATCAAATTCTTCTATTATTTGAATGACCTTTTCTACTGAAGTATTAGCTGTTACTCCAACCAACTTTAATTGTCCATTCGATTTTCTGATTACATCTAAGGTCTGAGTTCCAATAGAACCAGTAGCCCCTAATATAGAAAGTTTCTTCATTTCTTCTTCCTCCTAAAAGTAAATATATTATAAAAGTATAGATTGTATATTCATATCTTGAATTGTATCTCTATATAATCATTAGTCAGTACTATAAATTATCTCTTTTGCTAAGATGCTATACATTGGCCCAACCAATATTCCTAAAATACCAAATATTTTTACTCCTATATATATTGAAAGTAATATAACAAGTGGATGAATATCTAATTTTTCGCCTAAAAACTTAGCTTCTAAAATTTCTCTAATAACTTCAACTAATATATATAAACATATTAACCCAAATGCAATAAGATAATTCTTCATTATAATATTGTATATTATAATCGGAATAAATACAATTATAGTTCCAACATAAGGTAATATATCCAAAATACCACAAAACACACCTAACATGAAAGAGTTAGGAATATTGAGTATAATAAATCCAATTATTATTTCTAATGTTGATATTAATACAAGTATTCCTTCTATTGTTATCATGTGTGTAAAATTTTCTTTTTGACTTTTAAATCTAAGTATCATTTCCTCAGGAAGTAACATATATATCAAACTTACCATACTTCTTCTATCTACTAAAACAAAGAATGTACATATATTACCTATAAAATATGCAACAACACCTTCTCCAGTGCTTATTGCTCCTTTTCTTATATTTTGATCATTAAGAATAGAAACCACACCTTTTCCTATTCTTAAATTTTGCAAATCTAGATTCAAAGCTATAGAAATATCTTGAACAAACTTATTTATCCACTCTACATTCGTTAAATATACCTTTTTACATATATTAAAAATCTCATTTCCTAAGTATATTGCAATTAAAATCATTAAAGTATTTATACTTATTATGCTTAAAGCGCCTGCTATTCTATTCGGTATTTTAGCTTTAATCATAATACTATATACAGGTGTACATATTATAATCATTATAATCATAGTTAGAAATGGTTTAAAATAATATTTTATTATAAATGTTCCTACAACAACTAATATAAGGCATAATAAAAGTGAGAAAAGTTTTTTATACATTTTAAAAATATTATTCACCTCTAATCTTAAAATAATCATTTTTATAATATATGCTTATACTTTTCTCTTAAAAACTCTCTAATATAATTTACATCAAAAATTACATACTGATATTTATTGAATCTTTATATTGTTTCCTTATAATGTGACTACACTATATTTCTTCAATTTTATTTTTAATATATACATTGAAGTTTTAAATTATATAATCCTCCCCATTATGTAATCAGAAAATAAAATTAATATCCAACAAAAAAATAACAATATTAAGCATACTAGTTCATCTTGCTAAATTACATTGGTACATTCAATAAATAGATAATCTATTTTTAAACATATCTCAACTATTCTTCTCAAGATATACATAGCATACATAATATTGTTATTTATTTCATATTTTAAATTTTTATTATAAATGTTAAATAATAAAAAATTACAGTTGCTGAAAATATTATACTATCAAATCTATCTAATATTCCGCCATGACCGGGTATTAGGTTACTATAATCTTTAATTCCTACATATCTTTTTACAGAAGATGCTACTAAATCTCCAAACTGACCAAATACACCGCATAATAACCCTATAACAAAATAATGATACACAGGCATTATATTTATGTATTTATTTATTACAATTCCAAAAATCCCAGAAAATATTGTTGCTCCTAATAATCCTCCAATAGATCCTTCTATTGTTTTCTTAGGAGATACCTTTGGAGAAAGCTTATGTTTTCCAAAATTCTTACCACTGTAATATGCTGCTGTATCAGAAAGCCACGATCCTATAAATATAAGCCACACTAAAAAATTTCCTGATGGTTTTGTATTAACTAAATATACAAAACTGAATAATATTCCTGCATATATAAGTCCTAGTAATGTTAATGCAACATCAACAAACGTATATTCTAAATTAATAACTGGATATATTAATAATATAAACGTTGCAACAACAAGTATGTACATCATCATTTCAAAATTATTATTCAAAATATAGTATATTATCAAAAGAATATATCCTACAAATGATATTGGTTTAAAATCTTTCTCTTTTAGTGCTTTATAAAATTCCCAAAGTGCCATAATTGATAATGCAAATATAAAGCCTTTAAGAAAAATTCCTCCAAGCAAAACAAATATTATAAACGGAGCAATTATAGCAGCACCCAAATATCTATTATTAGACTTCAAAATCCAATCACTCCCCTATTTTACTTTTCCAAATCTTCTATCTCTGTTTTGATAATCCGCTATGGCTTTTCTTAAATCTTCTTCTTTAAACTCAGGCCAGTTTATGTCAGAATACCAAAATTCTGAATAAGCGCATTGCCATAATAAGAAATTACTTAGTCTTTGCTCTCCAGATGGACGAATAATTAAATCCGGATCTGGTATTCCTTTAGTATAAAGATACTTTTCTACTAAGTTGTCATTAATATCTTCTATCTTTATTTTATTCTCTTTTACATCTGAACTAATAAGTTGCATAGCTCTAACTATTTCATCTCTTCCGCCATAATTTAACGCTAAATTTAAATTTATATTAGTATTATTCTTTGTTGTTTCCATTGCTCCGTTTAATGCATCTTGACATTCTTTAGGTAATCTATCAACATTTCCAAATACATTCATTTTGACACCATTTTGATTACATTCTTTTACTTCGCTTTTTAAATAAGCAAGCAAAAGTTTCATCAATGCTCCAACTTCCTCTTTAGGTCTGGCCCAATTCTCAGTTGAAAAAGCATATAATGTTAAATTTTTAACGCCTAATCTTTTTGCTTCTTTTAAAATTCTTCTGATAGTTTCAACTCCAGCTTTATGACCCATACTTCTTGGCAAATTTCTTTTTTTTGCCCATCTTCCATTCCCATCCATTATTATGGCTATATGATTAGGTATATTATTCATATCTAAGCTAAAATCTTGTTTTTCTTCCTTTTTGGATTTAAATATATCTAACATGTTTCTCCCCCTAGTTTTCTAAAACTCAACTCACATTTATTCAGCAAGTAAGTTTTATTAATACCAATCATAACTTCATCTTATTATTTAATAGAAACTATACTGTCAATCACTTATTCAGCAGAAGTTGCTATAACTCTCCAGTTTTGATGTATCATCAAAAAAAAAACTCAAGATAGTTTAGTGATTTAAATTAAGTTCAAGTTTCTAAATACAAATGAATTTTTCCCTTTATTGAAAAAACCTGCTAATTAAGCAGGCTTTGAGATTTAAATTGATAAAACCTCTTTTTCTTTTGCAGCTACTATAACATCTACTTGCTTTACAACTGCATCTGTTTTCTTTTGAACATCATCTTCACCTTTTTTAATTTCATCTTCTGAAACATCAGAATTATTTTTCAAGGCTTTGATTTTGTCATTAGCACCTTTTCTAATAGATCTAATTGCTACTTTAGCTTCTTCCCCTGTTTTCTTTACATTCTTAACAAGAGTTTTTCTAGTTTCTTCTGTTAATTCTGGTATTACTAATCTAATAACAGAACCATCATTTGAAGGATTTAGCCCTAAATCTGACTTTAAGATAGCTCTTTCAATATCTTTTAATAGAGGTTTTTCCCATGGTGTTATCATAAGTACTCTTGGTTCTGGAGCTGAAACATTCGCCACTTGGCTAAGTGGACACATGCTTCCATAATACTCAACTTGAATTCTATCAAGCATTGATGGATTTGCTCTTCCTGCCTTCATTGTTGATAAATCTGACTCTAATACAGCTATAGTTTTTTTCATCTTCTCTTCTGCATTCTTAATGATATCCTTAATCATGATATTCCTCCTATTTCTTTGTTACTAATGTTCCAATATTTTCGCCAAACATTGCCTTTTTAATATTTCCAGGCTCATCTAATCCAAATACAAGAATCGGAATTTCGTTATCCATACATAATGAAGTTGCTGTTGAATCCATAACTTGTAATCCTTGTTCTAATACTTCTATATATGATAGTGTATCATATTTTTTAGCATCTGAATACTTATGAGGATCTTTATCATAAACTCCATCAACTTTTTTAGCCAAAAGAATTACATCTGCTTCTATTTCAGCAGCTCTTAAAGCAGCAGTAGTATCAGTTGAGAAATATGGATTTCCTGTACCAGCAGCAAATATAACAACTCTTCCTTTTTCTAAATGTCTCATCGCTCTTCTTCTTATGAATGGTTCTGCAATTTCTTTCATTTCTATAGCAGTTTGAACTCTTGTTTTAACTCCTACTTGTTCTAAGGAATCTTGAAGCGCTAAAGCATTTATGCAAGTTGCCATCATTCCCATATAATCAGCAGTAGTTCTGTCCATACCTTCGCCACTTCTGCCTCTCCAAATGTTTCCGCCACCTACTACAGTACCTACTTCAACACCCATATCAACTAATTCTTTAATTTCTAAAGCTATTCTTTTAGCTACATTAAAATCAAGCCCAAATCCACTAACTCCAGCTAAAGCTTCCCCTGAAAGTTTTAAAATTACTCTCTTGTATTTATAATCTGACATTTACAATTACCTCCTGATGTTTTAGGAATTATTAAAAGTATTTTTATTATTTTGACACATTAAATATATATCTAATTTTTTAAAAAAAGAGAACACAAAGTGTTCTCTCTTTGGCTAAATATTATTTACCCATTTGTCTTGCAACTTCTTCAGCGAAATCTACTTTTTCTACTTCGATTCCTTCTCCTCTTTCGTATCTTACGAATCTAGTTACTGTAATTGGAGAACCAACTTCTTTAGATTTTTCTTCTAAGAATTTAGCTATTGTCTTGTCGCTATCTTTAACCCATAGTTGATCTAAAAGACAAACTTCTTTGTAGTACTTCTTAATTCTTCCTTCAACCATTTTTTCAACGATCTTTTCAGGTTTTCCTTCATTTAAAGCTTGAACTCTATAGATTTCTTTTTCTTTTTCTATAGATGTATTATCTACTTCTTTTTCGCTTAAGAATAATGGGTTAGCAGCAGCAATTTGCATGCAAACTTCTTTAGCTACTTCATCAAGTACATCTGATGCAGTATCACAAGCAAGTTCCACTAAAACTCCAATTCTTCCGCCACCATGGATGTAGCTCTTAACCATTCCATTTTCAATGCCAAATTTAGTGAATCTTCTTATAGTCATGTTTTCACCAAGTTTTGCTATTAAAGCTTTTAATGCAGCTGAAACTGTGTTTTCTGCATCAAACTTTTCGTTAACTAGTTCTTCAACTGTTGTAGCTGAAGTTTCAACTGCCATTTGAGCTAATCTATCAGCAAAAGCCATAAATTCATCATTAATAGCAACGAAATCTGTTTCACAATTGAATTCAACAACTGCTCCTTTTTTCTTATCTTCTGAAATATATGTTTTAACTATACCTTCAGCAGCAACTCTACCTGATTTCTTAGCTGCATCCGCAAGTCCCTTTTCTCTTAAGAATTCAACAGCTTTATCGATGTCTCCTTCAGTTTGAACTAGAGCCTTTTTACAATCCATCATTTTAGCTCCAGTCATATCTCTTAGTTCTTTAACTAATTGTGCACTTATGTTTGCCATAATTTAATTCCTCCTCGAATATAAAAAGTAATCCTTAACATTTAGCAAAAGGGTAACTGAAGTGGACTTCACTTACCCTTTTCTTATCTAAATTACTCAGCTAATTGTTCGCCTTGTCTTCCTTCCATGATAGCGTCAGCCATTTTAGCAGTTATTAATTTAACAGCTCTTATAGCATCATCATTACCTGGTATTACGTAATCAACTTCTTCTGGATCACAGTTAGTATCTACTATAGCAACTACTGGAATTCCTAAAATCTTAGCTTCTAAGATAGCATTCTTTTCTTTTCTTGGATCAACGATGAACATTGCTCCAACATTTTCAGCATCTAAGTTTCTGATACCGCCAAGATTCTTTTCTAATTTTTCTAATTCTGCCTTTAATTTAATAACTTCTTTCTTAGGAAGAACATCGAAAGTTCCATCTTCTTGCATTTTTTCGATTTGTTCTAATTTTCTAATTCTGCTCTTGATAGTTGTGAAGTTTGTTAACATTCCACCTAACCATCTGTTGTTTACGAAATGCATGTTGCTTCTGATAGCTTCTTCTTGGATAGCTTCTTGAGCTTGTTTCTTAGTTCCAACGAAAAGTATATCTTTTCCTTCTGCAGCTACTTCTTTAATGAAGTTATAAGCTTCTTCAGCCTTTTTAACTGTTTTTTGAAGATCTATTATATAGATACCATTTCTTTCTGTGAAGATATAAGGAGCCATTTTAGGGTTCCATCTTCTTGTTTGGTGTCCAAAGTGTACACCTGCTTCTAATAATTGTTTCATTGATATTACTGACATTTTGTTACCTCCTTGGTTTTTACCTCCATTATCTTCTTCTCATAAAATTCCCCCAAAACAAGGGCACCTAATTTATGAATTGGATAATGTGTGTATTTGTTACCTTAGATAGTATATCATAAGGTATTTAACGTATCAATAAAAATTTTAATTTTGTTTTATTTTTTATTTATGTTATACATAAAAAATGTAAAATACTAATATTCAATATTGGTATTTTAGCTTCTTTATTAATGACTAAGCTAAAATTTTGCAAACAAAAATTCATATATAATTCAAAGTTTTATAATAATTGCAACATTTTAAATTTTCTCCAAATGAATAAATATTTATACTATAATTTTTAATTTTAGCAATTATAAACAAAAAAAGCTAAAGGATATATTTATATACGCATCCTTTAGCTTTTTTATTATTTTATTTTTTTTAGTTCCTCTATTAATTTTTCATTTAAGATTCTAATATAAGTTCCCTTCATTCCAAGAGATCTTGATTCAATAACTCCGGCACTTTCAAATTTTCTTAATGCATTTACTATAACACTTCTAGTTATTCCTACTTTATCTGCTATTTTAGAAGCTACTAATAATCCTTCATTTCCATTTAATTCTTCAAAGATATGTTCAACGGCTTCTAATTCCGAATAAGAAAGAGTTCCTATAGCTAATTGTACAACTGCTTTTTTTCTTGCTTCTTCTGCAATTTCATCTTGCATAGCTCTAAGCATTTCCATTCCTACAATGGTTGCACTATACTCTACTAGTACTAAATCATCGTCTGTAAATGCATTTCCAAATCTAGCTAATATTAATGTCCCTATTCTTTCTCTACTTCCTATTATAGGTATTATAGTAGATAGCTTATCTACTTTTTTACATTTACCAATCTCCTCAAAAACACATCTTCCTTCATTTGGTAAATTAGATAATGTATCATTAATTTCTAAAAGTGTTTTATTGTAATCTTCTGGAAACCTCTTATCTTCTATTACTTTTTTCTTCATAGCTTCGCATTCAAATTCTTTACCCAAAGTATATCCCAGTACCTTTCCTTTTTTGCTTATTATATAAGCATTACACTCAAGAACTTCACTTAATAGGGCACATATATCTTGAAATGCTACAGGTTCTGTACCAGACTTCTGTAGAATCTTATTTAACATTCTAGTCTTATTTAATAGTGATGACATAATATTTTCCTCCTTGGCAACCATATAACAATATCATTGAATAAAAGGATTGTAATTACAAAAAATTCTTAATTTATTGAATTTTTTTACAAGTTGCGATTAATTTTAGTTTATCACATAAAATTTTCGTTTTCAACAGTATTTTAATTTTATTCGACAAAATAATATCACTTAAGTCATCAAACTATCTATATTAAATTTCTTCTTTTTTATTTTCTTCCTCTTCTTTAATTTCATGTTTATAATCACATTCACTATTGGAACATTGTACATATTTGCCTTTTGACTTTGAATACTTTAGGACCATATACGAATTACATTTTGGACACTTTTCTTTTACAGGTTCATACCAACTCACAAATTTACATTCTGGATATCCAGAACATCCAAAGAATTTCTTGCCTCTTTTACTTTTCTTGACAACAATAGTTTTTCCACACTCTGGACATGGAACATCTAGTTCCTCAACTATAGGTTTCGCATTTTTGCACTCTGGATATCCAGGACACGCTAAGAATTCACCATATCTACCTCTTTTAATAACCATCATTCGACCACATTTTTCACATTTTACATCACTAACTTTATCTTCAATTACAACCTTTGATATTTCTTTTTCAGCCTTTTCAATTGCAGCCTTTAGAGGAGTAAAAAATTCTCCAACTATTTCAGTCCAATTTTCATTTCCTTCTTCTACATTATCAAGTTTTTTCTCCATATCTGCTGTAAAATCAACATCTACTATTTGCTTAAAATATTCACTTACAATATTATTTACTATCTCTCCAAGTTCAGTTGGAATTAAGTTTTTCTTTTCACGAACAACATAATTTCTCCCAAGCAAAGTTGAAATAGTAGGTACATAAGTACTAGGTCTACCTATTCCCTTTTCCTCTAGTAATTTAACAAATGACGCTTCGGTATATCTTGGTGCCGGCTGAGTAAAATGTTGGCTTCCTTTAAGAGAAGCTTCCTTTAATTCTTCCCCTTCTTCTACAACTGGCAATGTTACCGATTTTTCATCTTCTTCATTTGAATATTCGTATACTTTCATAAAACCATCAAAAGAAATTATAGATCCTGATGCTTTAAATTTGTAATCGCCATTTTCTATATCTATTGAATTAGTATTTAATTCACACGATTCCATTTGACTTGCTACAAATCTTTTCCAAATTAATGAATATAATTTATATTGTTCAGGAGTTAAATTTTCTTTTGCAACTTCTGGCGTTATATCTACATAAGTTGGTCTTATCGCTTCATGAGCATCTTGAATATTCTTTTTTCCTTTATATACTCTAGTAGATTGAGGTAAATATTCTTTTCCATATGAATTTTCAATAAATTCTTTAGTTTTAATTTGTGCTTCTTCTGAAATTCTTACAGAATCAGTTCTCATATATGTTATTAATCCTACTGTTCCATAACCTTTTACTTCCACACCTTCATAAAGTCCTTGAGCTATTGACATAGTTCTTTTAGTCATAAAGTTTAATTTTTTATTTGCATCTTGTTGAAGTGTACTTGTAGTAAAAGGTGGCAACGGATTCCTATTTTTTTTACCTTTTTTTATTGATTTAACAACAAACTTTCCATCTTTCAGTTCTTCAATAATCTTATTTGAAGATTCTTCATTTTCAATTTCAATCTTCTTTCCTTTGTATGTTGAAAGCCTTATTGGAAACTTCTTTTTATCCTTCTTAAGCATACAGTCTATTGACCAATACTCTTTAGGAATAAATTCATTTATTTCCTTCTCCCTGTCACATATTAACTTTAACGCTGCAGACTGTACTCTACCAGCACTAAGTCCCCATTTTACATTTCTCCATAAAATTGGACTTATCTCATATCCAACAAGTCTATCTAATATTCTTCTTGCTTGCTGTGCATCAACTAAATCTAAATCAATTTTGCGTGCTTCTTTTATAGATGCTTTAACTGCAGTCTTTGTAACTTCATTAAAAACTATTCTACACGTTTCATCTTCTGAAATCTTTAATATGTTAGCTAAATGCCATGAAATAGCTTCTCCCTCTCTATCAGGGTCAGTTGCAAGATAAACTTTATCTGCTTTTTTAGCAGCTTTTCTTAATTTATCTATCAATTCTCCCTTTCCTCTAATAGTAATATATTTGGGAGTATAATTATTTTCTATATCAACACCTAACCTACTTTTAGGTAAATCTCTTACATGGCCCATTGATGCCTCTACAATATAGTTCTTTCCTAAATATTTGCCGATTGTTTTTGCTTTTGCCGGCGACTCAACAATTACAAGTTTTTGACCCATAGTACAACTTCATATAATATATGAAGTTTTCACCCCCTACACATTTTAAATTGTTTTCACATAGTAATTTCCAGGTAAGCAAATAATCTCATTTTTAATCTGCATTTCAAATAGTAATGCATATAAAGCGCCTCTATCAACAGACATATTTTTAAAAATATCATCTATGTGAATTGGTGAATCGCTTATTAAATCTAATATTTCACTCTTTTCAGGTGCAATATTCATAGGTTTAATATTAACATGCTCCAAACTCAACAGCACTCTTAAATCTTCTACATCAGTACAAATCGTACATCCATCTCTAATTAATTTATTAGAACCACTTGCTCCATCGTAAAATATGGATCCCGGCGTAACGATTACCTTCTTTCCTTGCTGTTGTGCAAGCCTAGCTGTTATTAATGACCCACTTCTTTCTGAAGCTTCAACTACTATTACACTGTCACTAAGACCACTTATTATTCGATTTCTCTTAGGAAAATTATATCTTAGCGGACGCGTTCCAATTAAAAATTCAGAAATTACTACTCCTTTTTCTGCTATTTTGGAAAATAAAAATTTATTTTCAGATGGGTAGACAATATCTATGCCACAACCTAATACACATATATTAACTCCATCATCTTCCAGAGCGGTTTTATGTGCAATAGAATCTATACCTCTTGCACCTCCGCTTATAAGCGTTATATTATTAGTAATAAGCTCCTTTGTCAAGAGTTTTGTTACTGCCAATCCATAATTTGAACACTTCCTTGACCCAACAACAGCTATAGATTTGTTATTTATAACACCTATATTGCCCATATAAAATAGAAAATAAGGCGGATTTGAAATTCCCCTCAATTTCTCTCTATATAAAGGATTAGCATATGTAATAAAGTGTATTCCTTTTTTGACTAATGTTTCCTTTAACTTAAAAACCTTACACTTTAAATCTTCTTTTTGAAAATTTTTTATTTTTTTGGCTATAGCACTATTATTTTTTAATATTTCTTCAAAGTTATTGTATACATTTTCTTCATTTTCATATTTATCTATTAACTTTATTTTTTGATGATTTGTTAAATCTAAAAGTATTAACCATAATTCATAATCCATATATTTAACTCCCTTCTATATAATGTCTCCATTTATATTTTTTCTATAACTAAAGGCTTCTAATATATGTCCTTCCAATATATCTTTCTCGTTTTCTATATCAGCTATAGTTCTTGCAAGCTTTATTACTTTTCCATATCCTCTTAAAGATACACTTGAAGTATTATAATAATGTTTCAAAATTTCTGTACATTTTCTTCCAACCCTACATATTTCGAAAATGTCTTTTCCTTTTATATCCGAATTATATTTATATACACAATTTTCAAATCTTTGTTTTTGAATCTTCCTTGCCCTTAGTACATTTTCACGCATGACTTTTGAATTATACGAATCACTTTTATTTTCAATTTCATCATATTTTAATCTAGGTACATAATTTAAGATATCAATTCTATCTAATAAAGCACTAGAAAATTTTCTTGAATATTTTTTAGTTTGAGCATCTAAATAATATTTATCATTTTGATATATTTTATCTTCATTCTTTTCTATTGGATTAAAAGCTCCTACTAACAAAAAATCTGCTGGCATTGTACAACTTCCAGTAATTCTATTTATATTTACATGCTTTTCTTCTAAGGGTTCTCTCAAAGACTCTAACACATCCTTCTTAAATTCTAAAATCTCATCCAAAAACAATACACCATTATGAGCCAATGTTATTTCTCCAGGCTTAATCTCTTTTCCACCACCAATTAATGCTACTTTGGTTGTAGTATGATGTGGTGCCCTAAAAGGTCTATTGATCTGCATATTTTTACTTATTAGTCCACATGCACTATATATTTTTGCTATTTCTATTAATTCATTTTGAGATAACGATGGCAATATTGATATTAAAGCTTTTGCTAACATAGTCTTACCACATCCTGGCTCGCCATACAGTATAATATTATGCTTACCCGCCGCTGCAATTTCCAGTGCTCTTTTAGATGAATATTGGCCTATAATAGCTCCATAGTCAAACACTTGATAATCTTCATCTATATTTAGCTTTTCGTCTCGCTCATACGGAAGCATATCCTCATATGTAATAAAAGAAATTACTTCTTTTAGATTTCTAAATGGATAATATTTTCCACTCTCAAAATAGTAACTTTCTTCTAAGTTTTCATATGAAAAAATGAACTTATTAATCTTTTCTTTTATTCCCTCAACAATTATTGGTATAGTTCCCTTAACCCCTTTAAGTTCGCCAAATAAAGATAACTCTCCAAAAACTATATAATCATCCATATCCTTTTTGATAATTTGATTAGATTCCATAAGAATACCAATTGCAATAGGTAAATCTAAAAGTGAACCTATCTTTCTTACATCTGCAGGTGCTAAATTAATTGTAATTCTACCTAGAGGAAATTCAAATCCACAGTTTATTATGGCTGCTCTAACTCTTTCTTTTGCTTCTTTTACAGAAGTATCTGGAAGCCCTACAATCGTAAATTGTGGTAACCCTTTAGATATATCAACCTCTACATCAATCAAAAATCCCTCCAGACCATTGTGCGTTGCACTGATTATTTTCACTGCCATATAATATCACCTCTTTACACATAATCTCTTAATGATTATAGACATAGTTTAAAATATTAATTCCAATATTTTTATAAGTTTAATTTATTTTATATTGTCAAGAATTAATATATATTGTAAATTACGAATATTTCCTATAAATTAATATGATTATGAAATTGAGCGCATGAGGATGGAGGACTTTAATGAAAAACTTAAATAAAGAGGTAGGTAGCTATTGTGAAAAAATAGCACGAACATATCTTAAAAAAAATGATTATAATATTTTAGAATGTAATTTCAAAAATTTTCTAGGCGAAATAGATATTATATGCCAAAAAGATGGATTAATAATTATTATTGAAGTTAAAGGCAGGTATAATTATGATTATGGATTACCTCAAGAGTCAGTTAATCTTTCTAAACAAAAATCAATCATAAAAGTAGCCAGTTCATATATTACTTATAATAAAATAGTTAATACTAATTTTAGGTTTGATGTAATAGAAATATATTTAAATAATAAAAATAATTTATTTAAAATAAATCATATAAAAGACGCTTTCAGATTATAGGAACGTATCAATTTTTTATTTTTAATATATTATACAAAAAGGAGCATAGATATCTGTTGCAATTTTAAATATTTCAACAAATATCTATACTCCTCTTTCGCTTTTAAAACCTAAGTAAAAAAATAATACCCAAACAATGCAGTTCATATTTCTTATCAGATAATAAGACAAATTCTGCTCATAGTGGGACTCTAGATAATTTTGTGTTATTAGTATATTTGTTATTTAAATATTACTGGAAATTTTATGGTCCAGTAATATTTTTTTATTTTTAGTAAATGCTAAAAATATGTTTTATATCCATTTATAGTATTAGTGAAAAATCAGATATTATACATAAAGTTTAGTAAAAAGTACAAGCTATTAAGCTAATTCATCATTTAATTGTTCTTCAAATACTATTGATAATTCTGCTAAAGTACGACCCCAATTTGGTGTTGGTTGAGTCCACTTTTCTATAATTTCCATAGTAGCTAGATAAACACATTTACTTAAAGATTCATCGGTTGGAAATACAGTTCTTGATTTAGTATACTTACGTATTTGTCTGTTAAATCCTTCAAGCGTATTAGTTGTATATATCATTTTTCTTATTTCAGGAGAGAAAGTGAAGAATGTTGATAGGTGACTCCAATTGTTATACCACGAATCTATTACAATAGCATATTTATCTCCCCACTTATCCTTTAAATTATCGAGCTGCGCTAGCGCAAGTTCCTCAGTTGAAGCCTTATAAACACATTTTAAATCTTTAATAAATTCTTTCTTATCTTTTGATGCTATATACTTAACTGAGTTTCTTATTTGGTGAACAATACATGTTTGAATGTTAACTGATGGAAATACAGTTTTAATGGCTTCTGGTAACCCCTTTAATCCGTCCATACATGCTATAAGGATTTCTCGTACGCCTCTATTTTTAAGATCAGTGCATATCTTTAACCAAAACTTAGCACCCTCAGCTTCATCTACCCAACTTCCTAAAATTTCTTTGTATCCTTGCATGTTGTATCCTAAGCATATATAAACAGCTTTATTCATAATCTTTCCATTGCTTCGCACCTTGAAATACATAGCATCCAAATACACTATTGGATAAACTTTATCTAGTGATCTATTTTGCCACTCAACAGCACTTTCCATAACTTTATCTGTAATTCTAGATACCATAGAAGGTGATATTGTTATTCCATATAAGTCCTCTATTTCTGCTTGAATATCACTTGTGGTCATTCCTTTTGCGTAAAGAGAAATCACCTTTTTATCTAATTCTGTACACACAGTTTCGTATTTCTTTATAATTTGTGGCTCAAATTCAGCATTCCTATCTCTTGGTACGTCTAAATCGACGTCACCGAAAGAACTTCTAAGATTTTTGGTACTATATCCATTTCGATAATTCTTTTTTGTAGAATCATTAGTTTCTGCTCTTTGATATTTATTTCTTCCAAGGTGTTCTTCCATTTCACCTTCTAAAATATTTTCTAACACATCTTTAACTAATCTTTGAATTAAACCATTTTTACCCATGACATCATCGATAGTCTTACATTTCTTTACCTCAGCTTTGTAATCAAAGTCATCATCAATTGGTTTTGACATACATATTCCTCCTTTATTCTTTATGTATATTATTCCAAAACTACCAACTGATTATGTAAAAAAACAGTAGATAGTTTTGTTTTTTACACAAAACTATCTACTGTCCCCTCATAGTAAACTATTAGCGCATTTTACAAACGCAGCATCGCATGAAATAGTCAAATAGACTGATCTATTATTTTTTACAATTCACCTTATATATGTTATAACAACTTTGTTAAAAAGCTATTTCTATGTATGTCACATTTTCCATACTTTTTCAAACTATCTATATGTTTAGAAGTGCCATATCCAACATTATTTTCGAAATCATAATTAGGATACTTTTTAGCATATTCCTTCATTAGATTGTCTCTATAAACCTTAGCTACTATAGATGCTGCTGCAATACATGCACTTTTAGTATCGCCTTTTATAACAGATTTATTTTCTATGTTAATATTCTTAACTAAATATCCATCTGATAATACTAAATCCGGCTTAATATTTAACGCATTACAACTTTCTAGAAACACTTTATTATTTGAAAAAGCTATTCCCTTTTCATCAATTTCTTCATTAGATGAAACTGCTATATTATAACATAAAGCTTTCTTTTTTATAATTTCCGAAAGCTCTTCTCTTTTAGATTCTTTTACTTTTTTAGAGTCATTTAAATATAATATTAAATCTTCATCCAAAACATTTAAATCCAGCATAACGCAACATGCAACAATAGGACCCGCAAGAGGACCTCTTCCAACCTCATCCACTCCTGCTACATATTTATAATCACCAAATGATTTATCAAAGTTATACATTTCTTTAACTCTTTGAACTTCATTTAAATAAATATTTAACTCTTTTTGAAGTTTACTACTAATAGATAATACATTCTTTCTCTTATCCTTATTTAATAAATCTATAAGCTTCAAAAGCTCGCCATTTTTATATGACTCTACAAGATTAACCTTGCTTATTTCCTCTTTTATTTTACTAAAAGGTAATGATAAAATATCCTCATTAATTATCATCATTCTCTTCTCTGATTGGACGTTCTAACGAAATCTTACCAATCTTTCCTCCTCTAAATTCATCAAGCAATATGACCGCAATTCTATTATAGTCAATTTGCCCTCCTGAAATTAAAGTGCCTCTTTTTTTACCTATAGAATCCAAAGTATCCAATGGATTTTCAAATACCTCTGGTAACTTATATCTTTCCTTTAATTGTGGTTCATAATATGTTTGTAATCTCTCAACCAATTTAAGCGCCAACTCTTCTATATCCATTATTTCATCTTTTATTGCTCCTGTAAACGCTAAATTTAAAGCCGTTTCATCATCTTCAAATTTAGGCCATAACACACCTGGAGTATCTAAAAGTTCAATATCTATAGAAGTTTTTATCCATTGTTTACTTTTTGTAACACCTGGTCTATCACCTGTTTTGGCTATGTTATTCCTTGCTAGCTTATTTATAAAGGTTGATTTCCCTACATTAGGTATTCCAACAACCATAACCCTAGTAATTATCTTTACCATGCCTTTAGCTTTTAGTCTATCATGTTTTTCTTTTAAAAGGCTAAGTAGCACTGGTTTTATTGACTTAAGTCCTTCTCCTTTTAAACAATTAACTTCAAGTACTTTAACATCATCTTTAGTTAAATAGTTAATCCATTCTTTAGTAACTTTACTGTCTGTTAAATCACTTTTATTTAAAAGTATAATTCTTGGTTTACCTTCTAGCAATTTCTCAATATCTGGATTAGCCGAACTTCCTGGAATTCTAGCATCTCTTATTTCTATAACAGCATCAACCAACTTTAAATTTTCTTTAATCTCTCTTTGAGTTTTTCTCATATGCCCTGGAAACCAGTTAATTGCCATATGGATTCCTCCTTAATTTTATTTGTAATAAAAAACACTCATGAAATTACATATCAGTTTTTTATACAGTTATAATATATTTATTTTCACGTGCCTTATATAATTTTTAAATATAATAAAAAAAGGACTGAAACAGTCCCTTTTTTATACTATCTAGTTAATAATTCTTTAACTTTAGCAGCCTTACCAACTCTATCTCTTAAGTAGTAAAGTTTAGCTCTTCTTACTTTACCTTTTCTTGCGATTTCAATTTTTTCGATAGTTGGTGCATTCATTGGGAATGTTCTTTCAACTCCAGTTCCATAAGCAACTCTTCTTACAGTGAAAGTTTCTCTTAATCCACCATTTTGTTTCTTGATTACAGTACCTTCAAACATTTGTACTCTTTCTTTGTTACCTTCTTGAATCTTAACGTATACCTTTATAGTATCACCAATTCTAAAGTTAGGTAAATCAGTTCTAATTTGTTCAGCTTCAATAGCTCTTATTATTTCGTTCATTGTGCATTCCCTCCTTAATGATAATTTGACGTTCGTAACACATTTACTATGCAGACA
The DNA here is from genome assembly GCF_000473995.1 of Clostridium saccharobutylicum DSM 13864. Lineage (NCBI taxonomy): Bacteria > Bacillati > Bacillota > Clostridia > Eubacteriales > Clostridiaceae > Clostridium > Clostridium saccharobutylicum. The sequence continues at coordinate 1,575,872 of NC_022571.1, read as the reverse complement.
GAGGAACGCCCGTACTAGCACAAAATCAATCATATCACATATTTTTTTATATTTCAACAAAAAATATATTATTTATTTCTTGTTACTACTTTTTAGAATTTTAACATCTTCCTTTGTTAAAATAATATTTTTATATAAATCCGGTCTTCGTTCCTTTGTTAATTCAAGAGATTGAAGCCTTCTCCATTTTCTTATATTTTCATGATGTCCAGATAAAAGTACATCAGGAACTTTATCCCCCTGAAATGCCTCTGGCCTAGTATATTGAGGATATTCTAAAAGTCCATCCGAAAATGATTCTTCCATAAAGCTCTCTTCTTTTCCAAGCACTCCAGGAATTAATCTTAGAATAGAATCTATAACCGGTATAGCTGCCATTTCTCCACCAGTCAAAATAAAATCTCCAAGGGAAATTTCCATATCTATATGTTTATATACTCTTTCATCTATTCCTTCATAATGTCCACATAAGAATATAAGATTATCTTCTTTTGATAATTTCTTTGCTGTTTCTTGATTAAATGTTTTTCCTCTTGGTCCTAAAAATATTACTTTTCCGCTATTTGTTTCTTTCGCATGTCTTATAGTGTCTATAATAGGTTGCGGCGCCATTACCATTCCTGCTCCGCCTCCATATGGATAATCATCAACTTTTCTATGCTTATTTAAAGTATAATCTCTTATATTGAGCAAATTTAAATTAACAATGTTATTCTGTCTTGCTCTTCCTATAATACTATGATCAAATATTGTAAACATCTCTGGAAAAAGTGTTAATATACTAATCTTCATCTTGCCATTCACCTACTGGTTTAATGATGATTTTTTTTGAGTCTATATTAACATCTAGCACTATATCTCTAAGTACTGGAATTAATAACTCCTTAGGCTCTTTAATCCAATATACATCATTATTTGGAGTGCTAATGACATCAAAAACTCTACCTAATTCTTTCTCATTAGTATCATATACTATGCATTCCTTTAAATCTGCAACATAATATGTATCTGGTGGAAGTTCAGGTTCATTTGCTCTAGGGATTTCAATATATTTTTGTTTGTAAGTTTCAGCATCATTCATAGATTCTATTCCTTCTATTTTTAAGATAACTCTGTCTTTCTGAAACTTAACTCCTAATATTTTTTTCTCTATTCCATCTACCAATACAGTTTTTAGACGCTTAAACTTATCAACCTCTTGTGTTAAAGGATAAACCTTAACTTCTCCTTTAACCCCATGAGTATTTATAATTTGACCGATTTTAAACAACTTTCCCAAATATCTCACCTCTAGTTATTAAATAATATATAATTAATTAAACAAATCTAAAAAATAACAAGTCAATATGTTATCTCATTTTGCACTATAATGTATCAATAATATTATTTAACAATTTACTATGAACTAATATTATTTCCTTATTTTGCACAAAATATACGTTGTAACCTTTAACTTGTTATTTTTCTTAATATGCCTAAAAAGAGTTAGGTTAACCCTAACTCTTAATTTTTAGATGATTTCTACTATAACTCGTTTATTCTGTTTAACTGCTGCAGCTTTTATAACTGTTCTTATAGCTTTTGCAATCCTACCTTGTTTACCTATAACCTTCCCCATGTCTTCAGGGGCTACTTTTAATTCAAAAACTAGAGATTCCTCTCTGGTAATTTCATTAACAATAACTTGGTCTGGGTTATCAACTAGGGATTTAGCTATAAATTCAACTAATTCCTTCATAAACGTCTATAACTAGTATGTACTAATTACAGAATTCACCTCCAAAAACTACTTAGTAAGACCTGCGTTAGCGAAAAGTCTTTTTACTACTTCTGTAGGTTGTGCTCCGTTAGATAACCATTCGTTAGCTTTTTCTTCATTAACTTTAACTTCTACTGGTTCAGTTAATGGATTGTAGTATCCAATTTCTTCGATGAACTTACCATCTCTTGGACATCTTGAATCTGCAACAACTATTCTATAGAAAGGAGCTTTCTTAGCACCCATTCTTCTTAATCTGATTTTTACTGCCATTTTAATTTCACCTCCTTTAAAGGATAATCTATATTTCAACCTTAAAAAGGTAACTTACCAAATAATCCACCTTTTTTCGCTTGTTTTTGGAATGATTTCATATGCTTCATTTGTTTTTTCATCATTTCATAACCCTTCATGAGTTTATTAAGTTCTTGAAGTGTTGTACCAGAACCCTTAACGATTCTATTTTTTCTTGAAGCTGATTTAGCTACTATGCTAGGATTTTTTCTTTCCTTAGCTGTCATAGACTGAATAATAGCCTTAGTTCTATCTAATGCTTCTCCACTCTTTTCTAAATCAATACCTTGTAATTCCTTTGTATTTACTCCAGGTAACATTTCCAAAAGCTTATTTAGTGGTCCAAGTTTTTTCATTTGTTCCATTGCTGTTAAATAGTCATCAAAGTTAAATTCTTGATTTAACATTCTTTTTCCTAAATCAGCAGCTTCTTTTTCATCAATAGCTTCTTGTGCCTTTTCAATAAGTGATAATACATCACCCATTCCCAGTATCCTAGATGCCATTCTGTCCGGATGGAAAACTTCAAAGTCATTCATCTTTTCACCAAGACCAACATATTTTATTGGCTTGTCGATTATGCTCTTTATTGATAAAGCAGCTCCACCTCTGGTATCTCCATCTAACTTTGTTAATATAACTCCACTTAAATCTAAATCTTCATTAAAATTTTGTGCTACATTAACAGCATCTTGACCTGTCATTGAATCAACAACTAAAAGTATTTCTGATGGTTTAACATTTTCTTTAATGTTTTTCAATTCCTGCATTAAATCCTCATCAATATGAAGTCTACCTGCAGTATCTATAATAACTATGTTATTACCATTATCTTTAGCGTGAGCAATACCAGCTTTTGCTATATCAACAGGATTTACTTTGTCTCCCATCGAAAATACTGGAATTTCAATTTGTTTTCCTACAACTTCTAATTGTTTTATCGCTGCTGGTCTATAAATATCACAAGCAACTAATAGTGGCTTCTTATTATCTTTTCTAAGACTTAGTGCAAGTTTACCACACATTGTAGTTTTACCTGCTCCTTGAAGACCAACTAACATTATAACTGTAGGTCCACTACTATTGTAGTTAAGTTTACTTTCACTTCCACCCATAAGATTAGTAAGTTCTTCGTTAACTATTTTTATTACTTGTTGTCCTGGTGTTAAACTTTCAAGAACTTCATTTCCAACACATTTAGAACTAACAGAAGAAATAAATTGCTTAACAACTTTATAGTTAACATCTGCTTCTAATAAGGCAAGCTTTACTTCTCTCATGGCCTCTTTTATATCTTTTTCAGTCAACTTTCCTTTACCTTTTAATTTTCTAAAAGTCTCCTGAAGTTTTTCTCCTAAACCTTCGAAAGCCATGTTTACCTCCTCCTTATAAATTTTCTAGTTTTTCTTTATATTTTATAATATCCTCATCGTTAATGGAATATTTACTTTTTAAATCATCTAAAAAACTTATAATTTCTTTTTCTCTTTTTACACTCTTTTGAAGTAAGTTAAGCTTACTTTCATAGGATAGAAGTTGTTTATAACATCTTTTGATTAAATCGTGGATGGCTTGACGACTTGTTTTATTTAGTTCAGCAATTTCTGCTAAAGATAAATCATCGTTATAATACCATTCCATAATATCATTTTGTTTTTCAGTTAATAAGGAACCATAAAAATCCATTAATAAAGAAATTTCAACTCTATCTTCCATTTAATCACCTTACCCACAAAAGAGATTTTAACAGGATTCTTTACATGTGTCAAGTATTTTTACTTAACACACTTTATTTTTTTAATTTATAAATATCCGCCTACTAATTTAATTTTAATTATACGCACGTATCCCTTTATTCTTAACACTTCTCTTCTATAATGAAATATTCATATAGTATTCGCATTTTTATTAATTCATATTTCAAATTCTTAAAAAAATTTGTTATTAATGCGTTAATTATTAACTTTAAGTGAATTATATAAGTGCTTCTGCAAACCCTTCTGCATCAAACTTTTGCAAATCATCAATTCCTTCTCCAACACCAATATATCTAACAGGTATATTTAAACTTTGTTTTATAGATATAACAACTCCACCTTTTGCAGTTCCATCTAATTTAGTCAAAATTATGCCATCGATAGGGCATGCTTCCATAAACTGCTTTGCTTGAATTACAGCATTTTGACCAGTAGTTGCATCTAAAACAAGTAGAGTTTCTTTCTTAAAGCCTTCTAATTCTCTATCTATTATTCTATTTATCTTTTCAAGCTCATTCATTAAATTCTTTTTATTATGAAGTCTTCCTGCTGTATCACATATTAATAAATCTACTTTTCTAGCTTTAGCCGCTTCTATAGCATCAAAAACTACTGCTGCTGGATCAGAACCTTCCTGATGCTTAACTATATCAACATCAGCACGTGAACTCCAAACTTCAAGTTGATCTATGGCAGCTGCTCTAAATGTATCCGCTGCTGCAAGTAATACTTTTTTACCCTCTTGCTTGTTTTTTGCTGCAAGTTTTCCAATGGATGTAGTTTTACCAACTCCATTAACCCCTATTACTAGCATTACCTTTTTCTCTTCATCATCATCCTCATAAGATCCTTCAAGTAATATGTCTCTTATTACCGCTTTTAATGCTGGTTTAACTTCTTGTGGATCATTTATTTTTTCCTTACGTATTTTAGTTCTTAATCTTTCTATAATATCTATAGTAGTTTCCATCCCAACATCTGATGTAATTAAAATCTCTTCTAATTCTTCATATAAATCTTCATCTATAGTTATTGCAAGTTTTAAAGCCTCGTTTATTTTATCAGTTAACCCATCTCTAGTTTTTGTTAATCCTTCTTTTAGTTTATTAAATAAATTTCCAAACAAATTCATTTCCTCCTAATTTAATTTTTTGTTAAATCTACAGATACAACTTTTGATATTCCCTTTTCTTCCATTGTTACTCCGTATATAATGTCACTAGCTTCCATAGTTCCCTTCCTATGAGTTATAACTATAAATTGAGTATTTTGAGAAAATCTAGTTAAAAATTCTGCATATCTATATACATTTGCATCATCTAAAGCAGCTTCAATTTCATCAAGTATACAGAATGGAGTCGGCTTCATTTTTAATATAGCAAAAAGTAATGCTATAGCAGATAAAACTTTTTCTCCTCCTGACATCAAATTAATATTTTGAAGTTTTTTACCCGGTGGCTCTACATTTATGTCAATATTAGCTGTAAGCTCATCACCTTCACCTAAAATAAGTTCTGCACTACCGCCTTTAAATAAGTCCTTAAATGTTTGATTAAAATTGTAATTTAGAATTTTAAAGTTTTCTATAAATAAGTTTTTCATTTCATTTGTCATTTCTTCAATTACAGAAATCAATTCCTTCTTTGCATTTTCTAGGTCTTCTGCCTGAGTTGACATAAATTCATACTTTTCTTTTATATCTTCATATTCTTCTATCGCAGCTAAATTTACAACGCCAAGTTTTGTTATCCTGCCCTTTATAATATAAATTTCTTGTTTTAGATTACTTTCTTCAATTACTGGTTCACATATATCTAAAGCTTCTGCATAAGTTAATTCTAGCTCATCATTAAGCTTCTTATAAATATGTTCCTTTTCAGTTTCTTTTTTGGCTTTTATTACTTCTCTTTTGTTAACTTCCATCTCTTTCATGCCAATCTCATCTAGCACACCACTAATAAGATTATCTTTTTCTTTAAATTCCTGTTTTAGTTTTTCCTTTAGTATTTCCTCATCTTTAAAGTTTGATTCTAAAACACTTATGCTATTAGTATTTTTTTCTATAATCCTATGTTTTTCCTTAATATTTAAATTTAAAGTTTCAATATTGTTCTGATTATCAATATTTTCTTGAGTTAAAAGTTTACTTTTGGACGATAAATCTTGTATTTCTTTTTCCATTCTTGAAAATTCATTTTTCTTACCTTCAATCGCTTCATCCAAAGTAGCTTTGTTTATCTTCATTTCAGTAAGCTTATTTTCATTACTATTTACTTCTTGTAATTTTGCACTTATTACTTTTTCTAATTCCAAACTCTTGTTTTTGTTAAATGAGTTTTCATTTTCAAGAGATTTAATTTCTTCTTCTTTAACTTTAAGCTTTTCAAAGATAACCTCTTTTTCATTAATTATTCTTTCTAAATCTTCTTTGGTTATCTTTAAATTTCTTCTAAGTTTATCTGTATCATTTTGTAATCTTTGAGATTCACTTTCTTTTTTTGTTAATTCAATGTTTTTTTCATGTACCTCATCTCTTTTATTAAGTACATCTTCATTTATCTTTTTTATTTGTACTTTTAAATCTTGAACAACTTCAATTAATTCCTGATATGTTTGCTTCTTTTTGTTTATATCATTTTCTAATTCTTCTATTTCCCTTTTTCTTCCTAAAACATTAGTATTTTTTCCTTTTATGCTACCACCAGTTAATGCTCCTCCTGGATTTATCACTTCACCTTCTAAAGTAACAATTTTATAACCAAAGTTACCCCTACGAGCTATATTAAGTGCACAATCCATATTAGTACAGATTATTGTTCTCCCTAAAGTATAATTCATTATGTTTTCATACTCTATATCATATGAAATTATATCACTTCCAAGCCCAACATAACCTTCAGCTTCAGTAATACGTTTATCTAAAACTAACTTTTTCCCTTTTATTATATTTAAAGGTAAAAATGTTGCTCTTCCTAAGCTATTCTTTTTTAAGTATCCAATAAGAATTTTTGCTATTTCCTCATTTTTTGTTATAACATTAGAAATTGCAGCCCCTAATGCTATTTCTATAGCAATTTCATATTCTTTACTAACTGTAAATACTTCTCCTAAAACTTTAGTATCGCTAGCTTGTGCAATCTTCTCACGATGAATTGATTCCATTAGTGTTTTAACAGATCTGTTATATCCCTCATAATGCTTTTCAAGATTTTCTAACATATTTTTATTTGCATCAAGTTTTGTTAAAATACTATTTAATTCTCTGAGTTCGTTTTCTTTTCTAGTTAAATTTCCTGATAATACACTTATATTTTTCTTATCGTCTACAATTGACAAATTCAATAATTTTATATTATCTTTCTTAACTTCAATATCATTACTTAAACCCTTGTATGTAGCCAAATTAATTACTATGTTATTTTCTAAAGAAGATATAGATGAATTTAAAGTTTCTGTTTTTTCATCTCTAAGCGCAATATCCTTATTTAATATAGTAATTTCATTTTTTATATCCGAATTATTTCTTAAAAGCTCAAATTCTCCTTCTTTTAAATTCTTAAGCTCCTCTTCCATGCTCTTCAATTCTTTAGAATTATTTCTATTGTATTCTTCTAATTTTGATATATCTTCATTCTTTAATTTTTGCGCTTCTAATCTACTAACCAATTCTTCTTCTAATATTGCTTTATTTTTATTTACTTCCTGTATCTTAATTGAAATATCACTTATTTCATAATTATTTCTATTAATTTTTTCTTCAAAACTTTTAATTCTTTCATGATAAAGTTCAATGCTCTTGGTATCATCACTTACTATTTCTTTTAAATTATAATACTGCTCTTTTTCTTCTAGAGTTTTTTTCTCTATTTCTTCTATTTTTCCTTCTAAAACTCTAAGCATTTCTTTATCGTTAGCTATTTCTTTTCTTGCATCCTCAATATCCTTAATTTTTAAATTCAAATCTTCATTAAAAGTTTTTAATTCTTCCTCCATATTCTTTATGGTGTGTACTATTAATGAAACTTCCTTTACCTTTAAATTTTGGGATAACTCATTGAATTCTAGTGCCTTTTCTCTTTCGATTCTCAAAGGTTCTATTCTTTCCTCATAAGTTGACAAAATATCATTTATTCTAACAAGATTATCATCAGTATTGCTCAATTTTTTTTCAGCTTCTTCTTTTCTATTTTTGAACTTAACAATACCTGCCGCTTCTTCAAGCAATGATCTTCTTTCTTCCGGCTTTCCACTTAGAATAGCCTCAATTTTGCCTTGTCCAATAAGTGAATAACCTTCTTTACCTATTCCGGTATCCATGAACAGATTAGTTACGTCTTTAAGTCTACACTTTGAATTATTTATCAAATACTCAGATTCACCAGATCTAAATATTCTTCTAGATACAGTCACTTCGTTATATTCAGTTGATAGACTTTCATCACTATTGTCGAGAGTTAAAGAAACCTGAGCAAGTCCTACTGGTTTTCTAAATTGAGTCCCTGCAAAAATTACATCTTCCATTTTTCCGCCTCTTAGAACTTTTATACTTTGTTCACCGAGCACCCATCTTACTGCATCAGAAATATTACTTTTCCCACTTCCATTAGGTCCTACGACCGCTGTTACACCTTTTTTAAATTTTAGTTCTGTCTTATCTGCAAAAGACTTAAACCCTCTTATCTCTAGAGATTTTAAAAACAATCTGCCCACTCCTTACATATAAAGTATAGTAGGTATTAATCCTATAATAAAAATTACTATAATAAATATAGCCATTGCAATTTTCATTTTTTGCCTAGTCTTCTTTTTCATTCTAAACACTCCTCATCATAATTTAGTTTATAGTAAAGATGTATAAATTTCAATAAGGCACGTGAAAATACATAAGTTATGTATTTAATTTATAAAAGCGAGAGTTTCCCCTCGCTAATATATTATATCTAATTCTTTTCCTTTTAGGCAAAGTTTTATATGACCCCTTTGAACTTTCTCATCTTGTGCTACTGTAACGATTTTGTTACTCTCCTTAAGCTTATTAAAATATACTTTCTTATTTGCATAAAGCTTACTTAAGTCTTTAGGATTAATATTAACTATTGCCATATCTTCATCTTTTAAATTTTCTAATATTATGTCTATCAATAATGATCCTTCAACCAATTCCCTAAACGAAGGATGAAATGGACCTGCTATTATATCTTTCCCTTCATTAATGCTTTCCGTTGGTTGTAGTCCGATTCTTATTACATTAATTCCATTGCTTCTATACATATTGTAAATAACTTTACTTATATTCACTGCATCTTCTAAAGAATACGGCACATACTCCAATATTTCATACATTTGTTCCATAGGTGTATCTTTTATAACCAACGATGGATATATTCTACAAATATCTGGTTTCATTTCAATAGATGCTTTAGTAGTAGTTATATCCTTATCAAATGTATCGCCTGGTAATCCTGGCATTATTTGATGTCCAAGAATAAATCCATATCTTTTAATTAAAGATGAAGCATATATAACATCACTTACACTATGCCCTCTACCTGATTTTCTTAATACCTCATCATCCAGTGACTGAACACCAAGTTCTATTATATCAACTCCATATTCCTGTAAATATGTTAATATGTAATCATTAATGTAATCAGGCCTTGTAGATAACCTTATTTTATCCACAAACCCGTTTTCTTTATATTCCTTTGCTACTGCCAAAAGTTCTTTTTGCTTTTCTTCTCTTATTCCAGTAAAAGTTCCGCCAAAGAATGAAACTTCAATAACTGCATTTTTATTCTGTATCGTTTCTAAATAACTTGTTATTGTATCTCTTACAGTTTGAGCTGTAACTTGATCCTTTATTCCTGTTATTCTATCTTGATTACAAAACACACAATTATGTGGACATCCTTCATGAGGTACAAATACAGGTATTATATAATAATTTTTACTCATTTATCCCTTCCAAATTAATCAAAGCTTGTTTGGCTGCATTTTGTTCTGCTTCCTTTTTGCTATAACCAGAACCCTCACCCATAACCTTCTTATCTATTGTTACATTTGTGAAAAATTTTCTTCTATGTGGAGGCCCATCATATTTAGTTAATTCATATTGAATTGATATTTCTCCATCCTTTTGCAAAAGTTCTTGAAGCTTTGTTTTAAAATCTAATATTATTTCATTATTTATAGCTTTATGTATTATATCTTCAAAATGAAGCAATATAAAATCTCTAACAAAACCAATTCCTTTATCCAAATAAACAGCAGCTATTACTGCTTCAACTGAATCTGCCTGTATTGATATTCTCTCTCTACCTCCTGTAAGTTCTTCACCTTTACTCATTCTTATATAATTACCAAGGTTTAGTTTCTTAGCAATTTCATAGAGAGAATTTTCACAAACTATCAAGCTTCTTATTTTGGTTAGTTCTCCTTCACTTTTATTTTTAAAATTATTGAAAAGATATTCTGTAATGCAAAGCTGCAAAACTGAATCTCCTAAAAATTCAAGTCTTTCATTATACTCAGCATCTTTAAATTGATTAGCAAATGAACTATGTGTTAATGCTGTCTTAATTAAATTTGAATTATTAAAACAAACTCCTAGGTTTTCTTCAATTTCTTTAATAGTGTACTTATTCATATTTTCACTCCTTGAAGTTTATTCTTCAATTTGCTAGTTCATAACAAATTCAAGAATAAACTAGTAAAATAAAATCCCGCAATGTACGCGGGATTATGTTATTCTTCGTGATGAGCTTTTACGTAATTTACAACATCTCCAACTGTTTTAAAGTTTTCAACATCTTCATCTGGTATTTCGATATCTAGTTCATCTTCTAGAGCCATTATAAGCTCAACTATATCTAATGAATCAGCATTTAAATCTTCAATAAATGATGCTTCCATAACAACGCTTTCTTCATCGATACTTAATTTATCAGCAATAATTGCTTGGATTTTTTCAAACATTCGTTTCACCTCCCGAGTTCTACATTAAGATAATAGTATATATTGCGCGAATCGTCAATATTAGTTTAATATATTTTCTTAAAATTAACTAGAAAACTCATTTTTAATATCTTCTAGTACATTATTTCCATAAAAAATCTTAGTTTGTCTAATAGCATTTTTAAAAGCCCTTGCATCTGAGCTGCCATGAGCTTTTATACAGATACCATCAACACCCAAAAATGGAGCGCCACCATATTCTTTATAATCAAATTTCTTCATTATATTTTTTAGTACTGGTTTTAATAATAAAACACCTAATTTAGAAAATATTGATGATTCAAGAACTTCATCTTTTACAATTCCTAAAATGCTTGAAGCTGTTCCTTCATACATTTTCAATACTGTATTTCCTACAAATCCATCACTTACTAAGATATTTGTATTTCCTGCAGATACATCCCGTGGTTCTATATTTCCTTTAAAATTAAGAGAATCTTCTTGTTTTAATAGCTTAAATGTAGATTTTGTCAATTCATTTCCCTTTTCTTCTTCAGCTCCTATGTTTATAAGACCTATACTTGGATTTTTAACTCGGAAAACCTTTTGATAATATATTTTACCCATCTTTGCAAATTGAACCAAAAATGATGGTTTACAATCAACATTAGCTCCAACATCTACTATCATAAAGTTTCCACGCCTTCCTGGCATTATAGGAGCAAGCGCTGGTCTTTCTACTCCATTTATTCTTCCAACTATTAAAGTGCATCCTGCCAAAAACGCTCCTGTACTTCCACCAGATATTACTGCATCACATGTTTTATCTCTAACTAAATTTAATGCTTTAACTATACTCGAATCCTTTTTTCTCCTTAAAGCCATTACCGGATGTTCATTCGGTGAAATTATTTCCTTTGCATCAATAACTTTAATTTTATTCTTCGGATAACTATATTTAGCCAATTCTAAATTTATAGTTTCCTCTGGACCAGTAATGTATAATTCAATATCCTTGTATTCTTTTAAGGCTTGCACAGCACCCTCTATTACAGCCACTGGTGCATTATCTCCCCCCATGCCATCTATTGCTATTTTCATTATGACCTCCTCCTTTCTTACTAAATATATTATACAATACTAATTCTAGTTTCTGCCAAATATTTTGTATTTTAAAGTTAGTTTGATAAATATTTATCATAAAAAAAGTACTAGATAATTTTACGTTTAATAATAATCAGTTCTACACTGTATTTCATAAAACACAAAATTTCTACTACTTTTAATATAATATTATTCTATACCACTAATAATTTTCACTAATATTTTTACTTTAATATATAAGAAAAAGAAAGTCATAAAGACTTTCTTTTAGTTTTGAGAAGCTACAACTTCCTTACCTTTGTAATAACCACAGTTCTTACATACTCTATGAGCAAGTTTCATTTCGTGGCATTGTGGACATTCAACTATACCAGGTAAACTAGCTTTAAAAGTTTGAGCTCTTCTTTGCTTTGTTTTTGCTTTTCCAGTTTTTCTTGCAGGACAACCCATTCATTACACCTCCTTATTGTCAAACAACCCTCTCAAGGCTTCAAAACGTATATCTACGTCTTCTTTATGACAAGAACATGTTTCGTAATTAAGATTACATCCACATTCTTGGCAAAGTCCTTTACAGTCGTCTTTACAAACTCTTTTAATAGGTAATGTTGAAATTATACTAGTTTCAACAATTTCCGTGATGTCTAAAACATCATCCATTACAACTATAGCTTCGTCATCTTTGCTATCGCTATTAGTTGTAAACCTTTCTTCTATATCAATATCTATTGGATAGATAAAGGTATCTAAACATCGTGAACATATCATTTCTAAATTAGTTTTAATTTTAGCATTTAATATTAATATATCACTATCTGAAAAAATCACTCCAACCACTTCACAAGGACCTATAGGTTTAATTATATCTCCTTCGAAGTCGAACTTAGGCATCTCAAATGTGTAATTAATTTTCTTGCTTCTATCTCTTCCTGAAATAATATCTGAAATTTGTACTTTCATAATTACAGAGTTCTATCGCATAATTGTTTTATTATAAATTATTCAATAAACTCTTGTCTCACTCCTTAGCACATTATTTATAAAACAAACACAATTTATTATATAAAGTGAGTACTTAAAAGTCAAGTCATTTATATCAAATTACTTTTGAATTAATTCTAAAGTTTCCTCAGCAATCATTAATTCTTCATTTGTAGGGATGACAAATACCTTTACTTTTGAAGAAGGTTTTGATATTTCCATTCCATCTCCAATATTTTGATTATCATTTTTATCTACATCTAATTCAATTCCTAAGAATTCCATATCAGTTAATGCTCTAACTCTTATTTCAGGAGCGTGTTCTCCTATACCCGCAGTAAATACAATTGCATCTACTCCAGCCATTGCTGCTGCATAAGCTCCAATTTGCTTTTTAATTTGATATCCATAAATATCCATAGTAAGCAATGCTCTCTTATCATTTCTTTCTTCAACTGCTGCTCTAATATCTCTAAAATCTGTGCCTAATCCTGATATTCCTAAGACACCAGATTTCTTATTTAAAATTTCATTCACTTCATCTATAGAATATCCTTTTTCCTTAACTAAGTATGTAACTATAGCTGGATCTATACTTCCAGATCTTGATCCCATGATAATTCCATCAAGTGGTGTGAATCCCATTGTAGTATCTATAGATTGACCACCGTTAACAGCAGTAACACTTACTCCATTACCTAAGTGACAAGTAATAGTTTTAATGTCCTTAATATCTTTCTTCATCCATTTAGCAACTTCACCAGCTACATATTTATGAGATGTTCCATGGAATCCATATCTTCTTATGTGATCTTCTTTATATAATTCATATGGTAATGGATACATAAATGCTTTTTCTGGCATAGTTTGGTGGAATGCTGTATCGAATACTGCAACCATTGGAGTATTTGGCATAAGTGCTTGACAAGCTCTAATTCCAATTATATTTGGTGGATTATGAAGTGGTGCTAATTTAATAAAATCTTCAAGATTCTTAATAACTTCTTCAGTAACTACTACTGAAGTTGCATATTTTTCTCCACCATGAACAACTCTATGGCCAACAGCTGATATTTCTTCCATAGATTTTATTACACCTTGATTGTCGTCTACTAAAGTTCTTAATACAAGATCAATAGCTTCTTGATGATCCTTTAGTGGTGATTCAATTACATATTTATCTCTTCCATCAACCTTTTGAGTTAAGATTGATCCACTTATTCCAATTCTCTCAACTAGTCCTTGAGCTAAAACACCCTTATCTTCCATGTTAATAAGTTGATATTTTAAAGAAGAACTACCACAATTTATAACTAATATTTTCATAACTATAACTCCTTACTACTTAATATTTTGTGCTTGAACAGCTGTTAATGCAACTACATCTATAATATCATCTGAACTACATCCTCTTGATAAGTCATTAATTGGTTTTGCAAATCCTTGACAAACTGGTCCAATTGCTTTAGCATTTGCGAATCTTTGCACTAATTTATATCCTATATTTCCAGCTTGCAAATCTGGGAATACTAGAACATTAGCTTTACCAGCCACTTTACTTCCTGGTGCTTTTTGATTAGCAACCTTTTCAACTATAGATGCATCTAATTGTAATTCCCCATCTATGTCTAAATCTGGTCTTAATTCATTTGCTTTCTTTGTTGCATTTCTAACTTTATCGACAACTTCATGATCTGCACTTCCCTTTGTAGAGAATGATAACATTGCTACCTTTGGATCCATATTACATAACCTCTTAGCTGTTTCAGCTGTCGCAATTGCAATTGCTGCTAATTGGTCTTCATTTGGCATTGGATTAACGGCACAATCTGCAAACAATAATAAACCATCTTCTCCATATGATGAATTTGGAACTTCCATTATAAAGAAACTTGAAACAACTGATACTCCAGGTGCAGTTTTAATAATTTGTAATCCTGGTCTTAACAAATCGCCTGTTGTATGAACAGCTCCTGAAACCATTCCATCAGCATCATCTAATTTTACCATCATTGTAGCAAAATATAATGGATCTTTAACTATTTTTTCAGCTTTTTCCAAAGTTATACCTTTATTTTTTCTTAATTCATAAAAAGCTGTTATATATTTCTCTAGATTTTCTGATTCAGCTGGATCAATTATTTCAACTTGTGATAAATCAACATCTAGTGCATGTCCTTTATTTATTATTTCTTCTTTATTTCCGATTAAAATTGGGTGAGCTAATCCTAATCTATTTATTTTTTCAGCTGCAACTATTGTTCTCTCTTCATTACCTTCTGGAAGAACAATTTTTTTCTTATCAGATTTTGCTGCATCCCATATTTTTTGCATAAGATTCATAACAGTTTCCCCTTTCAACATTCTATCTCTTTATTACTAATATACTCCTACATTCATAGATTTTTCAACTATAAATTTAAATTCATTAGATTGTAAATAATCTAAATTATCTGATAAAAAGCTTTAAAAATAACAATACACTAAAAGTATTTTTTTTAACAATCAAATTGATTTAAAAATTAAATTTTTAACAATCTTTTTTTTAATAAATATTCATATAAATGCAGTTTATTTCATTTAATTTTTATAATATATTATCTTAATTATTAACCAAAAATAATATTATTATTAATCTTTAGATATAAAATTATTAATACATATGTTGAATTTTCAATTTTCAGTAAAATCAAGTTATTATTACTTATTTTAATGTAAAATATTTTTCTAATATAATATATAATATATTATGTCAAATATTTTATTTTTAAAGGAGTGATTATAATAATTACAGGAATTATTACAGAATACAATCCATTTCATAAAGGACATGAGTATCATCTACAAAAAGCAAAAAGTGATACAAATTCAGATGGTATAGTTTGTGTCATGAGTGGGAATTTTATGCAAAGAGGAATTCCTTCAATCATAGATAAGTGGAAAAGGGCTGAAATGGCAATAAAAAACGGTGTTGATTTAGTTCTAGAGCTTCCTCTAGTTTACTCAATATCATCTGCTGAATATTTCGCTTTCGGAAGTGTATCTCTTCTCAACTCTTTAGGAATAGTAGATAATTTGTATTTTGGAAGTGAAGACGGAGATGTTAGCACATTAAAAAAAATAGCTGAAATTTTAGCTGATGAACCTTTTGAATATAAAACTATTTTAAAAGAAAATTTAAAATCCGGATTACCTTTTCATTCAAGTAGATCAAATGCGCTTGCTAGCTATATAAAATCTGATGACATTTTAGATATTCTTCGCAATTCTAATAACATTTTAGGAATAGAATATATCAAAACTTTAAAATTACTAAATAGTTCAATATGCCCTTACACCTTAAAAAGACAAGGTTCTGCTTATAATGACTATAATTTAACAAACTCATTTTCTTCTGCCACCTCAATTAGAGAGCATTTAAAAAAACATGATGTATCTTCATTAACTAACTCCCTTCCAAAACATAGCTATGAAATATTATATAATTTATCTTCTTCAAACTACAGATTCATTTTTGAAGAAGATATGTTTAAATATATTAAATACAAATTATTAACAAATAAAAATGCGCTTATAAATTTACCTGATATCTCAGAAGGATTAGACAAAAAAATATTAAAAGAAGTCGTAAATTGTAATTCTCTAAATGAACTAATACTAAAATCCAAAAGTAAAAGATATACCTATACTAGAATTAATAGAATACTGGCTCAAAGTTTTTTAAATCTAGAAGACTTTGATTTACACAAACTTTCAAAAACACCCCCACCATACGCTAGAATTCTTGGATTTAACGCTAAAGGACGAGATATGATAAAAAGTATAAAATTAAAATCAAATATAAATATAATAACAAAAGTTTCAAAAAATAATTTATGCGAACATATGAAGATTGATATATTAGGAACCAAAGCTTATTCTATTTTAAATCCAGCAGTAAATCCAATGGATGATTATTTAAAAACGCCAATTATAATATCATAATATATTGTTCTTTTACATAACCATAAGAATATACATATTAAAGATAGGAGGGATTTCATGACATATGTTATTATCTTATGGTTTTTAATTATTTGCCTAACGTATATTTTAATTAAGCAACTTAATATTCAAAAAAATATTATGATTTGTATATTTATTTCTATATTAATAATTGTATTTGCATTAAATATAAACACATGTATACCTGCAGCCATTGACGGATGTAAATTGTGGTATAAAGCTATTTTACCAACCACCTTTCCGTTTGTAGTAATTTGTAACTTACTTATATATTACGATGGAATAACTCTTTACTCAAAATTTCTTGGACCTCTAATATGTAAACCTCTTGGACTTTCCAGAAATTGCTCATTTCCTATAGCCGCTAGTATATTATGTGGATATCCGCTAGGAGCAAAATACTGTGCTGATATATATTCAATGGGATATATTGAAAAAAATGAGTATGAAAGACTTTTAAATATAGCTTCCAACGTAGGTCCTCTATTTTTAATCGGTTCTGTGGGCGTAGCTCTTTTAAATAATGTTTATCTGGGATATATCTTACTTATAGGAAGTTATCTCTCTGCATTCTTAATAGGATTAGTTACAAAAAAAAATAGGAACTCAAATAGTCTGAGTTCCCCCTCTTATCCTAAAAATAAAACAGTAAATTTTGGCTTAGCAATAAAAAATGCAGTTGAAAATGGAGTAAACACTACATTATCTATTGGTGGTTTTATAATAATATTTTCAGTGATCATATCTGTTATTGAAAGTAATAACTATATATCTAATTTTTTTAGAAATTTAGAGCAAATATTCAATTTAAGTCCTGGAATTTTGTACGGTTCATTCTTAGGCAGCATCGAAATCACTAATGGTTGTAATATTTTATCCAGTATAAAAATTTCATTATGTCTTAAAATGAGCATAATAAGCTTTCTATGCTCATTTTCAGGTTTAGCTATAATTGCTCAAGTAAGCTCATTTGTAAGTCATACAAAGATTAATTTTAGTAAATATATTTTTTTAAAAGTAATACAGGGAATATTTAGCTTTGTTATAACATATGCATTAATTTATATTTTACCTACAAGTATATATACATCTACAATAAATTCCTCTTCATCATTGAACGTATATCTATACTTTATACCAATATTAATATTGCTTGTACTAACTTTGCTTTTTCATTTATTTAGTAAATTATTTTTTCATGCTACGTAATTCTTTAACATTCTCTTTTATAACATCACATGCTCCAGTTAATGTTGTATCTATATCCTTTGCTACCGTTTCAAAACCATTTTGAAGGCTTGTTATTAATTTAATCTTTTGATTTTCAATTTCTTTATCTAATTGAGATAATATTTCATCAGAGTAATCTCGTGATCCTAATCTTATAGCTTTAGCATCTCTTTGTGCTGAAGCTATAATTTCTTGCGCCCTTATTTTTGCTTCTTTTACAACATCATGATTTTCAACATTTTGTCTCATCATAGTCATAGTTTCTTTTTTTATAGAATCATACTCTTTTTTAGCTTCACTTAAAATTCTTTCCCTTTCATTCATAACCCACTCTGCTCTTTTGAACTGATCAGGTAAATAATTTATAATTTGGTCTATTACTTCAAGAATATCTTTTTTATCAATCATAACCTTACCACTCATAGGTACTTTAGGTGAATTATCAACCACATCTTGTAAATATTCTAATAGCTCTATAATATTTACATCCATTTTATCCATAAAAACACTCCTTAGATATTTATTCTAGTCATTATATCAGAGACAATCTCCTTTGGAACAAGACCTTCAATATTTCCACCAAACCTCGCTACTTGTTTAACTGCTGAAGAACTTATATGTAAATTCTTTTGAGATGTCATCATACATATAGTCTCAATACTAGAATCCAACTCATTGTTCATAAAAGCCATTTGTAACTCATACTCAAAATCATATGTTGTTCGTAATCCTTTTAAGATTACATTGGCATTATTTTCCTTTAAGAAATTCATTAGAAGCCCACTAAAGCTTACAACTTCTATATTATCTATGTTACTCGTTACCTTTTTTATCAATTCTACTCTTTCATTTATTTCAAAAAGACACTTTTTATCAATATTAACTAATACTGCTACTATAATTTTGTCAAACACCTTGGCTCCCCTTTTTATAATATCAAGATGGCCATTAGTTATTGGATCAAAACTTCCTGGATAAACTGCCACTTTCATATTTTACTTCTCCTTATATTTATAATAGCATACAGTCGTATTACCATACTTTTTACTTTTAGTCAATTTTATTTCTTCATATCCATCATAAATCTCTTCAATTGTATCTATTTTAGTAACAATTATTCCATCTTTTTTTAAAAGTTCATGCTCTTCAACCATTTTCATGGCTTCCGGAATCATTTCTTTACAATAAGGTGGATCAATAAATATTATGTCAAACTTCTTTCCTTGACTTGCTAGTTGTTTTAATCCTAAATATGCATCAACATTTATTGGAAAACAAAAATCTTTAAATTTAAGATTTTCTACATTTTGTTTTAATAATGGAAACGTTACTGAACTCTTATCAAATAGATAAACTTCATTTGCACCTCTACTGGCACATTCCAAACCTAAACTTCCTGTACCTGCAAAAACATCTACAACCACAGCATTAGGTATATATAATTGTATTGAACTAAACATCGCTTCTTTAACTCTATCTAATGTTGGCCTAGTTTCCATTGTTGCTGGAGGTATTAATTTATGTCCTCTTGCTTTTCCTGCTATTATTCTCAAAATATGTTGCCTCCTTAATGATATCTATTTAATATATTAACACATTTGTGTATAATATTTCAATTTAATTAAAACAAATATATTTGCTACTCTTTTCCAAAGTATTACTTATTTCATTTATCAACTCTCTATTTAATTGTGAGTCATTTTTCAATATATTATTCGCTTCTAACTTAGCACATCTCAAAATATTCATATCATCATACAGATTAGCCAATGCAAAACCTTCATCACCACTTTGATTTTTTCCAAACATTTCTCCTGCTCCTCTTAATTTTAAATCTTGCTCAGCTATTAAAAATCCGTCACTAGATTGTGTCATTATATTCATTCTCTTTTTAGTTGTATTACTCTTAGCTTTCGCTATCAATATACAATAAGATTCATAACATCCTCTCCCAACTCTTCCTCGCAATTGATGAAGTTGAGCTAGCCCAAATCTTTCCGCATTTTCTACTATCATAACGGATGCATTTGGTACATTAACTCCTACCTCTATAACAGTTGTTGATATTAGAACCTTAAATTCATCATTTTTAAATGATTTTATAATTTCATCTTTTTCTTGTCCTTTCATTTTTCCGTGAAGGACTTTTACTTTCAAATTTTTAAAGATTCCACTACTAAGTTCATCATATAGCGCTTGAACAGAATTTAATTCTTGTTTCTCATCTTCTTCAATAAGAGGACATACTATGTATACCTGTCTTCCTTTTTTTATTTCATCATAAGCTAATTCATAACCTATATTTCTTTGAGATTCTTCAAAAAACCTAGTATCGATTTTCTTTCTTCCTGGTGGTAATTCATCAATAACAGATACATCCAAATCTGAATATAAATACAATGCTAATGTTCTTGGAATTGGAGTAGCAGTCATAACTAAACAATCAGCCTTCTTCCCTTTATTGATAAGCTTACTTCTTTGCTCCACTCCAAATCTATGTTGTTCATCAGTTACTATAAGTCCTAATTTCCCAAACTCCACATCATCTTGAAATAATGCATGAGTTCCTATTAATAAAATAGGCTCATCACCCTTAAGTCTTTCTTTAATTCTTCGTTTTTCTTTTAAAGATGTGCCGCCTGTCAATAATTCTATTTCAATATTAAAACTAAAAAACATCTTTCTCGCTTCTTCGTAATGCTGACTTGCAAGTATCTCCGTCGGTGCCATAAAGGCACATTGATATCCATTTTTAATAACATTAAAAATAGCAATTAAGGCAACTATAGTTTTACCACTACCAACATCTCCTTGAATTAATCTATTCATAGGTGAGTTAGACTTTTGATCTCTTAGAATATCTCTTACAACTTTTGTTTGAGCACCAGTAAGAGGAAATGGTAATATTTCTTTAAAATCTTTAAGTTCATCTACCCATTCAAACAGTATTCCATTAGTATTTTTCTTTAATTTATATTTTAATAGTAGTAATTTTAATGAGTATGTAAATAATTCCTGAAACTTAAGCCTCGTTATAGCTTTATCTAGCATTTCTTTATTTTCTGGGAAATGTATACTTTTTATAGCATCTTTTAAGGAAATTAATAAATACTTATTTAATATATCTTGAGGTAGATTTTCTTTTACTTCTACATGAGATAATATTTCATTAATCAATTTTTCAAATAACTTATTGCTTATATCCCCCTTAAGTGGATACTTAGGTATAATTTCACTTGTCAATGCTTCCTCACATGCAATTACTGGGCTTAAAACCTCTAACATATTTCCAATTCTTTTAAACTTGCCAATTAAATTATAAAAATTTCCCATGGTAAATGAATTTTTTATATATCGTTGATTAAACCATTTTGCAGAAACTTTATGTCCATTATACACAAATTCTATTGTTGTTAATAATTTACCAGTTTTGGTTTTAATGTCTCTTTTAAACTGAATCACCTTACATTTTAATATTTGTTTATCTTCACCCGTGATATTTTCAAACTCTACATTACCATTTACAAATTCATAATCTCTTGGAAAATACAACAATACATCCAATATATTAAAAATTCCACATCTGTTTAATTTCTCTGTAGCTTTTGGACCCACTCCCTTTAACAAAGAAATATTACTGTATATATCCATGTTTTCCTCCTTTCAAATGTCTTAACTCATCAAAACATTTCTATATTTAAATATTAAAAAGCACCCGTTAAGGTGCTTCCTTTTTTAAGTTTATACACAATAAGAAAATACTAAACAAAAACTCCATTACATATACTATTTCAACAAAATTCAATTTAAAATATCCATACACCTATTTTAAATAAAAATCTAAAATTTTACCTCAACAGTTTTCTATAAGACAAAGAATACCTTTTGTCTTATTCAATAATTAATCAAACTTGATATTTTAATAATTAAGTAAAATTATTAAACTTAATAATAATAGTTTTGAATTTACTTATTCCACTGAAATTAAAAAATAATACAGTGGTTGATTTCCTTTATAAAATTGGATATCTAAATCTTCATATTGTTCTTGTAATTCTTGTTCAAATTGGTTTGCTTCATTATCGCTAACTTCTTCTCCATAGTATACAGTAACAAGCTCAGATTCTTCATTTATCATATCATCTAGAACTTTACATGCAACAGCCTTTTTATCTTCTCCAACTTCTCTTATTTTACCTTCTACTAACCCTAGCATATTTCCTTCTTTAATGTTTATTCCATCAATTTCAGTATCCCTTACAGCATAAGTTATTGATCCAGTCTTAACTGCATTTATCGCTTCTTTTAACTCATTAAAGTTATCTTCAACCTCTAAATCCGGATTAAACATAGTAGCACAAGCTATTCCCTGTGGAATTGTTGTTGTAGGTATTACTCTTATGTCCTTATCACATATCTCTGCCGCTTGATTAGCTGCCATAATTATATTCTTGTTATTTGGCATTATAAAAATATGCTCTGCATTTATTTTATTTATAGCGTCTAACATATCTTGCGTTGATGGATTCATTGTTTGACCACCTTCTATAACATGATTAATACCTAAATCCTTAAATATGTTTGCAATTCCATCTCCCATAGCTACAGTTATAAATCCATATTTTTTCTTCTCATTTTCTATAGATACTTCTTCTGTTTTATCTTTATTATCTTCTTTGTCCTTTGCATCTATTAGGAGCTCCCTATGTTCCTCCCTCATGTTATCTATCTTAATTTTTGATAATTCCCCAATTGTTACTGCATTTGATAATACTAATCCTGGATCATTAGTGTGTATATGAACTTTTATAACATCATCATATCCAACAACTATCATCGAATCTCCAAGCTCTTCAATTTTATCTTGAAATTCCTTTGCTCTCTTAGAATCTCCAAGTATTATAAATTCAGTACAATATCCATATTTAATATCTATATCTTCAGTAGAACTTGCACCTACTGAAGCAGATGTTCCTGCAGTAATATCTTTTAACTCTGCCTTGATTCCATTTTTCAGTGCTTCATTCATACCTTGTAATATTAAATAAAGTCCCATTCCACCTGAATCAACTACTTTAGCTTTCTTTAAAGCAGGTAATAATTCTGGTGTTTTATCAAGCATAACTTTCGCCTCAGATGTTACACTTTCCATTAAAGTTACTATATCTTTAGCTTGGCATGATACCGCTGCTTCTGCTGCAGCTCTAATTACAGAAAGAATAGTACCTTCTGTAGGTCTCATAACTGCTTTGTAAGCTGATTTCGATCCTTCAAAGAAAGCATTTGAGAATTCAGACGCATTTACTTTATTTTTTCCTTCTAATCCATTAGAAATTCCTCTTAATATTTGAGATAATATAACACCTGAATTACCTCTTGCTCCCATTAACGCACCTTTTGCCAATTTTTTCGATATTTCTCCTATAGAATCCGTATCTAAATTTTCAATTTCTTTAACAGCTGCTTTAAATGTCATAGACATATTAGTTCCTGTATCACCATCTGGAACTGGAAATACATTTAATGCATTTACAAAATCACTTTGCTCTAATAATCTATTACTAGCATTCACAACCATGTTATAAAAATCACGGCCGTTAATTTGTTCATATTTCATTTAGTTTAACCTCCTAGACTCTCACCGCTTGCACATTTACTGTTATAGATGAAACTTTAAGCCCAGTATAGTTCTCAACACTATAACGAACTTTTTGAATGATATTATTAGATATAACCGATATCTTTGTTCCGTATTCAACCATAATAAATAATTCTATTTGTAATCTATGTTCATCTGTTAATTGTATTTTTACGCCTTTGCTTAAATTTTCTATGCCCATAAGTTCCCAAAGCCCATCACTAGCATTTCTGGAAACCATACCAACTACTCCATAACATTCCATTGTTGATAATCCAACAATTTTAGCTAAAACTTCTTCCGAATAACTTATATTACCATTTTCATTTGAAAATCCAACCATTATTATTCCTCCTAAATATTATATCCTACTCTATATTCTATATTAGAAGTATATTTTATTCAAGTATTCAAAAAATATATATAATAAATCACTATTCACTTATATTATTCACGAAAATTTATCTTGCCTATTATATTTTCGTGTGATATAATTTACTCTGTCCTATTGAAGATGATTATCTTTGGAATATAAGGAGGTGTTTTCTAATGGCAAGAAGATGCGAAATTTGTGATAAGGGTGTTGTAGCAGGTGTACAATACAGCCATTCACATCGTCAATCAAAGAGAACTTGGGCTCCTAACATAAAGAAAGTAAAAGCTTTAGTTAACGGAACACCAAAAACTGTTCATGTATGTACAAGATGCCTTAGATCTGGAAAGGTTCAAAGAGCAATATAGTTCATAATAAGAAATGCAATTGTTATCCCAATTGCATTTTTTATTTATGTGTACAAAAATAACAAGTCAATATACTTTCAAAAAATATATTGACTTGTTATCTTTTAACATTGATTTCTTAGAGTTATATTTATGTATACTCTATTTTTTTCTTCTAAAAAATTTAATTATATTTGAAAAAAATCTTGGTAATTTAAATGCAATTATTTTCATATTATACCCCTCCTAAAGTATTAATATTCCAATCAAAATCTTTTTAGACCAAAAAATAATCTTTAAATAAATCTCGTCTTATTATATTAATATTCAGTAGGTATTAAAAATGTTCCATTTTTTAATCAATCGAATGAAGAATTAATAATTCTCCTTTCTCATAACTAATTTCTATTGGTGTATCAAGAAATTCATTGCATATAGCTCTTGGATCTAGTAAATTTATATCATATGAATCTAAATTATATTTAGCGCCTTTAATTTTAAACTTTGTAACCTTATCGCATAAAGCATGAAAAGATATATTTTCACCATATTTACCATACAATTTCATAGTCTTTTCAGCTAAATAAATTTTATTATGATCATCTATTATTTCTAAAATTGCTCCTTTTTTCTTAGTTGTTAATAGAAGGCCTACATTTCCCAAAGTATGATCCATCCTTGAACCAGTAGCGCCAAATAGATATATCTTTTCAGCCCCCCTTTTAAGTGCTTCTATTATTGCAATCTCTGTATCCGTATAATCCTTTTCAGGCGGAAATTCTAAAACTTCCCGAGCTTTCAGTTTTATACTATTTAAACTTTCTTTATTGGTCGAATCAAAATCACCCAAAAGTAAATCAGGAATTATATTATAACTATAAAGACATTCACTTCCCTTATCAGCGGCTATAATAAAATCTACCTTATCTATATAATTTTCTAATAATTTTTTTGATGGCGCTGTACCTCCACTTACAATCATTACCTGCAAAAAATTACCCCCTCAAGGCTTTTATATTATCACTTATTTCACCACCATTAAATACTGCTGATCCAGCTACAATTACATTTGCACCAGCCCCTATAACATCTTTAACATTATCTTTTCCTATTCCTCCATCAACTTCAATTAGTAGTGACGGATTTAATTTATTGCTTAATTCCTTTACTTCTTTTATTTTATCCAATGCATATGGTATGAACTTTTGCCCTCCAAATCCAGGATTTACCGACATTATCAAAACCATGTCCAGACTAGATATTAGATCTTTTAATACACTTACTGGTGTTCCAGGATTTAATGAAACGCCTGCCTTTTTTCCTTTTGATTTTATATAATTAATAGTTCTATCTATATGTCTATCTGCTTCATAGTGAACAGTTATTATATCTGAGCCTGCCTCTATAAAATCATCAATATATCTTGAAGGATTATCTACCATTAAGTGTACATCAAATACCTTATTAGTTCTATTTCTTATAGATTTTATTACAGGTAATCCTAAAGATATATTAGGAACAAATGAACCGTCCATTACATCTATATGAACGAATTCTGCTCCTCCTTTATCTATTCTTTCTATATCTTCTCCTAATCTTGAAAAATCTGCTGATAATATTGATGGTGCAATCTTTACCATTTATTTTTTTCCCCTTCCATTATTTCTTCTAATGTCTTCACATAAAAATCATATCGATATTTATTAATTTTACCTTCTTCAAGTGCTTCTTTTAATGCACACTTAGGTTCTTTATAATGTAGACATCCTCTATATTTACACTTATCATTATACTCGGTAAATTCAGGAAAACAATATTTCAATGAATCTTTATCCATTAAATCCTTTATTTCTAATGTTGAAAAACCTGGTGTATCAACAATATACCCATCTTCAACATCTATAAGTTCACTATGCCTTGTTGTGTGTTTACCTCTACCCAACTTGTCACTAACTTTACCAGTTTCCATATGTTCTTTATTCGAAAGTTTATTAATCAAAGTAGATTTACCTGCTCCTGATGGTCCACAAAACACTGTTATATTTCCTTGAATTTTTTCTTCTAATCTTTCTAGTCCAATTCCCTGTTTAGCATTTATATAAATCACTTCGTAACCTATATCATTTATTCTTTTCCTTATTTCTTCTCGCTCAGCTTCACTTACTAAATCTATTTTATTCAAGCACACTACCATATTAATATTATTATACTCACATAAAATTAAAAACTTATTTAATAAATCGAAATTTATATCCGGATTCTTAACTGCAAAAACAATAAATGCTAATGAAACATTTGCAACTGTTGGTCTTATTAGTTCCGATGATCTGTTATGTATTTCTTCAATAACGCCCTTACCATTTTCTATTTTAATAGTAACGTTATCTCCTACCATAGGTTTTATATCCTTATGTCTAAATTTACCCCTAGCTTTACATTCTATTAAGCCATTCTCTGTCTTAATATAATAAAATCCCCCTATTCCTTTAACTATTTTTCCATTCATCTTATTCCTCCATATTATATAAATTAAATATATTATAAAAGGAGAGGCCTATTTTATCAACCTCTCCATATAATTATTAATTATTATTTGATGTTTTTTGTGATAAACCACCACTTACATCAGCCTGTTGACCTTGCGGTGCATTACTAGAAGTTCCTGAACTAGAGCTGCTAGATCCTGAACTTTGATTACCTTGTGATGATTTTTGTGTAGTAGGATTATTTGTCTTAGGATTTCCGCTACCATTACTACTACTGCTATTACCACTACTATTGTCGGCAGCATTACCATCATTAGCAGGAGTACTTTTATTATTGTCTGTTGATGGACTAGCCATTTGATTCTGACTTTGACTTTCCTTCTTATTAGAATCTGATTCTTTTATTTCCTTCTTATTGGAATCATCTAATTCAGATGAATTGGATTTTTGTCTCACCTGTTGTGGTCCTTTACTAACAACAACTGATATCTTAGTATCAGAAGATACTTGTTCATCCTTTTGTGGATTTTGTCTAATTATTTGACCTCTAGGTGCATCACTATATTCATAACTAGTGCTATCAATTTTTAAGCTAAACGAAGCCAAAATATCTTTTGCTTTATCTAGATCATAGTCAGTTAAATCAGGCATTTTAAGTTTTGCTGCTCCACCACTTACAATTACTCTAATCTCAGTATTCTCTTTAACCTTAGTTCCTGCATCAATATTAGATTTAATAATTGTACCTTCCGGTTTATCGCTATCTTCTGTACTTGCAACAACTAAAACCAATTTAACACTTTCTAATTGCTTCTTAGCATCGTCTACATTTTGACCTATTACATTTGGCACTTCAACTTCTTTACCACCAGAAGATCCTATTGCTTTAAATGCTGCAACTCCTAAAATAATTAAAAGTATTCCAGCTGCAACTCCTATTGCTATTTTAATAATCTTACTCTTATTTGATTTTGATTTTGATTTTTCTTCCTCTTCGAACTCATCATCATCATAATAATAATCGTCATCATCATCATTAGCTAATTTATTCTCAGCTTCTTTTTGCTTCGACATTTCTTCAGTTACAGCTGACATTATGATAGTATGCTCATCATCATCATCTATTGCATCTATTCGTGCATTTGGATTATCCTTAATTTTCTGAAGATCTGCAATCATTTCTTTAGCAGTTTGATATCTCTTGCTAGGCTCCTTTTCCATAGCTTTTAAAATTAAAATATTTAAACTATCTGGAATCTTAGAATTAAGATTTTTAGGAGGAACAACATTCTCTTGAAGATGTTTCAATGCAATAGTTACAGCAGTATCTGCTTGAAAAGGAAGTGTTCCTGTAACCATTTCATATAATACAACGCCTAACGAATATAAATCGGTTCTGCAATCAATAAAACTTCCTTTTGCTTGTTCTGGTGAAAGATAATGAGCTGATCCCATTATTGTACTTGTATTTGTAATAGTTGACGAAGTAGATGATTTAGCTATACCAAAATCAGTCACCTTCATTGATCCATCTTCTGTCACTAAAATATTTTGAGGCTTAACATCTCTATGAATTATCTTATTTCTATGCGCACAATCTAAAGCTCTTGCGATTTGAATAGCATTGGATATAGCCGTTTCATAATTCATTTTCCCAGTTTGCTTAATAATATCTTTTAACGTATTACCTTTGACATATTCCATTACAATATAATTTATATCATCTTGTGTTCCTACATCTAATATGTTCACTATATTGTTGTCAGATAGAGTTGCAATGGCAGTTGCTTCTCCTTTAAACTTTTCAACGATGTCAATATTATCACCAAATTCTTTTTTTAGAATTTTCGCTGCAACAAATCTATTTAATTTATTGTCTCTTGCTTTAAATACTTCTGACATTCCACCTTCGCCAATTTTTTCTAATAGCTCATACCTGCTACCAAGTATAATTCCATTCATACTACATCTCTCCTCCAAACAACAATACTGTGATATTATCCCTGCCACCTTTTTCTTTTGCTAAATACACTAACTTATTAGCCACATCCATATAATTTTGTTCGGTTTTAATAACATCTAAAATCTCATCCATTGTTAACTCATTAGTTAATCCATCTGAACATAACATATATAAATCATACTCACCATTTCTTAATGGAAAAACATCTACACTAACCTTATCAAATGTCCCCAATGCTCTCGTAATAATATTTTTCTTTGGGTGATTAACAGCTTCACTTTCTGTTATACTTCCACTATCCACAAGTTCTTGAACTAAAGAATGATCTTTAGTGATTTTTTTTATTTCACCATTTTTTATAGCAAAGCAGGCACTATCCCCTACATTAGCAACTTGAATAAATTCTCGTGTTATGAAGCAAGCTGTAACTGTAGTTCCCATGCCATTTAAATTTGAATTTGTTTTAGAAAAATCAAATACATTTCTATTAGCCTCTTTAATTGCTTCTACAATTAAATCTTCCATTCTATCAAAAGAAAATTTTTCACTTATATAGTTAACAATTTGCTCAGCAGCCATTTTACTAGCAACTTCTCCTGCATTATGTCCACCCATGCCATCTGCTACTACATATATTTTAAAATTTTCATTTTCTAAATAAGAAGCAAAATCTTGATTCAATGTACGTTTTAATCCCACATCACTAACTAAGCCTACCATTTCATTCTCCCCCTATCTCATGGGTATTTATGTAACTTCTTCTAAGTTGTCCACATGCTGCATTAATGTCACTTCCCATTTCTCTTCTAGTAGTAACTTCTATTCCATAACTTTTCAATATCTCTGCGAAATTATCTATAGACTTCTTTGTAGATCTTTTAAAAGTATTTTCCTTTATCTCATTTACAGGTATCAAATTGACATGACAAAGCATTCCCTTTAATAATTTACCTAATGATTTTGCATCTTCTTTAGTATCATTCACATCTTTTACTAATGCATATTCAAATGTAATTCGCCTATTAGTTTTGCTTATATAATACTTACATGATTTCAATATTTCATCAATAGTGTATTTATTAGCTATAGGCATAATCTCTTTTCTCTTCTCATCACTAAATGCATGCAAAGAAATTGCAAGTGTCGTACTAAACTCTTTATCTGCCAACTCATATATCTTAGGTACAATTCCACATGTAGATAATGTTATATGCCTTTGCCCAATATTTAGTCCATAATCTGCTGAAACTATTTCTAAAAATTTCACAACATTATCATAATTATCTAAAGGCTCTCCGCTTCCCATAAGTACAATATTTGAAATTCTCTCATTAATATAATTTTGTACCACAAGAACTTCTGATAAAATTTCCCCACTTGATAAATTTCTCACTCTACCATTAATAGTAGATGCACAGAATTTACACCCCATTCTACAACCAACTTGAGTTGATATACATATAGAATTTCCATGTTTATATCTCATAAGTACACTTTCAATTAAATTTCCATCTTCAAATCCTAACAAGAACTTTTCTGTTCCATCTATCTCTGATTTGTAAACTTCTATTATATTAGGCAAACTAATAGTAAAATTTTCTTCTAACTTTGTGATTAATGACTTAGGTATGTTTTTCATACCATTGAAGTCATTAATCCCTTTATAAATCCATGATAATATTTGTTTTGCTCTAAATGCATTTTCATTATTCTCTTTCATCCAAACCTTAAGTTCTTCTAATGTATAATCTAATAAATTATTCATTTATTCACCTACTGTTATTTTTTTTGTAATTTAGCCACAAAGAATCCATCCATTCTTTCATTAGGCATAATAGTTAGAGAACCATCCTTATTGTATACTAGGTTATCTTGCTTACCAACAAATACTTTCTTAATTTCACAATCTTTATATTTATTTAAGAACCATTCTATATTTTCTTCATTTTCTTCCTTATTTAATGTACAAGTTGAATAAACCATAATTCCACCACGCTTTAAATATTGCCAAGCGTTCTCCATTATATCTCTTTGAATTGGTATTATTTGTCTTAAATCTGTTCTTTTCTTATTCCATTTTATTTCAGGTTTTTTCCTTATTATACCAATCCCAGAACAAGGAACATCTATTAACACCCTATCACTACATGAAATTAAATCTGCATTCAGCTTAGTAGCATCATTAATATTGACTTCAACATTAGTAATTCCAAGTCTATCACAATTATCTTTTATTAATCCAAGCTTAGATTCATGTACATCAAACGCTAGTACTTTACCTGTATTTTGAAGTATCTCTGAAATATGTGTAGTTTTTCCACCTGGAGCACTACATAAATCTATAACCTGCATTCCCTCTTCTAATTCCAATAAAGGTGCTATAAGCATTGCACTTTCGTCTTGAACTGTAATTTTTCCTTCTTTAAACAAAGGATTATTTTCTATAGACTTACCACCTTTTATACAAATTGCTTCTGGGCAAACAGAACCATCTTCGATATTATATTCCATTTCCTCAAGCTCATCATAAACATCATCATAATTAGATTTAAGTTCATTAACTCTAATACTAACTGTAGGAATCTGATTTAATCCAGTCATTATTTTTTTTGCAACATTCTCTCCGTATTGTTTTATTAAAAGTCTTATCATCCAAGGTTCAAACGAAAATTTATATGCATATTCATCAATTTTATTTCCTGGGACATTAATGTCATCAGGATTTTTAGTAAAACTTCTAAGTATTCCATTTACTAATTTAGAATCACTTTCAGATATTTCCTTAGCTTCCTCAACTGCTTCATTGCAAGCTGCGTAACTTGGGATCTTATCCAAAAAGTTCATTTGATATATTGCTACTCTTAAAATATTTAAAATATTTTTATTCATTAAATTAATATCTTTAATGAAATTTGCAATAATTATGTCTAATGTTTTTTTTCTTCTTAACACTCCATATACAATTTCAGTAAGTAAAGCCTTATCCTTATCCGATAATTCTACTTCATTTAACTCCTTCGAAAGAACTATATTCGAATATCCACCTTCATTTAAAACTCTGTTTAATATTTTTACTGCTAATTTTCTACAATTCATAATCTACCTCTTCTTAATCATCTTTATTGCTAATAGCAATTAATCTTATTAGTTGTGAGACTGCCATTAATGTTGCTGCTACATAAGTCATTGCTGCAGCATTTAAAACTTTTTCTGCGCCTCTAGTTTCATCTCCATATAATATTCCTCTAGACTTTAAAATACTTAAAGCTCTAGTGGATGCATCAAATTCAACTGGTAATGTAATTAGTTGAAATATTACTACAAGTGAAAATAAAAGTATTCCCAAAGTAGTTAATCCTTTAAATCCTAAAAATATTCCTAAAAAGAACAATATCCAAGATAAACTTGAGCCTAAATTTACAACTGGAACTATTGAATTTCTAATAGTTAATGGTTTGTATTCTTCTTTATGCTGAATTGCATGCCCTACTTCATGTGCTGCTATTCCTGCTGAAGATATTGTTGATCCAGAGTATACCTCTGGAGATAATCTTAATATTTTACTCGAAGGATCATAATGATCTCCAAGTTTACTATTTATAACTTCTATTCTAACATCCCAAAGTCCAGCTTCATCTAACATCATTCTTGCAATTTGCTGTCCTGTATAACCATTAACAATTCTAACTTTACTATATTTTTCGTAATTTGAATTAACTTTAGTTTGTGCCCAAAATGAAATTATAATTGCTGGAATTAATATTATCATTGTAGGATCAAAAATTGAATATAAAGGCATTTAACACCCCTCCATTATCCTAAAATTATATTCTTCTCTATTTCATGACCATTAATATATTGTTCTATAGTTAGTGGTTTGCCATTAGGGAATTGTACTTTCTTTATCATAAGTACACTATCATTACATGCAACCTTGATTCCATCCTTACTAACATCTAAAATTGTTCCAGGTTCTTTTATGATTTTTTCATTCAAAACTTCCGTTTCATATATTTTCATTCTTTCACCTTTATATTGTGTATAAGCAATAGGCCAAGGATTTAAACCTCTTACTAAATTGTGAATTTCTTTTGAAGTCTTATTCCAGCATATACTAGCAATTTCTTTATTTAGCATTTTTGCATAAAAAGTTTCATCTGTTTGTTTTTCAGGTTTTATTGTATTATTTACAATTCCTTCTATGCTTTTAACTAATAAATCTGCGCCTCTTACCATTAGAATATCATGTAATTCTCCAGATGTCATATTTTCCGGAATATTTATTTGATCCTTAAGAAGCATATCTCCAGTATCTAAACCTATATCCATAAGCATTGTTGTATTTCCTGATACTTTTTCGCCATTAATTATAGCCCAATTCAAAGGAGCTGCTCCCCTATACATTGGTAATAATGAAGCATGCAGATTTATACATCCGTACTTTGGTATATCTAACACTTCTTTAGTTAATATTTGACCAAACGCAACTACAATTATAAAATCTGGTTTTAATTCTTTTAACTTTGCAATTAATTCACTATCATCTTTAAGCTTTATAGGTTGATATACTGGAATTTCATGCTTTAACCCTTCCTCTTTAATTGCTGAATAAGCCATTTTCTTTCCTCTTCCCTTTGGCTTATCAGGTTGAGTTAATATTGCCGTAACATCATATTTTTCAATTAATTTCTTTAATGACGGAACTGCAAATTCAGGAGTACCCATAAATACTATGTTCATTTCAAATCACCTCCTATTATGACAAATTTATCTTTTTACTCTGTCTATAAATAAAGTCCCGTTTAAATGATCATTTTCATGTAAAATAGCTCTTGCCAAAAGTTCTTCAGCTTCTATTTCAAATTTTTCTCCCTTTTCATTCAAAGCTGTAGCTTTAACATAATTAGGTCTAACAACTTCTTCGCTTTCTCCTGGTAAACTTAAGCAACCTTCTTCATCTGTTTGTGTTCCATCAGTTTCTAGAATTTCAGGATTTATAAATACTAGTGGACCTTCTCCAATATCTATAACAAATAATCTCTTTAATATTCCAACTTGTGGTGCTGCAAGACCAACTCCATCTGCATCATACATAGTTTCTTTCATATCCTCAATTAAAGTTAATAATCTTTTATCTATTTCATCAACTTCTCTACATTTTTTTCTTAATATTGCATCTCCATATTTTCTTATATTTCTTAATGCCATTTTTATGTTCCCCCTACATCATATTATTCGGATTAATGTCAATACTAACCCTTATTTCATTATATACACTCTTATTTAATTGATAAAGTGTATCTTTCACTTTTTCGCTAAACTCATCATTAAAATGACCTTTTATTATCACTTGCCATCTATAGTTATCCTTTAATTTGGTAATAATGCAAGGTACTGGTCCAAAAAGCGAAACTCCATTACATTGTAAATTATTTGAATCTACTATTAATTTTTTCAAATTCTCTTCTAAAGTATACATGAATTTCTTTAGTTTTTCCTCAAATTTCGATGAAACATTAATCAATAATATTTTACCAAAAGGAGGATTTTCCATCAACCTTCTAATACTTATTTCTTCCTTAAATAATCCTTCGTAGTTTTCTTCTTTTGCATATTTTAAACTATAGTGATTTGGAGTGTAACTTTGAACTATTACCCTCCCCTCATCTTTTCCTCTACCTGCTCTTCCTGCAACTTGAGTTATTATTTGATATGTTCTCTCCGCCGCTCTATAATCAGGTAGATTTAGAGACATATCTGCCGCAAGCACTCCTACTAAAGTTACGTTTTTAAAATCCAAACCTTTTGATACCATTTGAGTTCCTATTAAAATATCCGCTTCTCCATTTTTAAATGAATTGTAAATAGATTCATGTGAATTTTTATGTCTTGTAGTGTCTACATCCATTCTAAGAACTCTTGCCTTTGGAAAGTATTTCTTTACTTCCTGCTCAACTCTCTCTGTTCCCGCTCCAAAAAATTTTACGTATTTACTTTTACACTTTGGGCATGTATTAGTAACTTTTTCTGCTCGACCACAATAATGACATATTAAATATCCATTTTTGTGATATGTCATTGAAACATCACATTCTGGACATTTGAACACATAACCACAGCTTCTACACGATATAAAAGTTGAGTACCCTCTCCTATTTAAAAATAAGATAGCCTGCTTTTTATTTTTCAGAATCTCTTCAATTCCTTGTGAAAGTTTTCTACTAAATAATGATAGATTTTTATTTTTTAGTTCTTCTCTCATATCTACTATTTCCATATGAGGCATTTTCCCACCATTAACTCTGTGTTTCATTTCTATTAATTTATATTCTCCTATAAGAGCTTTATAATAACTCTCAATACTTGGAGTCGCTGAACCTAGAACTAATTTACACTGCTTAAGTTCACATATAAATTCGCTTACTTCTCTAGTGTGATATTTAGGATTATGATCTGACTTATATGTATTTTCATGTTCTTCGTCAATTATAATAAGTCCAAGATTTTGAAGTGGCAAAAATAATGCACTTCTGGCCCCTATTACGAGTTTAGCTTTCCCCTGTTTAACCCTATACCATTCATCAAACCTTTCACCATCACACAGTCTGCTATGAAATAAAGCTACATCCTCTCCAAATCTTGCTTTAAATCTTTCAATCATTTGTGGTGTCAATGAAATTTCTGGTACCAATACAATTGCACTTTTACTTTCGTTTAATGTTTCTTGAACTAACCTAAGATATACTTCAGTTTTTCCAGAGCCAGTTACTCCTTTTACTAAATATTTTCGTGCATTATCATTTAGAATTGTACGTAGACAATTTTCCTGCTCTTCAGTTAATAATTTTTTTTCATCACTTTCATATTTTCGTGTATTGTATCGAAACACTATTTGTTCTTCAACCTTCAAAATTCCTTTATCAATTAATTTGTTTAATGAATATATAGAAAAATTCTTGTTTTTTGTAATTTCAGCTTTAGTATAAATGCCATTGTTATTCATTATAAATTCATATAATTTTATATAATTTTCCTTTTCAAGTTCATCATTAGTAACTTTTCTATTAATCCCAACAACCTTTTTCTTTTTACTAGTTGAACCTTTCATAATTCCAACTGGAATCATAAGTCTTATAGCATCAATAAATTTACAAAGATATTTTTTTCTCAAAAACTTAATTATAGATATATCATCCTCAGTTAACATTGCGTCTTGGTCACATACATCTAAAATTTTTTTCACTTTATACTTTATCTCTATATCTCTATCATCTATTATTGAAAATATAAAGCCCTCAACAGGTTTATTTCTCATTCCAAATGGTACCTTAACTCTAAACCCGATACTTATATTTTGTAATAATTCATAAGGGATTTCATATGTAAAAGGCCTATCTACTTCTAATGCATCACTATTTATAATTACTTCAGCATACATACTTCTTTCCCCCTTACAAATAATTTATATCACATACTTTAATAATATGATATACTAATATTTTTTCTCTCCACATATTCTATTACTTAAGCAATTTAAATTCAAATTACATTACCTTTATAATTTAATATATATTATACTAAAAAAAAGCTGTGACATGTTCTCTTTAAACTCATTCTTCTTATATATAATTCAATCTATCAATACTTCTAAAGCTAGATTTAATCAGAATTTCAAGTTTATAAAATCCCATATTTCCCCATACAAATGAGAAAGAAGCGCAAATTTTAGCGCTTCTTAAGGATAATGTCAAACAAATTGCTTGCGATCTTCTCTTTGCTCATCTTATCTAGCTCTGTTTCTTGTTTTTCAGATAAAATTATTACCTTATTATCTTCTGATGCAAATCCAGTATCACTTGAAGTTATATCATTTGCTACAATATAATCCAAATTTTTTCTTTCAAGCTTAGATTTTGCATTTTCTTTTAAATTCTCACTTTCTGCAGCAAAACCGACCAAAATTTGGTTTGTTTTTCTTTTTCCTAATTCCATTAAAATATCATTATCTCTGATAAATTCTAGATATAAGTCATTATCGCCTTTTTTTATTTTTTGAGTACTATAATTTTTAGGCTTATAATCAGCAACTGCTGCTGACTTAATTACTATATCTGCACTCTCAAAACGCTTTATAACTTCACTTTTCATTTCCTCATTAGTTGAAACACGAATTACATCAATGTTTTTTGGTGGTTCTAAAGAAGTAGGCCCAGAAATCAATGTTACGTTAGCCCCTCTATTTCTTGCTTCTTTAGCAATAGCATATCCCATTTTTCCACTAGATCTATTAGTAATGAATCTAACTGGATCAATAGCTGCTATAGTTGGTCCTGCAGTTACTATAATGTTTTTATTAATCATATCTTTTTTTTCATTAAGTTCCATCAAAACCTTATCTACTATAATTTCTGGCTTTTCGAGTTTTCCTTTTCCGCTTGTGCCACAAGCAAGTCTTCCTTCAGCTGGTTCAACAAACTCATATCCTAACGCCTTAAGTTTTTTAATATTTTCTTGAACTATAGGGTTAGTGTACATATTTGTATTCATAGCTGGAGCAAAAATCACTTTTGCTTTAGTCGCCATTATTGTAGTTGAAAGCATATCATCAGCAATACCATTTGCTACTTTTCCTATTATATTAGCAGTAGCAGGTGCTACTAAAAATACATCTGCTTTTTCTGCTAAACTAATATGTTGAATTTCCCAAGCTTTTGGTTCTGCAAACATATCTTCTGTAACCATATTCTGACTTAATGATTGAAAAGAAAGTGGAGTTACAAATTTAGTTGCTGATTCTGTCATAATAACATTAACATTAATATCTTTTTTTACTAGCAAACTAACAATTTCTAACGCTTTGTAAGCAGCAATTCCTCCACTTACCCCCAGAACTACATTTTTTTTCATCTTATTCAAGACCTTCTTTTACTACTTCATACTTAATCGCATTTTCATTAACTTCGTTAATGGCAATTGTTAAAGGCTTATTTGAATCTATTTCCACCTTTGGATTAGAGCCCTCAATTATTTGTCTAGCTCTTTTTGAAGTTAAAATTACTAATGAATATCTGTCTTGTGTCTTTTTTAATAAATCCACTACTGATGGATTAATCATAGAGTTGTTCATGTATTATACCCTCCTTAGAATCTAATATACTATGTTTTATTCTATCTACTCTGCACTTTTCAGCGCATACTATTGATTCCAGTTTTTCAACTGCTAAATCCACTTCATCATTTACTACTGCATAATTATACCTAGAAACAAAATTTATTTCTTTATATGCAGATTTGAATCTTTTCATTAAAGATTCTTGAGTTTCACTTCCTCTTTTGATAATTCTTTGCTTTAATTCTTCCATTGATGGTGGAAGTATAAATATAAAAACGCCCTCTTCTGTGTTTTCTTTTACTTTTAATGCGCCCTGTATATCTATTTCTAAGATAACATCTTTTCCACTTTCTAACACTTCTTCAACATTAGACTTTGGAGTTCCATAATAATTATCATATACTTCTGCATATTCTAAAAAATCATTTACTTCTATTTTCTCTTTAAACTCTTCTTTAGACATAAAATAATAATTGATTCCTTCTACTTCTCCATTTCTTGGAGATCGTGTAGTTGCTGATACTGATAAAGCTACATCTGGATGTCTATCTAAAAACTCTTTACATATTGTACCTTTTCCCGCACCTGATGGTCCTGATATAACTATTAATAATCCTCTTCCCTTATTTGTCATTATTCATCAACCTCATCAACAACTTCATCTTTAGTAGCTAATCTATGAGCTACTGTTTCTGGTTGAACTGCTGACAAAATAACATGATCACTATCTGTTATTATAACAGCTCTAGTTCTTCTACCATATGTAGCATCTATTAGCATCCCTCTATCTCTTGCTTCTTGAATAATTCTCTTAATAGGTGCTGATTCTGGGCTTACAATTGCGACTAATCTGTTTGCGGAAACTATATTTCCAAATCCTATATTTATTAATTTAATTCCCATTTTTATCCTCCTAATTATTCAATATTTTGAACTTGTTCTCTTATTTTTTCTATTATATTTTTTATTTCAATTACCTTGTTTGTCATGTCTATATCTGCTGATTTAGATGCTATTGTATTAGCTTCCCTATTCATTTCTTGAATTATAAAATCTAACTTTCTTCCTATAGGTTCATTTAACTCTAAAGTACTTTGCATTTGATTCAAATGACTTTTAAGTCTAGTAATCTCTTCATCTACAGCAGCTTTGTCTGAAAGTATTGCAACTTCAAGAGCAATTCTACTCTCATCTATATCTACTCCCGACAATAATTCTCCTAATCGTTCTTCAAGTTTTTTCTTATAATTCTTAGGAATATTATCCGATACTTTTTCAATTTCTTCAACATTATTTTTTATAATATCTAGCTTTAATAAAATATCTTCCTTTAGTTTTTCACCTTCCCTAATTCTCATTTCCTCCATAAGATCAAGCGATGATTCAACTAATGGTACTATTTCACTAAAGATATCTTCTAAATTTTCTTCTTGTTCTGCCAATGTGATTACATCTGGAAATCTAGCTATTTTACATGTAGATACATCATCAATTGTATTTAATTGCTCTTGAATTTGTTTTAAGCAATCATAATAACTTTTTGCAAGTTCCATATTTAAAAGTACTTTTCCAGCATTATTTGCATAATTCTTATAATTAATAAAAACATCTACTTTCCCTCTATTCAATCTTTTACTAATTATATTTCTTATTTTTTCTTCTAGTGCAAACATCATTTTAGGCATTCTAATATTGATATCTAAATATCTATGATTCACACTTTTCATTTCTATTGAAAAACACATATCTTTTCCTTCTTCACTTTGTGCTCTTCCAAAACTAGTCATGCTTTTTATCATATTACTATACACCTCCTTTAACTAACCTTTTGATCAACAAGTCGATAAATAAAGCATAATTAATTTATCTATTCATGTCAATATTTTGTTCACACTTTGTTAACATTTATATTTTATTAATTATTTTTAAACAAAAAAGCTGCTTTCATTAATTTAAAAGCAACTTCTTTATAAATCTATGTATTATTCAAATAATATACTTTTCAAAAATTATATTATATATGTTTTTTCATAAATCAATTCATTCATTATAGAAAAAATAATTTTAACAAGAATATTATCGCTAGTATTATCATTACTATAGATACTTTTTTCTTATCTTCTTTTTTCTTTACAAAAAATATATTATAAACTACATTTATAAACACATAAGCTAATACCCCAATAGTTAATCCATCACCAATACTATATGTAAGTGGCATTAAAGCAATTGTAAAAAACGCTGGGAGCCCTTCTGTTATTTCATTAAAATCGATATTTTTAACTGATCCAAGCATTAAATATCCAACATAAATTAAAGCTGGTGCAGTTGCGCATGATGGAATAGATATAAAAATTGGTGAAAAAAACATCGCTATCAAAAATAATACACCTACCACAATTGCAGTCCAACCTGTTTTGCCGCCTTCTTCAACGCCTGTAGAACTTTCAACATAAACTGTTATAGCAGAAACTCCAAGACAGGCTCCTACAGTAGTTCCAACTGCATCTGTTAATAACGCCCTACCTGCATTTGGTACATTTCCATCCTTATCTAAAAGCCCTGCTCTTGAACTAACTCCAACCAACGTTCCCACGCTATCAAAAAAATCTACAAATAAAAATGTAAATACTGCAGTTGCAAAAACCATTATGTCACTTGGATTAAGTAAATATGAAAAATTCACTTTGCCGGCAACAGGAAAAATACTTTCAAATTTAAATATTCCATTTGGTAAATAAATTCCAAGTTCTGCTGCAACCGTTGGGTTAATCATTGCATATCCCCAGGCAAGTAGTGTACTAACTACAATACCAATTAACATGGATCCTTTTACTCTTTTTTTATCAAATACTGCAATTATCACTATTCCAATACAAGTGATTAATACTGTTGGAAGTGCAAAGTGTCCTAATGCTAAATAAGTCGAATCACTTTTCACAACTAATCCACTTCCTGTAAACCCTATAAATGCAATAAACAGTCCAATTCCTGCTGTTACTGCATATTTCATATTTAATGGAATAGCATTTACTACCCATTCACGTATTTTACATAATGACATTAAAATAAATATAATACCTTCTACAAATACTGCTGTTAAAGCTATTTCCCATGAAATTCCTTTACCTAAAACAACTGAATATGCGAAATATGCATTAAGCCCCATACCTGAAGCCAATGCAAATGGTAAGTTGGCGAATATTCCCATAAGAATTGTAGTGAAAGCTGCTGATAAACACGTTGCTGTTACAAGTGCTCCCTTATCCATTCCCGTTTGTCCTAATATATTAGGATTTACAGCTATTATGTACGACATTGTTAAAAAAGTTGTAATACCTGCTATGATTTCTTTTTTGAAATCAACATTCTTATTAGATAAAATTTCTAATAATCGTCTCGCTTTTTTTTCTTTTTGCATTTTATTACCTCCAAAATAGTTTAAACAAAAATAGTCAATACGAATTATATACTAACCCGAACTGACATACTTTGTTAATCGTCGTACTCATAGCGAGATATTTAAGGTATCTTGTAGAAACTTGCGAACCATATTATCACAATTATATGAGTTGTCCTTTTTACGAATATTATTATATATTTCACGTCGAATGTTGTCAACTTAATTCTAGTTATTTTATGTGCCAATTACGAATGTTACGATTAATAATCATTATATAATTAGGATTTTTTTATATTTTCGTATTTTTACTAAAATATTGCTCAGATTTTATTTTAAATACTACTTGATAAAAAAATTATTATTATATAGATTTTATTCTAATACTTTTTTAAAGTAAATAAAAAACTCCCAGAATTTAATCCAGGAGTAGCAATATCA
Source organism: Clostridium saccharobutylicum DSM 13864 (assembly GCF_000473995.1). Taxonomy (NCBI): domain Bacteria; kingdom Bacillati; phylum Bacillota; class Clostridia; order Eubacteriales; family Clostridiaceae; genus Clostridium; species Clostridium saccharobutylicum. The sequence continues at coordinate 1,534,028 of NC_022571.1, read as the reverse complement.
TAAATTATTTTTGGCAGGTCGGCGTATCCTGCATCTCTGATTACTAAGTTATATAGCGCGTGAGGAGCCTTTTCTCACCTCAAAAAATCATCATTCAATTCATTTTTATAATATACTTTCTTTCATTTCGATGCAATTAATTTCTACTAATCTATTTTTATATATTCTTGCATTCATTTTTGAAATTGTGATAGGATACATGGTAGCAACATAAATATACTTATCCTCTAAATCTATTTCCAATCCTAACAGCAAAATAACATTATCTATTTTTTTTACTAGTTCAAGAGAACCTCCATTTCCTCTTTTGTAGTCTAATCCAACATATTCAGGCGCCTTAATTATTTTTTCTATCGTATCTATTATATTATCTTTTATTTTTTTTGTGAGTTGCCTGCCATGTCTTTTTTTTATATGATTTATCACTCCTGGAGAGGCATAAACGGTTCTTGAAAAATCCGGCTCTAAGAGCTCACTTATAGAGATTTTTATTTTACCAACTTTCTTATAAGCCTTATACTCTCTTCTCATAATACCCCTCATTTATATCCTTTTTTTTATTATATATAAATCATTAATATCTTTCTACTTAAACTATGTAAAAAATCATATTCTTTAACTTTAGAAACATATATAAAATGCACAACTTGCAACTTACAATTATAACTTTAAAGCTAATTTTATTACTCTTATAATATAATTTGAATGTCATTAAATGCATGTTTATAATATAAACACCATATATAAATATTTACGCATTCACTTATTTACTAAAATTCATAAACATTCTATCTCCAATTATTAATTGCAGGATACTTATTGTGCATTATATAATAATAATTTCAGGAATTCTAAACCACATGCTTTTTAAATTAATCTTTTAAAGAATTATGCAAATCAATCCTCCATTACCTTCATTAATAATCTTTTGGAGAGTCTTTTGAATTTTAACTTGAACATCTTCCGGCATTTTATATAATTTATTTTGAAGTCCTTCCTTTACTAACAGCTCGAGTGACTTTCCAAACATATTACTTTGCCAAAGAAGAGCTGGATCTGTTTCAAATTGTTCTAATAGTCCTTTAACAAGTTCTTCTGATTCTTTTTCAGATCCCATTATTGGGCTTATTTCTGTCTTTATATCGCATTTGATAAAATGTAGACTTGGAGCACTTGCTTTTAACTTCACTCCATATTTACTACCTTGCTTAACTATTTCTGGTTCCTCAAATTTCATTTCTGAAAGTTGAGGGGCAACCAACCCATATCCAGTCTCTCTTACATCTTCTAAAGCACCCTTCACCTTATCATATTCACTCTTAGCATAAGTTAAATCTTTTATTATCGATAATAAATCACTTTCTGAATTAACCTCTAAATTACAAATTTCACTAAGAATCTTATAGAATATTCCATCCTTAGGTTTCATAAGTACTTGTGCCACTCCATTACCCAAATCAACTTGTTTTATTGCAGCTGTCCCCATAAATTCTTCATCTTCACAACTGTCCAAGCAATATTTAATATCTCTAACTTTTGAAATGTCGTGGCTCATATCCATAATTATGTTGAAAAAGTCTTTCTTTAACCAATGACTTCCATCCAATTTTTCTACCCATTCTGGCATATCTATATTTATTTCCTTTATAGGAAATTCTTTAAGTACATGTTTAAATAGTTCTTCAATATCTTCTTCATTCATATTGTAAACATCCATAATTTGTACTGAAACATTGTATTTTTTCTCCAATTCCTTCTTCAATACTTTAGTTTCCTGTGAATTAGGTTTATTGGTATTAAGTACAACTATAAATGGCTTATTTAAAGATTGAAGTTCAGAAATAACTCTTTCTTCTGCTTCTACATAATCTTCCCTATCTATTCCTGTTATACTACCATCAGTTGTTATTACAAGTCCTATTGTTGAATGATCATTTATAACTTTTCTTGTCCCAATTTCAGCCGCATCTTCAAATGGTATTTCATAGTCATACCAAGGGGTATGAACCATTTTACTTTCTTCACCTTCTAAGTACCCTAATGCTCCTTTGACAATATATCCTACACAATCAACCATTCTTACTTTAAATTTAATTTCATCACCTAAATTTATCTCAACAGCTTCATTAGGTACAAACTTAGGCTCTGTTGTATGAATGCTTTTCCCTGATCCACTTTGTGGAAGTTCATCCTTTGCCCTCTCCTTTTTATAGGTATTATCAATCTTTGGTATTACCATTAAATCCATAAACTTCTTAATAAATGTAGATTTTCCTGTTCTAACTGGTCCTACAACTCCTACATATATGTCTCCCTGGGTTCTATCTGCTATATCTTTGTATATGTTAAAATTATCCACGTGATTCCCTCCTATATTCTTTTTACCAATATATATATATTCATGAATATCTTAAAATATACAGTTTATAAAAAAGAAAAAGGTCTTAAAATAATTTTATCTTACTAATATTTTAGATAAAATTTATTTTAAGACCAACATTAAAGTTTAGAATACTTCATTTTTCTTGTCTCTATTCATAAGTTCATCGATAACTTCTTTTGGATTTCTACCTTCAAATAGAACTTTGTATAATCCATCTGTTATAGGCATTAATATATCTTTTTTTTCTTTTAATTCATAAAAAGCTCTACATGCCTTTACACCTTCAACTACCATTCCAACTTCATTTATAGCTTCATCAACAGACATTCCTTCGCCTATTAATAGTCCAGCTTTTCTATTTCTCGAATGCTTAGATGTGCATGTTACTATCAGATCTCCCATTCCAGTTAATCCATAGAATGTTTCAGCTCTACCATCAAGTGCCATTCCTACTCTGCTAATTTCTTTCATGCCTCGTGTAATAAGAGCTGCTTTGGTGTTATCTCCATATCCAAGTCCATCTATAATACCCGCTGCTAATGCTATTATATTCTTTACAGCTCCACCAATTTCCACACCAATTATGTCATCATTAGTATATATTCTTAAATATGAAGTCATAAACAAATCCTGTATATCTGCTGCATATTCCATATTTTCAGAAGTACTAACAAGAGTAGTCGGAAGCTTAAGCGCAACCTCTTCTGCATGACTTGGACCTGATAAAACAACTACTGGATTTTTAAGTTCTTCTTCTATTACAACTGATAATCTTTTATTGCTTCCTTCTTCAATTCCTTTAGCAATTGATATTATCGGTACATTTTCAGGTATCTTTCCTTTTATTTTTTCACACATGTTTCTAATAACATGTGAAGGTACTGATAATATTATATAATCAGCACCTTCAATTGCTTTATCAATATCGTTAAAAGCTGTTACACTTTCTGGAATTATTAAGTTTTTCATATACTTTTCATTTGTTCTTTTACTATTTATTTCATCAACAACATTTTTATCTCTGTTGTATATGTTAATAATATTATTTTTCTCCGCAAGTAGAACAGCTAAGGAAGTTCCAAAACTTCCGCCTCCTAGAAAAGTAATTTTACTCATAATTATTCCTTTCTCGCTCTATATTCAATTTGAATTCCTGTACCCTTAAAATCAAAACTATCTCTTAATTGATTTTCCAAATATCTTTCATATGAAAAATGTCTTGCATTAACATCATTTACAAAGAATACAAACTTTGGTGGTCTTGTTGCAACCTGAGTAGCATAATAAATCTTCATTCTCTTTAAAGCTACAATAGGTGGTTCTTTCATTAGAACAGCCTTGCTTATGACATCATTTAAAATTCCTGTTGAAATTCTCTTGTTATAATTGTCATAGCAATATTTAGCCAATTGTAAAACTCTATTTGTTCTTTGTCCTGTTAAAGCTGAAATAAATAAATATTCAGCATAACTTAAGAACTTTAAATTTCCTTGTAATTCCTTTTTAAATTTATCTAATGTTTTGTCATCTTTTTCTATAAGATCCCATTTATTAACAATAACCATAATAGCTTTTCTCATTTCATGAGCATAACCTATTATCTTCTCATCCTGTTCAGTTATACCTTCTTGAGCATCGATCATCAATATACAAACATCTGCTCTTTCAATAGCAGCATATGTTCTTACAACACTATATCTTTCGATTTCCTCTTTTACTTTACTCTTTCTTCTAAGACCAGCAGTATCTATTAAGATGAATTTTCCTTCTTCTGTTTCTAAATAACTATCTATTGCATCTCTTGTAGTCCCTGGCACATCAGAAACTATAACTCTTTCTTCACCAAGTAACTTATTAATCAAAGATGATTTTCCTACGTTTGGTTTACCAATCATAGCTATTCTTATGTATTCATCCTCTTCTTCGTCATATATAGATTGATCAAAGTTTTCTACTACTCTATCAAGCATATCTCCAAGACCTAAACCTTGTGAAGCTGATATAGTTATTGGGTCTCCTATACCTAAATTATAGAATTCCCATGCATTATCTTCTTCTTTTAAGGAATCAACCTTATTTACAACTAGAACTACGGGTTTCTTGCTTTTTCTAAGCATTGTAGCTACTTCATGATCTGCTGCTGTCAATCCTTCTTTACCATCAACAATAAATACTATTACATCCGCAGTTTCTATTGCTATATTTGCTTGTCTTCGCATTTGTTGCACTATGATATCATCTCTTTCTGGCTCAATACCACCTGTATCTATCATAGTAAATGTATGATTAAGCCATTCAGCTTCTGCATACACCCTGTCTCTTGTAACTCCTGGTGTATCTTGTACTATTGAAATTCTTTTTCCTGCCAATCTATTAAATAATGTTGATTTTCCAACATTAGGTCTTCCAACCATAGCAACTATTGGTTTAGCCATTAAATTTCCTCCTCTTTATATTCGTTAAGTTTTTGAATTAGATCTTCACCTGTATAATCCACTACTATAACCTTCACATCTAAAGCAGTTTCAATATCTTTAATTTTCATATCATCTAACATAATCTGTTCACTCGAATCTGCTAATTCATATCCTTTTCTAAACATATTATTTGACATTATTAAATATTTACTATTTATTATGCCCTTCATCTGATCTATTATATCTGTCCCTGTTAAAAGTCCAGCTATAGTAATTGTATCTCCAAAATAATTATTTATTATTGGGTAAACATCTAACTTTATCTTAGGATTTTTATTTTTAATTTTTTTACTAGCTTCAACTATCTCTTCATAAGCTAATGTTCCTGTAACAACAGAAAAACTTCCACTCATATTGATATCTAAATCTTCCAAACTATTATCAATTTCATCTCTAAAGCATCTAACCATTCCTATTCCATCTTCAATCTGATGATAATCATCATAGAATTCTTGCTTAGGAATTTCTTCACCTGCAACAATATAAAATTCATCAGATAATCTAACAAATGGTTCTCCAATTTCTTTCATATATGTATCTTGAAGCTCTTTTACTCTTTTAATTTCCTCAATTGATTCTTCCTTAGTATATGTATTTACATGTTTAAGTCCTTGTCTAAACTTTGTTATACCTATAGGAACTACTGCTACATCTGAAATTTGTGGATATAGAGTATATAAATCCTTAATTGTTTTCTTTAACTCATTACCATTATTTATTCCTGGCACAGAAACTATTTGTGCATTCATAACAATTCCTGCATCTGATAATCTTTTCATTCTTTCAAAAACATTTCCTGCAAATTTATTATTTAACATTTGAACTCGAAGTTCTGAATTAGTAGTATGTACAGATACATTTATAGGACTTATATGATATTTAATTATTCTATCAATATCTTCGTCCTTCATATTAGTTAATGTTACAAAGTTACCTTGTAAAAAAGATAATCTTGAATCATCATCTTTAAAATATAGTGTTTCTCGCATACCTTCAGGTAACTGATCTATAAAACAAAATATACAATTATTACTGCATCTTTTAGCTTTATCCATTATTCCGCCGCCAAATTCTATACCTAAATCTTCACCGTATTCTTTTTCAACTTCAATTTCCCATACTTCTCCACTGGATTTCTCTATTTCCAATATAATTTCTTCATCTGCGGATAAAAATTTATAATCTATAATATCATCTATTTCATTATTGTTAATAGATAATAATATATCATTTGGTTCTATTCCAACCTCTTCTGCAATTCCTCCAGATATTACTTTTGTTATAATATTTTTCATTTTTTCACTCCTAATTATAACATACTATCCTTGTTATATTACATTAATAGCATAACTAAGTCAATAAATGCATAGTTATTAATTTATATATAATTTTTTATAATATAAAAAAGAGCTACGTTAAAATCATTTTTGTGAAATATTGTTATTTACTAAATTAACATATAAATAAAATTTATATTTCACATTTTAATTCTTAACACAACTCTTTTGATTAATACATTTACTTTCTTTACAATCTAATTATGTTGTAAGCTTATTTATACTCTGAAAGATAATCGTTATTAAACTTTTATTCATTTAAATCTGTATACACTCCATTTTTAGAAAATATAGTCCACTCACAAATATTAGTTACATGATCTGCTACCCTTTCCAAATACTTTATAACAAATAATAACTGAGTTCCCTTATGAATCAAACTATCATCTAATGTTATTGCATTAAGTACGGCATTAAATAAAGATTTATATAACTCATCTATCTCATCGTCTTTTTCGCAAATTTTATACGCCATACTTTCATCATCTTTAATATAAGCATCTATAGATAAACCTATCATTTCTCTAACCTTTTTTTCCATTCTCCACAGTTCATCTATTCCATCCTTAAATACATTTACATTTCCATTTATTCGTCTTGTTATTTTGCATATATCAACTGCATGATCTGCCATTCTCTCTAAATCTGTTACTATCTTTGATGCTGTAAATACTTTTCTTAGATCAGTCGCCACAGGTTGCTGAGTTGCAATAAATTTAATGCATTCTTCCTCAATTGTTTTTTGCATTTCATCAACCTTATCATCGCCCTTTATAATTTGCTCAGCCTTATCCAAATCAAAGTTTTTTAAGCAAATCATACTCTCGTAAATTTGTTTTTCCACTAAACTTGTCATATTTACTAATTCTCTATTTATAGTTTTAACCCTAGCATCTTGAGATTCCCTTGTCATATTTGTTCTCCCTTCTTAACCAAATCTACCAGTAATATAGTCTTCTGTTCTTTTATCTTTTGGATTATAGAATATATCCTCGGTTTTGCCATATTCAACAACCTCTCCACTTAAGAAAAATGCAGTTTTATCAGCTATTCTTCCAGCTTGTTGCATATTATGAGTTACTATTATTACTGTATATTGTTTTTTTAACTCTTCCATAAGTTCTTCCATTTTTCCTGTTGATATAGGATCTAAAGCTGATGTCGGCTCATCCATAAGAATCACTTCCGGAGAAACAGCTAATGTTCTTGCAATACAAAGTCTTTGCTGTTGACCACCAGACATTCCAAGTGCACTCGATTTTAGTCTATCTTTAGTTTCATTCCAAAGCGCTGCTCCCTTTAAACTTTTTTCAACTATTTCATCTAATATTTTCTTATTTTTAATTCCATGTATTCTAGGTCCATAAGCAATATTATCATAAATAGACATTGGAAAAGGATTCGGTCTTTGGAATACCATTCCAACTCTTTTTCTTAGGTGAATCTCATCATAATCTTTATATATATCTTTGCCTTCAAATAGAACTTCTCCTGTTATTTTTACAATCTCTATCAAATCATTCATTCTATTTAAAGTTCTAAGATATGTTGATTTCCCACAGCCTGAAGGTCCAATAAGTGCTGTGACTTCATTTTTATTTATAGACATATTTATATTTTTTAGCGCTTGATTGTCTCCATAATATAGACACAAATCTTTCGTTTCTATTATATTCATCATTGCCTCCTATTTGCCACTATACGATTTCATTAATTTATTTCCAAGTAATCTTGCTCCAATATTGAATAAAAGAACTGCAATTATAAGTACTGCGGCCGTACCATTTGCTATTTGAGCTGCATCAGGAACTATACCTTCTGAATTTAGCTTCCATATATGCACTGCTAAAGTTTCAGCAGGTCTAAAAAGGGAAAATGCCGATCTGCTTCCACTTAGACTTATTTCATTAAAATTTAAATTCTTTGAACTTAATCCTGCAGTATATAAAAACGCAGCTGCTTCTCCAAATATTCTTCCTGCTGCCAATATAATACCTGTCAATATTTCTCCCATCGCTGTTGGCACTGTTAGTTTTGATATAGTTTGCCACTTTGTTGCTCCAAGTCCAAGGGATGCTTCTTTAACTCTCTTACTTGCTGCTATAATAGCACTTTCAGAAATTCTAGTCATAGATGGTATATTTAATATGCTTACAGATAAAGCCCCTGCAAGTATCGAATATCCCCAATTAGCCATATTAACAAAAACTAATAATCCAAACATACCAATTACTATAGAAGGTAATGAAGACATAGTCTCAAGAGACATTCTTATAAAATTAAGTAAAGGACCTTGCTTAGCATACTCCGCTAAATAAATACCAGCTCCAACTCCAATCGGAACCGTAATTATTAGAGAAACCACTAGCATGTAAAAAGAATTAAATAATTGTGGAGCAATTCCCCCTCCAGTTCCTGTAAGCTTAGGATTTCCAAACAAAAAAGAGGGTTTTAACATACTGCCACCTTTATATAATATATATATAATAAATGCTCCTAACAAAGCTACTATAAAAGCACTTATTGCATAAAATATAACTGTTGCAATTTTATCTATTTTTTTAGCATCCACTATACTTCACTCCTTCTTTCTATCATTCTTACTATTAATATAAATATAAAGGAAATTACAAGTAAAATTAATGCTAATGTCCATAATGCATCATTCCATGCAGTCCCACCAACTGTATTTGCCATATCCATTGTTATAATACTTGTTAATGTAGCCATTGATGAAAAAATACTATCTGGAATTTTTACCGTATTACCAATCACCATTTGTACTGCTAAAGCCTCACCAAAAGCTCTAGCTATTCCAAGTACAACCCCTGTAAGTATTCCTGATTTCGCTCCTGGAATTATTACCCTTGAAATTGTTTGCCATCTTGTAGCACCTAATCCATAAGATGCTTCAATATGACTTTCAGGTATTGTCTTTATAGCATCTATTGATAATGTTGCTATAGTTGGTAATATCATAATTGCAAGTACTAAAACTCCTGCCAATAATGAAAATCCCATTCCACCAAAATTTCCTTTAATAAATGGTACTAATATTGAAATACCTACCCATCCATAAACAACTGAAGGTATTCCAACTAATATTTCTAAAGAAGGCTTGATTATCTTTTTACCAAATTTGCTAGAGATAACATTCACAAAGATTGCCAAGGCAATGGCAATAGGTGCACTTATAATTACTGCACCTATTGATACCAAGGTTGAACCTAAGATGAAAGCTAGAGCTCCAAAGGAAGGCACTGCACCTTTGTTCGGATTCCAATTATTTTTAAATAAAAACTCTGAAACACTATATCCATCATTTACAAAAATTCTTATTCCTTTTGAAGCAATAAATACTATTATTGCTATTGTTATCAATATTATTAATATCCCACATAGTGCTGCAAAGCCTTGACCTAAATACTCATTTTTAAGCCTTTCCTTTAAACTTCTTTTTTCCATCCTCTACTCATCCTTTAATTGAATTATTTTACTTTCATTTCACTTCCTGAAATAAATCCCAAATTATTTATACTATCACTATTATCACTGCTTGTTACAAAGTCAATGAAACTCTTAGTTGCTCCTGTTGCTTCTCCTTTAGTATACATATGTCCCCATGACCAGAATTTATATGAACCATCAGTAATATTTGCCTTGTCAGAAGATACACCATCAATTTTTACTAATTTTAAAGCATCTTGAGCCTCTTTAGTTTGCATATATGCTAATCCTAAATAACTTATTGCACCATCATTTTGCTTCATAGCACTTAATACTGCACCATTTGAATCTTGAGTTACTCCAAGAGAATCCTTTTCTAATTCTTTATTGCCACCAAGTATTGTTTTTTCAAAAGTTGCTCTTGTTCCAGATCCAGCTGTTCTGTGTATTAATAATATTTCTTTATCAGGACCTCCAACTTGTTTCCAGTTAGTAACCTTTCCTGAGAATATGTCTTGAATTTGAGCTGAAGTTAAATTATCAATACCAAGTGATTTGCTTACTGCAACTCCAAATCCTTGTGCTACTACTTTATGATCAACCAATTCCTTAGCTTTATCTGCATCAAGTTTTTCTTCAGCAAATATATCGGAATTACCTATGTTTACTGTACCATCAAGAACTTGCGTAAGACCTGTTCCAGATCCCCCTGCTTGTGCACTTACTTCTACATTAGGATTTTTATCATTAAACTTTTCAACAGTTTGTTCCATTAATGGCAGCAATGCGGATGAACCACTAATTGTTATTGATCCACTTACATCTGTTTTATCACTTGTTTGCGATTGATTATTTTGTGCTTGATTTGATGAGTTGCCACATCCAACCATAGCTCCACCTATCATTGTTAATACCAAAGCACTAACCATAAACTTTAAAGTTCTTTTTTTCATTTTAATTCCTCCATCAATAAATTCGTTATTATGTTGGTTACTTTTTTATTTTTTCCTTATGATTTTATAATATACTCTTTCAGTTAATAATTTATTAGATAAATGTTAAATTATATTGTAAGTATGTTAATAAAATTTAACATTTATTAAAATTAAACTTCTAAGATTGATAAATCTTTAAGTGGCTACACTGTAATTATAATAAGATCTCTTATCCAAAATTAAGATTAACTAAAACTAGCCAAAGCCATCCTCTTAGCAGTTGTCTTTCTTTTAACAATAAAGCAAATAATAAAATATTAAGTCCAAGTAAATATTTACTTGGACTTAATAAAATAATAATTATTTAATTGTTATATTTCAAATTTTGTTCTAACTATATATATATGGAATTTTCACTTTAAAAGTTGTTCCTTCCCGTAGTTCACTTTCAACACAAATATCACCATTAAATGTTTTCACTATATGCTTCACAATTGCCAATCCAAGACCTGTTCCACCTTTTTTCCTTGATTTATCAACTCTATAAAAGCGCTCAAATATTCTTGGCACATCTTCTTTTGGTATTCCTATTCCATTGTCAGTTACATTTAAATGATAATATCCATCACTACTACTATAGCTTAATATCTTTACTTTTCCTTTATTATCTTTTGAATACTTTATAGCATTTTCAATTATATTTAATCCTAATTGATAAAATTTATCTCTATCTCCTAATATAAGCTCACTATTACTATCTTCAAATTCTAGCATTATATCTTTACTTGCTGCAGTTTTTTTCATAATATTTAATACGTCATCAATTACATCACCTGGTAAAAATTCTTCTACATCTGCGACCAAATTACTTTCAATATTTGACAATATTAATATATCGTTAATTAATCGTGTTAATCTTTCCGCCTCTTTATCTATTATATCTAAAAACTTTTCTCTAGTTTCATTGTCATTTACAAATCTCAAAGTTTCAGCAAATCCCTTAATAGATGTCAAAGGCGTTTTCAATTCATGAGATACATTTGCCACGAATTGGCTTCTCATAAGCTCAACCCTTTTCATATCTGTAATATCTTGAAATGTTATAACCTTTCCTATATTTTCTCTTCCATTGATCATTTCAGATTTTTTAATTTTCAAATCTCTTTCTATAGGATGAAGTATTTTTATTTCCTTATCATTCTCATCTTCCTCAGCAATGAAACTACTTATATCATAATCTGTTATATAATCAGATAAACATTGTCCTATAATATTCTTTTTTATTCCAAGAATTAACTCTGCACATGGATTAATTGATATAACATTATTATTATTGTCTACTGCAACAACTCCACTATCCATGCTGTTTAATATAGATTCTATTTTATTTTGCTTTTCTATAACCTCGTAAATTTTTATTTGCAATTGCTCAGCCATATTATTGAAACTACTTCCCAAACTGCCAAGTTCATCATTTGTTTTTACATTCGCTCTTATTTTATAATCTCCATTAGCCATTTTAAAAGTTACACTTTCTAGTTCTTTGACTGGCTCTATTATTCTCCTGACCAGCCTTAATGATAGGAATATCGAAAATAGAACAACTATAAATAAAATTAATAAATAAGATTTAATGTTCTCTTTTTGCAAAACTGTTATTGTTTTTATAGGCACTGCACTCCTAATAATTAGATTATTATCTAATCTAGTAGCATAATACATAAGCTTAACTTTTATAGTATCACTATATCTTGTTGCATAACCCTCACCGTTTTCCATAGCTTCTTTAATTTCTGACCTATCTTTATGATTTTCAGTACTTTTTTCTTCATTATCATACAACACATTTCCATCATTATCTATAAGAGTTAATCTTATACCCATATCATTAATCTTTATATTTGGCATTTCATCAATTTTAGTTTCAATATTATCACCAAATTGAGAAATTAAATTATTAACATTTCTAAGTTCCTCTTTTGTATTTTTTATTTGCTGCATATTTATTTCTATAATAAATGATGATGTCAAAATTAATATTACAAACAGAACTGTTATCATAATTAAACCTAATATCTTATTTTTCATAACTAATCCATAGGATTAAACCTATACCCTACTCCTCTTATAGTTTCAATAAACTTGGGATTTTTGTCATCTTGCTCAATTTTCTTTCTAAGGTATCTAATATGAACGTCTACAGTTCTTGTTTCCCCTATATACTCATATCCCCAGATTTTATCCAATAACACTTCTCTTTTAAGAATTTTCCCTTTATTTTTTACTAATATTTGTAAAAGTTCAAATTCTTTTAAAGTTAAATCAATTTTTTTCCCATCAACATAAACTTCATGACGCTCAAAATTTATTTTAAGATTTTGAGAATCGTAAACTTCCTCATCTTCTATATCAAACGTATTAGTTCTTCTAAGTACTGCTTTAGCTCTCGCAAGCAACTCTCTAACCGAAAATGGTTTTGTGATATAATCATCTGCCCCAAGTTCTAATCCTAATATTTTATCCAGTTCTTCACCCTTTGCTGTTAACATGATTATAGAGGTTTTCTGCATATTCTTATCTCTTTTAATTTCTTTACATACTTCAAATCCATCTATTCCTGGCAACATTAAATCTAACAAAAGCAAACTTGGATTTTCACTTTTTGCCATTTTTAATGCATCTATTCCATTATTAGCTGTAATCACTTCATATCCAGCATTAAGCAAATTAAATTTTAATAACTCAACTATGTGTTCCTCATCATCAACTATTAGTATTTTCTCATTAGCCACATTGCTTCCCCCTTAGCGTAAAATAATAAAAGAAAACATTCTTCCATATGCTCCTTCTGATTTTCTATATGAATGTAACTTTATATCATCACTACAATACGTACATAAATCTATACTATTTATATTATGTTCTTCTACACCTGCTCTTTTTAAATCAGATATTATGCAAATTTCCAAATTAAGATTCCTACCATTAAACATATTATTTTCTTCTATGTTATTTTTCTTTTGGATAAATTTTTCTTTCAATTCCTCAGATACTTCATAACAACATTTTCTTATGTGTGGTCCTATATATGCAATAATATCTTTCCCATCAGTATTAAATCTTTCTTTCATTTTTTCAATGGTTTTAAATGTAATTGATTCAAAAGTTCCTCTCCAACCACTATGAATTGCGGCAGCTGCACCATTTGCTTGATCGAATAATATAACTGGTACACAATCAGCAGTAAATACTCCAATAATAACGTTCTTTTCATTTGTTATTATTGCATCCCCTTCCTCATTTTTAATATTATCTATATTTGATTTATACTCCAATACCTTATCACTATGAATTTGTTTAAGATATATCACATCATCTACATTAAATTCTTTTTGTAAAGAGTTTATTTCATTTATCCCTTCTTCTGTATTTCTATTAAAACTCCTATTCATTTCAGCATTTGTAAATACAACTTCAAAATTATTACAATCTATCACAGTGAAATCTTTTTGTCTATCTAATGATTCTAATTTTAATTTTTTCATTATATATCCTCCCAAATTTATTATAAAAGTATTATTAATATTTTTATAATAAAATAATACAATTTTTAATCTAAATAAATATGAACTTAATACTTCAAGTAAATTTATCCTGCTATATTAATATTAACATTCTCTTGACGATTTAGCACTTTTCTTAACCAAAGTTTAACTTATATCTAACATTTTTTAGACATAAATATAAATACATACTCTAAAGTTTAAATTTAAAAGGATATTGAATTAGAATTTTCAATATCCTTTTATACTATGTTATAAGATTTTTTATCTCTTCCAGGAAAGTATTTATATCTTTAAATTGTCTATACACTGATGCAAATCTTACATAAGATATTTCGTCTACTTCCTTTAATCTAATCATAACCATTTCGCCTATATCCTTTGATGGAATTTCTGTAAGCATACTATTTGATATTGTTTTCTCAATATCATATGCCATATCTTCAATCTGTTTTCTTGATACAGGCCTTTTTTGGCACGCAATAATTAATCCATTAATTATTTTTTCCTTATTAAAATTTTCTCTAGTCAAATCTTTTTTAATTACCAAAATAGGAAAATCCTCTATTTTTTCATAAGTAGTATATCGTTTAGAGCATTTTAAGCATTCTCGTCTTCTTCTAATTGTAGTATTATCATCTGTTGATCTAGAATCAACAACTTTGCTTTCTTCAAACCCACAAAATGGACATTTCATTCTATTGATCACCTCTTTGCTTTCGTATATCATATAATCTAATAACATTATACATATATTTTTAAAATCTGGCTATATATTGTTCTCATTCCCTTCATCTTTTGTTTTCACCAAGATAACATCTGTTCCAATCTTAATTATGTCCTCCCACAAAATTTCCTTTTCCTCTTCTTTTCCGAACCAAGATTTTATTTCTCCCGGTAAAATTAATGATAGTATTTTATTTTTGTCACAATCTATTTTAAAATCTTTTATAAAACCAATTTTAGAGCCTGTCAAAATATCTATTACTTCCATGTTTCTCATAGCGTTAAGTGAATGCAATTCAAGTTCCATATTTATCCCTCCCATAATACTAACTAACATTATTATATGATTACAAACAAAATTTAATTACCAGCTATATTCCGTAAATAAAAAAACTGATATTTTAAAATACCAGTTCTTTTACTCATATTATTTTTATACATGTTTTCTCATATGCTTTAAAGCAGTTTTTTCTAATCTTGAAACTTGTGCTTGTGATATACCTATTTCATCTGCAACTTCCATTTGAGTTCTTCCACTAAAGAATCTTAAATTTAAAATTAATTTTTCTCTATCTGTAAGTTTTTTCATTGCCTCTTTTATTGAAATGTTTTCAAGCCAACTTTCATCTGTATCCTTTGAATCACTAATCTGATCCATAACATATATTGCATCGCCTCCATCATGGTAGATTGGCTCATATAATGATACTGGATCTTGTATTGCATCTAATGCAAATACTACATCTTCCCTTGGTAATTCGAGTTCGTGTGCAATTTGCGAAACAGTGGGTTCTTTATTATTATCCTTTATAAATTTTTCTCTCATTATCAAAGCTTTATAAGCAATATCTCTAAGCGATCTGCTTACTCTAATAGAATTATTATCTCTTAAATATCTTCTAATCTCTCCAATTATCATTGGAACTGCATAAGTTGAAAATTTAACATTTTGTGATAAATCAAAATTATCTATAGATTTCATCAACCCAATACAACCAACTTGAAATAAATCATCAATATTTTCTCCTCTATTATTAAAACGTTGAATAACACTAAGTACTAATCTTAAATTCCCCTTTATAAAAGTTTCTCTTGCGCTTTTATCTCCTGACTTCATTTGTAGAAGAAGTTGTTTTTTTTCTTTTTCTTTAAGTATAGGAAGTTTTGAAGTATTAACGCCACATATTTCTACTTTGTTAATTATCACAAGTATCAACCCCTTCGAAAGTAATAATCCATTGCATTAAACATTATTTCCGATAGGCAATACTTTTATACTTAAAGACAACCTAAATCATTCTACTTATTTCTTTTTTTAGTCTTTTAATTATTTTTTTCTCCAATCTAGATATATAAGATTGCGATATTCCAAGCATGTCTGCTACCTCTTTTTGGGTTTTCTCTCTCGTTCCATTTAATCCAAATCGAAGTCTAACTATTTCTTTTTCTCTCTCATTCAAACTTTTTAATGCCATGAGCAATAACTGTTTATCAACTTCATCTTCTATCAAATTATATACTGTATCATTTTCAGTACCCAATATATCTGATAATAGTAACTCATTTCCATCCCAATCAATATTTAAAGGTTCATAAAATGAAATTTCAGCTTTTATTTTACTGTTTCTTCTTAAATACATCAATATTTCATTTTCTATACATCTGGATGCATAGGTTGCAAGCTTAATTTTCTTTTCTGGGTTAAATGTATTTACGGCTTTAATTAAACCTATAGTACCAACTGATATAAGATCTTCTACATATACTCCCGTATTTTCAAATTTTCTAGCTATATACACTACTAATCTTAAATTTCTTTCTATCAGTATACTTCTAATTGTTTCATCTCCATTATTTAATTTGTTTACTAATTCTTCTTCCTCATCTTTTGATAATGGTGGTGGTAGCGCATCATTTCCTCCAACATAATATAGCTTTCTTCTAAATATTTTAAATTTACATAGTAACCTATTGAAAAATAGAATCAGTTTTTCCATAAATATCCCCCTCTATACTATGCCTCTTGGCAATAGCGCATTAAACTCATTTTCTCCGCTCATTTTTTCTTTACACGGACATATTATTGCGTCTATTAATCCATAAGCAAAATTTTTATTCTCAATTTTTATATTATTAACTCTTATCCCTTTTAAATTACCTCCATATCCTATTGAATTATATGGTATAGAATATGTATTTTTGCCTTCAAATCCTATATCACTTATTATATTTTCTTCAATAAGAATACATGGAAGATTTGTAATTGGTTCTCTAAGTTCATTCCCTGTATCTAAAAAACCATTTAAACAATATTTCTTATCACCGATAATAAATTGTACATTAAAATTATAATTACTAACAAAAATTCTCTCCCTTACATAATCAGCAATTCTAGTATAGATAATATATATGCTCATTGTGCCTATCATAATATACTTAATTGAATACTTCTGTATTTCAAATGTATTCCCTAATATATATATATTTTGCTTTAGTGAAAATAAAAAACATATACCACTAAGCATAAATGTCACTCCTAAAAATACTCCTAATAACTTAATCATATTTATTAAGTTTGTTTTTCCATATGCTATTCGTAACATTATGCAAGCTATCAATATTTCAAAAGGTATAATTCTAAAAAAGTAAAGCCCTGGAACAATTACTACTACTGTGTACATTCCTCCAATAAAACTAGAAGTAATTAATAAAATTAATTTACTTTTATGTTTTATAACTCTCATAGTTAAAGTTAACAAAAATAAATTTACGATGAAATTTTCTAAAATTAAAACATCCACATAAATTATCATGTTAAATCCCCCTATCTGTTTAAACTTTATTATAGACTTATTTCTCTTAAAAATTTGTCGCAATCACATGGATTAAACTTATTTTTTAATTTTCTTTTTTTTCATATATTTACATTTTAATTAACTTTATTCCATTCAAAACTAATTTAATATTAAAAATATTTTTTATTAGATATCTTTGATAAAGTGAATAAAAAAAGATGCGGTTAATTTACCACATCTTTTCTTATGTTATTCTAATGTTTTTTTTGCCTTCTTAAAAAAACCGGTATGTCTAAATCATCTGATTCGTAGCTATTTGAATTTGTTTCTGGTTCCTTTTGCTCAACAGTAGCTGCTACTTCTTGTTTTATAACTTCTTGTACCTGTGTTTTTTTAACTTCTTCTAAGGTTGAACCACCACTAGCATTTTCACTTTCAAATCCCGTTGCTATTACTGTAATTCTTATTTCTTCAGTAAGTGTTTCATCAATTACTGCTCCTACAATTATGTTTGCATCTGGATCAACAGCTTCACGAACAACATCTGCTGCATCATAAACTTCTAATGCTCCAAGATCTGCACCACCAGTAAAGTTTATAATAACATCTGTAGCTCCATTTATTGATGTTTCTAAAAGTGGAGATGATATCGCTTGTTTAACAGCATCTTGAGTTCTTGTGTCGCCTTTACCAAAACCTACTCCCATATGAGCTAATCCTTTATCAAGCATTACAGCTTTTATATCAGCAAAATCAGCATTAATTACCCCTGTTATTGTAATTAAATCTGAGATTGCCTGTACTCCTTGTCTTAAAACTTCATCTGCTAATTTAAACGAATCTAACAATGTTGTTTTTTTATCAGCCATTGTAAGCAATCTTTCATTAGGAATAATAACTAATGTATCAACCTTTTCCATTAAATTTTCAATTCCCATTTCAGCGTGTCTCATTCTTCTTTTACCTTCAAAAGGGAATGGTTTTGTAACAACACCGACAGTTAATATGTCCATAGATTTAGCTATTTCTGCAACAACTGGAGCAGCTCCAGTTCCTGTTCCACCGCCCATACCAGCAGTAATAAATACCATATTAGCACCCTTGATTGATGCTGTAATTTCTTCTCTACTTTCTTCAGCTGCTTTCTTTCCTATTTCAGGATTAGCACCAGCACCTAATCCTTTAGTTAGTTTTTCTCCAATTTGAATTTTTTGATCTGCATTAGAAAGCAATAATGCTTGCTTATCTGTATTTATTGCAATAAATTCAACATTTTTTAATCCTTCTACTATCATTCTATTTACGGCATTACTTCCACCGCCACCGCAACCAATTACTTTTATGTTGGTTAATTCTTGCATATCTGCTTCAAAATCTAACAAAACAATTCCTCCCTTTAGAAAATCTTCTCGAAAAAGCATTTAATCTTTTTTAAAACATGATTTCCGCTTTCATTATTGTGTAAATTTTCTGTTTCACTTATTTTTTTACTTTCATCAATTGGAACTTTACTATTATCTCCTAATAAATTTAATCTATCATACACTTCTTTAACTATTGCTAAAGAAGTTATATTTTCTGAATTTTTTATTCCTAAATCAGTTTTTGTTATAACCTTCGTTTTTCTTTCAAAGATATTATCAACGGTTTCATTTATGTCCTCAAAATAGCTTACTCCATCTCCATATAAAATTATACTACAAATTCTATCATAATGACCAGTCTTTTTTAACTGTATATTAACATGATTTAAAATTTCTTCAATTCTAGCATTTGTAACTTCATAAAATAATTTTCTAGATATATCTATAGTTCCAACTCTAATCTTATCCGGTATAGAATTATCTGTAAATAAAGATTTACAATTTCCTGCATATATTTTTTTTATATTGTCAGCCTCTAAAAATGAAAATCCACCACAAATAGCTAAGTCATTAGATATATTATTCCCACCTACTGATATATTACTTATATTTTTAATAATATTACCACTAAATAGTGCTATATCAACTACTCCTGCTCCTATATCAACTAAAGCTATCTCACCCATAGCATTTTTATCATTCAAAAAAACTTGTTTTCCAGATATTACATTCAACTTTATATATTTAACATTATAGTTAGTTCCCTTAAATAATTCGTAATATTTTTGTATTTCTTTACCCTCTGCAATTATAAAAGTAAGATTTAATTCAAGTTTTTTTCCTTTCCAATTTAATATTTCTTTATGCATCACCTTTCCATCTAATACATAAAAATTTATTAATGAATCTATTACAATTTCATCATCATTTATTGCAATATTTTTTTTACCTTTTTCTAAAGCTCTTCTTAAATCTTTTCCTGTAACTTTTTCATCCTTCAAGCCAATCTCCACCGTAGTTTCAGTAATTCTAACCTTTCTTGAAGAAATGCCAATAGATACATCTTTTATATTTCTTCTTGTTTTCTCTTCCAAAGTCTTAAGTAAATCATTTACAGTAACTCTACATTTCTCAATATCAGTTAATAATCCCTTTTCTACACCTGCAGATTTGCAAAACTCAACTCCCAATATCTCAATTTCATCATCTTTACCTTTAACTGCCATAGCTGCTGATAACTTTTTACTACCAATGTCTAATGATGTAATTATCTCTTGTTGCATGATTACTTCTTTCCCTTCCCGCCAGAAAAAATCTACTGATAAAAATATATTCAACATATTTATCAAATTTCCTCTTTTAATTATGAACTAAAATAAAAAAATTATTTTATTTTATAATATCACTAAAACTATGTACCAATTTTTAATTAAATAATATTTGTTTTTATAAAAACTAAAAATAAGCGGTATGTTTTTTTGACCATTATTTTAATAATTTACACATGAACATTTCTATAAATCTAAAGTTCCAATAACCACTCAAAAAACACATATCACTTATTTTTATAATTATACACATAACTCTGAATTACAATTACTTTTTGTATATTTAAGTAAAACTTTGAGGTTTGTTTCATAAAACATTATATCACTCAATTTTTTGTAAATAATTCTTTTTTTAATTTTTTTAAAGCTTTTTTTTCTATTCTAGATACATATGATCTAGAAATTCCTAAACTTATCGCAATTTCTCTTTGTGTTTTACACTTTCCATCTATTAATCCATACCTCATTATTAAAATAGAACTTTCTCTTTTTGTTAAAGATTCACCTAATTTTTTATATAAAGCCCTAACTTGTAAATTATTTTCTACTTTTTCTAAAACACAATCTTTTTCACTGCTCAATATGTCCATAAGACAAAATTCATTTCCCTCTTTATCAACACCAATTGGGTCCTGAAGGTAAATTTCACCCTTTTGCTTTTTATTATTTCTAAACAACATTAAAATTTCATTTTCAATACAACGCGAAGCATAAGTTGCTAGTCTAGTTCCTTTACTAGAATCAAATGAATCTATAGCCTTTATTAATCCAACAGTTCCAATTGATATTAGCTCATCTACATCTTTATTCGGAAATGAATATTTTTTTACAATATGCGCCACTAATCTTAAGTTTCTTTCTATTAACACATTCTTAGCATTTTTATCTCCTTCTTTAAGTTTTTTTAAATACATTTGTTCTTCACTTTCATCAAGAGGCAAGGGAAACGTATTACTACTTGTTATATATCCCGTCAAAAAAAATGAATTGCACACTAGGTCTATTAAACCATTTAATATAAACACCTTTTTCCTCCATAACAGTGCTTGATATTATAATATGTTTAAATTCAGAAAAAGTTGCTTATTCATTTTATTTATCCCACATTTAATTTCTGTACTATATCTTTAAACACTGGTGCTGCTGTATCTCCGCCTCCTAAATCTTCATTATCTCCATTCTTTGTTGTTGATTCTATATTAGGTGTAAATACTACCATGGAATATTTTTTTCCACCTACACTAAAAAATCCAACAAACCACCCATGTGTCTCTTTATTGCTGCCGGTTGCTGACCCTGTCTTACCACCTATATCTAAATTTGGTGAGTATGCTTTTATCCCAGTTCCTTTTTTAACAACTTGTCTCAATGAATTCTGTATTAATTTTGCTGTAGTTTCACTATAAATTCTTTTTTCATCAGTTTTAAATTCTTTAATCATATTATCGTCTTTATCTAGTATTCCCTCAACTAAATATGGCTTTACATAAACTCCATTATTGGTTATCGAATTTATACTTCCCAACATTTGAACAGGAGTTACATTCATACATTGTCCTATTGATATATTATTCATTCCTGATGACTCACTTGGTTTTACACCTTTTGATTCATTTACATTTCCACTATCTAAATTTAAAACTTTATCATATAATCCTTGCTCCTGCGAATATTTCATTAAATTATCATATCCGACCTTTGATCCTATTTCTGCAAAGATATCGTTGCATGATTTCTCAAATGCTTGCTCAACTGTTAATTTTCCATATGCTTTTTTATCTATTTTGCCTGTAGCAACAAATGTATCATCAATATTTACTAATCCCATGTCTAGTGCAGCACCTAATGTAATTGATTTATATATAGATCCTGGTTCATATCCTATTTGTTGTATTCCTAAATTTATATTAGCTTCACTTTCATCCTTTTGTACCATAGCTCTTATTTTTCCAGTATCCGCTTCCATTATAGTAACACCTATATTGCTTAAATAAGAGTATTCATCTTTATTTAAAATCTCTCTTATTTTATCTTCCATATCCTTATCTATTGTTAATTTTACATTTCTATTATTATCACTTACGTTTACTTGTTGTTTTGCATATACTGCTCTATCATCTAAATAAAATTCACTTTTTGGTTTCTCATTATATTGAAGATAACTATAAAGTTCATCTTCTAAAGATCCTTGCTCCTTATCATTATCTAATATTGTTGAAAGCATGCTACTGACACTCCACGCTTTCTTTGTATCTACTTCATCGCGAACATAAGTGTATATCCCCTTTATATTTTTTAATTTATTAATTTTATTATATGTATCTTCTGAGATATCATAATATATCTTTCCACTTTGTTTCATTATTTCTGTATAATTAAAGTTTGGATTTTCAGATTTCATTATAAAATTTAAAGCCATTAAATCTTCTAATGTTTCTTCATAATTGTTTAAAGTAAAAGGCTTTGTATCTATTACTAACACATATTTTTTATTATATTTCATTAAATCTTTCCCATTTGTATCTAAAATCATATAACTCATATTACTTATATTTTCTTCCTGGTGATTTTGATATGATCCTTGTACTTTTTCAGAAGGATATACTTGTAGTATATATAATCTTGTAGTTAAAATAATTATAACTGTAAGAAACACCGATAAAACGTGTAATAATCTTCTTTTTCTATCAAATTTCTTTGTAAAAATATTAAAACACCTCCCTTTAGCTAAATTGTAGCCTTAGGAATGGTGTTTTATTCATAAATATTTATATTTTATTTTACATTTAAACATATTTAAAACAACAAATAATCATCGTAAAAAATATACATTGAATTTTCAACTTGTTATTGTTCCTAGATTTAAACTGATAAAGTTTTATTTTCTTTTACTAACATGTCATTCTTTTGCAATGGTTTATCAACTTTCACCTTAAAAATCATATGTGCTCTATTAGCAACATTTGTCTCAACATTTTTTTCCACATCAAACATGTCTGAAATTTTTATTTTAAAGTATGGAGATTGTGCTCTTAGCACTTCAATTTCATCACTTTCAAATACTCTATTTTTTTGAAGAATTGTTGCTACTTGAGTTTTTTCATCATATTCTTTAACAATTCCTACAATTTCATAATCTCTAACATATGATGATTCATCATAATTCTGTTCTCCGCTTTTTCCTAAGAAGAATCCTGTATGATACTGCCTATGACTTACTTTATTTAATATATCCATCCATTCTTGCTTAAATTCAAACTTATCTGGATTCTCCCAGTAGCTATCTAAAGCTTCTCTATAGGCCTTAACAACTGAAGCCACATAAAATTCACTCTTCATTCTACCTTCAATTTTAAATGAATATATTCCACTCTTAACAAGTTCAGGTATATAATGAATCATGCACAAATCTTTAGAATTCATTATGTATGTACCATTATCGTCTTCTATTACTGGATAATATTCTCCTGGTCTAGTTTCTTCCATTAAATGATATTTAAATCTACATGCATTTGCACAGATACCTTTATTTGCATCCCTTCCAAGCATATAATTTGATATTAAACATCTTCCTGAATATGCAATACACATTGATCCATGTACAAACGCTTCTATATCACATCCTTCAGGAATATTAGAAGTTATAGTATTTATTTCATTAAATGTTAACTCTCTAGCTAACACTACTCTCTTTACTCCTAGATCATACCAAAACTTAGTTGCAACCCAATTCACAGTATTCGCTTGCGTGCTTAAGTGTAATTCTAATTTGGGTGCCACCTCTTTAGCTATAGAAATTAATGAAGGATCCGCCACAATTATGGCATCTATCCCTAAATCATATAACTCCTTAATATAATCTCCTGCACCTTTTAAATCATGATTTCTTGCAAAAACATTTAAAGTTACATATACTTTTTTTCCTCTATCATGACAATATTTTATTCCTTCTACCATTTCTTCATTTGTTAAATTATTTGAAAAAGCTCTTAAATTAAGCTTACTACCACCAAGATATACTGCATCTGCTCCAAAATCTATTGCTATTTTTAATTTTTCTAAATTTCCAGCTGGTGCTAAAATTTCTGGTTTTCTCATTTTTGCTTACCTCCTCTTTGTAACTGCAATTCCATCACCCATAGGTATTACAGATGTAATTAATTTTTCATCTTGTGTAACCATATCTAAATATGTTCTCATTCTTTTAACTATAGTTATTTTTCTTCTCTTAACTAATTCCTGTGATGCAACCATTCCTCTAAACAAAACATTATCTGCTACAATTATTCCCTCTTGACTTAGTAGCCTTAAACAATGAGGTAAAAAATGATTATAATGTCCTTTACCTGCATCCATAAATATAAAATCAAATGGCTCATTTAGTTTTTCTAAAATTTCTAAACAATCACCTTTTTCAATTTTTATTTTATGACCTAAATTAAATTTTTCTAAATTAGATGTTGCAAGTTCTATCATTTTTTCATCACGTTCAATTGTTATAATTTCAGGTTCTGTTCCTGCTGCTTCATACATTAATATTGATGAAAAACCTACTGCAGTGCCTAATTCTAATATTCTCTTTGGTTTTTTCATACTTGTCATAAATTCTAAAAATACACCTGTTTCTTTTTGAACTATAGGAACACCATTTTCCCTTGCAAGATCTTCTATTTCTTTTAATCGACCCTCTCTATTAGGGATTAAACCTCTAATGTAATCTTCCATATAGTCATATGTAATTTTACTCATTAATTTCCTCCAAAAATTTAATATCCTAATTCTTTCTTTTTATTTAAGAAGTCATCATAGTTATCAGTAAAATAATGCGAACCATCTTTTTGCAATATATAATATATATAATTTGTTTTTGCTGGTAATAAAGCAGCTTTAATAGATTGTATTCCCGGGTTACCTATAGGACCTATTGGTAAGCCTTTATACTTGTAAACATTATACGGCGAATCTATTCCTAAATGTTTGTTTAACACTACATCT
This sequence comes from Clostridium saccharobutylicum DSM 13864, assembly GCF_000473995.1. Lineage (NCBI taxonomy): Bacteria > Bacillati > Bacillota > Clostridia > Eubacteriales > Clostridiaceae > Clostridium > Clostridium saccharobutylicum. The sequence continues at coordinate 1,508,678 of NC_022571.1, read as the reverse complement.
ACATGATATCCTAAAGCATAAATTACTGCAGCATCAACTTGTAACTTCATATCCTTTTCTAGTCTATTGTAAATTACAGATGAAATTAAAGGTCTATCTGAATCTACTCTAGCTTCTTTCTCTACCATAGATGCTACAGTTATTATTTTTTCTATATCTTCATCTTTTATTTCACTATTAGTATCATTCTCTACTTGTTTCATAACTTGCTTAAATCTATTCAGCATCATACTAATTATATAATTTGCATCCGATTCATTTGCAATTAAATATGTATCTGGATATAAAAATCCTTCTAAATTATATCTTTTATTATCATTCTTTTTGACAAAATCAGGTACGTCATAATTTTTTACTGCATACAAAAATTCCTTTTTGCTGCATAATCCTTTTGCTTCTACAGTTTTTGCAATATCTTCTATTGAATACCCTTCTGGTATTGTTAATTTTACTAACGATTTATTATCATCTGTATTTTCTAAGGAATTTATTAATTCATCTAATGTAGTATCTGTTTCTATTTGATAAATTCCTTCGTTTAGTCTTATATTTTTTTTATCTATACTTAACTTTACCTTTAGCAAAAGTTTATTTGATAGTTTATTTTCATCACCTAGTCTGTTCAATACATCATAAAAGCCTTCGCCTTGTTTAACTTCTATAATAATTTTATCTTCATCGCATTTTAACGGCCTTTGTATTACTTTATTATAAGAAATTATAAAACTTAATGCTATAATAGCTAAAAAAAGTATAAATAATACTATTAGCCTTCTAGATGGTTTAAATTTCTTCATAAATTTTCTCCTAATACAATTAAAGTAAATAGCCCAAAAGACTATTTACTTTTAATTATAATTAATTTAATTAGAGTTTAAAATATTATATCAAAAATTATTTTTTATTTCTACTGATCATTCTTCTTCTTTCAGCAGCATCTAATACTCTTTTTCTCATTCTAATGTTTTCTGGAGTAACTTCAACTAATTCATCAGCATTTATGAATTCTAAACATTGTTCAAGAGTCATTTCGATTGGTGGTGTTAACTTTAACGCATCATCAGCTCCTGATGATCTTGTATTAGTAAGTTTTTTACCTTTACATACATTTATTTCAATATCTTCTGCTCTTGCTGAAACACCAACAATCATACCACCATATACTGGAACACCAGCACCTATAAATAATTGTCCTCTTTCTTGAGCATTATATAATCCATATGCTATTGAGTCGCCTGCTTCAAATGAAACAATTGATCCTCTACTTCTTCCTGGAATTTCACCTTTATATTTTTCATAGCTATCAAATACATGGTTCATTATTCCATTACCTTTTGTATCAGTCATGAATTCATTTCTAAATCCAATAAGTCCTCTAGCTGGAACCTTAAATTCTAATCTTGTATATCCATTTACTGCTGATGTCATATTAACCATTTCAGCTTTTCTAGGTCCTAATTTTTCCATAACTGGTCCCATGAATTCTTCTGGAACATCAATTGTTAAGTATTCAATTGGTTCTTCCTTATGGCCATTTACTTCTCTAAATATAACATTAGCTTTTGAAACTTGGAATTCATACCCTTCTCTTCTCATTGTTTCTATAAGAACTGAAAGATGAAGTTCTCCTCTTCCTGAAACTTCAAAACAATCTGGAGTAAGTTCATTTACTCTTAAACTTACATTAGTTTCAAGTTCTTTCATTAATCTATCTCTTAAATGTCTTGAAGTTACAAATTCTCCTTCTTGACCTGCAAATGGTGAATCATTTACCATAAAGTTCATGCTAAGAGTTGGTTTATCAATTTCAACAAATGGTAATGCTTCTGGTGCTGTAGAATCTGCTATAGTTTCACCTATATTTGCATCAAGAACACCACTTAATGCAACAATATCTCCCATTCCTGCTTCGTCTGTTTCTACTCTTTTTAATCCATTATATGTAAATAAACTACTGATTTTATAATTAGCTGTTGTTCCATCTTGTCTAACTAATGTAACAGTTTGATTTTTCTTAACTTTTCCTCTATGAATCTTACCAATTGCAATTTTTCCAACATATTCATTTGTATCTAATGTAGTTACAAGCATTTGGAATGGTTCATCCATATATCCTTCTGGTGGTGCAACATGCTTTAATATAGTTTCAAATACTGGTGCCATATCATTATTTGTATCTTCTACATTATATTTAGCGAATCCTTCTCTAGCTGATGCATAAAGAATTGGGAAATCTAATTGTTCATCATTTGCACCTAGTTCTACGAATAAATCAAATACTTCATCAATAACTTCTGTTGGTCTAGCATCTGGTTTATCAATCTTATTTATTATAACTATTGGTTTAAGCCCTAATTCTAATGATTTCTTAAGAACAAACTTTGTTTGTGGCATTGGTCCTTCATAAGAATCTACAACAAGTAAAACTGAATCAACCATTTTAAGTACACGTTCTACTTCTCCACCGAAATCAGCATGTCCTGGAGTATCTACAATATTAATTTTAACTCCATCATGCATTACTGCAGTATTCTTTGAAAGTATTGTAATTCCTCTTTCTTTTTCTAAATCATTAGAATCCATTACTCTTTCTTCTACTTTTTCATTACTTCTAAAAACATGACTTTGCTTTAACAAAGCATCCACTAAAGTTGTTTTACCGTGGTCAACGTGCGCGATGATCGCAATATTTCTTATATCTTGTCTTTTAATTAACTCCATTTTAATTCCTCCAAACAGTATTTAAACTGTGAATTTTCTTTAAGATTAGTTTATCCTCAGTCAAGTTTATAAATAAGTAAAAATTTAAGTATATCTTGTAAATAAAGTACATATTATTTAATTTATATTACTTGTTAAATAAACTTGCCAATACTTAATGTAAACCTATAACTGTTTTTTTCCAAAAGAAAATTGGATACATAAAGTACCCAATTTCCTACACAACTATTTATAATAGTACTCTTTCCACAAAAAAAAGTCAAGTCAATTCCAAATTAATTATAAACTTAGCAATTTAAAATTCCATGATAATTGGTAATATCATCGGTTTTCTCTTAGTCTTTTCATAAAGAAATTCTCTAAGTTCATCTCTCATTTTAGATTTCAATGTTGCCCAATCAGTGATTTGCTTTTCTTCACAATCTCTTAATACAACTTTAACAATTTCTCTTGCTTCATCCATGAGTCCTTCTGATTCTCTTACATAAACAAATCCTCTAGATATTATATCTGGTCCAGATACAACTCTACCTGTTTGTTTTTCAATTGTAACAACAACCGTTAAAATACCGTCTTGAGAAAGATGTTTTCTATCCCTTAATACAATATTTCCAACATCACCGACACCAAGACCATCAACAAAAACTTGCCCTGAAGTAACAGTACCATTTTTCTTAATATAATTTCTTGCTAACTCGATGACATCTCCATTTTCAGGAATCAATAAATTCTTTTCTGGTAATCCAAGTTCCATTGCTAATTCACCATGTTTTTTCAAATGTCTGTATTCACCATGAACCGGTATAAAGAATCTTGGTTTAACCAATGAGTGCATTAATTTCAATTCCTCTTGGCACGCATGACCTGAAACATGAATCTTCTCTGAAGAATCATATATAACTTCAGCGCCTTTTTTAAAGAGTTGATTTACAACTTTTGAAACAAATTTTTCATTTCCTGGAATTGGTGTAGCTGAAATAATAACTGTATCTCCAGGCACTACATTAATTTTTCTGTGTTCTGATGCTGCCATTCTAGCCAATGCTGACATTGGTTCTCCTTGGCTGCCTGTTGTTATTATTACGACTTTTTCATTTGGATATTTTGAAATTTGATCAACAGGAATAAGTACATCTTTTTCAAGAGTAATATAACCTAGTTCTATTGCCACTTGAACAATATTTTCCATACTTCTTCCTGATACTGCTACTTTTTTATTATGAGCCTGAGCTGCTGTAATAATTTGCTGTATCCTATGAACATTAGATGCAAACGTAGCAACTATAATTCTCCCATTTGCTTTATTAAATAATCTTAGGAAAGTATCACCAACAACTCTTTCTGTCATAGTATATCCTGGTCTTTCAACATTTGTTGAATCGGCCATCATAACTAGAACACCTTTTCTTCCCAATTCTGCCAATCTTGCAAAATCCATCATTTCTCCATCAATTGGAGTGTAATCAATCTTAAAGTCTCCTGTATGAAGTACTACTCCAAGAGGTGTATGAATTGCAATTGCAACTGAATCAGCAATTGAGTGATTCGTTTTTATAAATTCTACTGAAACACTGCTTAATTTAATTATGTCTTTTGGTTTTACTCTTATTAATTCTGTTGAACTTAGTAAACCGTGCTCCTTTAACTTTGTTTCAACTATTCCAAGAGTAAGTTTAGTACCATAAACAGGAACATTTAGCTGCTTTAACACATATGGCAATGCTCCTATATGGTCTTCATGTCCATGAGTTAAAAATATTCCTTTAATTTTTTCCGAATTCTTTAGAAGATATGAAATATCCGGTATTACAATATCTATTCCAAACATATCATCATCTGGAAATTTCAATCCACAGTCTATTATTACAATGTCTTCCTTGTATTCAATAGCTGTTATATTTTTTCCTATTTCGTTTATACCACCAAGAGGAATTATTTTTATCTTCGCTCTTTCATTTTTCATATTTCCCCTCCTTTTTTCTATATTATTTTATAAACAAAGGCTCTTTCTAAAAATATAAAGTCCTTTTATTCATCATTTAGCTTTTTTTGACATTCTTCACATATACCATAGAACTTTACACTATGGTCTAAAATTTTAAATTTATATTGTTGCTCAATTTCTGTTTCAAGTTCTTCTAATAAATCATCTTGAACTTCTGATACTTTATGGCAAATGTTGCATACAAGATGATGATGTCTATGTGTTTCATCAGAATGCACAATTTCATATCTGCTACATCCATCATTTAAATCTAATCTAGATATAACTCCAAGCTCTTCTAATAAAATAATAGTTCTATATACTGTCGCCAATCCTATTTCAGGACAGTTTTGTTTTACTTCATCATATATTTCTTCTGCAGTTAAATGCTTACCTTCATTCTTAATAATTGCATCAACAATAGATCTTCTTTGAGGAGTTAATTTATAACCCTTTTTTTTTAAATCTTCTTTTAAGGCATTCATATCAATTAAATTTGGTTGATCCATATATAACACCTCACCTAATAATTATTTGTATTAAATTTATATTGTGAAATAATCTTCTAAATTTCAAGACTATTTCACAATTATTTCAATTTATATCTACTCCTCAAATAAACCGTCTTCATTCATAAGAGTATCATAAGTTTCTAATACCATTGCAAATTCATCATCATCATCTTCTAGTGCTACAAACACTTCACTACCATCTTCATCTTTAAAAATTTTAAAAGCATATGCCTCATCACTATCATCAAATGCTGGTGTTGCAACTATATATTGACCTTTTAATTTTTCTATTTCAAAGTATATTATAACCTCAAACTTAACGTCATTTCCGTCTTCATCAGGTATATACACATATTTTGCGTTTTTATCCATATTTTTTTCCTTCCTTTATCCACTTATGTATGTAGCACCATTCTATTATTATAATAAAATGTTAAAAATAACTGCTAATTATACACAATCTATATAATAATATTTATACAACATATTATTATTTTCATCTTTAAATTTATTTATATTCAAAGATTGTCATTAAAATCAAATTATAATATCATAACAATTTAACTTTAAGATGATTTTATCTTGAAATCATATCTAAGTATCCTTGAAGTATATATGTTGATGCTATTTTATCTACAATCTTCTTTCTTTTATTTCTTGATAAATCAGCTTCTAACATAGCTTTGTGTGCTGCAACAGTAGTTAAACGTTCATCCCAAAACTTTATTTCTATGTTTAATTTTTCTTTTATCAACTCTCCAAAAGCCATTGTAATTTCTCCAGATGGTCCTATTGTTCCGTTCATATTCTTTGGAAGTCCAATTACTATAACTTCAACATTATATTCATCACAAAACTTTTTCACTTCTTCAATATCTTTTTCTTTATTAGTTCTTCTTATTGTAGTTAAACCTTGTGCAGTAAATCCTAACGGATCTGAAACTGCTACTCCTATAGTTTTTGATCCTACATCTAGTCCAAGTATTCTCAAATTTCAGCACCTCTTAAAAATTAAGAGTGCCCGTTCTAAACGGGCACTCTCTACTTTATCTCTAAATAAGATTTTATAACTTCTTCTAGTATCTCATCTCTTTCGAGTTTTCTTACTAAAGCTCTTGCTCCGTTGTAATTAGTAATGTAAGTAGGGTCTCCTGAAATCAAATATCCAACTAATTGATTTATAGGGTTATATCCTTTTTCTTTTAATGAATTATAAACCTCTGTTAATATTGTTTTTGTAAGATCTTCTTTATTCTTAGTAAAATCAAATTGCATTGTATGTTCAATATTATTACTCATAACACGGCTGCCTAATGCAGCTCACCCCCTTACTTTGTATCTAAGGAAACGATATCCATATTTATTATTAACTTTATATTTAAAATATATTCACTTAATCTATACTTAGATTATACTCTATATTACCTAAAAAGTATACTATTTTGCCAAAGTTTCAACTATTTTATAAGATTCGCTAATAGCTTCTTTTATTTTTTCTGGTAATTTTCCACCTGCTTGAGCCATGTCTGGTCTTCCACCACCACCGCCTCCAAGAATAGCGGATACTTCTTTAATCAACTTACCACAATGAGCTCCTTTAGCCACTGCATCTTTAGTTGCCATCGCGCAGATAATAACTTTCCCATTGTTCTCACTCATAAGTAAAACTATGCTATTGTCAACCCTATCTCTTACTTTCTCGCAAACCTCTCTCAATGCATCTGCATCAACGTCTTTTAATTCATATGATATTACATTAATATCTTTTATAGCTTTTGCTGATACTATTATATCATCTATTCCCATTGATGCAAACTTAGCCTTTAAAGCTACTATTTCTTTTTCCTTTTCTTTTAATTCCTTAACTTGTTGATCAAGCTTACCTAAAACTTCTTTTTCTGAACATTTTAATTTATTTGAAATTTCTTTTAATAAATCTTTCTTTTCATTCACAAGATTATAAGCTTCTTTGCCGATTACAGCTTCTATTCTTCTGGTTCCTGCTGCAATTCCACTTTCTGATACAATTTTAAACAATCCTATCTTACCTGTATTGTCTATATGTGTACCACCACATAGTTCCTTTGAATATTCTCCAGCCATTACCACTCTAACCTTGTCAGAATATTTATCATCAAATATTCCTATTGCTCCAGTATTCTTAGCTTCTTGAAGATCCATAACCTTTGTTACAACAGGAGTTACACTTGTGATTGCTTCATTAACTAACTCCTCAACTTTAATAATTTCCTCTTCTGTCATTCCTTCGAAATGAGAAAAGTCAAATCTTAATCTATCACTACTTACATATGATCCTGCTTGATGTACATGGGAACCAAGAACTTCAACTAACGCTCTATCTAATAAGTGAGTTGCAGTATGATGTTTCTTTATACTTTCACGTCTTTCTTTATCTACTTCTAAACTCACTTTATCATTAACTTTAACTTCACCAGACAAAACTTCAGCAAAATGAATTATTTTTCCACCAATGTTTTTCTTAGTATCAACTATCTTAGCTTTAAAGCTGTCATTGAATATATAACCAGTATCACCTATTTGTCCTCCCATTTCAGCATAGAATGGAGTGATATCAGTAACTATAATAGCTTTATTCCCTTCAGTTATACTATCTACAAAATCTTCACCTTCAATTAGTACTTTAACTTCTGCTGTCAGCTTATCATTTTCATATCCATCAAAAATAGTTTCAATATCTGCACCTATAGAATCTGAAATTTTTACGTCTGCTCCCATATAATTAGATGTCTTTCTTGCGCTTCTAGCTCTTTCTCTTTGAATTTTCATTTCTTCATGGAAGTCTTCTTCTTTTAAAGAGAGCCCTTCATCTTCCAATATTTCTTTTGTTAATTCCATTGGAAATCCAAATGTATCGTATAACTTAAATGCATCAGCACCTTTAAGAACTTTCTCATTATTTTCTTTTAATTCACTTATAAATCCATTTAAAATTTCCATTCCTGAATCTAAAGTTTCTCTAAATTTATCTTCTTCTATTTTTATTACCTTTTTAATATATTCTTTTCTCGACAATAATTCTGGATATGCACTACTACAATCTCTAATCACTATATCACATAAATTACAAAGGAACGCATCTTTGATTCCTAAAGTTTTTCCATGTCTTGCTGCTCTTCTAAGAAGTCTTCTTAAAACATATCCTCTTCCTTCATTAGATGGCATTATATCGTCTGAAATCATAAATGTTATAGATCTTATATGGTCAGTTATAATTCTTAAAGAAACATCACTCTTATAATCTTCTCCATATTTAACCTTTGCAATGTTACCAACTTCTTTTAATATGTTTTCTAATGTATCAATTTCAAATATGCTATTTTTATTTTGCATTACAACAGCAAGTCTTTCAAGTCCCATTCCTGTATCTATATTGGTACTTGCAAGTTTTTCATAATTGCCTTTTCCATCTCCGTCAAATTGAGTAAACACAAGATTCCACACTTCAATAATTTTATCTGCATCTGATAATTCTACAAATTCTTCTGCATTAGCAGGAACTTCTTCTGTTCTACTAAAATGAATTTCTGTACATGGACCACAAGGACCAGCACCATGCTCCCAGAAGTTATCTTCTTTGCCTAATCTGAATATATGAGTTTTATCTACATCTGTAAGTGTAGTCCAAAATTCATATGCTTCATCATCATCTAAATATATTGTTACATATAATTTTTCCTTAGGAATCTGTAAAACTTCTGTTAAGAATTCCCACGCCCATGGAATTACTTCCTTTTTAAAATAGTCTCCAAAAGAAAAGTTTCCAAGCATTTCAAAAAAAGTACCATGTCTACTTGTTATCCCTACATTCTCAATATCTCCAGTCCTTACACACTTTTGGCAAGTTGTAACTCTTGTTCTTGGCGGTTCTTGTAATCCTGTGAAATAAGGCTTTAACGGAGCCATTCCTGCATTAATTAGTAATAAACTCTTATCATTTTTTGGAACTAGCGAAAAACTATCTATCTTTAAATGTCCTTTACTTTCAAAGAACTTTAAGTAAGCTTCTCTCAAGTCATTTGTTTTTGTAATTTTCATAAATATTCCTCCATGTATGTAATTAGGGATAAGAAAAAACTACCAACTTCAAAGTGCAATATATATTACGGTCAAAAACAAAATATATCTACATAATAACAATTATTACTTGAATATATTAGTAAAGTATAACCTCTAAATACATCAGCATACTAACTTAGCATTTTTGAACATCCCTTGTATATAAAATCAAAAATTATCTAAACAAAATAAAAAGCTTTCTCCCTAAAAAAAATAAGGGACGAAAGCTAAAATTCCGCGGTACCACCCTAATTATGTATAAATTTATACATCACTTAGTAATTTATAGCTCCTAGGTAGCTTCGAAGTAATATAGCAAGAAGTTTTCACCATCCACTTCCTCTCTTAGTGTCTACACTAAATCTACTTTTCCTATTCATCGCTTAATATTTTATTATTTTATTATTTTATCAAAATTATATTTCATATAAATAATTATGTCAATATCCAACTTTATTACCTACATTATTCTTAATTTAACTTTATTTTTAAATTTTGTTAATTATTGATTATGTTTTAAACTTTTAAAACAAATAATAATTTATATCATCATATAGGACTTTTAACATAACAGCGATAGGCACAACCAATATCATTCCTACAAAACCACCAAGTTTATCTCCTATTAATAATAATATTATTATTACAAACGGATGTATATCAGTGCTATCCCCAGTTATCTTAGGGCATAAAATATTTCCCTCTATCTGCTGAATTATAAACATTCCCAGAACAATCCAAAGTGCTTTAATAGGTGAATCGAGAAGTGCTACTACTACTGCGGGTACAGCACCAAATATTGGGCCAAAATATGGTATTATATTAAATATTGCATTTAATATTGAAATCCATAATGGAAATTTAACTCTAAATATTATGAGTAAAATAAATGTTAGTACTCCTATAAACCCACACAATAACAGTTGACTTGCAATATATCTTGTTAATATTTTATCTATATCATTTAAAATTTTTTTAACTATCGTTCTTTTTTCTGTTGGCAATAGTAATAAAACCTTATTATATATTCTATCACCATCGCAAAGAAAATAATACATCATAATAGGAACAATAGCAAAAGTTATTAAATTACTACTAATTTTTATAAGATTATTTATAGCATTTTCAGAAAAATTCGCTAAAATCAAATTCCCTTTTTCTAAGATTTCATTATATAGTGTATTAGCTCCAGGAATATGCGCCAAATTAAATTTTTCATATATGCCTTCTAAAAAACTTTCTATATTATCAAATATATTGCTTACGTTTGATATCTCTGTAAATAATGTTGGCATTATTGAAATAATACAAGTAATGCACATCCCAATTATCATCAATATAACTAATATAGATGCTGCTCTCTTACTAAGTTTAAATTTAGCTTCAAAAATACTTCTAATAGGATTTAATGTGTACGCTAAAACAAAAGATATTAAAATAATATTTATAGTTGTTTTTATCGAACTATTAAAATAATACAATGTAATAAGCCCTAAAATGCATAATAAAATTATTATTAGTAAAATTGTTTTATGCTTTCTTACTTCCATGATAACTTTCAATATTATGAGGCATAGATTTAAACAAAACGCCCTCATTTCCTGTATATAATATGTATTTTTCTCCCAATATGCATCTATTTAATAGAATTATTTCCTTCCCCTTTATCATCTTATCTATTAATCCTGAACTTATTACTATACCTTTTATTGAATAATCTTGTTTATCTATTATCAAGTCCTCCAATACTCCTTTTACACTTCCTAATGTATCTATAACCTCCATATCCTTGATTTCTTTAAATTCTAATCCATTATCTTTTTTTATATCATTTATAATTACATCTTCACCTATATCTATAACATCTTCCATGGCAACATAATCTTTCTTAGAAAACAAAACATGATTTGATATTTTAAAACCCAAAATTTTTCCCAAATAAAAATCTATATACAAATCTTCTATTGTTCCGATTTTTTTACCATCAACATTATAAACTTTTTTTAAATAGAAATCTCTAGTTTTAAACATTATTTCCCTCCATGATTTTAATACTTATATATTACCCATTAAAAAGGAAAATAATTCTTTTTAAGATAAAAATAAATTTCACAATTTATAATAATTTGCCTGTAATTTAACAAAGCCACCTCAAATTTCTTCGAGGTAGCTTTGTTAAATTATAACATCAATATAACTTTAAAGTATACTTTCGATTATTCCACCACCAACTACAATCTCTCCATCATAAAACACAACGGATTGACCTTTAGTTATTGCTCTTTGCTTTTCTTCAAAAGAAACTTTAACTCTTCCATTCTCTAATGGATAAAGGACAGCCTTTGCAGGCTTAGCAGAATATCTAATCTTAGCTTCAACTTTCATTTCTTTTTCTAATTTATCAAAAGGTATAAAGTTAACATCGGTTGCTATTAAATCGGTTTTGAATACTTCATCTTCTGATCCTATTATAACTTCATTAGTTTTTGCATTTATTCCAGTTACAAAAACCGGCCTGCCAAGCGCAAGACCAAGTCCTTTTCTTTGTCCTATAGTATAATATACAATTCCTTTATGTTTTCCAAGTATATTTCCATTTCTATCAACAAAATTTCCCATTCTAACTCTATCAGGTTTTGATTCCGAAATATACTTTCCATGATTATTATCAGATATAAAACATATTTCTTCACTATCTTTTTTATTATGAACAGCTAAACCAATTTCTTTGGCTATTTCTCTTATTTTAGTTTTTTCATAATCACCACAAGGCATTAATGTATGTGCTAATTGATCTTGTGTAAAATTATATAAAGCATATGTTTGATCTTTACGATCGTCATCAGATCTAATCAAAAGATATCTACCATCACGCTTCTCAATTTTAGCATAATGACCTGTAGCAACATAATCTGCACCTATTCCTCTAGCTCTTCTTAAAAGTTCATCAAATTTTAGATGTTTATTACACTCAATACAAGGGTTAGGCGTTTTTCCATCTATATATTCTTGAACAAAATAATCAATAACTTTTTCTTTAAAATAATCCCTAAAATTTAAAACATAAAAAGGTATATCTAATTTATCACATACTCTTCTTGCATCTTCGACAGCTGAAAGGGAACAGCATCCCCCTTCACGTTCTTCGAATTCCTTGTCTTCTTGCCAAATCTGCATTGTCGCTCCGATAACTTCATATCCTTGCTCTTTCAATAAGTATGCTGCAACAGAACTATCTACTCCCCCACTCATACCTACTAAAACTTTTTTCTTCATATTTTCACCTATTATTCTCCATGTACCATATCATGTAAGTCATCGCCATGTTCTTCCATTGGCTTTGCTTCTAAACCATTGTTCACTCTATAATCATTTATAGCTTTATGAATAGCTTCTTCTGCAAGCACTGAACAATGCATTTTTACTGGTGGAAGCCCATCTAATGCTTCTGCTACAGCTTTATTAGTTAATTCCCATGCTTCATCTAAAGTTTTTCCTTTAATTAATTCAGTTGCCATTGATGATGATGCAATAGCTGATCCACAACCAAAAGTCTTAAATTTAACATCTTTAATGATGTTATCTTCAACCTTTAAGTATATTTTCATTATATCTCCACACTTAGCATTTCCTACTTCACCCACACCATTTGCATCTGGTATTTCTCCAACATTTCTTGGATTTTGGAAATGTTCCATTACTTTTTCACTATATATCATATTAATTTTCCCCTTTCTTAATGAAGTCATCCCATAATGGTGACATATTTCTTAATCTTTCAATAATTGGTGGTACAACGTCAAGCACGTAATCTACATCTTCTTCACTTGATCCTTCACCCATTGTAAGTCTTAATGATCCATGAGCAATTTCATGCGGAAGTCCTATAGCAAGTAATACATGAGATGGGTCTAACGATCCTGATGTACAAGCACTACCACTTGATGCACATACCCCCTTAAAATCTAGTGATAGAAGAATAGATTCTCCTTCAATAAATCTAAAGCATACATTCACATTACCTGGTAATCTTTTATCTCCTCTTGGTCCATTTAATCTAGTATATGGAATCTTTAAAAGACCATCCATCAACTTATCTCTTAAAGCAGTTAATTTTTTCATATGTTCTTCTAAATTATTATGAGCAAGTTCTATTGCTCTACCAATACCTACAATAGATGCTATATTTTCTGTTCCAGCTCTTCTATTTCTTTCTTGAGCTCCACCATGAATTAAATTATCAATTTTAATTCCTTTTTTAATATATAATACACCTATTCCCTTAGGTCCATAAATCTTATGCCCTGCTAAAGATAGCATATCTATATTCATTTCTTTAACATCCACTGGTATATTTCCAACCGCTTGCACCGCATCTGTATGGAAAAATACTTTCTTTTCCTTACAAATCTCACCGATTTCTTTTATTGGTTGGATTGTTCCTATTTCATTATTAGCAAACATAATAGACACTAATATTGTTTTATCAGTTATAGCATTTCTTAAATCATCTAAATTTATGAATCCTTCTTCATCAACATCTAGATAAGTGACATCGAATCCATTCTTCTCTAAGTATTGGCAAGTATGAAGAACTGCATGATGTTCTACTTTTGTTGTTATTATATGATTTCCTTTATTTTTGTGAGCAGAAGCAATTCCCTTGATAGCCCAGTTATCTGCTTCCGAACCACCACCTGTGAAATAAACTTCATCTGGTAAACAATTTAATGCTTTTGCAACTTGCTCTCTAGCTTTATCTATAGCTTTTTTTGTTTCTCTTGATATTCCATAAAATGAAGATGGGTTTCCAAACTTTTGAGTGAAGTAAGGTAACATTTCTTCTAGCACTTCAGGCTTAACATAAGTTGTAGCCGAATAGTCCATATATACATTTTTCATAATTATTCACTCCTATCCGCAATCTTGATACCAATATTATTTTTCTTAATTTCTTCATAGTCATCTAGTATGTCTTGCAATGTTATTGAATTCATGACACCATCTATGCTATTTTTAATCTTTTCCCACACTGCTTTTGTTGCACAGCAATCTGAGCTCTCACACTCAACGCCATCAATGCAGTCTGCTATTTCAATTGGCCCTTCTAAAATAGTCATAATATCGCCAACCGTTATTTCCGATGGTGGCTTACATAAAACATATCCACCTTGAGCCCCTCTTATACTTCTTATAATATTTGCACGTCTAAGAGGGCTAAATAGTTGTTCTAAATAGTACTCAGAAAGATTTTCTCTCTTTGATATTGTTTTTATTGAAACAGGGGCATCACCATAATTAGATGCTAAATCAACCATAGCCCTAACTCCATATCTTCCTTTTGTTGAAAGTTTCATTTTCCTCACCCCTTTTTATATTCGATAATAATTTTCATTTATATCTTACCAAAGTACTCGGCTTTTGTCAAACATAATTATTATTTTTTTATTTCTGTCCAATATTTCCTTATACTTTCTTCATATTTATTATGTTGTTCCTCATAATAAACTCTGTCTTTTAATTCTTTTGGTAAGTATTCCTGTTCTACATAATGATTTTTATAATCATGCGGATACTTGTATCCTCCAACTCCAAGCTTCGCTGCTCCTGAATAATGTGCATCCTTCAAATGCATAGGTACGTCTCCAAAATTAATGTTTTCTAAATCATTCATAGCAGAATTAATTGCTAAATAAGCACTATTTGATTTAGGAAGAGTTGATAAATATATAACTATTTCTGATAATATTATTCTCGCCTCAGGTAATCCCACCTTTAACGCTAATTCCACTCCTGAATTAACAACCGATAATGCACTTGGTGAAGAAAGCCCTATATCTTCTGCTGCAATTACACACATTCGTCTAATTATACCCGTTAAATTTCCACCTTTAATTAATCTAGCCAAATAATGAACTGCTGCATTTGCATCACTACCTCTAATACTTTTTTGAAGTGCACTTAATAAATTATAAAATTCATCTCCGCTACTATCACTTCTCATATTAGACTGACCCAAACTTTCTATATATTCTTTTGAAATCTGCCTAACTAATTTGACCTGAGAATTTATTCCCAATTCTAAAATATTATACGCTTTTCTATAATCCCCTTGTGAAATATCTGAAATATATTTAAGTGCTTCATCTGAATACTCAACTTCAATTCCTTTATCTATTAATTTTCTTATGGATTTTTCAAGACCAACTACAATATCAGACGCTTCGAGCGGCTTAAATTGAAATATATTACACCTACTTATTATAGCTTTATGTATAACAAAATATGGGTTTTCAGTTGTACTTGCAATTAAAGTTATTCTTCCATCCTCAATAAACTCAAGTAGTGCTTGTTGTTGTTTTTTATTAAAATGTTGAAGCTCATCTATGTATAAAACCACTCCAGTATAACTAATCAAATTATCCATATTATTAGTTATGTCTTGAATATCTTTTACTGATGCAGTAGTAGCATTTAACTTATAAAACTTTTTATCAACATAATTAGCCATTATATTGGCTAAAGTTGTTTTTCCAGTGCCAGGTGGTCCATAAAATATACAGTTACATATATTCTTGCTATTTATCAAATTGTATAATGGCTTTCCTTTGCTTAGTATATGTTGTTGCCCAACAAAATCTTCTAATTTAGTTGGTCTCATTGAGTCTGCCAACGGTCTCATATTATCACCTCTTTATGCCATTATAATTACATTCAAATCGTATTTTATATATTTTTAAAAATAATAAAGTTTTCCAAAAATTATTTATTTCTAAGATTCCTAAATAAGTAACATTATAGCATAAAAACTATATTATTTTGATAATTTTATGTAAATTTCTAAAAAAGATTAAATTCATGTCCAATTTTTTACACACATTGGTGCTGAACTTTATTTTTAACTATAAGCAGCCAAAGTTATTTTACTAATTGAGAAAATTTCATAATTAAGTTAATTGTAAGTTTATATTTATTATGTGATAAAAAGCATAAAAATAACAAGTCAATATTTAATAAAGTTTATTTTCCAGCCTCTTAGATCCTATAATGCTTATAAAATCATCTTATATTTTTAGTTTTTAATTATAAATTTATAAAAAAAGATTGCACAATAAATTTATTTAATGAAATTATATAAAACTGATACTTTATTTATTAAACAGCTCATTATAAATACTGTTTATACAAAAAAATTTATAAAATTTCATTAAATTAAATTACGCCAATCTATAACACTAAATAATTCAATTTATATTATAATTATATTGGTAACGATCTATGTCCTATGCCTATAACAACCTCATCCAAATGTAATAATCCAATACTTAAAAATATGCAAACAGATATATGTTCTCCACCTCTTGCAATACCAATTTTCCCTCCAACATTTTGTCCGCTAGCTTTGTTAGATATTTGAATTATCGCATCTCTTGTTGCTCCTATTACAGCTCCTTCATGTAAAT
The DNA here is from genome assembly GCF_000473995.1 of Clostridium saccharobutylicum DSM 13864. Lineage (NCBI taxonomy): Bacteria > Bacillati > Bacillota > Clostridia > Eubacteriales > Clostridiaceae > Clostridium > Clostridium saccharobutylicum. Next base: position 1,491,900 of record NC_022571.1, on the reverse strand, counting down.
GTTCTTCCCTAATCAATCCGTTCCTTTTAGATGCAACCAAAGCACTCTCTAATATTTTAGATACAGATGAATTAATATTACCTCCTATATTTACTGCTGTAACTTTTATACCTTTTTGTGAATATATCTTTTTAAATTCATCTTCTTCACTTCTATCGCATACCGCCATTTTTGTAGCAATCTTAGCAATTTTTGTACTATTACTTTCCATATATGAGCACCTCCAATTAGACATAAGCAAAAATAATAAACCAAAAATGCGATGCATATAACGCGTTAGACAAGGATATAAATTTAGCTCATAGCGGTTCCAATTAGCTAAATTTGCTTATAAACAGATAACCAAAAGTAATGCTCGAATTTTTATATTTGGTTAGCAGAATTTTCACACATTGCAATCTTTGATTTTGTGCGAATCGCTTACTCAGCGAGCATATGCAAGTCGGGCTTTCTTTATATGATGCAGAATAAACAAGCATACTGGTATATTATTTTTTTATTGTACCTTAACTCTATATATTATTATATCACACGAAAATTTAAAAAACATTTACAAAAAAAGATATAAAATTTAAGATAAATTTCTTAAATTTCATACCTTTTCTTTATAACATAAAAATATAAGTTATAATTTCATTAATAAAAATTTCCCATTTTTCTAAACTTATTATATCTTTCATTAACTAAAGAGTCTAAGTCCATTTTTCTTAATTCCCCTAAAGAATCTATTAAGCATTTTTTCATAAACTCAACAGTCTTAAGTGGATTTTTATGCGCTCCACCTCTAGGTTCTTTAATTATATCATCAATTATATTGAAATCTTTTAAATTCTTAGCAGTAATTTTCATAACTTCTGCTGCTTCTTTAACTCTAGTAGCATCTTTCCACAATATCGATGCAAATCCTTCTGGCGAAAGAACTGAATATATTGAATGTTCTAACATAAAAACTCTATCAGCAACTGCTAAAGCGAGTGCGCCGCCACTGCCACCTTCACCAGTAACTATTGATATAACAGGTGTCTTTATTCTACTCAATTCAAAAAGATTATTTGCTATAGCTTGACCTTGGCCTCTTTCTTCTGCACCAAGCCCTGGAAATGCACCTGGAGTATCAACAAAACAAATTATAGGTCTTTTAAATTTTTCAGCCTGCTTCATAAGCCTTAGCGCTTTTCTATATCCCTCTGGATTTGGCATTCCAAAGTTTCTTTCTATATTTTCAGAAGTATTTGAACCTTTTGTTATCGCTATAACTGTAACATTTATATCATTAAGAGATGCTATTCCGCCAATTATAGACTTATCATCTCCAAATGCTCTATCACCATGAAATTCAATAAAATCTTTAAACAGATTATCTATATAGTATTTACCTGTTGGTCTGTCTTTATGCCTTGCAATTTCAACACTATCCCATGCTACAGAACTAACTGTAATAAAATCTTTATTCATAATTTCTCACTCCATGTAAAATAAGAATTTTATATATACATGCTCTCATATCTTTTCTTTGAACAATGGCATCAACAAATCCCTTCTCAAGTAGGAATTCTGCCTTTTGGAAATTATCTGGGAGACTTTCTTTAATTGTATTTTCGATTACTCTTCTTCCTGCAAATCCAACTAATGCATTAGGTTCACTTAAAATAATATCACCTTCCATGGCAAAACTTGCAGTTACTCCGCCAGTTGTTGGATCTGTTAATACAGAAATATATAAAAGTCCTGCTTGATCATGTCTAGCTAATGCTGCACTCACCTTTGCCATTTGCATAAGTGAAAAAATTCCTTCTTGCATTCTAGCTCCACCAGATGTGGTGAAAATAATAACTGGTAACTTTTGTTCTGTAGCATATTCAATCAATCTAGTGATTTTTTCTCCTACTACAGTTCCCATACTTCCCATCATAAAAAAGCTATCCATAATCGCACAAGCCACTTCTATACCGTTTAGTTTCCCAATACCAGTAACAACTGCTTCTGAACTTTCTGTTTTAGATTTACTTTTCTTCATTTTCTCTTCATATCCTTGGAAATTAAGAGGATTTGTTGTTTTTAAATCCTTCCAAAGTTCTTTAAAAGTATCTTTATCAAAGAAAATTTTTATTCTTTCTTTTGCGTTTAATCTAAAGTGATGACCACAATTTGTGCAAACGTATTTTGAATTTTCTAAATCCTCATAATAAATCATACCGTTACAATTATCGCATTTTGTCCACATACCAGAAGGAATATTAGGCTTCTCTTCTGGTACACTTTTTTTTAATGCTGACGGCTTTACAGTTGCATATTGCCTTTTTATAAACAAATCCTTAAGCATTCTTCTTCACCATCTTTTCTGCTAAAAATGAAGTATCGTATTCTCCCTTTAAGAATTCTTCACTTTCAAGTATAGAAAGTTCAAAATTAATATTAGTTTGTACTCCGCCTACTGCAAATTCAGATAATGCCCTATTCATTTTAATAATAGCTTCATTTCTATCATTTCCAAAAGTAATTACTTTAGCTATCATAGAATCGTAACAATGAGGTATTTTATATCCGCAGAATATAGCTGAATCTATTCTTACTCCCATACCACCTGGTAAACAAAGTTCCTCGATTTTACCAGGACAAGGTCTAAAATCATGATCAGGATCTTCTGCATTTACTCTACATTCTATTGCATGGCCTTTAAGCTTGATGTCTTCTTGTGTATATCTTAGTTTTTCTCCTGAAGCTATTCGTAGCTGTTCTTTTACCAAATCTACACCAGTAATCATTTCAGTTATTGGATGTTCTACTTGTATTCTAGTATTCATTTCCATGAAATAAAAATTGTTATCTTTATCGAATAAAAACTCTATAGTTCCAGCATTTTTATAATCTACTGCAAGAGCTGCTTTCTTAGCAATTTCGCCCATCTTAGAACGTAATTCTTCAGTCAATACATTAGATGGTGCTTCTTCTAAAACCTTTTGGTTTTTTCTTTGCATTGAACATTCTCTTTCACCTAAATGTATTACATTCCCATATTCATCAGCTAATATTTGAAATTCAATATGTTTTGGTTTTTGAACAAACTTTTCTAAATATAAATTGTCATCACCAAAACAAGCTTTTGCTTCAGCTTTAGCAGTTTTAAATCCCATTAAGAATTCTTCATCGTTATTCGCAATTCTTATTCCTTTTCCACCGCCACCTGCAGATGCTTTTATCATTATAGGATATCCAATTTCCTTAGCTAACTCCAAAGCATGTTCTTCGTTTCTTATTTCTCCTTCATATCCTGGTACTACAGGAACTCCAGAAAATTTCATAATTTCTCTAGCCTTAGCTTTATTTCCTATAAAGTCAATAGTCTCATGATCAGGTCCTATAAATTTTATATTGCATTGCCTACACATCTTTGCAAATTTAGAGTTTTCTGATAAAAAACCAAATCCAGGATGTATAGCGTCAGCTCCAGTTAAAACACATGCACTTAAAATATTAGTTATATTCAAATAACTGTCTTTAGGCATTGCTGGACCAATACATACAGCTTCATCTGCTAATTGTGTATGAAGTGCTTCTTTATCTATTTCAGAATAAACAGCAACTGTACGTATTCCCATTTCTTTGCAAGCTCTAATTATTCTAACAGCAATTTCTCCTCTGTTTGCAATTAGCACTTTTTTAAACATTTCTATCACCTATCCTATAGCAAATAATATTTCAGCTTCACAAGCCACTTTACCATCAACTGTTGCTATTCCTTTTCCAATTCCAATAGGTCCCTTAAGTTTTATAATTTCGCAATATAAATCTAATCTATCTCCTGGTACTACTTTATTTTTAAATCTTACTTTATTAGTACCTGCAAATAACGGAGTTTTTCCTTTAAACTTTTCCATTGAAAGAATAGCAACCGCGCCTGCTTGTGATAATGCTTCAATTTGCAAAACACCAGGCATAATTGGTTCATTTGGGTAATGACCTTGGAAAAATGCTTCATTCGCAGAAACATTTTTATATCCTCTTACAAACATTTTGTCTTCAATATCCATTTCAGTTACTCTATCTATTAATAACATTGGATATCTATGAGGCAAAATTTCTTTTATTTCTTTTATATTAAGCAATTTCTATTCCCCCTTAATTTTGAATAATGGCTGTCCGTACTCTACCATATCTCCATCATTAACTAAACATTTGACAATTGTTCCATCAAATTCACTTTCTATCTCATTCATAAGCTTCATGGCTTCAATTATACAAATAATTTTTCCTTTAGAAATCTCATCTCCAACTTTTACAAATGCTGGGCTTTCAGGAGAAGCTGATGAATAGAATGTTCCTACCATTGGTGAAGTTATAACACTTGTGTTTTCATCATCTTCTTTTTCTTGAGCAACTTCTTTTTCGACTTTTTTTACTTCTTCTTTTTTTACAGGAATATTTTCTGAAGTTGCTATTGAAACAACAGGACTATTAATAGTTTTTGTATTATTTAAATTAGTATCACTAACTCCCCTGTTAAATGACTTATCCATTTTTATATGATCATTCCCATTAGAAAGTTCAAAAAATGCTAAATCTGAAGAGTTGACTAAATTTATAAGTTCTTTAATATTTTCAAATTCCATGACTTAACCTCCTGACTATTCATTCCACTTTTTTAAAACTAAAGTTGCATTATGACCACCAAATCCTAATGAATTAGTTAAAGCATATTCTGCATTTTGCTTTCTTCCAACATTCGGTACATAATCTAAATCTAATCCTTCATCAGGTGTTTCATAACCTATTGTTGGCGGAATAAACCCTTCTTGAAGAACCTTTGCACATATTATTGTTTCAATAGCTCCCGCTGCACCTAAAAGATGACCTGTCATTGATTTTGTAGAAGATATTGGAACCTCAGTATTTTCACCAAACACTTTTTTTATTGCTGCAGTTTCAAATTTATCATTTAATTGTGTTGAAGTTCCATGTGCATTTATATATGAAATATCTTCTGGTTTAATTCCTGCTTCCTCGATAGCATCTACCATTGCTTTTGCTGCGCCACTACCATCTGGTGCAGGTGATGTTATATGATAAGCATCACAAGTTGAACCATATCCTACAACTTCTGCTATTATATTCGCACCTCTAGCTTGTGCATGTTCTAATGATTCAAGTACTACAAGTCCTGCACCTTCACCCATTACAAATCCACTTCTATCTTTATCAAAAGGAATAGACGCTTTCTTTGGATTATTGTCTGTATTTAATGCCTTCATGCTATTAAATCCTGTAACTCCTAATCTAGTTATAGGCGCTTCTGCTCCACCAGCAAGCATTACATCTGCATAACCATGTTTTATTAATCTAAATGAATCACCAATATTATTTGTACCAGTAGCACATGCAGTTACTACTGATGTACAAGGTCCTTTTAATCCATATTTAATTGCTACATTTCCTGCTCCTAAATTTATTATTGTCATAGGAACAAAAAATGGAGATACTCTCTTAGATTTTCCAGTAGCTATTTTACTAGCTTCAGTTTCAATAGTTTCAAATCCACCTATTCCAGATCCTAGCATAACTCCGAATCTATCCAAATTTTCTTTTTCTAAATCTATTCCAGAATTTTTTATAGCTTCATCTGATGCAACTAAACCAAATTGAGCAAATCTATCTAATCTCTTTGACTCTTTTTTACCTATTAATGTATCAGCATCAAAATCTTTAACTTCTGCCGCAATCTTTACATCAATTAAATCTTGATCTATTAAAGTAATGAAATCTATTCCTAATTTGCCTTCTTTAGCATTATTCCAAAATGTATTAACATCATTTCCTATAGGAGTTAGTGCTCCCATTCCTGTAATAACAACTCTTCTTTCCATAATCCTACTCTTCCTCCATTACATTAACATTCCACCGTCAACTTGGATAACTTGACCTGTAACATAGTCTGAAGCTTCACTTGAAAGAAAAGCTACAACATTTGCAACATCTTCTGGTTTTCCTAATTTCTTAAGTGGTATGTTTTTCTTAACTTCTTCTTTATATTTATCTCCTAAAGATTCTGTCATATCAGTTTCAATGTAACCTGGTGCTACAGCATTGACATTAATTCCTCTTGATCCAACTTCCTTCGCAAGAGATTTTGTCATACCAATTACCCCTGCTTTAGAAGCCGAGTAATTTACTTGACCAGCATTTCCTGAAATTCCAACTACTGATGAAAGATTTATTATCTTCCCATGTTTTTGTTTAACCATGATTGGAGTAATGCATTTTAAACAATTAAATACTCCTTTTAAATTTATGTCAATAACAGTATCAAAATCTTCTTCCTTCATTCTAAGAATTAATGTATCCTTAGTAATTCCAGCATTGTTTACCATGATATCTATGCATCCAAACTTTTCTTTAGCTACTGATACAAGATTTTCCACTTCATCTAATTTAGAAATGTCACCTTTTACACTTATAACATCTACACCCATATCTTTTATAAGATTTTCTACTTCCTTGACTTCTTTTTCGCTACTTCTATAATTTAAAACTATATTCGCACCAAGTGATGCTAATTTTAATGCGACTGCTTTTCCGATTCCTCTTGCTGCACCTGTAATAACTGCACATTTTCCTTTTAGCATATAATTGTCTCCTTCTCTTTTAAAACATTTTATTACATATTCTATAAATCCAAAAAAATTAATCTATAATTCCAAAATTTTATGCTTTTAACTTGTTGATTGTATTATCTAATGATTGCATATCTTCAACATTTAAAAGATTAGCACTCTTATTTATTTTCTTAACAAAACCTCTCAATGCTTTTCCAGGTCCAACTTCAATAAATGTATCTACTCCACTATCAATCATATGATTTATAGTCTTTTCAAAAAGCACTGAAGATCTTATATGTCTTTTTAATAAATCTTTAATGTCATCATTTTTATCATATGGAAGTCCCTTAACATTTGAATATACTATTTTATTTACTTCTCCAATATTAGCAGTTTTTATAGTATTATAAAATTCTTCACTTGCTTGTGCTAGTAATGAACTATGGAATGGACCACTAACTTTTAATGGTATTCCTAATCCCCCAAGCTCTTTCGCAATTTTAACTGCTTCTTCTACAGCTTTATTTTCTCCCGAAACAGATACTTGACCTGGGCAATTGAAATTAGCACCTTCTATTATACCAAATTTTCCAGCTCTATCTAATAGTTCTTTTAATTTTTCATCATTTAACTTTAATATAGCAGCCATTGTTCCTAATCCTTCTGGCAATGCACTACCCATTATTCTTCCTCTTTCTTTTACAAGTAATAATCCATCTTCTAAAGAAAGTGCTCCTCCATATATTAATGATGAATATTCACCTAAACTAAGTCCTGCAGTATAATCAGCACTTATTCCATTAATCTCTAATGCTTTTAATGCAATAAGTGAAGCAACAAGAATCGTTGGTTGTGCATTTTCTGTTGCAGTTAATAATTCCTCAGGTCCTTCAAACATTAATTTTTTTATAGGCATATCTAAAATTTCTTCACTTTTATCCAAAATCGCTTTACATTCTGATATATTTTCACAAAGTTCCTTAGCCATTCCAACAGTTTGAACTCCTTGGCCTGGAAAAAGAAAAGCTGTTTTACTTTTATTCATATTTACCTCCAAATAGTTTAAATCTTTCTTCTGCTCCCTTAAACAATTCTTCGATTATTTCTTTACTTGTTTGTTCTTTATTAATTAAACCTGCAATTTGCCCTGACATAAGTGACCCATTATCTACATCGCCTTCTACAACTGCTTTTCTTAATGCCCCTATTCCAAGTTTTTCAATTTCTTCAACTGGCATTCCTTCTTTTTCTAACTTTAAATAAGTTCTTGCAAGTTTGTTTCTAAGAACCCTCACTGGATGTCCTGTACATCTTCCAGTAACTTCTGTATCTATATCATTTGCTTTTAATATTTTGTCTTTATAATTTTGATGAACTGTACATTCTTTTGCTACTAAAAATCTTGTTCCAACTTGAATCCCTTCAGCTCCTAACATAAATGCCGCAGCTACTCCTCTGCCATCTCCAATACCACCTGCTCCTATAACTGGCACATTAACTGCATCTACAACTTGTGGAACTAAAGTCATTGTTGTTAACTGACCTACATGACCTCCTGATTCAGTCCCTTCTGCAATAATTGCATCTGCCCCTGCTTTTTCCATTCTTTTAGCAAGCGCAACTGATGCTACTACTGGTATAACCTTTATATTATGTTTTTTCCATTTTTCCATAAATTTTCCAGGACTACCCGCACCTGTTGTTACAACTGCAACCTCTTCTTCACATACTAAATCTGCTATCTCATCTGCATTTTCTGCCATTAACATTATGTTTACTCCAAATGGCTTATTAGTTAACTTTTTAGTTTCCTTAATTTGTTCTCTTACCCATTCTGTTGGTGCTGCACCTGTTATTATTCCAAGTCCACCTGCTTCACTTACAGCTGCTGCTAACGATGCATCTGCAATTCTTGCCATACCACCTTGAAATATAGGGTATTTTATTTTTAATAGTTCACATACTCTATTTCTTTCCATAAAAAGTTCCTCCTGCCACTAACAATATAACAACATTATCAAATGTTGCATTTACTACATTTAATGGAATAATTTTATTTTAAATCTGACCATATTATAGGATTATATATCTACAATAATAAATAGATTTTACTATTATAAAATTTATTTATCAATCTAATTGCTAAAAATTCAAAATAAGTTCATATTTGGACTAAAAAAACACGTTTATTTTTTATTTTTTTCTACATATTCTACTGCATCTTTTATAGTCTTTAATCCTTCAACCTCTTCAATTTGTATATCATATTTTTCTTCAAGTTCAATTACAATTTGAAATAAATCCAAAGAATCAGCTCCTAATTCTTCAAATGTTGTTTCTAATTTAACTTCATCCTTTTCATTTCCCAATTGTTCACATATAACTTCTCTTATCTCTTCAAATAACATGATATCCCCTCCATAATTCCATTTATATAATAATCATTTTGATTTATATTTACATTTTTACCATTCTAACAGTGTAGATCCGTAAGTTAATCCCCCACCAAATGCAACCAAAATAATTTTATCTCCTTTTTTTAACAGACCTTTTTCATACATTTCATTTAATGCTATTGGAACTGTTGCTGATGATGTATTAGCAACTTTATCCAAATTTATATAAAACTTATCTATATTTAAATTTAATTTTGCAGCTGCTAATTCTATAATTCTAGAATTTGCTTGATGAGGAACTATATATTTAATTTCTTCTAATGAAATATTTGTATCTTTAATAACTTCATTTACAGCTTCTTCTATTGCACCTACTGCAAATTTAAATACTTCTCTTCCATTCATTTTTATATATTTATCTTTTAATATTTTTTCTTTAGAAAAAGGAGTATCAATGTCTGGCCCACCTATAGTCAGTGCATTCCCTTTCTTTCCATCTGCTCTTAAATATGATTTAATAATACCTTTTGTTTCACTTTGTTTCAATACAGCTGCTCCGCCGCCATCACCAAATAAAATGCAAGTTCCTCTATCCGTCCAATCTGTTACTTTAGAAAGAACTTCAGCACCAACCACTAAAGCATTTTTATAGTTCATAGAATTCATCAATCCCTTTGCTATTTCCAAGGCATATACAAACCCTGAACATGCAACACTTATATCAAAGCAAGCTGCCTTATCTGCATCTAAGTTACTTTGCACTAAACACGCAGCTGATGGAATAAACATATCAGGACTAATAGTTGCAACTATTATCAATTCCAAATCTTTTGCATCAACTCCTGCTCTCTCAAGTGCAATTTTAGCTGCTTTTGTAGCTATATCAGAAGTATTTTCTCCTTCTGAAATTCTTCTTTCACTAACTCCTGTTCTTTGAACTATCCATTCATCATTTGTTTCAACAAGTTCACTTATTCTATCGTTAGTAACTACTAAAGAAGGTAGATAAGCTCCAATCCCAGCAATTTTAACATTATTCATAGTTTTCTCCTTTTACTATTTCAATTCATATTTTTCTTTAAAGAAATTATTTATTTTATTTAAAGAAGAAATTAGCATTTTTTCCTCCATTTCACTTAATCCATCTATTGATGTATTAACCATATCTTCATGAAACTTCTCATGGAGTCTAAATGCTAATTTCCCCTTTTTTGTTAGTTTAACTAATACAACTCTTCTGTCTTCTTCTGTTCTTTTTCTTTCTACATACTCTTTTTTGATTAATTTACTAATCGCAGTTGTTAAAGTACCTACAGTAATTTTCAATCTTTGAGCTACTTCCGACATAGTCCTTTCATTATACATTCCAATAGCCTCTATTGTATGCACTTCTGTAATGGAAAGATCTGAAAGTACACCATTTTTCAAAGCATATTCTTCGATTTGTAAGACATCACTAAATAACTGCACCAACAAGTCATTAATCACTGTTCTTCTTATATCCATTCACTCTTCCTCCACCCATCAATGAGACTATTTTTATCATAATAAAATAACATTGGTGCAAAAATATTTTAACATCAAATATTTTGATAATCAAAATATACTACACCAAAAATAAATTGTCAATGTTTTCTTCTTTTCCGTCAAAACCCTAGCTATCTTTTAAATTTAAGGTATATCTGTTATAATAAATAAAAAAAATCACCTAATTTTATATTTAACATAAGGGGGTGTACATACCATGACTAGAAAACTAATTTTAACTACAGTTTTGATGTTAAGTCTTACAACAATGGTTGGTTGCAACTCAACAAAACCCGAAAGTAATACTAGCTCTAATAGTAGTAATGCTCCTGTGCAACAAGAAAAATCAGATGATTCAACTTCTTCTGTAACTTCTGACACTAATACTAACACTAAGCCTAAAGAAGAAGAAAAAAAAGAAGAGACAAAAATCAACAAGGTAAAACTTTCAATTTACAATGTTAATGTTGATACTTTAGAACCTAACGAATGTGGTACTATTGAAGTTGATGAAAACTTAAGTTTAGAAAGTAAACTTAAAGCACTTTCCAAAGCTGTGTCCGAAAAAAATTTCAACAAATTACCTATCGAAATTAAATCTATCGATACTAAGAATAGCAAGAAAATAGCCACAATAAACTTAGTTGATAATGGTGCCAATAAATGGTTACCTAAATTTCAAGGCTCTACAGGTGGCACCTTAACCGCAAATACTCTAATAGAAAATTTTCTTCAATCAAACAACAAATCCAATCTAAAATGGATTGACGGCGTTAGATTTTTATACAACGGCAAAACTATAGATTATGAACATGTAGGTGATTTATCTAATATTCAATATAGAAATTAAAGAACCTTAAAAAGGACAAGTTTTTATAAAAGCTTGTCCTTTTTACGATTTTTAGCGTTTTTGTCTGAATTAATCGCCAAATTATACCAACGATAATACTAATGCAAAAATTATAAATATAATTCCCATAGCAATTAATTTACACAATACTCCAAATATATTTTGTATATCATTTATTTCAACATTTTCTAACTCTTCCGCCTTATATATTAATGTAACTTTATCACCAATTTTATATATTTTATTGCTATTGACAGCATCATACGTTATAGTTCTAATTGCCCCATTTTCTGCCTTAAATCTTATTATTGGTTTATAAACTGTTATATATAGAATTTCTTTTTCTTCACTTATAGACGCTTCGATTTTTTTTTCAAAATCTACAACTTCACCTTCAGTTCTTACCCCTGTTCTCAATAATTTTAATTTATCTATAAAAATCATAATTCCAAGTATTATAAATGTAATTCCAATAGAAATTAATAAAATGCTCACCATAAACATTCCCCCTATACATATATATGAGATGTTTATTGCATTGTTAATAATTTTTTAGAATATTTTCATTAAATAAGTTTATTTTATTTTTAGTAATATTAATAAAATAGATAATTATAAATATAATAAATTTGCATCAAAATAAAAAATATCTACTATTATATATAAGCATATCAGCATTAAAACACAAAGATTTAAAATAAAAACTTTACACCTTATAAAAATACACTCATTAATTAATTTGCACTATTTAAAATTTAAATTTTTTATTAATTCCAACGCCCTATTTTTCTTATTAGTTTTTCATATAAAAAAGATTGTATTTTTTTATTGTTTTATGTTTATTACAAATTTCTAATTGAAAAGACTTTTATATTCTTCAAGTCTCCTTATAGGATTTAATTCCTCATCTTTTTTCATATAATCTAAAAATGATTCGTCTAATTCTATACACTTCTTTATATCTTCAAATGCCAATAAAACTTCTCCTATGTTTACATAAAAACATGCCCTATTGTAATATAAAAAACCTTCATCTTTATTTTCTGTTATACCTTCATTAATTACCTCTATAGCTTTATAAAACTCTCCATTTTCTCTATATATAACAGCTAAATTCAAATAACTATATGGATATTTAGGATTTATTTTTATTGATCTTTCATAACACTTAATACTATCATATGTGGAATTTAATTTATTTAAAATAACTCCTTTATTAAAAAATATCTTATAATTATTAGAATCTATTTTTAATGCTTTATCAATATATAATAACGCTTCTTCATTATTATCTAACTCTTCTAAAATGCACGCCAAATTAGCATATGCCCATAAATCTGTTTTATTCAATTCTATAACTTTTTTATAATTTTCAATAGCTTTATTTTTTTCACCTAATTCATCATATATATTAGCTAGAAAAAAATATCCTTTATCATAATTTGGATCTTTTTCGATTGCTTTTTTATAATATCTTTTTGCCCTATACAATTCATTATTTTCATCATAAATTACAGCTAATCCATAGTAAGCTCTAGCATCATCTTCATCTAATTTCAGTACTTCAAAATACTTTTCTTCCGCCTCATTTTTCAATCCAATCTTATCATATATTAAAGCCATATCCATCAGAAGTTCAATGTCATCTTTTCCAATTTTCAAAGCATATGCTTTTTTATAGAAACTAAGTGCTTTTAACAAATTCTTTTCTATCTTTGAGTTTCTTGCCATATTTAAATAATTAATGTATAAATAATTTTTATTTTTCATTATATTGTTTCACCTTTATTATTTTTAAATGAATAAAATAAATTTTAATTTTTTAGTAGTTATTAAATCTAATAATATTTTAATTTAATACATTATGCTATTTTTTTATTTTATTCTCTTAATATTTATATTTTACTACATTTATTTATCAGCTATATTAATGTAGATATTTTTACAATATCATAATTATTTTTTTATATCAACTATGATAATCCAATTTTTCTTTGGACTGTTTGACTACAGATTGTTTTAAATAAAAAACAAAAAAATAAGTCATATAGATATTAATATTTTTTCTTATCTAGATAACTTATTTTTTATGTTTGTAACTTTTAAATAATGTCTGTTTTTTACATATGTGTTCCTATATCTGTTCTACAATATGCTCCTTCAAATTGAACATACTTAATATTATTGTAAGCGTCTTTTCTAGCCTCTTCAGTATCTTTTCCAAGACCTATAACCGATAATACTCTGCCACCATTAGTCTTTAAAATACCATTTTCAAATTTAGCACCTGCCAAAAACACCTTATCTTTAACTTTTTCATCTATCTTTATTTCATAGCCTTTAGTGAAATTACCTGGATATCCATTAGATGCTAGAACAACATTAATGCAAACTCCATCTTTCCACTTTATTTCTATTTTATCTAGTTCTTCTCTTAAAGCTGCTTCTATAACTTCTACTAAATCACTTTCCATTAAATAAAGAACTGATTGAGTTTCAGGATCTCCCATTCTTACATTATATTCTAAAAGATACGTTCCTTTTTTAGTTATCATAATTCCAAAGAATATAATTCCCTTATAATCAAATCCCTCTTCTTTAATTCCATTTAATGTTTTAGCCATTATATTCTCTTCAAACTCTTTCATTACCGCTTCTGTAACATACGGATTTGGGGCTAAAACTCCCATTCCACCTGTATTTGGACCTTTACCACCATCAAAAATTTGCTTATGATCTTTTCCTGATATAAATGGAATTATTGTTTTCCCGTCTGTTATAGAAAGAATTGAAGCTTCTACCCCTTCTAAGAATTCTTCAATCACTATAGTTTGGCCTGCACCATTAAATATATCCTCTACCATATATGATTTTACAGCTTCTTCAGCTTCTTGTTTATTAGCACATATAGCAACACCTTTACCTGCTGCAAGTCCATCAGCTTTAACAACTGTTGGATATTCACAAATTTCTAAATATTTAAGAGCTTCATCTACATTAGTAAATGTTTCATATTGAGCTGTTTTAACTCCATATTTTTTCATAAATTCCTTAGAAAAACTCTTACTACCTTCAAGTTTTGCACCATTTTCAGCTGGTCCAAATATTTTTAATCCTTCTTTTTTAAATTTGTTTACTATACCCTTTGTTAAAGGATCTTCTGGTCCTACTACAGTAAGATCTACATTTTCATTTTGTGCAAATTTAACTAATTCATCAATATCAGTGATGTTTACATTTTCACATTTATTTTCAATTGCTGTACCACCATTACCTGGTGCAACAAATATTTTTTCTACCTTTTTACTTTGTGCAAATTTCCAAGCTAAAGCATGTTCTCTACCACCGGAACCAATTAAAAGAAGTTTCATAAATACATACCTCCAAAATTTTAATTATTATCTTTTTGAATATAGCTAGAAGAAATTACTTAAATTAATTCTAACATTTTTAATCCCTATATAAATGAAGAAAGTCCTACGAAATTTTAGATTACTCTTTCTAAAAACATCGTAAGATTTTTATTCTTCATTTTAGTTTGTAGAATTAAAATGTACCTTAATATATATTGCAAAAATAAATTACAGTAAAATAAATATAACAAGTTAATTTTAATCAAAAATTTATATTGAAATATATATATTAGTAAACTTTATTATTAATGTTTAAAATGTCTGTATCCTGTAAATACCATCGCAATTCCATGTTCATTACAAGCATCTATTGATTCTTGATCCCTCATAGATCCACCTGGTTGAATTATAGCTTTAATTCCATATTGAGCTGCTTGATCTACAACATCTCTAAATGGGAAAAATGCATCAGATGCAAGTATAGTAGCACCTTTTCCTCTTCTTAACGCATCTTCTGTTGGCCAAATTCTATTAACTTGACCTCCACCAATACCTAATGCGATTCCATTATGAGCAACTACTATAGCATTTGATTTAACATACTTAACTACTTTCATACCAAATAATAAATCTTTCATTTCTTCATCAGTAGGTTTAGATTCTGTTACAACTTTTATTTCTTCAATTAATTTGTTATCTTCTTCTTGAACCAGCATTGCTCCATCCACTGTAACCATATATTTATCAGCTTTTGGAGTATTATTGAACTTAAGAACTCTTAAATTCTTCTTTGTCTTCAATACTTCTAAAGCATCTTCATCATATTCTGGTGCAGCTATAACTTCTAAGAAAATCTTAACCATTTCTTCTGCAGTTTTCTTATCTACTTTTCTATTAAACGCAACAATTCCACCAAATATTGAAGTTGGATCTACTTCATACGCTTTCATATAAGCTTCATAAGAATGCGTTCCAACTGCAACACCGCAAGGTGTATTATGTTTTAATGCACAGCATGATGGTTCATCAAATTCATTAGCACATTTCCAAGCTATATCAACATCTTTAAAATTATTATAAGATAATTCCTTACCATTTAAAGTCTCAAAAGTATTCATTGCACCATCACGCATTGTTGAAGAATAAACAGCTGCACTTTGATGTGAATTTTCACCATATCTAAGACCTTGCATCTTCCTATATGAAACCGAAAGATATTCTGGATATTCTTCATCATCTAATAAGAAATTAGAAATAGCACCATCATATGCACTCATAAGATTAAATACCTTACCAGCTAATCTCTTCTTAGTTTTTAAAGAAGTTTCTCCATTTGATTCAATTTCATCCATAACAACTTTATAGTCATTTTTATCACTAATTACTACAACATCCTGGAAGTTTTTAGCTGCAGCTCTAAGCATTGTAGGGCCACCAATATCGATAAATTCAACCTTTTCTTCAAATTCTAAATCTTCTTTAACTTTTTCAAAGAATGGATAAAGATTTACAACTACATAATCTATAGTATGAATATCTCTACCTTTTAATGTATTCATATGTTCTTCATTATCTCTTATCGCTAATATTCCTGCATGAACTAATGGGTGAAGAGTCTTAACTCTTCCATCTAACATTTCAGGAAAATTAGTAACTTCATTAATTTCAATTACTTCTAAACCATTTTCCTTTAAATATTTATAAGTTCCCCCTGTTGATACAATTTCAACATCTTTAGATACTAGGAATTTAGCAAAATCTAAAACTCCATCTTTATCAAATACACTTATTAAAGCTCTCTTTTTCACGAAAAGGCCTCCTCTTATTCTTCTATCTTAACTCTACCATCACTAACTTTTACTTTACCTTCGCTAAGTAATTTTATTGCTTTAGGTAGTATTATATGCTCTTTTTCTAGTATTCTTTTTTGAAGAGTTTCCGCATCATCTTCAAAATAAACTGGAACAGCTTCCTGAAGGATTATAGCACCTCCATCCACTTCACTATTTACAAAATGAACAGTACAACCTGAAAATTTCACTCCACTCTTAATTACAGCTTCATGAACTTTTAATCCATACATATTAGGTCCACAAAAAGATGGAATTAATGATGGATGAATGTTTATTATTTTACCTTCAAATTCTTTTAATATTTTTCCATCTAAGATTGATAAAAATCCTGCAAGAACTATTAAATCAACTTTACCTTTTGTTAATTCTAATATTTTATCTGAGGATTTTTCTTTATACTCTTTCCTGCTAACAACAAATGTGTCTATATTATGTTTTTTAGCTCTTTCGAGGGCATAAATGCCCTCTTTGCTGCCTATAACCATTTCTATTTTAGCATTAATGTATTTACTCTCTACTGCATCTATTACAGACTGAAGATCTGTTCCTCCTCCTGAAGCTAAAACTGCTATTTTAAACAAACACCTTCACCTCCAGATGTTACATATCCTATTTCATAAGCCTTTTCACCCATTTCTACTAAAGCTTTCTTAATAGATTCAACATCCTTCTCTTCAACAGCAAGAACAAATCCTATTCCCATGTTGAATGTATTATACATATGATCCTTATCTACACCTTTTTCAACTATTCTCTCAAATATTGCTGGTAATGGATATGAATCCTTGTTAATTACAGCAGTAAAATCTGCACCATTAAACATTCTTGGAACATTTTCAATAAATCCACCACCTGTAACATGTGCCATTCCTTTAATATCAAAGTTTTCTAATAACTTAAGTATTGGTTTAACATATATTTTAGTTGGTGTAAGTAATGTTTTCCATACTGGTTCTCCATTAAAATCCTCGTTTAAATCTGGGAATACCTTTCTAACAAGTGAATATCCATTAGAATGAATTCCAGAAGATGCAATACCAATTAGTTTATCGCCTTCTTTAATATTGCTACCATTTATAATCTTATCTTTATCTACTATACCA
Organism: Clostridium saccharobutylicum DSM 13864; assembly: GCF_000473995.1. Lineage (NCBI taxonomy): Bacteria > Bacillati > Bacillota > Clostridia > Eubacteriales > Clostridiaceae > Clostridium > Clostridium saccharobutylicum. The sequence goes on along the minus strand of NC_022571.1, from coordinate 1,474,225 downwards.
ACTGCAAAACCAGCCATATCATATTCGCCTTCATCATAAAATCCTGGCATTTCTGCTGTTTCCCCACCAATTAATGCACAATCAGAATCAAGACATCCATCAGCAATTCCCTTAACTAAATCTGATGCAACTTCAGCTTCAAGCTTTCCGCAAGCAATATAATCTAAGAAAAATAATGGCTTTGCTCCGTGACATAATATATCATTAACACACATAGCTACACAATCTATTCCAACTGTATCATATTTCTTGTTCTTAAATGCTATTTCAAGCTTTGTTCCAACTCCATCAGTTCCTGAAACTAAAACAGGTTTTTTATATCCTTCTGGTAACTCTACCATTCCTGCAAAACTACCAAGACCATTTAGAACATATTCACTCATTGTTCTAGCTGCATATTCCTTTATTAATTTTACTGATCTATATCCTTCTTCTATATTAACTCCGGCTTCTTTATAAGTAATCATTTATTAATCCTACCTTTCAAGATCTTTTGATATTTCTTCTATTGGCGTTGCTACTGGATAAACACCATTAAAGCATCCCATGCAGAATCCTTCTCTATCTTCACAGCTCTTATATACTCCAGTTTCACTTAAGTATCCTAAATAATCTGCTCCAATCATATCTCTGATTTCTTCTACAGTATGGTTTGCAGCAACAAGTTCACTTCTATAAGGTGTATCTATTCCAAAATAACATGGATATTTAACGCTTGGTGATGCAATTAAGAAACTAACTTCTTTTACTCCTGCACGTTTAAGCGATTCAATTAAATGCTTTGAAGTAGTTCCTCTTACTATTGAATCATCAATAAGTATAACTCTTTTTCCTTCCAAGTTTACCTTTAGCGGATTTAATTTTACTGCAACTGCTCTTTCTCTTATTTCCTGAGATGGTGATATAAATGTTCTTCCTACATATCTATTCTTGATAAATCCAGTATCATAAGGTATTCCAGAAGCTTTTGCATATCCTATGGCAGCTGGTATTCCCGAATCTGGAACCGCAATAACAACATCCGCATCTAATGGGTGTTCCTTAAATAACTGTTCTCCTGCTTTTACTCTTGTTGTATGAACTTCAAGTCCATCAATTTTTGAATCTGGTCTAGCAAAATAAATATATTCAAAAGCACATGTTTGACATTTAGTATTTTCAGAATATCTATATGAATTTACTCCTTGTTCATCTATTATCACTATTTCTCCAGGTTCTATATCCCTTACATATTCAGCACCTATTGCATCTAAGGCACAACTCTCCGAAGCTAGTACATAGCCTTCTTCTATTTTTCCTAAACAAAGTGGTCTAATTCCATGTGGATCTCTAGCTCCAATCAACTTGTCTTTCGACATGATAGTTAATGCAAATGATCCTCTAACAGCTGACATAGCATCAATTACTGCTTTAGCAAAACCTTTTTTAGCACTTCTAGCTATTAAACAAGCGATTACCTCTGAATCTGTTGTAGTATGGAAAATTTGTCCTCCATCTTCAAGCAGTTCTTTTATAACATCAGCATTTACTAAAGTTCCATTGTGAGCCATAGCTATTGGTCCCATTTTAGATGAAACTAATATAGGCTGAGCATTTTCAATGCCTTTTCCTCCAGCTGTTGAATATCTTACATGACCCACAGCTATGCGTCCCTTTAATTTTTCTAAATCTTCTTGCTTAAACGCCTCTGTAATAAGACCTAAACCTTTATGTATATCAATTTTTTCTCCATTTGCAACTGCTATTCCTGCACTTTCCTGTCCTCTATGTTGAAGAGCATAAAGTCCGTAATAAGTCATTGATGCAACATCTATAGTATTATTAGCATAAACGCCAAATACTCCACATTCATCTTTAAATTTGTCATTACTTGGATCCATTATTAATTCAAAATTTGAATTATTCATTTATACAATCCTTTCGTCATTTATTATTTTAGGCATATGAAAAAAATAATAGACCAAAGATGCGACGCTTATTTAGTGTCAGTCAAGAAAGTAAAATCAGATCATAGTGGTGCTATTAGTTGATTTTACTGACGCAGTATGACGCAAAATAGACAAGCATACTGGTCTATTATTTTTTTATTGTGCCTTAGTTTATAATACACAATATATAGTTAAGGCTAAAATCTCCGTAGAGAAAAATCAAGTGCTAAAATCAGAGATTTATGTTCGTATTTCCCTACGGAATTTCTAAAAAATTTTATTTAAAAATTATTTGTTCTTAATTACTTATTCTAAATATTGAAAGTTTCATAAACACTATTTAGAAATTCTCTTTAAAATTTCAACATAGGCATCTTTAACATTACCTAAATCTCTTCTAAATCTATCTTTGTCTAACTTTTCTCCTGTAGTTGCATCCCAGAATCTACAAGTATCTGGTGAAATTTCATCAGCTAAAACAATTGTTCCATCACTACATCTACCAAATTCAATCTTAAAGTCAATTAAGTTGATATTTTGTGCTGCAAAAACTTCTTTTAATACATCATTGATTTTTGCTGTCATATCAAGAATTGTATCTATTTCTTCAAAAGTCGCTGCACCAATTGCTACTGCATGATAACTATTTATTAATGGATCTCCTAACTCATCATCTTTATAAGAAAATTCAAATACTGTAGTTTTAAGTTTATATCCTTCTTCAAGACCTAATCTCTTAGCCATACTACCAGCTGCAACATTTCTTACGATTACTTCAAGTGGTACTATTTCAACTTTTTTGCATAGTTGTTCCCTATCACTTAGTTTTTTAATAAAATGAGTTTTTATACCCTTTTTTTCTAATAGTTCAAATAAGATTGATGTGATTTCATTATTCATAACACCTTTATCTTCGATTTGACCTTTCTTTTCTCCATTAAATGCTGTTGCATCATCTTTGTAATATACTATTACTTCATCAGCCTTGTCTGTTTTATATATCTTCTTTGCTTTTCCTTCATATAACATTTCTAATTTTTCCATTATAGTTCTACCCCTTCCGCATTGTCCTCAATAAATTTTTTCTTCATATTTATTCTAAATTCTTTTAATTTATTTTTTAACTCTTTATTATTAACTGATAACATTTGAACTGCTAGCATCCCTGCATTGTAACTATTATTTATTCCAACAGTTGCAACTGGAATTGATTTTGGCATTTGTACTATGGAATATAGTGCATCTACACCTTCTAAAGCAGCTTTAACTGGAACTCCTATTACAGGAAGTATTGTTTTTGAAGCAATTACTCCTGGCAAATGAGCTGCAAGACCTGCTCCCGCAATTATAACTTGGCATCCTGCTTCCTCAACTTCTTTTAAAGTTTCTTCTAATTTTTCTGGCACTCTATGAGCTGATAAAACAAATGCTTTATATGTTACTCCAAATTCTTTTAAAGCATTAGCTGCACCTTTCATAACTTCTGTATCAGATTTACTTCCAAAAAATATTGCTACTTCCACAAAAAGACCTCCTATTATTTAAAACATCTAATGTATATTTACACTTCAAAATAATTTCAAATGTTTTTACTTCTTACATTCTTGTGAAGAATAAATATTCTTATATTCTTAGAATTTTATGATATGCTCTACAGAATATCTTGAATTTTTCATTGGTTTATTTGAAGTATTCAACTCCAGCTTTAAAAATCTTTTGATCAAAATCTCCCGGAATATTCCTATAAACATTTTCTCCAATTCTTTCTGAGTGAGCCATCTTACCTAACACTCTTCCATCTGGGCTTGTAATTCCCTCTATTCCATACATTGAACCATTTGGATTAAATGGCATATCTAATGATACATTTCCATCAAAATCAACATATTGAGTCGCTACTTGACCATTATCTATTAATTCTTTAATTAAGCTTTCTGGTGCAACAAATCTACCTTCACCATGTGAAATTGCAACTGAATGTATATCTCCAGCTTTTACTTCACTAAACCAAGGTGATTTATTTGAAGTAACTCTTGTTCTTATTATCGAAGACATATGTCTGTTAATATTGTTATAAGTTAATGTTGCCATATCCTCTTTTATATCAACTATTTCCCCATATGGTACTAATCCTAATTTAATTAGCGCTTGGAAGCCATTACAAATACCTAATGCTAATCCATCTCTATTCTTAAGAAGTTTCATTACTGCGTTACTTATTTTTTTATTTCTAAGAGCATTTGCAATAAATTTACCAGAACCATCTGGTTCATCACCTGCTGAGAAACCACCTGGAATCATAAGTATTTGAGCACTATTAATTTCATTTGCTAACCTGTCTATAGACTCATTTAACGCTTCTTTAGTAATATTTCTAAATACTACTTGTGAAACCTCTGCGCCTTCTTTTTCAAAAGCTCTAGCGCAATCATATTCACAGTTATTTCCTGGGAATATTGGAATTACAACCTTTGGCTTCGACGCTTTAATTTTAGGTAACTTCCAAATCTTCACTTCTGTTAAAGGTGTTTCTATTTTTTTACCTGTATCAGGTGTTTTTATTCCAAATACTTTGTTTAATTTTTCTTCATAGACATTTTCTAATTCTTCAATATTTAAATTCAAATCAAATTGCTTTGATGTTATTTGAGCAGAAGCTGTTGTTTTACCTATTACTTTGTATAAACAGTCCTTAAATGTTTCTTCTACATTTACCGCATTCTTAACTTCTACTACTAAGCTTCCATAATTTAATCCGAATAAATCTTCTTTTGTTACATTTTCAATTTCTGCTCCGATTCTGTTTCCAAGTGTCATCTTAGTAATTGCTTCTGCAACTCCACCAAACTTAATTGATGATGCTGATATTACCTTCTCTTCTTGGATTAATCTATATAAAGTTTCTAAATTGTTCTTAAACTTATCAATATCAATTGTTCCATTTTCTAATTTTTCAGTTTGCAATAAGACTAAAGTAGAATCATTTTTCTTAAATTCTGGTGATATTATCTTACCAGCCTTTTCAACTCCTACTGCAAAAGATACTAGTGTTGGAGGTACATCTAAATCCCCAAAACTTCCTGACATAGAATCCTTACCACCTATTGCTGGAATTCCAAGTTCCATTTGAACTTCATAAGCTCCAAGTAATGCTGCAAATGGTTTTCCCCATCTCTTAGGATCAACGCCTAACTTTTCAAAATATTCTTGGAAAGTTAATCTTGCTTTTCTGTAATCTCCTCCCATAGCTGTAAGCTTAGTTACAGATTCAACTACTGAATAATATGCCATGTGATATGGACTCCACATACCAAGATTTGGATTGAATCCAAATGTCATTATTGTAGCATCCTTACTTTCTCCGCCAAGTACAGGTATTTTGGCTGCCATGCCTTCTGCTGGTGTCTTTGCATATTTACCTCCAAATGGCATAAGCACTGTTCCACCGCCAATTGTTGCATCAAATCTTTCAGATAATCCTTGTTGTGAAGAAACATTTAAATTCTTTAATGTATTAATCCATTCTTCCTTAACATTTATCTCTGCTACTGTATATGGATAAGCTTTTGGTGATTCAACAACTACCTTAGTTTTTTGAGTAGCCCCATTTGTATCTAAGAAAGTTCTCTTTAAATCAACGATGTTCTTTCCTCTCCAGAATAATCTTAATCTATCAGTATCTGTAACATGTGCAACTAAATTAGCCTCTAAGTTTTCTTCATTTGAAAGTCTTATAAATTCATCTGCATTTTCCTTAGTTACAACCACGGCCATTCTTTCTTGCGATTCTGAAACTGCAAGTTCTGTTCCATCTAAACCTTCATATTTCTTTGGCACTTTATCTAAATCTATATCTAAACCTCTGCAAAGTTCTCCAATTGCAACTGAAACCCCACCTGCACCAAAATCATTACATCTCTTAATCATTTTAGCTACTTTTGAATTTCTGAATAATCTTTGAAGTTTTCTTTCAGTAGGTGCATTACCTTTTTGAACTTCTGCTCCACATTCATTTATTGAATCTACAGTGTGTTCTTTAGATGAACCTGTTGCTCCACCAACACCATCTCTTCCTGTTCTTCCACCAAGTAAGATAATTACATCGCCTAATACAGGTTCTTCTCTTACTACATTTTCCTTTGGTGCTGCTGCAATAACTGCTCCTACTTCCATTCTCTTAGCTGCATAATTTGGATGATATACTTCTCTTACTTCTCCTGTTGCAAGACCAATTTGGTTACCATATGAGCTATAACCATGAGCTGCTCCTAATGTTATTTTTCTTTGAGGGAGCTTTCCTTTTAAGGTATCTTTAACTGGTACTGTTGGATCTGCTGCCCCTGTAACTCTCATCGCTTGGTATACATAAGTTCTTCCTGATAATGGATCTCTTATAGCTCCTCCAAGACAAGTTGCTGCTCCACCAAAAGGTTCAATTTCAGTTGGATGATTATGAGTTTCATTTTTAAACATTACTAAGTAATCTTCAATACCATTATTGGTTTCAACTTTTACATTAATAGAACAAGCGTTTATTTCTTCTGAGATATCTAAATCTTCAAGTTTTCCTCTTTTTCTAAGTTCCTTCATAGCTATTACAGCCATATCCATTAAAGTTTTATTCTTTTCTTTATCTTCATAAACATATTCTCTTGATTTTATGTATGCTTCATAACTTTTCTTTATCGGTTCTGTAAATACACTATTTTCAATTTGTACATCTTCTAATATAGTTGAAAAAGTTGTGTGTCTACAATGATCTGACCAATATGTATCTATTACTTTAATTTCAGTTATACTTGGATCTCTTTCTTCTTTCTTAAAATAATCTTGTATCATGACAAGATCATCAATACTCATCGCTAATCCTTGTTCACTGTGAAAATCTTTTAATTCTTCCAATGCTTTTTTTGTGAATCCCTCTAAGATTAGAACATCTTTAGGCATGTTTGATATTGATGATAAATCTTTGCTATCTATATCTACTTCTCTTGAATCAACTGGATTTATGTAATAACTCTTAATTTTTTCAATATCACTTTGTGAAATGTTTCCTTTTAATACTACTATTTTAGCTGTTTTTATTTCAACTTTATCTTTTGCTGTTAAAAGAGCTAAACACTCAGACGCTGAATCTGCTCTTTGATCGTATTGACCTGGTAAATATTCTACACCAAAAGCTACTTCTCCTTCATTAGTTGGTAATTTTGATTCGTAAACTATATCTACTGTTGCTTCAGAAAAAATTGTATGTAATGCTTTCTTGTAATACTCTTCGGATATATCTGAAATAATATACTTATTAACAATTCTTATATCTTCTAAGCCGATCACTCCTAAGTTTTCTTTAAAATCATTTAATAAACTTTGAGCCTCAACATTAAATCCTTTTTTCTTTTCAACGAATACGCTTCTAATATCTAACATCTTAATTCCTCCAAAATATCATGAGATTTAGCTTAATCATTACATCATTGTAATAGCGAATATTTATTCGTTACACTTCATTAACTTTCGTATCTATATTCTAAGATTATCATCTAACACGTACATTGTCAACTAAATTCATATTGTTTTTTCTTTATTTCTTTATTTTACCGAACTTAATCTCGTTTTTTTAATAACATAATTCGTATATTTAATTTTTCTTTTAATTATCGCCAACAATAACCGACTTATGATTTTTCTAGAACTTAAAAACCACAAGTATTTTTTTATATAAATTAACAAGATTAAATTTATTTATGATATATATGTTTCTGCAATGTAATAAAAACATTGTCTCAATATAATAGTAATTTTTGCAGCTTAGGCACACGAAAAAAAATAATAGACCAAAGATTCGTAGAATATTTCGCGTCACACAAGGAGGCGAATTCTGCTCATAGCGGGTCTATTAGCAGAATTTGCCGACGCAGTATGACGCGAAATATACACGTATACTGGTCTATTATTTTTTTGATTGTGCCTTAACAAAATATAACAATCCAATACTAATCATAGAACTAGTATTACCAATAACTTAACAATTACTACAAAAAAAAATTACTATAAAAGTATAAAGTTTAACTCTTATAGTAATCTTTTAATCATAATTAACTCTATAAATATTTTAGTTCACTAAGTGCCGTTGTAAAAAACAACAATCACAGAAGACACCATATCTAATAGCAGAATCAAAACAGAAAAATCAAACTTAATTATTTATACATAATTAAGCTCACTCCAATTAAATTTATATAAAAAGAAAGGGCCATAAGAATATCTTATGGCCCTATAGTCTACTATCTGTCGAAGTTTCTATTGTTTCTTTGTTGCTTTCTAGCTCTTCTACAATCTGGACATCTAACTGGATCGTTGTCAAATCCTTTTTCTTTGTAGAATTCTTGTTCTCCAACTGTGAAAATGAATTCCTTTCCACAATCTTTACATACTAAAGTTCTATCTTCCATTATAAAAATCCTCCCTTTTTCCAAAGACATAACCCGATACTAGACCCAATCTCTGAAACAGAGGCGAATGTACAGTATTGATTAAATCTTGAATTATCTTACTCTTTAAGAATACCACACTTTATTCTATAATTCAACACAAATCATAATAAAAATTTTATAATTTTAAACCTTCTCATTTTAAAATTAATTAAAAAAAGTATATAATTTTTAAATTTTTTTAACTTTTTTTCGAATTTAGCATTTTATAATCTTCTATAACGCAATCAATACCTCATTATCATATATTGTAAAAATAACAATAGAACAAACACTTATTGATTAAACATTAAAATGCTGAATTTATTGTTTTGTATCTAAAGCATTTATTCAACTTTTATATTTTATAAAATCAAGTGCTTGTTCTATTAAAGTTTTTATCTATAAAACATCTTCAAATAAATAACAAATCAATCTGTCTGCCTATTTCCAATTATGATATGTCAGTAAATTGACTTAATGAACTCGCTATGAAGGCACTTCCTCGCCTTACCTAATGAATAATATACATAGCAAATTGGACGTGTTATTTATTTTCACCCTCATAATATTATTCAAAAATTATCCCTTCTTGAAGTTGTCCTTTATTCATAGAAACTATTCTATCAGCTATCTTTTTTGCAAAGTTCATATCGTGAGTTATAATCATCATACTCATGCCCTTTTCACTGAGACTTTTTATTAAATTAGCTACTTCTTCCGTCAATCCTGGATCTAACGCCGATGTCGGCTCATCAAAGCACATTATCTTTGGTTCCAATACAAGTGCTCTTCCAATTGCAACTCTTTGTTTTTGACCTCCTGATAATTCAAAAGGATAATTTCCTTTTTTATCTACTAATCCTAAAAAACCAAGAGTTTCTTCTGCTTTTTTCACAGCTTGCTCTTTTGAACATCCTAATACTCTTTGAGGTGCTTCTATTAAATTTTCCAGCACAGTCATATGCGGAAATAAATTATAATTTTGAAATACAAAACCTACATCTTTTCTTATTTCTTTAAGCTCCTTTTTATCCACATATTTTCCATTTTTGCATAATAACTTATCGTTAATTTCTATATCGCCTTCATCACAATGTTCTAATGCATTTACACACCTAAGTAATGTAGTTTTTCCTCCACCAGATTGCCCAACAACAACTAAAATTTCTCCAGTTCTTACTTCAAGGTCTACACCTTTTAAAACTTCTATATTTTTAAATTTCTTTTTTATTCCTCTAACCTTAAGCATTTATGTTCCTCCAATTTATTCATAGTAATTATACTTCTGTTCCACTCTTTTTAATATCTGACTTAAAACTGCTATTACTATTAAATATACCGCACCAACTATTACAAGTGGCATCAATGAAACATCTCTATTTGCTGCAATTTTTCCAAGCTTAAGTAATTCATCTAATCCCAATACATAAACCAAAGATGTATCTTTTACTAAAGTAGTTATTTCATTTGCAACAGGTGGAAGTACTCTTTTAAATGCCTGTGGAAGTATTATTCTAAAAAATGTATCTTTAGTAGTTAATCCTAAAACCTGCGCTCCTTCTATTTGACCATTATCAATAGACATTATTCCTGCTCTAAATATTTCGCCAAAATACGCTCCATAATTTAAAGTAAAAGCTAAAATTGCTGCTGGAAATCTATCAAAGGTAATTCCAACTATAGGCAATCCAAAAAATATAACAATGATTTGTAACAATAACGGAGTTCCTCTCATTATAAGTACATATACCCCACTTATTTTACTTAGCATTAGAGATTTCGAAACTCTCATTACCGCTACAAGTATTCCAAGTGGAATCGATAGTGTTAATGTTAATGCAAAAATTTCTAATGTTACCTTAAGCCCCTCTAATACTTGAGGCATTAATTCTAAAATATAACTCAAAGTTATTCCTCCTCTTTATTGTTCCAAAAAAACCACATCTATTATCCTAAGATATTATTTAATAACAATATCTTGTCCAAACCATTTTTTTGATATTTCTGCTGCTTTACCATCTGCAATAACTTGATCTAAAGCATTATTAAATGCATCTACAAACTTAGTATCGCCTTTTCTTATTCCCACACCATATTGCTCTTGACCAAAGTTATCTTTCAATATTTTATACTTTTCTTCGCCTCTTGCTTTTATATAATATCTAGCTAAGATTTCATCTACAACAATGGCATCTAATCTTTTTGCTTCTAGATCCATTAAAGCATCATTATTATCTGCAAATGTAACAAGATTTCCACCATTAAATTTTGACATTATGTTATCTTTATCATTTTCAACAGCATCTACTGCAGTAGATTGATCTTGTGCTCCAACTTTTTTCCCTGCTAAATCTTCTTTAGTATTTATAGAAGAATCAGCTAAAGTTACTATTACTTGTGTATTATTCAAATATGGCTTTGAAAAATCAACTTTTTCTTTTCTTTCATCATTAATTGAATATCCGTTCCATATTAAATCTATATTTCCATTCTTAAGTTCACTTTCCTTCATACTCCAGTCAATAGCTTGAAATTTAATTTTTTTATTAAGCTTCTCACCAACTGCTTTTGCAAGGTCAACATCAAATCCAACTAATTCTCCACTATCATCTTTAAATCCCATTGGTACAAATGTATCATCTAAACCTATTACCAATTCATCTTTATCTAATGTACTTGCTTCTGCTTTAGAATTACCCGATTTATTTGCAGCTGAATTTCCACCACATGCTACTAAACTTGTTCCTAAAGTAACTACAACTCCAACAATAGCTAACTTTTTAAGTAATTTATTTATCTTCATAATTATTTCCCCTTTGCATCGCTTTTTCTATTCACTACTTTATCATACTAAAGTAAAAGAATCAAGCATTTTTTCTGTTTTCTTTCATGTATTTCACCTACTAAATTAAATTGAGAAAAAACAATATATAATCTATAAATTATATATTGTTTTTTCTCATCCTCGTCTAAAAAAAGTCTAACAAATACATATTAATTCTGAATTTAATCTTTATTATGTTATTTTCCTACTCTATTTAATGCATTTTCTAAGTTATTCATATGAGATGTAAATTCATCTACTGTATCAGTAATTTTAGTTTCATCAACAGGATTTTCAAAACTATCTGATTTTTCCTTTGCATCATTAACTTTTTCATTTACTTTATCAAGTTCATCCGATATGTCATCAAATTTAGCTTTTATATCCTCACTTTTCCCATCAACATCAGCATCATTTATTGCATCAGTTAATTCATCAGCCTTATCATTTAATTCATTCATCATTCTTGTAGTATCACTGTCAACTTCATCTGCCTTGTCCGAAATCTTTTTAGGCGTAGATTTCAACTTATCCATTAGATCTTTCATTTTTTCTGAATTAAATACTTCGTTGACTTTATCACCTGATGGTTTTTCATCAGTATTTTCTTTTGTTTGAATTATATAATCATCTTTAAAACTACATCCAAATAAAGAAAAAGATAATACCATGCACATTAATATACTAACTATGTTTTTTTTCTTCATTTTTTCACCTCAGCTGTTTTTTATACTGATAAGTATATATTAATACTTTTTTTTCACTATTTCAACACAGCTAAACAAAGCAAGTTTTATCACAAATTCTCTTAGTAACATTCAGAAAATAACAAATCCATTTACCTGTCTATTTTTTATCATAGAAATCTCGACTTGAATTTGCTCACTGAGTAAGCGATTCACAGCAAATTTGACTTGTTATTTATTTTCATGCTCCTTAATTAAATCTTTCATTAAAGTTATTTTTTATTTCTAAATATGAACAAAAACAACAAATAGCTATATTTATCTATTTGTTGCTTAATTATTTTTCTTATATTTATTTGTTTATAACGCCTTTTAATGTATCCGCTATTGCAGCTATATTTCCTAGTGATGACAATGTCTCATTTGGTAATATAAGCTTATTAGCAGGACTGTTCGCCATTTCCTTAAGCGCTTCAATTTGTTTTAATGCAATAACTCGCTCATCAGTACCAGATTCTATAATGGCGGTATTTACTTTCCTAATAGCTTCAGCTTCTGCAATAGCAATTTGTTCTATTGCTTTAGCTTTACCTTCTGCTTCTAATAATTGAGATTCCTTTAATCCTTCAGCTCTTCTTATATTTGCCTGCTTTTCTGCTTCTGCTTTTAAGATTTGAGACTGTTTTTCACCCTCTGCTTTTTCAATTTGCGATTGCCTCAATCCTTCCGCCTGAAGAATCATAGCTCTCTTATCTCTTTCAGCCCTCATTTGTTTTTCCATAGCTTGTTGAATTTCAGCCGGTGGTATTATATTTTTAATCTCTACAGAAAGTATTTTTATACCATAAGCATCAGTAACTTCATCTATAATACTTAAAAGATCTAAATTTATTTTGTCTCTTCCTGACAATACTTCATCCAATGTCATGTTTCCAATTATATTTCTCATATTTGTTGTTGAAGAGTATACTATTCCCGATTTAAAATCCTCTATATTATAAACAGCATCTCTTGGATTTAACAATTTATAAAAAATAACATTATCAACAGAAATTTTAACATTATCTTTAGTTATAACTGATTGTGGTGGCACATCTAGTATTTGTTGTTTTGTTGATACTCTTCTTCTCACAAAATCTACAAATGGTAATATAAAATGCCATCCTGGCTCCAAAATCCTATCAAATTGCCCAAACCTTTCTACTACATATAAATATCCTGTATTTACAATTTTAATTGACGATAACACTACTATTAATATCAATATTAATAGTACTCCTAGTATTACTAGTAAAGCCATTTCCAACTCCCCCTATGCTTTTTTTATTTTTAGTTTAATACCTTCAATCCCTGTAATAACAAATTTTTCACCTGGATGTATTACCTCCCCTTCATTTATTGCAGTCCAATATTCTCCATTAACTTTAATCTGAGCTTTATCAGAAATTTCATTTTCACTCTTCATTACTTTTCCAATATAAGTTTCTTCCATAAGTAATGTTTTTTTACACATACGTATATTTTTATTCTTCAGTATTGGATATCCTATTATTAATGCCACGATACTTATTATTGCAAAAATTATTATTTGCATCATAAATGACATTCCAAATATTCCACATATAGCTGCTACTATAGCACCTATAGAAAATAACACAAAACAAAAGTTACTGGTTAATATATCTATAACAAATGTACAAATTACAATAATTAACCAAAATACAAGCAAATTCATATTATCGCCTCCCCCTATCAGTAATAATATTCTCATATTGCTTTTTTTAGTATTAATTCTAATTAATTTTATTACATATATAATTTTCAAATGTATCTTATTTATTTTAAAATTATTCCAAATCCAATTTCTATAAATATATGTTATTACTATACATAAAAATATCTAAATCTTGACGATAATAAAGAAAAAGATTACTATAAAGTGAAAAAGCATACCAAAATTATCAATGTTATACATAACTAAATTATAATAGTTAGTTTAAATAAATTTATTTCACCAAGTAAAAGTAAATTATGTATAAAAAATTTTAAAATCGTAATTTAAGAATTTATTGCTAGAAGGAGTGATTATATGGACTTTATTAAAGTAGCGGCTGCCTGTCCCAAAACTAGGGTTAGTGATGTTGATTATAATGTTGACAATATAATTAAATGTATAAATGATGCAAAAAATAAAGGAAGTAAATTTATAGTTTTTCCAGAACTATGCGTTACATCTTATACTTGTGGTGATTTGTTTTTACAAGAATATCTATTAAACAAATCATTATATGGAATCAAGGAAATATTATCTGCCAGTAAAGATGATGATATGCTAATTGCAATCGGTGCTCCACTTATTTCAAATAGCGTTTTATATAATTGTGCTTTTCTTTTATTCAAAGGATCTATTTTAGGAATAGTCCCAAAATCTTATATTCCTAACTATAGCGAATTTTATGAAAAAAGATGGTTTACTGAAGGAATCTCTATAGAAAATGATATAATTGATTTACCTTATCAAAAAAACATTCCATTTGGTACAAATTTAATTTTCTCTTCTAATGTAGCTAATTTTGGAGTTGAAATCTGTGAAGACTTATGGGTAGCAATCCCACCAAGCTCTTACCTTTCTCTTATGGGTGCTCATATAATTGGTAACTTATCAGCCTCTAACGAATTAGTAAGTAAGATGGATTATAGAAAAAACCTTATCGCAAATCAAAGTGCTCGAACTATGTGCAGTTATATTTATGCTTCTGCTGGAGTTCATGAATCTACAACTGACGTTTTATTTAGCGGACATCTATTAATAAGTGAAAATGGTTCTTTATTAAAAGAAAATAAAAGATTTCAAAGAGATAATGAAGTCATTTATTCTGAAGTCGATGTATTTAAATTAAAATCTGAGAGAATGAAAAATCTTAGCTTTAGAGATTCTTCTAAAATGATACATAAAAAACCACATTTAATCGAATTTGAGTTTAGTAATACTTCATTAAAAAGTTTTGATAGATTTATCGATAGACATCCATTTGTTCCTAGCATTGAAAAAGAAAGAGAAATGCGTTGTAAAGAAATTTTCAATATACAAGCTTCAAGCTTAGCCAAAAGGCTAGAACATACAAAATCCCAAAAAGCGGTGATTGGAATTTCAGGTGGATTAGATTCTACTTTAGCTCTTCTTGTAATTGTTAAAACTTTTGAGCTTCTGAATTTAGATAAAAAGAACATCGTAACTATAACTATGCCTGGATTTGGTACTACTGATAGGACTTATAATAATGCTCTAGATTTATGCAGAGAACTCGGAACTGATCTTAGAGAAATAAATATTGTCAAAGCATCTCTTCAACATTTTGAAGATATAGGTCATGATAAGGAAATACATGATGTTACCTACGAAAATGTTCAAGCTAGAGAAAGAACTCAAATTTTAATGGACATTGCAAATAAAGAAAGAGGCCTTTTAATTGGTACTGGTGATTTATCAGAACTTGCACTTGGTTGGTGTACTTATAATGGAGACCATATGTCAATGTATTCTGTAAATCCTTCAATTCCAAAAACACTAGTTAGATATTTGGTTAAATACGTGGCTCAAAATGAATCTAATGAAATTGTTAGCCATACTCTTATGGATATATTAGATACACCTGTTAGCCCTGAATTATTACCTAAAGATAAAAATGGTGAAATAACTCAAAAGACCGAAGATATAGTTGGCCCTTATGAACTTCATGATTTCTTCTTGTACCATTTTATAAAACACGGATCTACAAAAGAAAGAATCTTTTTCTTAGCTAAAACAGCATTTAAAAATGATTATAGCGAAGAAGAAATTAAAAAATGGTTAGATAAATTCATGTATAGATTTTTTACTCAACAATTTAAAAGAAGCGCTCTTCCTGATGGTCCTAAAGTAGGTAGCATTTCTTTAAGCCCAAGAGGTGATTGGCGCATGCCATCCGATGCTGTGCCTTGGAATTAATTTTTTAATATCAGCCTATTAAAAAATTTTAAATTATTGCTAATGCTTTAGGCTTATTTATAAAAATTTACACTTTTACTAAAAAAGTTCCACCTTTTTTATTGAATTGTGGAATTTTTTTTTTAGTAGTGCTAAAATATATGTTATTAATAAACAATGGCAATAAGCCAATATAGATGTGGAGGAATATAAAATGGGGAAAAAAACAGATATAGACTGGAGTAAATTAGGATTTGATTATATCAAAACAGATTTTCGTTATATTTCAGTTTGGAAAGATGGAAAATGGGATGAAGGAAAACTTACTGAAGACAATATGCTTCATATAAGCGAGGCTTCTACCGTCCTTCATTATGGTCAAAGTTCTTTTGAAGGTTTAAAAGCTTATAGAACAAAAGAAGGAAAAGTACAATTATTCAGACCAGATAGAAATGCAGCTCGTATGAATGATAGCTGTGACAAACTTCTTATGCCACATGTACCTGAAGAAAAATTTATCGATGCTATTATGCAAGTTGTAAAAGCTAATATAGACTATGTTCCACCTTATGGTACTGGTGCTACTTTATATATTAGACCTATCATTATGGGTGTTGGACATAATATAGGAGTTAAACCTGCACCTGAATATATATTTACAGTATTTTGTATGCCAGTTGGACCTTATTTCTCTGGTGGTTTAAAACCTTGTAAGTTTATTGTTCAAGATGAATATGATAGAGCTGCACCTCACGGAACTGGTAAACAAAAAGTTGGAGGTAACTATGCTGCATCATTACAAGCTCACGCAAAAGCTGCTAAAGATGGATATGCAGATTGTATTTATTTAGATCCTGCAACTCATACAAAAATTGATGAAGTTGGAGCAGCAAACTTTATTGGAATAACTAAGAATAATGAATTTGTTACACCAAAATCATCTTCAATTTTACCAAGTATAACTAAATATTCTTTACTTTATATTGCTGAACATTACTTAAAGATGCCAGTATATGAAAGAGAGGTCTTTGTTGATAATTTAGATGAATTCAAAGAAGCAGGTGCTTGTGGTACTGCTGCTGTAATAACACCAATCGGTGCCATTGATTATGAAGGTAAAAGACATGTATTCCATAGTGAAACTGAAGTAGGTCCTACTATAAAAAAATTATATGATATTCTTTACGGAATTCAACTTGGTGATGTAGAAGCTCCAGAAGGTTGGATTTATGAAGTAAAATAATAAATTTAACAATAAATAGAGAAAAGACATTTCAATATGTACTTTTCTCTATTTATTATTGCACATATCTATTTTAAATCTTTATAAAAAATAATCTTAATGACGCATTCAAATCTTTCTTTAGTAATATTATATATTAAATCCAAAATTATCTTAATATTCAGTAAACTTTTCCAATAACATTTCGATTATATAAATAAGGCACATTAAAGAAAATAACAAGTCCAAAATATCATGATTATTTTTATAATATGCCTAATAGCTCAAATTATAAATATTGTGTTCATATCTAAAGGAGGAATATGTATGTCTAATAAAATCAACTTAGTTTCAAATAACAATTGCATTATAACTGCAATTAGTACAAATAATAATATAACTAAAAGACCATATACTAATAATACGTATATTGCCTCTACCAAAAAAACTAATAACTCTAACTCCTTTAAAAACACTTTAAACTCTCTTAAATCCAATAAAACACAACATTCTGATTCAAAAACATTCTCACCTGTAATCTCAAACAATATAGATGATGAAATAAAACTTCATAATCAGAAATGTTGTAAAACAATAACTTCTAATTCTAACGAAGATATTTTAAATGATTCTACTTCTGAAAAGAATGCATTAACAAATAAACTTAATGATTCTACAAACAATTCTAATATTGACATGTACACTATATATGAGAAAATTTCCAAACTTAATTCTCTAAAAAAGATTTAAAAATCAAGTATAGTTTTCTTAAGTTAAAATCAATAACAAGTCCATCTATCATGATTATTTTCCATCATAAAATGCTTGATGCGCATACACTGACAGAATAAGCGGCCATCATCAAATCATAGATTTAAGTTCTCTGCTCATCATCAGATTGCTCTAATAGAACTGCTATGAATCAAATCTGCTTCCTTGCCTAATGAAAGATAATCATAACATTTGGGACTTGTTGTTTTTCATATGCTTAAAATTTATTGAAAATAAAAATTTTAAGATAACTATTTATTTTATATTTTAATTTACATATAATACTGTATTAATAAATTTTAATATTTCCTTGAAAATTTATTTTTATTATCCATTCACATTTAAATATGCCTTTATATAATTTTTAGCAAATATTAATTATATAAATTTTTATTTATAACTTCTTCAATTTGTTTTCTTGGTGCAAATCCTATTATTTCATCTACAACTTCTCCATTTTTAAAAAACTTAATTGCAGGAATGCTTTGTACTTGATATCTTATTGAAGCAACTGGACTTCTATCAACATCAATAGTAGTAATCTTTATATTACAATTTTCATTTGATATTCTCTCTAGTATAGGTGCTACCATTTTACAAGGACCACACCACCATGCCGAAAAATCTACTAAAACTAATTTTTCTTCTTCTAAAACTTCCTTTTGAAAATTTTCATCATTTATATTTGTAATCATGAACACACCTTCCATTATTAATTTTTTTCTTTTAATCAATAAAATTTCAAATTACAATTCTATATACAATTTTTTCTCCTTATGTATTAAGGTATTCATTTGTTCTAATTTTTGTTCAATATTAATAATACACTAAATATATATCTTCTCATGTCAGCTTGCATTCCCCCATATAATTTTAGTGCGCCTAATATTAAAATTCTTTCTTTTTAGGAATAAAATTTAATTAGCTTGTATATAATTTAAATATTGCGATACATAATTTTCCATTTGTAAGGTGGTGTAATATTGATCAAAAAAACTTTTTATATAATTAATTTTATTTTAGCTATAACATTGCCTATTTTATCATTAAATTTAATAGAAAGTAACTCAAATCCTAATGACTGTTTCCCGTTTATTTTTATATGTTTAGGGCTTTGTAATACTTTCCTTGGCATTAATTTATTAAATGACAATAAAAAATTGCTAAGTATTTCAAGCTTCATGTTAGCAGGATTTTTTTTTATCTTAGTTGGAAGCAAAATATATATATATGGATAAACAAACTAATAATTATGCTTAAACTTTGCAATATATTCTATATTAGAAAGAAGCTGTATTCTTTTTCGGAGTATTGCATTTATAATTGAGCTGTAGGCATTTCTTCAGCCGAAGTTGTTCCATTCATGCTTGTCATCAATTTGCTTGAGGAACATGCATGAATAGGTGCAACTTCGACTGGTAGAAATCCACAGCCAAATTATATAGCAACCGAGAAAAAGAATACAGCTTCTTTCGGTAAGTCATCACATAAGTTTAAGTTATAAGTTATTCATCTATAGTTATATTAATTTTAAAATTTCATCTTTATGTTTATATAATTCTTTATTAAATACTCCTCTGATTTCTACGGGTTTACTACCAAATATTATAACATTTCCCTGGAAATATATAGCTTCATCTACATCGTGCGTTACTAAAATGACCATTCTTTTTTTTCTCTCTAATATAGTCTTAAATTCATCTATTATTGTATACTTCAACTTATAGTCTAAAGATTTAAATGGTTCATCCATTAAAATTATTTTAGAAGGTTTTCCAAAAGCTCGTGCTATATTAACTCTTTGCCTCATTCCACCACTTAATGCATTTGGATATTTATTTTTAATATTGTTTATACCTACTAAGCTTAATATTTTTTCTATTTCTTTTTCTAATAAATTTTTATCAAAATACTTTTTTAATGTAAGTTCTAAATTTTCCTTAACAGTCAGCCATTCTATCAATCTGTCCTCTTGAAATATATAACTTATATCTCTTTTCAAATATCCACTTATATCGCCAGCATCTATTTCTTCCAATCCTGCTATAATATTCAAAAGTGTACTCTTACCACATCCAGATTGCCCAACTATACAATTTACCTTTTCATCATTAAATTCTAAATTAAAGTTTCTAAAAATGTTTTCATTTCCATAAGATTTATTTAAATTGTTAATATCTATTTTCATTTATTCCACCTATATATCTTTTTTTGTAAAAACCTATTTATCAACTCAAATATTAATGATATAAACATAATAATTATAATCCATGCAAAAATCCCAGATACATTAAAATTAACCTTTTCTAATTGTATATGAGTTCCTATCCCAAATTTAGGTTGACCATGTATTTCTCCAGCAATTACCACCTTAAATGTCAAAGAAAATGTCGATACAAAAATACTCATAAAATAAAATTTCATAACCGGAAAATATATTTTTTTTATTTTATCTATTAATTCAACTTCATAAATTTCGGTCATATCTATTAATTTTTTATCAATTTGCATAATGCTATTTCTTACACCTTCATAAAGAATAGGAAACGTAATAGCAAACCCAACTACAAATGGTGCACTATCTTTAGTAAACCAAACCAAAGCTAAAACAACAAGTACCATCGTTGGTATTGTTTTAACAAAAGAATTTAAAGGGCTTAATAAATACTTAAAAAAGGGATACACTACTGAGAGTACCCCTAAAATCATAGAACATCCTAAAGCTAAAATATAGCTAATAGCAGTTCTATAAAAACTACTTAATACTATTTTAAAGAAATCTGGTTCATTAACAATCTCTACAATAGATTTAATTACCTGTTGTATTCTTGGAATGTATATATCATTATCAATTATTATTGCACTTACTTGCCATAATGCTATAAAAAATAAGCATGATATTAAGATATATACTCTACTTTTCCATGAATATTTCATCATCAGGTAAACTTCCTCCTATTGTTTTAGGATCAAATGAATTTAGCTTTTCAAAATACGTTTTATATTCCTTATATGATTCTTTAATTGGAACATATTTTATATTTGATTTATCTATAGATTTCATTATTACAGGCTTTTTAGCTGAAACTCCTATTTCTTCACAGTAATCTCCTAAAGTTTCTTTATTATTATATGCCCACTCTGTACTTATTTTAATTTGATTTAAAACCTGGTCAACAAAATCCTTATCCTTATCATACAAATCACTCTTCACAATTATTGTTGATTGTGGATATCCATATTCTGAATTATTTATTTTTTTCCATTCCTCATTTAAATCTAACATTGTTTTGAAATTTGAATTTTTTGCTTGAACTGTAGATAATGCTGGTTCTGGTATAACTGCATAATCTGTTTTTCCAGATAAAATAATTGGTGCTAATTCATTTACTCCTTCTACGTAACTAAAAGTAACATCCTTATCAACATTAATTCCTTTATCCTTAAGTATAGTTTTAGCAATTATATCTGGAGTTAATCCCTTACCTATGTTATAAATCTCTTTTCCTTTTAAATCTTCAATATTTTGATTTTCTTTAGTTGTTCCAATATAAAAAGATCCCCATCCAACAGTTCCCGCTATTTTATATTGCTTATTCTTATTATACGCAGTAGCCGCTAAATTAGAAGGAACAATTGCTATATCTGGCTCACCCTTCATTACACTTGTAGATAAACTATCTGAATTTTGTTCTATAGTATAATTAACACTATATCCTTTTTTAATCTCTGGCTTTTCCTTTATAAGTTTAGCTATTGATATAGCTGGAAGTCCATCTGGGATTACAACGCTGACTTCCTTAGTTTCTGTACTTTCTTTATTAGAAGTTTCATTCTGTGCAGTATTGTTTCCACAACCTGCAAAAGTTAAAATTGCAAATAACATAATTAAAAGCAATGACAATTTCTTTTTCATTTTTATCTCCCTTCATATATATAAATTAAATCTTCTATTATTATTTTCTACCAACTTATAATATCATAACGATAAATCATATTCAAAAAATAATAAAGATTCTTAGGCTTTATACATAATGGAATAATAATACATAAAACCTAAAAATATAGCTTACACTTTGTAAAAATACACAAAATTAAACATAAAATAATCTTATTCTCTCACAATAATATATCAAAATATTCTCCAAAAGAAATAGGATACATATAATAATATATGCATCCCATTTCTTTTATTTTTATGTACAAGTATAAATTTATTTTTATTATCTATATATATCGACAATCATACCTTGAATTTCATCTATTTTAGATGCAATATTAATATTATCCTTCTCATCAGAAAGTAGTGATTGAGTTAATTCTTCCAATCTAGCATCAATACTATCTACAGTAATAAAATATTGAGTTTGCCAAAAACTAATATCCTTTTTAGTTTCATACATAAACTTTAATATTGATTCTAAGTACTCTTTTATCATCTTTTTATACATAACTACATCAACATATGTTTTAGTTGTTATAAGTCTGCTACCTCTTTTTTTTATGTCTTCAATCATCTTATTCAATTGTTCCTCTGATTTTTTGTGTCTTTCTTGACTAAAACTTTGCGAAAAATCTTTTTTTTCTGAAACAATCTTTCTTTCAGACGTTACGGTTCCTCTTCGTACTCTACCAATTTCCATCTCCACTCAATCCTTTCTTAATATAAATAAATTATAGCAAATTTCTTTTTTATTCTCTACTCAATTATGAATCTTTCCATGTTTAAAATTTAAATTACGAATGTTTCAATTATAAAAGCTTACTATTAAATTTTGTGTTTTGTAAACTATAAAACTGATTTATGTTTTGCATTCAACATAAATCAGTTTTATTCAATAATATTTTAATTGCAATTAATAATTTTAAAGTAATAGATTAATATTATATTCTTCAAGCCAAGTATTTACCTGAATTAAATATGCAAGTAATTGAGGACCTGTCATTAATTGTCCATACCAAGGTGACTTATATGATTCACCTCTAGTTCTTACAATTTCTTTAACAACTTTATCATCGATTATTTCATGTATTGGCGATGATTTCTTATCTAAAATATCAGTTAACATCTTGCAGACTATATCAGTATATATTGGATTATGAGTTTTTGGATATGGACTCTTTTTTCTATAAACTATTTCTTTTGGTAATATACCTTCAAGAGCTGCTCTTAATAATCCTTTTTCTCTTCCTTTATATAATTTTACTTCAGCTGGTAAATTAAAAGCATAATCAACTAATCTAATATCTGCAAAAGGAACTCTTACCTCTAAGCTGTTAGTCATACTGACTCTATCTTTCCTATTAAGAAGGTTTACCATAAACCATTTTAAGTTCAAATATGATACTTCCCTCATTCTATAATCTCTTTTACTTTCATCATCAAGATGTGGAACTTTACTTAAAGATTTCTCATATTGAGTTCTAACCAATTCTTCTATTGGCATACTTTTCAAGTTTTCATTTACTATAGCTTTTCTATCATTAACAAATCTTGACCAAGGAAAAGTATCTAGATAAAACATTTCATCTCTTGTAAACCATGGATATCCACCAAAAATTTCATCTGCGCATTCTCCTGAAAGACCAACTACAAAATCTTTACGAATTTCTTTACAAAATAAAAGTAATGATGAATCAATATCTGCCATACCAGGCAAATCCCTTGCAATAACAGCGTCCCTTAAAGCCAATGCTAAATCAGTATGATTTAAAACTACTTTTTTATGATTACTTCCAATGAATTTTGCCATTTCTTCTGCGTAGAATTCATCAGATGTAGGTTGAAACAATGAAGATTTAAAATATTTATCATTATCCTCGTAATCTATTGAATAAGTTGTAAGTTTCTTTCCTCTATTTTTAAATTCATTAGCAGCTATAGCTGAAATAGCTGATGAATCTAATCCTCCTGATAAAAATGTACAAACTGGTACATCTCCAACAAGTTGCCTTGTTATTGCATCAACTAGTAATTCTCTAGTATGTGCTATAGCTTCTTCTGGTGTTTCTTTAAATTCTTTCGCTTCTACAGTCCAATATTCCCATTTTTTAATACTGTTATCACTAGAAATTAAAAGACAATTAGCAGGCGCAACCTCTTTTATATTTTTGAATATTGCACTTCCTGGTATTACTGCTGGTCCAAGTCCAAAAACTTCTGTTAATCCTTCTCTATCAACTTCTCTTTTTACTTTAGGATTAGCTAGTATAGTCTTAATTTCAGAGCCAAATACTAATGTATTATCACATATAGTATAAAATAAAGGTTTTACTCCCATTTGATCCCTAGCTAAAAACACTTCATTTTTTCCTTCATCAAAAACTGCAAATGCGAATATTCCAATCAACTTATTAATACAATCTTTTCCCCAGCATATATACGAAGTAAGTAAAACTTCAGTATCAGAATAAGAATCAAAAGCAAATCCTGCTTTAATTAAATCTTTCCTTAAATCTTCTGTATTATAAAGTTCGCCATTATAAACTAACGTATATTTTTTCCCCTCAAAAGTCTTTGTCATAGGCTGCAAACCACCTTTTGGGTCTACTACTATCAATCTTCTATGACCTAATAAAACATTTGGAGAAATGTAAAATCCCTGTGCATCAGGACCTCTTCTCTCTAATGTTTTTACCATCTTTTTCAATATATCTTTATCTTGAACTATGTCCTGCTTAAAATTTACTAATCCAGCAATGCCACACATTCATTTCACCCTCTATTAGTATTTACATTATTAAAATATGATTATATTTTTAGTTTGTGCAAATTTGTGACTTAAAAATAATATATATATCTATCGTAAATATTAATCTTTTTAACTATAAACAATTGCTGAATTACTAAAATTTTCATTTGATATAATTGGGATGTGCCTTAAAGAAGTCTTGTTCCTTCTTTATCTTGAATTATTAATTTTTGTTTCATTAAGCCACCAAGAGTCATTTTAAAGTAGTTCTTACTTGTATTAAATTCCGCCTTTATATCCTCTGATGATGACTTATCATTAAATGGCATAAATCCTCCATTTTCTTTTAAATATTGAAGAATTTTTTGACTCAACTCTTCTCTTGCATCAAGTCTCTTTTTTCTTGTAGTAACTCCAAGAGTTCCATCTTCATAGATTCTTTTAACTCTAACCTCTATTTCTTGACCTGGATATATGTAATCAAAATGCTCATTAGCCAATATCAATCCTCTGTATTTACCGTCTATCGCAACATTCAATGTTCCATTTTCACATGTATCATAAACTATTGCTTTAACTTCATCTGAGACTTTGTACTTGCCTTCTTCAGCTAAATCTAAATAAGAATCTATTTTTGTTGTTCCAGCTAATCTATCAGTTTTATCTGTATACATATAAAATAAATATTTCTTTCCATCTTTAAGTTTGAAACTTTGTTCTTTTAGAGGAATAAAAAGATCCCTACCAAGTCCGATATCTACAAAAGCTCCTATTTCTCTTTGACTTACAACTTCTAAATAACCAATTTGGCCCACAGTTATGTATGGTTTCTTCAATGTTGAAATCATTCTATCTTTAGAATCTCTATATATAAATACCTCTAACTTATCTCCTTCCTTAATGTCATGATTTTTCACATCACTATTAGGAAGTAGTACTTCATCTCCAAATTTATCCTCAAGATAGTATCCAAAATCAACCTTTTTACTCACTTTTAAATTAGCGTATTCTCCAAGTATTATCATTTTTCATTTCCTCCATCAGCTATTTCTGCTTCATTAATTTTAATCTATTATAATTAAAAATACATGTTTTATGCATTCTATAGATATTTACTCATCTTAAGTAATTGTTTATTATCTAAGTTCATTGCTTAATTCTATATAACTTAAACATGCATTTCTGTTACCTTTTATTTCTTCTTCTGTTAGTTTTCTAACTGCTCTTGCAGGATTCCCTATAATTAAAACTCCATCATCAAATTCCTTATTTTGAGTAACTAAACTTCCTGCCCCCACAATAGTATTATTACCTATTTTAGCTCCATTTAGTATTATCGCACCCATTCCGATTAAAGTATTGCTGCCTATTTTACATCCATGAATTATTGCTCCGTGTCCAATAGTACATCCCGCTCCAATTTCTATATTATTTGTTTTATCAACATGTAATACTGAATTTTCCTGAATATTAGTCCTCTCTCCTATAACTATACTTTCTTCATCTCCTCTAATAACTGCCCCAAACCAAACATTTGATTTTTTCCTCAATGTTACATCTCCAATAATAACTGCAGTTTCAGAAACATAAATCTCTTCTTCCAATGTAGGTTTCTTATTCATAAAGCTTTTTATCATATTTTCCACCTCACTTAATATTTTGTGAAACAAAATAAATGAATGATTAATGATGAATGATTTAAGAATGTTTTCCTTTGCAAAATTTAAATTTATTAAGTGCAAGCACTTTAATTTAAAATCCAATAAGATTTTTTCCTTAATTATTCATATTCATCATTAATCAAAATGCTTCGCATTTTTTGAATGTGCCTAAATACTAAAGTTATTTTATCATTACATAGACTTGTTGTCATTATTTTATGTTCTTACCTAATATTATATATTATAAATAATTTTTAGAGGTTATAGTATTGGGTAAAAAGAAATCAACTACGAATAAGTTTAATTTGAACGATTTAAAATTCTACTATGGTATCCCTCATGCACATTGTGCTTTCTCAACTGGAAAGGGTACTCCTATGGAAGCCTTTGATTATGCAAGGCATAACGGTCTTAATTTTTTAATTTTAACAGATCACAATAATTATTTAACTAAGCCAGTTAGAGTAAAAGGAAATGAATTGAGTAAATGGGAAGCTGCTAAATACCTAGCATCACGTTATAATAAAAAACATGATAACTTTTTAGCAATAATAGGATTTGAAAGTAAAACTAATCCTTTTGGTGACATCAACATAGTAAATCCTAATAGATTTTTCACCGGAACTGTAAACAACTTCCAATTACTCACTTTATGGATGCTCAATAATCCTTCCGCCTTTATATCGATTAATCATCCTCATAAACAAATAGAAAACTTAGAATACAATCCTATATTAAATAAATTGATAACATCTATAGAAGTTGGAAATGGTTCACATCCAAATAAATATGTACGATATGAAAAATATTATTATTTTTTACTTGATAATGGATGGAAATTAGGTGCCATAAATGGCCAAGATAATCATAGGTTGAATTTTGGTGACGATGAAAATTTAACCTGTGTAGTTGATACTGAACTTACAATTAATTCGTTAATTAATGCATTTAGAAATCGTCGAACTTATTCCACTGAATCTAGTACATTATCTATGTACTTTACTATAAATGATAATTTTATGGGAAACATAATACCTTTTAATAATGAATACTTACAATTTTCAATTTTTGTTCACGATTCTGTTCATAAAATATCAGAAATTCATATTATTTCTGCTGGAGGAACCGCAATAAAAAAAATATGTGATTTAAATTTAGATAGAATAAAATATCTGTATAATCATGAACCATCACCAAATGAACATTGGTACGTGATTAAAGTAATTCTTGACAATCATAAAATCGCCATAAGTTCCCCTATCTTTAGAGAATAAAGAAGTCGGTTTTTAATCCGACTTCTACTTATTTTTATTTCTTACTCTATTTGGTTTAGCTTTAGGTTTAATTATAATTTGTTTTTCGTTCTTTTTAGCCTTACCTGTTTGCATAATATCCATAAACCATAAGAAAAATAAAACAGGAAATAGTGGTAATATATATCTAACATATACATTATTTGTAGGTAAAAACATTTGAGCAATAAATAAAACAATTGCTATAGATAGTGGAATCCACTTGTTTATACGTACCTTAGTAAATATAAATTTCCTACATAATACATAAATCCCTAATATGATAACTAGGGTTAATATAAATGAAAGAATTGTAAATAAAATACTCATTAGTCACATATCCTCCTCGAAAAGTCTATATAATTAATATTAGTTTAAATTTATAATATTATCAAGCATTCTCAAAGCATTATTTAACATATTATAAATATTTTTCATTATATATGCATATAATTTTTTATCAAAATATCAAAATTATAAATTTATTTTTACAATATTATAGTTTTTGCTTTAATTTTAGCTTAATATTTGATAAAATAAAAAAAATGGACTACAAAATTATTAAGAGGTGATACAATGGCTTTAGTTTCAAATGCTCATTTGGATGAATTAGATTTACAAATATTAGAATTATTAATAAAGGATTGCAGAACTCCATATTTAGAAATCGCAAGAATATGTCATGTTAGTGGTGGTACTATTCATGTTAGAATGAAAAAAATGGAGGACTTAGGAATAATAAAGGGATCCAGAATCGTTTTAAATCTTGCTAAATTAGGATATGATGTATGTTGTTTTGTTGGTATATATGTAGACAAAGCCTCTTCTTTTAATTCAGTACTTGATGAAATGTCTAAAATAAAAGAAGTTGTTGAACTACATTTAACTACTGGTAGTTTTTCTATGTTTGCCAAAGTTGTGTGTAGTAATATATCTGACTTACAGGATGTTTTACTAAATAAAATTAACGTAATTACTGGAATACAAAGAACTGATACTTTCATTTCTTTATCTCAACCAATAGATAGAAATATTTCTTTATAAATTAATTTTGTAAAGAATAGCAAGTATAAAAACACATTTTCTGCTTATACTATATTTATATAAAAATGAAGGATGTGTTTTTATGAAAGTTTTAGATTCAATTGCACTTTTACTAATGATTATAGGTGGTGTCAATTGGGGATTAATTAGTTTCTTTCAATTTAACTTAGTTAGTTCTCTTTTCGGAAGTTTTTCATCATTAACTAGAATTATTTATGCATTAGTTGGAATTGCAAGTTTATATTCAATTTCATTTTTTGCTAAAGAAAGAGCTTCTTAAATTGTTAATCTTACATATAATAAGTATCGCTTCTTAAAAGAGTGATACTTTTTTTATTAATATTTAAATCCTTATAAGAAATTTTTAATGTAAAATTAATTTTTTTTTTTTACTTTATGGTATATAATATAGTATATTCTACATGTTAAGTTTACTAGGGAGGTTAGTATATATTTGCATACTATGTTGGATTTTAATTACTATACTTTAATATTTTATTTTGCATTTTACTCTTTTTCAGGTTGGTGCTTAGAAGTATTATATTATTTTAAAAATGAACATCGATTTGTCAACAGGGGATTTTTACACGGACCATTTTGTCCCATATATGGTTTTACTATATCATCTCTCGTTATAATTTTAGATAGTTTTAAAAATAATATTTTAATATTATTTTTATTAGGATTTTTCTTAACATCAGCGTTAGAATATTTGACTGGATTTGTTTTGGAGAAAACTTTTAAAGCTAAGTGGTGGGATTATGCAGACGATCCATTCAATAT
Organism: Clostridium saccharobutylicum DSM 13864; assembly: GCF_000473995.1. Classification (NCBI taxonomy): domain Bacteria; kingdom Bacillati; phylum Bacillota; class Clostridia; order Eubacteriales; family Clostridiaceae; genus Clostridium; species Clostridium saccharobutylicum. The sequence goes on along the minus strand of NC_022571.1, from coordinate 1,444,882 downwards.
ACATGGCAGAGTTTGTTTACCTTATTCTTTATTTTGGGGAACTTGTGAAGTTGGTGTAATACGAATTTTACATCCTATAGTTAATGAAGCGGTTATTCATATTCCAAGAATGTTTGGCAATATGTTTGTTTATGCTTTAGTTATATATTTTATTGTGGATCTTGGATTCACTTTATCTTCATTAGCACAAATTAATAGATTTTATCCTCTTCAATTTGCATCATCTAATTTCTTTTTTGAAAAACCTTTTCTAGTATTCAATTCTACACGAGAAAAGGCTCTCGATAAAGTAAAGAACTTTGAAACTGTCTTAGATAAAGTTAGATTTAATTTTAATAACAAAAAATTTCATAATTTACGTAATATTTCATCAAATCCATTTAATCATATATTTAAAACATTAAAAAATAAATTAAAAAAGGATTAAGGTAAAATTACCTTAATCCTTTTTTCTTTATATAAATAAAAAATAACAGATAAAATACTATACTATTTTATAACAATTACATTTGTAAGTTTTTAATCATAACTTGTAAAAAACAATTATAATTAAGACTTACAAATATGCTAAATATAAAATAACCACACCATTAATCTGTTATTTTTCACAATTATATTACATTCTATTTCATTTTCTTTATCTCATCAAACAACTCTATTGCTGCATTTCTTGGACCTTCCTTTTCTTGCCCTGGCACTCCTAAGCAAGTTCTGATTTGACCAACTTTAACTTGACCACTTTCAAACATAGCCTTAAAATATTTATCTATAAGAATATTTGTTTCCTCTTGCTTTTGTGCTGGTCCAAATGGATTTGCAAAAAAGGATTCTACAAGTCCTTTCTCAGTAGTCGTTCCTTTTGCCATTCTAGCACCTGCTTTAAATACTTTTATAGCTTCTTCAGGCGTTGTAAAATAATTTAAGTATTTTCCACCTTCTTCAGCACCTTCATAATTATTAGCATAGAAGAAGAAATTCACTGGATGTCCCTTAGTTATTTCCTTATATGATGATACTGGTACAACTAATCTAGCATTAACTTTGTCAGGATTCATAAATATACTTCTATCCATTTCTTTAAATGCATAACCTTGATCCAAGTCATCTAATCTAACAAAAGCGCCTATTTCTGTGCCATAACCATTGATTACACCATCTTCTATCTTAAATGTACCCATATCATCAAAGATTATAGTCATATCTGAAATATAATCCTCACTTAAACTTCTAAATGCCTCTAAACTTTCTGATTTACCAGCACCACTGTCCCCCATAATAACAACATTAGCTACGTCTCCACTCTTAAGAAGAATGTTGACCATAGATCCATGTATTGGTAAGAATCCTCTTTTTATCATTATTAAGTTATAAAGAGTCAATGTCATTTTCTTTATATAGCCAAAGTAATCAATTTTCTCTGAATGATTAATATATCCAAGCATTATATTATTTTTTTCATCATCATAAAATACTGTTTTAAGTTCTTCTCCTTCATCTTTAGCACCAAATACATATACAATATCTGGCTTTCTACCTCTTGTCTCTTCAGTTCTTGCCATTTCAAATAGATTACATAAAGTTATTCCATGTTCCATAAAATCTCTATGGAAATAAATGAAAGTAAGTAGTCCTCCAATTTTAGCTGGATAACAGAACCAATGATCCTTATTAATATCAGCATATTTTAATGGATTCTGGTCTACCTCAGCAAACATACCATCTCTTGTATTTTTCTTTGGATAAGTTATAAATGGAGTTTCTAAAAGTATATGATCTATAAAAGGTATATCCTCTAAAGCTTCATATCCTTCTGGTCTTGCCCATTCCAACTCATGTATCATAATACATGCATTTCCTCCAGCTGGAATTTGTCTGTAGACTTTTGGTTGATATCCTACAACATGCATTTCAATTTTTCTATATAAATTTAAAATTAAAGTTGAAAAATTAGCATTTGCTTCTGTAAAGCTAGCAGCTGCTAGACCTTGTTGTACTTTATATCTATGAACTATTGTATATCTTTCAAGTTTTCTCCAAAAAAGATAAAAATCTTCTATAAATGCTATAAATCTGTCTTTATCTTGTAAAAGTGATTCATAACGCTCATTTATATTAATAACTTCTTCTAAATTCATAACTGTTAAATATTTTATAATTTGTATCAAATCTCTTCTAATATCTATAAGACTGTCTGTTTCTAATTCTTGTTTTAAATATCTATATGATAATGAATTCTTCTTTTTAGCTCTTCTCAAATAGACTTCTAAAATTCGTCTAAATCCACTACTTTCTAGTATAGATTCAAAACTATTACAGTACTTAGCCGTAAAGTTTATCATTACCTTATCATTGCTCATTGAAAATTCTTTTTTCATTAATTAACCCCCCGATATGAATTTTTTAATACTTATAAATTGCATTTTTTCATTGAATTCCTGCATATTGATTTAATTATATCATATTTTTTGCAATATTCAACCTATGTTTTTTGCATTTTTGTATCATTTGTAATTACTTACAGCTAAGTTTTTTCATCTATCATCGCATTGAAATCGTATAAATAAACTTTATAATTTTATGTTATATTATATTAATAATAATGAAGTTAAATTTGATTTTTATAAATAATACATATTATTTTATTTTTTTATCGATGCTTGTTCGTGATGTGATTATTGAATTTATTATTGAATTATATTCCCCCTTTTCTTGTTTACAATATTTTACTATAATTGTAATATATATCATGTAAATTGTTGGCATTATAAATTCTTTTAATAATATCTACGTTTATATTTTTTTAATATTATGCTGGAATAGTTTATAGATAGGAGCGTTAACTTAAATTTATGATTAAACATTATCGAATTAATTACAAACATTCATTTCTGTACTTAGTTATCATATTATTTTTTACTTTAATAACAGGATATAATATTTTATTAACCTCTGAAGACGATTCCTCCCAACTACAATCTAATAAAATGCTTGTACACTATATAGATGTAGGCCAAGGTGATTGTATTCTTATTCAAGTAAACAATAAAAATCTCTTAATCGATTCAGGTCCAAAATCAGATAAGAAAAAGTTTTTAAATTATTTGAATTCACTTAATTTAAAAAAACTTGATTACGTAATTGCAACTCATCCCCATGAGGATCATATTGGTAATATGGCTAATGTAATTAACTCCTATAAAATTACTGATTTTTATGCACCAAAGATTCAGTCTAACACAAAAACCTTCGAAAATATGGTAGATGCTTTAAAATCAAAGAAATTGAAAATAAACGTAATAAAACGTGGAACTAATACAATTAATCTCGGTAATAATACACGGGTTACAATATTTTCTCCAACAAAGAATGATTATGAAAATTTAAATAATTATTCACCTGTAATGAAAATTGAATATGGTAAAACATCATTCTTATTTACTGGAGATGCTCAAAATGATATAGAAAAAGAACTATTGTCTAATAATGATGACATAAGTGCTGATATTCTCAAAATAGGTCATCATGGTTCATCAACATCTACAAGTGAAAATTTTCTAAAAAAAGTTAATCCTTCAATAGGTGTGATTTCTGTAGGAGAAGGTAATGTTTATAATCACCCAAACGATGATATCCTTGAGCGTTTGAAAAAAAACAAAATTACTATTTATAGAACAGATACAAATGGTACTATAATATTATCTTCTAATGGTAAATTAATAACAAAAAAGTAAATATAATACTTTCTAATAGATAATTTTTTTGGTATTAAGTAATTCATTTACTATTTTATTGTTTTTTTGCATCAATATCTCTTTACTTATATATAAGAAATATTGACATCAAATATTCATTGAGCTATCATAGAATTATTGTTAAAGTGTACGCAATCGTGATAAATACATGATGCACAATTTTAAATAAGGGATATAATAAACTATAGGCTATCTTAATGCTTAATTATTATTCTTTAAATATCCCTAAAATACATGAAAAACTAAATTTATAGGAGTGAAAAATATGTCAAATAAAATTAGAACAAGATTTGCACCTAGCCCTACGGGTTACATGCATGTTGGTAATTTAAGAACAGCTCTTTATGCTTATCTTATCGCTAAACATGAAAATGGAGATTTTATCTTAAGAATAGAAGATACTGACCAAGAAAGATTAGTTGAAGGTGCTGTTGATATTATATATAACACACTTAAGTTAACAGGTCTTAATCACGATGAAGGCCCAGATGTTGGTGGAGACGTTGGACCTTATGTACAAAGTGAAAGAAAAGATATTTATCTTGAATATGCAAAAAAATTAGTTGAAAAAGGTGAAGCTTACTACTGCTTCTGCTCTAAAGATAGATTAGATATGCTTAGAGAAAATGCTGAAGCTCTAAAAAGACCATTTAAATATGATAAACATTGTGCTCACCTTTCAAAAGAAGAAATTCAAGAAAACTTAGAAAAAGGTATTCCTTATGTAATAAGACAAAACAACCCTACTACTGGAACTACTACTTTTGATGATGTTATTTATGGTAAAATCTCTGTAGATAACTCTGAACTCGAAGACATGATTTTAATTAAATCAGACGGTCTACCAACTTACAATTTTGCTAATGTAGTTGATGATCATTTAATGGGTATAACTCATATAGTTAGAGGAAATGAATATCTTTCTTCTTCACCTAAATATAACAGATTATATGAAGCATTTGGTTGGAATGTTCCTGTTTATGTTCATTGTCCTCCTATTATGAAAGATGCTCATAATAAATTATCAAAAAGAAATGGTGATGCATCATTCGGAGATCTTATGGATAAAGGTTACCTAAAAGATGCTGTACTTAACTACATAGCTTTACTTGGATGGAACCCTGGAACAAACGAAGAAATATTTACACTTGAAGAATTAGTTGAAAAATTCGACTATAAAGATATAAGTAAGTCTCCTGCTATTTTTGATGATGCTAAACTTAAATGGATGAATGGAGAATATATAAGAAAACTTAGCTTAGATGAATTCCATGAGCTTGCAATACCACAATATAAAAAGGTATTAAAGAAAGATTTTGACTTAAAAATAATCTCTGACTTATTGCACACAAGATGTGAAGTATTAAGTGATATTCCGGAACAAATAGATTTCCTTGAAGAATTACCACAATACTCAACTGATCTTTATGTTCATAAAAAAATGAAGAGTACAGTAGAAACTTCATTAGAAAACTTAGAAAAAGTATTACCTCTTTTGGAATCTATTGATGAATCTAACTGGAATTTAGATTACCTTCATGAAAAAGTATTTGAATTAATTAAATCTTTAGAAATCAAGAATGGACAAATGCTATGGCCAATAAGAACTGCTCTTTCTGGTAAATCATTCACTCCAGGTGGTGCTTTTGAAATCGCAGTAATCTTAGGAAAAGAAGAATCATTAAATAGAATGCATAAAGGTATTGAACTTTTAAAGGCAAACTTATAAATTCATAAAAATACAGACCTAAAGATTTTATCCAAAGGTCTGTATTTTTCAATAAAAATATCCTTGATAAAAATATTTTTATACAGCTGATAATAATTATTTTTAAAACTACCTTAGTAATTTAAATACATTATCTCTATTGATATTTAAAGATTGAAATTCCAATGCATAAGCATTATTATAAATTGATTGTTGCATTTGCAGTTTTGCATCTTTTTCATATTCACTTATCCCACCCAAATTGAATAATTTATTAATTGAAATTATTGATTCTGAATATTCATCCATAAATTTAGTGTATACATGGTTTTTTTTATCATTTACATCTTTTATAGCCTTCTGTACTGGCTTTAATATTCTTTCTTCAATTATAGAAGTTTTTTTTAACAATGTTTTTACACTTATCTTACTTTCAAAATGTTTATTATTAAACATATTCTTTTCATCTTTTTCCTTTAACTGGCCATTATCTACTGAACCTGTATCTAATGTTATATTAAAAGAACTTGATAATATTATATTGTACTTTCCATTTGAATCCTTTATAGGAATAGCATTATCTGCTATAGTATTACTTTCTTCCTTAGATTTATTCATTAACTTTGCTAATCCATTCAATAACTTTTCTGCCTGCTTTTCGATATCACCTTTATCCTTATCATTCAAATTAGGATTTTTATATTGCTCTGATAATTCTCGAAGTTCATTACCAACTTCTTGTATAGCACTTAAGCTTGTTTCTTTTTCTTGTAAAATCAACATTCCATTTTGAATATTTTCTTCTGAGTCTTGACTCATTGCTAACTGCATTTTCATATTTCTTATCTTCTGTTTCATAAGTTCATCTTGATTTTTTTTATTATCTTTTTTTTCAATACCAGTAATATTGCTACTTTTATTTAATGCACTTTGAGTCTTTCTGTAATTATTGTATTGCTTATTAAATTTATACATAATACTTTCTTTGTTATTTACATTCATACTTCTTGCATCTAAACTTATATTATACATAATATTTCACCTTTCAAATAAAATTTTTAGGAATTAATATACTCCATAAATTTCTGATTGCTTAATTAATATATTGATTTAGTAACTTAATAAATTAACCTCTTAAAATTTTATAAATTCAATTGCTAATTTATCATAATTATACGATAATTAAACATATAATACAAATTATTGAAACAGATATTGAAAATACAAATTATTATATACATAATGATTAAATTATATTTCATTCTATACTTTATATAATTTAGTTTCATTACTCAGATACATGTGAGCATATATAAAAAGGGACTCCAAAATCATGGAGCCCCTTTTTAAAAGTAAGGTACTGTACTTACTTCTATAAAGAAATCTAGTGTTTACATTTAATTTGTTTATTAATTTCCTATCTTTAAATTGTCGTCAAACATGCTTTCACTTTCATCATTGTTATTAAAATCAATTAAGTCATCTATGCTTTCATCTTCTATAATTTCTTCAAATATATATTTTTTCCAATTTATATAGATATAATATAGATTTACGACATCTTGCTCATTATAAAGAAGAATCTTTTCAATTTTCTCCTCTGGCATTCGTTTAAAGTAATTTTTATCTTTCATAACCTTATGAAAAGTTTTTGCTAAATTAGAGCCACTTATTACTTCACCTTCTCTTATGATATCAAATATTTTTTCTAAATTTTTAAGCCCTATAGATGAACTCTTATCTTTCTCATATTCCTTCTGAATATCAATTGAATCAAATTCCTCGTCAAAATTGTAATAAATCTTATTTTCATTAAAAAGATAATTAATAACTGTAAAATCATTATTACCTGAAAAAGTCACTATGGCTTTCTTTCCTTTTTTCTTCATCTTTATGAAATAATTTCTTGCAAGATATAATATATCTATAGCTTCATCCCTATCCTCAATCATATATTGAGTAACTAAAATCTTACTATTCCTCTTATCAAATTCACATGCTCCAAAAACTCCAATACACTTGGGTTTTTTATACACATAATGTTCAAGATCAAAGAAAATAAGATCTTCAGGATTATACTCCCTATCTTGAGGTTTTATCATAAATTCATCACTATATTCTTCTACATTCACCTTGTTCTCACGAATAATCACAGTACCACTCTTTCCTATAGAAATTGTATATCTTCAATATCTAAATTGTATATTACATCCTTTCTCTCAACTATAACATTAACTTTTTCTATTAACTCTCTATCTTTTATCACTTTCTGTAACAGCTCTTTTGTTGGATTCATACAATAAGGATGTCTAACCTTCTTGAACATAGTATAATCTCCAGCTGTATCTCCATAAGCATAACTTTGTTGTAAATCAATATCATATTTTTTCACAAAATTATTTATTGCCTTCTCTTTGCTAATACTGTCCCACATAGGAGTAACATCACCTGTATATATACAATTTTCATCTACTGTATATTGTGCTCCTATATGGTCTGTAAAGCCATATTTTTTTGCCATTTCACCTACAAGTTCTGAAGGTGACCCTGATATAATAATCAAAACATGATTATTATCTTTATGCCATTTTATCCTATCCCTTGTAAACGTGTATACTCTATCACCTTTTTGTTCAACAATTTTCTTTGCTATATATTCCATACGATATTTTTGCAACCCTTTAATAGCTTCAACATATATATCTACCATTTTTAAAAGATAATCGTCATAATCACCTTGTCTTCTATCCCATCTCATGAAATCTTGCCTTACATCATTATACCATCTTTCAGGCCCTATAATTTCATATTTTACCATTTTTTTAAAGACTTCTGTTATTAATCCCTCTCTATATAAAGTACCATCTAAGTCGAAAAAAGCACCTATCCGCGACATTAACTCACATCCTCTTCAGTTTTATTAATATTCAAATTTTATTATACTTTATTTTTTCAATTCAGAAAAGATTCAAATATCCATATTAGCTGCTCTTTACTACATTATATTTTTTTATATTAGGTATGGAACTACATATAGATAATTAAGTTTGAAATATTTCTTAGTTTATGTAAAATAATTGGTTTCTTTCAAATAAACAGTAAAATAGTTCTATAATTTTTACAAATCGCTCAAATTCATGTTTAAGAAATTTTATTGTTCATTCTAAATTTTATATTCATCATCTAGTATTATTAATTTAAACTTAAAATCGAATATTTATAATGAAATCATTTTACAAAAAAGTTGCAATTTCATTTATATCTTTTCTAATTTTTCTTCTAAGATTATCATCCGCTGCATATCCAATTGCTATCGCAAGCCTAATCCTCTTTAATTTACTAATATTTAAAAGCCTTTTTAATTTTTTTTCATCAAACCAACCTAAAATGCAGGTTCCTAAATTTTGTTCTGTTGCAGCTAAACAAATATGTTCCGCTGCAATTCCTATATCTACCGACCTATAATCTTGCTGCTTAATCAATGCCCCTGTTCTTGATGTTAAATTTCCGCCTTCTTCTACTACTATAATAAATGCTGGACATTCAGTAGTGAACTTATTCATAACTTTATCTTGCAAACACATTGCCACCTTAGGTGATAGCTCTTTGTTATTTACTACAACAAAATGCCATGGCTGGCTATTGCATGCAGATGGTGCTAATCTTGCCGCTTCAATACACTTAATTAACTTTTCCTTTTCTACATGTTTATCTAAATATTTTCTGCAACTTTGACGTTTATTTATTAAATTCAAAAATTCTTCCATAAAAATCCTCCTTTTATAATATTAATTATTCTAATCGCTCTTTTTTAACAAGCTCTGTATTTTTTTCTTTAAATTTTAAAAATAACTTATTATAATATATTCTTATAGTTGCCATTGTAGGAGATGCAAGTATCATTCCAATAGGACCAAAAAAACCACCCCCGATAGTAACTGCAAATATAATCGCAAACGGACTTATTCCAACTTTCTTTCCAATAAGTTTAGGTTCAAGATACCAAGCATCAAATTGTTGAATTGCTACTAATAAAATGACTACAACTACAGCTCTCATGGGAGAAGTAAAAACAGTAACCATAGAACTAATGATAATTCCTATTAATGGTCCAAAATACGGAATCATATTAGTAAATGCAACAACCACTGCAAGTAATGGTGCATATGGTGCTTTAACTACAACAAGACCAATTAATGAAATTCCTCCTATTATCGAAGAATCTATTGCCTTTATTCCAATATATGTTCCTATCATATGATTATATGTTCTAATAAAATCTATTAAATAAGTTCCCTTTTTTTCTTTTAAAATCATATAAACAATAGTTCTAGCTCTATTTACAAACTTTTCTTTATCACCTAAAAGATATACTGAAATTAAAAATCCTAAAATGACATTAACTAAATTTGATGTAAATGATAGCAAGTAGATTACAGCGTTTTGTAATAATTCCACTGTAAGATTTCCAACTTGAGTTGATGTTTGTTGAATATTGCTTAATAATCCAGCTTGAGTTATTAATTCATTAACTCTTTCATTTTTCAAAATATCATTAATCCAATTTTGTACAACTTTAACATAGACAGGTACATCCTTAGTTATATTTAATATGCTATCTATAGTACTTGGAATTGTAAAAAACAATCCTATAAAAACCATTGCCACTAGTATAAAATACGTAAGTGCTATTGATATAGATCTTTTTATTTGAAATTTCCTTTCAAATAAACTGACTACCGGATTTAATATATATGCACAGATTAGTGAATATATAAATGGAGACATAATAGATATTGTTTTCTTTACCAAACCAAAAAAATAGTCATAATTATCAATCAGTTTATATCCTACAACTCCAATCAATGCAAAAATTAGAATATCCCTATACTGAATATTTCTATTTATAAACATATTTCGTTTCCTCCTCCCTTTAAATTCTTCCATTATAATGTTTAATTATATCATACATCCATTTTTATTGTTACCAACATAAATTTGTAATCTAAATAAGTAATTTCACTTTTAATAAAAAAAACTAAAATATTGGTAAAATCCTATGAACATTATGGTTTTAAAATAAATATATAATAGTATAAAAAAGAACGTAATTACATTATAGCCTTGCAATCACGTTCTTTAAACAGAGTGAAATTAAATTCACTCTATATTACATTTTTTCTACTACATCTATTCCTAAAAGTTCTAGACCATTTTTTATTACTTGTAATGAAGCCTTAACTAAATTTAATCTAGTTACTTTTAAATCTTCATCTTCTAAATTTAATACTGAATGTGCATTGTAGAATTTATTAAATCCTTTCGCTACTTCAATAACATATCTTGTTAAAATAGATGGCTCTAACTTATCTAATGCTAAAGTTATCATATTATTAAAGTTAGCTATACTCTTAACTAATTCAAATTCTTCTTTTGAAGATAACTTACTATAATCAACAGTACCGTTGCAATTAGTTGCCCTATTTAATATGCTATTACCTCTAGCATATGAATATTGTACATATGGACCTGTTTCTCCTTCAAAAGATAATATTTCTTTCCAATCAAATACAATATCTTTTTCTCTAGAGTTTTTAAGATATGTAAAGATTACTGCACCAACACCAATCTTCTTTGCTATTTCTTCTTTATTTTGAAGCTCTGGATTCTTTTCATTTATGACTTCCATTGTCTTTTCAACTGCTTCTCTTAATAAATCATCAAGTAAAACTATTGATCCATTTCTAGTTGAAAGCTTTCTATCTGCAAATTTAACTAATCCAAAACCTACATGAACACAATCTTTTGCCCATTCATGCCCTGCAAGTTCTAATACTTTAAATACTTGCTTAAAATGTAATGCTTGAGGAGTTCCAACTACATATACGCATTTATAGAAGTCATAAGTCTTCTTTCTGTACATAGCAGCAGCTAAATCTCTAGTTGCATATATTGATGCTCCATCAGCTTTTAGAACGATACATGGAGGCATATTGTAATCATCAAGCATTACAACTTGCGCTCCATTGCTTTCTACAAGTAATCCCTTATCTTTTAATTCATTAACTACTACATCCATTTTATCATTATAGAACGCCTCTCCATTTAATGAATCAAATTTAACATTTAGAATATCATATACTCTTTCAAATTCCTTTAAGCTTAAATCTCTAAATCTCTTCCAAAGTGCTGTTGCTTCTGCATCTCCTGTTTCTAATGCTTTAAAGTACGCTCTTCCTTCATCTTCTAAACTCGGGTCTTTTTCTGCCTCTTGATGGAACTTAACATATATTCTAAGCAACTCATCGATTGGTGCTTTTTCTAACGCTTCTTCATCTACCCATCTATTATATGCTGATATTAATTTACCAAACTGAGTTCCCCAATCACCTAAATGATTTAATCCTACAGTATCATATCCTTCTTTTTTAAACATTTTATATAAAGAATTACCTATAGCTGTAGTAAATAAGTGGCCAACATGAAAAGGCTTTGCTATATTAGGTGAGGAATATTCAACACATACAGTTTTCCCTTCACCCACATTTGATGATCCATAACTATCTCCATCTTTCAAAACTTTTTTAATTGTATTTTCTGCAAATACACCCTTATCAACAAAGAAATTAACATAAGGTCCAAGATTCTCTATTTTTTCAAATCCATCAGTATTCATAGCTCCCTTAAGTTCTTCTGCTATCATGTTAGGTGCTTTTCTCATAATTTTTGATAGTTGAAAACATGGAAATGCATAATCCCCCATTTCTGGTTTTGGTGGAATTTCTATCAATCTTTCAATAGTTTCAATATCTAAATCCACATGAGTTTTAATTAATTCTGCAACTTTAACTTTATAATCCATAAATATCCTCCTTAAATTTTTTCAATAAAAAAAACGTCTCTTATAAACAAAGAGACGAATTATTCGCGGTACCACTCTAATTGCATTCTATTATACATTAATATAAAATCAGAACTAATATTATCTTATTTAATCAATATTAGTTTTAAACGGTAAAATTAATATAAATAAAATACCACTTAAATTTTAACGCAATTTTATATGCGACCATCCTTACTTAATTTCAGGTGATTTCTCCAAGGCTCTCTTCCTGTCAATATATCCTATAGGGCTTACACCTTTTCCCTACTCGCTTAAGGAATCTATTAAAGTACTTTCCTCTTCATCGAATGTTTCCATATTAATCTTCAATACATTATACAAATTTCATTAAAAATTGTCAACTTAATCATAAGCTAAAAAATACTATATATAAGAAATACAAGTTTTTCTAACCAATTATTTATTATCCCTGCTGGTATTGATATTATTCTGCCTCCAGCAAATATAAGCAATAGCATTATTAACATTTGATATTGATAAAATCTTTCTTCAAATCTATAAAATGTATCCGGACGTAAATCTCTCAAAAGACTAAACCCATCTAATCCTGGTATTGGAATTAAATTAAATAATCCAATATTTACATTTATCATAATTGTAAGACTTATCATTGAATGTAGTACACCTGCCAACGCATCTGGCAAAAATCCATATACAAATCTTAAATACATTCCTAAAATTAACGATGATACTATAGCAACTAAAAAATTAGCAATTGGTCCCGCTAAACTTACTTTTAAATCATCTTTATAATAATTTTTATAAGATGAAGGATTAGTTTGCACTGGTTTTGCCCATCCAAATTTAAAAAGCAAAACTGCAAAAAATCCTATTGGATCAATATGCGCAATTGGATTTAAAGTTAATCTACCTTGAAATCTTGGAGTCTTATCGCCTAATTTATCTGCTACTAACGCATGAGCATATTCATGAAATGTAAATGCAATAAGCATTCCTGGAATCATTAAAATAATACTAAGTATTGAATCCATATTCTCCTCCTTTTTTGATTGTGCATTATACACATATGTGTTGTATTATATCACAATTCTACTTGAATTTTATAGATATATTGATAATTTAGGCACATGAAAGAACATAAAAAGTTCCAAATGTCATTATTATTTTTCATCAGGCAATGAAGCAGATTAGTTTCATAGCCGACCTATTATACTAATATACTGAATCGCTTACTCAGTGAGCATATGCGAATCGAGCTTCCTCTGATGAAAAATAGGCTTGGCAGATGAACTTGTTATTTTTTTAAATGTACCTTATATAATTAACATTATTAATTATACAAAATAGATGAAAGCATATTTATAACATAAATTATTGATATACTTTCATCTATATATTTATTTAACTTACTTTTTTGAGCTAGTTGTTCCTAAGTTTTTATAGGATAGTTTTCCGTTATTATCCGCAGTTGCTATGAAGCCTTCTTTAATTTGAATAAGCGTTCCATCATACTCTACTTCTTCTCCTGTAGTAAGATTTTTTACTTTTCCCATGAGACAATCATTAACCAAAATCTCACCCTTATTACTAAAATAGATATCCTTTCTATTCACAACTGCATCAAGTGTTATTGTCTTCCATGATGATGTATTTTCATCAACCTTACCATATATTATACTTGATATCTTATCACCATTAAGTTCACCAACATACACTACATCATCTCTGTCTATTCCAAGAAGTGCTAACTTTTTATTCGAATTAAATGTTAATTGCTTATTAGGGCTTGTAACAAAGAATTTACCATTTACTTCATCTTCATAAACTAATCTATCTTCATGAGGTATTACTTGCATATTACCTAAAATATTAGTTTGAAGATTTACCTTATTTAGATCATTATTTATATCTATTCTATAAACATTGCTCTTTAATCCGCCTTTATAAACATCTATGTAATAAACACCAGTTATAGTAGATTCAGTTATTTTCTTAACTTCCATATCCTTTTCATAGGAACATATATTACTAACAAATGTTTCTGTAGAGTTCTTAGGGTTATATGTTATAAGCTGAATTTTTGATTCTCCATTTACGTCAACTTTTTCAGCTATTATAAGTCTATCTCTATCTGATAACCATTTATAATATAGAATTTCTCCATTCTTTTCTGTTTCTACCTTATTAATTGTTCCTGTTTTTGTATCTTCCATATATAAACTACTATCTTTATCGTAACTTAAATAAGTTCCACCATAAGATATATTAACATCTTGCGCATCCTTTTGAATAGTTGCATTAATGCCTTTTGTCTTATCCTTTTGTGTTTCCATTTTTATACTCTTAAAATCCGATGACTGCTTAAACACAAAGTTATTTAATATAAATAATACGCCAACTTGTAATATTAAAGATAGTGTTGCCCAAGCAATTATCTTTCTAGACTTTTTCATAACTCGACCTCACCTTCTGCTTACTTAACAATAACTGCTGTTGGGATAGTTCTTTCACCCATGCTATATGATGGTGTATTGATAACCTCTCCATCATAATACATTGTTGTTGATTTTCCACCATCTAGATTCATTGCATTAACTGCACCTAACTTATATATAACCTCTTGAGCTTCTTTTAATGTAGCACCTAAGCTAGTTACACCTCTACCATCTATGACTAATAGAATTATGGCTCCATCTTTTCTTTGTCCTATTACTGTCCTTGGTGCTATACCCCAGCCACCATCTCCACTCATAGGTGTCATCTTACCATTAATAACTAATGATGGTCCAAAACTTAAAGCTTCTTGAATTCCTTGTTCTTCAAGGTCGGCTACAGAATATTTTCCTACAATCATTACACCTTCTTTAGTCATTCCAATCAAATCCGTTGTACCATTTTCACCCAAATCATTATACACAACTTTTCCGCCACTCATTATTAAACCACTTGGGAATCCACCATTTCCAGTCCAAAGTGAATTTGATGATTGATCTGTAAATGCACCGCCATTTATTGCAGCAACAGCATTATTATTCTCAGCAATCTGAGATGTTGTTTCTCCTTCTACTTTTAATTTAGAAGTATATCCAATTTTAACTCTTGTTGGATCTTTTACCACAAGATAATATCCTGTATATTTAGAATTGTCAGCAATATTATAACGTTCAATTGTATCGTCTTTTACTTTTGGAATTTGAATTTCAGATTTATTAGTTGTTTCATCACCTGTATCTGATGAATTTTGTCCTAAAATTTCCTCTATTTTTTTATCTGATAAAAACCATTTAGCTAAGTATTGATGATTCATTGAAGTCATAGCTGCTCCAACATATGTACTCTTTGCATTGTCAAACGGCCCATATAATAGTAAAAAAGGAAATGTGAATGCTGTGAAAAGTAATTCAAAAGCTAGAAATGACAATAAAGCCACAAATGAAATTTTGTTTACTTTTTTTCTTTCCTTTTTTAATTTTGACCTAGACTTTAACTTTATATTCTTATTTTTTATATTTTTATTCATTACATTATCCTCTCTAGAAATGCCTTTTGTCTACTCACATCTTTTAAAATATACCAAGACTAATTATATAATACTTCTATAGAAATTACAATAATTTCACTTTTTCTATTTTATATTATATATTAAAACTTCAAACGATAAATTTATATAAAGTTATGCTTTATTTTATTATTTGCGGAAGTTTAAAATATTATTTTCTATTTTGATATCCTTCTATAAAGCACAATATAATTATGTAGGAAATCCAAAAATTATATTACTCTAATACCTTTTACATTTGCTAAACATGGATGTTGATTACTCTGAATTACTAATTAATAATTCTTAAGCAAATATGATTGAAAGTAAACTAGATTTTAGGCACATGAAAACTTTACTATCTATATTTTTATTATGGTATAATCTATTATAGGAGGGTGCTACATTATGGAAGAGCAAATTTTAAATGAATTACAAAAAAATAACGATTATGTATCTGGAGAATCTCTAAGTTCTACTTTAAATGTATCAAGAACTGCAATATGGAAACATATTAAAAATTTAAAATCCAAAGGCTATATTATCGAAGGAATATCAAATAAGGGCTATAAATTATTATATTCTCCTGATTTATTAATCAAAAACGAACTTTCTCCTTTATTAAAAACATATAAGATTGGAAAAAATATTGTTCACTTTGATAGTATAACTTCCACCAATATCAAAGCAAAAGATCTTGCTAA
This sequence comes from Clostridium saccharobutylicum DSM 13864, assembly GCF_000473995.1. NCBI lineage: Bacteria > Bacillati > Bacillota > Clostridia > Eubacteriales > Clostridiaceae > Clostridium > Clostridium saccharobutylicum. The sequence goes on along the minus strand of NC_022571.1, from coordinate 1,428,315 downwards.
AAATAATGCTGAAGATGGAACTATAGTCATTGCTGAAGAACAAAATCTCGGAACTGGACGTTTCAATAGAAATTGGATTTCTCCTAAAGGTGGAATTTGGTTTACTTTAATTTTAAGACCAACTTTGCCTCCAACGGAAGCTCCTAAAATAACCCAAATTGCTGCTGCTGCTATTCACAAATGTTTAATAGATTTAAATATTAACACTCAAATAAAATGGCCTAATGATATATATTTAAAAAACAAAAAACTTTGTGGTATATTAGCTGAAATGAAATGCGATATGGATATTGTTCACTATCTAGTTTTAGGTATTGGTATGAATATTAACATAGATGAAAGTTCATTTGATTCCACTGTAAAATCAACAGCCACATCATTAAAAATTGAATATAACAAAGAATTTTCAAGGAAAGAAATTTTAGCAAATTTTTTAAATCATTTTGAACAATTATATAACGATTTCTTAGAGAATCTTAATCTCTCTGAAACAATATCAATATGCAGAGAAAATTCAAATATCTTTGGAAAACAAGCAAAGTTGATTACGCATAATAATGAAGAAATCATAACTTGTGTTTCATTATCAAATACCGGTAACCTTATTGTTAAAGACAGTAATGGTATAGAAAAAGAAGTACTTTCCGGGGAAATAAGTTTTAAAGGAATGCTAAAATAAAGTTTAAAAAAGGAATCGAATTTAAAACTACATTCGATTCCTTTTATTTTCATTGTTTTGCAACTAATCATTAATTTCTTTTACTATTTATTAAGTACTTTTTGAATATTTGATTTTAACACACTTGCAGATTCTTGTAATCTTTTTAATTCTCTTTCATCTTTAAGTTCCGGATTAACAATTCTTACCACACCACTACTATTCACAATTGTTGGAATTGCTAAATAAACATCATCAATACCATATTGTCCTTCCATCAAACATGATACTGTCAATATAGTATTCTCATCTCTTAATATAGCTTCCACTATTCTAGTTACTGCTAATGCTACTGCAAAATAAGTTGCATTTTTCCTACTTATTATTTCATATGCAGCATTTTTAACATCACTTTCAATTACTAATTTAACTTCATCATCCCACTCTAAATTAAACTTTTTAGCATATTCATCAAAACTTTCCCCTGCTATACTTGCAGTACTCCAGCTTACCACTTCACTATCACCATGTTCTCCTAAAACATATGCATGAACATTGTTATTATTTACATTTAAGTACTTACCTATTACATATTTTAATCTTGATGTATCTAATACAGTACCTGATGCAATAACCCTTTCCTTTGGAAATCCTGATAATTTATAAGTTATATATGCTAGTACATCGCAAGGATTACTTACAACTAATAAAATTGCTTCTGGACTAGCTGCCGCAATTTCTGGAATGAATCCTTTAAAGATATTATAATTCTTTTCAATTAAGTCTAATCTAGTTTCTCCTTCTTTTTGAGCTGCTCCAGCTGTAATTATAACTATATCTGAATCTTTAGTCTCACTAATATTTCCTGCATAAATATTAACTGGCTTTACAAAAGATGTTCCATGAACCAAGTCCATAACTTCTCCCATAGCTTTATCCATATTAATATCACATAAACATATTTCAGTTGCTACTCCACTATTCATTAAAGCAAATGCTGTAGTCGCTCCTACAAATCCTGCTCCTATTATTGATACCTTACGTTTTCTTTCTATCATTATTCGCTCCTCCTAAGTATGCCTTAATAACATTACTATTCCCATTTAGTAAAATTATTATTAATTTCTATTAATTAATACGTGATAACGTAAACAGTTAACGTTTATATCAATTAATAGTTATTCTCATTATAATGTATATTAAATTAAATAACAAGTAAATATTAATCTGCTCTTGATTATATTCTTCTTTTCTCTGCGCAATTTATTTGAATTTTCCCGTAAATACTATATAATTAACTTAATGACCTATTTTTAATAATTTATGACTCATGTACAAATACGGAGGTACAATTTAATGAAATTATTGTTTTTTGATACAGAAACAACAAGTGTAAAGCCAGGCAGCATATGCCAATTAAGTTATATAACTGTTGACGCTAGTGTAAAGCCACAAATTACTACAGGCAAAAACTTTTTCTTTACAGTTGATGAAATGGATCCTTCTGCACAAGAAATTCATGGATTTTCATTAGAAAAACTTTATGAATTATCTAATGGACAATACTTTGAAGATTTAGTTCCAGAATTTATTCAAGATTTTGAAGAAGCAGATTTTTTAATAGGACATAATGTTAATTTTGATGTTAGGTTTTTAAAACATGAACTTTCAATACTAGGCGAAAATTTCATTCCTAAAAATACATTCTGCACTATGGCTTATTATAGAGATATTTGTAAAATTCCAAAGGCAAATGGAGAAATTAAAAATCCTAAATTATCTGAAGTAATTGACTGGCTTAATATATCAAGCACACAAATTGCTGAAACATCTGAAAAATTATTCGAAGGCAGCGGTAATTATCACGATGCAAGATTTGATACAGCCGCAGCATATTTAACTGTGATAGATGGTTTGAAAAAAGGATACTTTCCTAAAGGATATTTTACTAATCTTCTACAATCTAAAAATAAATAATATTAGTTTTAAAAATAGAAGACTATTATAACAAAATATAGCACATGTATTTTGTGTATAATATCTTCTATTTTTTATTGCTTATCATTAACACCTTGCTAAAATAATCATATATTATAATTATATTTGTATTACTCTTAATCTAATGTTTTAATTTTGTCAGGAGCATATAAATAAAAACAACACTTTTAAAATTGTGTTGTTTTTGAATATGCCTAATATTAAGTTATAATATAAAATTTAATTACTTTTGTCTTGTTTAATATTATAAATGAGGTGGTAAAATGAAAAAATATGTTTGTGAAGTATGTGGATATATATATGATCCTGAAATTGGTGATCCTGATAATGGAATCAAACCTGGTGTAGATTTTAATGATCTACCTGATTATTGGGTATGTCCTATATGTTCTTTCAACAAAGATAATTTTTCTATTGAAGAGTAATTTCAAATATATATAAATATTAAATAATATATATTAAATTTAATATGTTTTATAAAACTAATTTTATAACTTTCCTTACAATTCCCCTATGTGATAAATTTATAGTGAGAAGACTATAAGAACTTTTTTTAATATTGTTCCTATAGTCTATTTATTTAAATATTTATTCAAATATTTCCTTTTGATACCTTTTAGTTGTCTCCTTATCCATTGCTTCTACACCTTCTAGTGGATATTTAATTCCCAATCCTTCATATTTATTTACTCCTAATAAATGATATGGCAATAATTCAACTTTTTCAACATTGGGAATCTTATCAACAAATTCTTTAAGTTGTTTTAAATGTTCCTCTTTATCTGTTATTCCTGGAACTATAACATGCCTTATCCAAATCTTAGTGTCATTTTTTTTCATCGCTTCTAAAAATTTTAATGATTCATCAATTTCCATTGAAGTTATATTTTTATATCCTTCTCTTGTAATATGTTTTATATCAAATAAAACTAAATCAGTATATTTTAATATTTCATCATATTCTCCAAATCCATATCCTGCTGTATCAATACATGTATTGATATCTTTCTTTTTGCATAACTTTAATACTTCCAAAAGAAATTCTGGCTGTCTTAAAGGGTCTCCTCCTGAAAATGTGACTCCACCGCCACTTTTTTCAAAGTAAGGTTTAAATCTTTCTATTTTTCTTACTAATTGTTCTGGAGTATATTCCTCTCCTCCATTTGGTGACCATGTATCTGGATTATGACAAAACTTGCATCTCAATGCACATCCTTGAAAAAATACAACCACTCTTATTCCGGGTCCATCTACTAACCCCATTGATTCAATCGAATGAATTTTTCCTATAATCATTTACCCAACCTCCATTTTATCAAGGCACAATTAAATAAATAACAAGTCCATTTGCCAGTCTATTTCCCATCATAGGAAGCTCGACTCGCATACGCTCACTGAGTAAGCGATTCACACCAAATCAAAGATTTGGGTTCTCTGCTCATCGGCAAAATACCATAATAGGCTAGCTATGATGGCACTTTCTCTCCTTGCCTGATAAAAAATATCCATGGCAAATTGGACTTGTTTCTTATTTTCATGTGCCTAAAACTTTGCATATTCATATAATATATTTGCAAACAACATAATAACTTTTTTTATTTTGCTATATAAGTAAAACCTTGGATTTGAAAGTGTTATCCAAGGTTCTACAATTATATTTCTATCTAATATTTAGTCATTTTAGTATAAATACTTATAAAAAATCTCAAATAACTAAATTACATTTTTGCATGGAATGTTCTACTCACAACATCTAGTTGTTGTTCCCTTGTTAATTTAATAAAGTTAACAGCATATCCCGAAACTCTGATAGTTAATTGAGGATATTTTTCTGGATGATCCATAGCATCTAATAATGTTTCTCTATTAAATACATTAACATTTAAGTGATGAGCATCTTGAACAAAATATCCATCCATCATTGCACTTAAATTAGTTATTCTATCTTCTAGTGATTTACCTAGTGCATCTGGAATAATTGAGAATGTATTAGATATACCATCTTGTGAATATTCATATGGCAACTTAGCAACTGAATTTAATGATGCTAATGATCCACTTTCATCTCTTCCATGCATTGGATTAGCTCCTGGTGCAAATGGCTCTCCCTTTTTTCTTCCACATGGAGTAGTACCAGTTTTCTTTCCATAAACAACATTTGAAGTTATAGTTAATACTGATTGAGTATGATATGCATTTCTATAAGTCTTGTTTTTTCTGATTTTTTTCATCATATTTTCAACTAAGAAAATAGCTATTTCATCAACTCTATCATCATCATTGCCATACTTAGGGAAATCTCCTTCTATTTCAAAGTCAATTGCTATTCCCTCTTCATTTCTTATTGGTTTTACCTTGGCATATTTAATAGCTGATAACGAATCTGCACATACTGAAAGCCCTGCTATACCGCAAGCCATTGTTCTAAATACATCCCTATCATGTAATGCCATTTGTAAACTTTCGTATGAATATTTATCATGCATATAATGAATTACATTTAATGTATTAACATAAAGATTAGCTAACCAATCTGTCATAACATCAAATTTTTCCACAACTTCATCATACTCTAAATATTCTGAAGTTATCGGCTGCATCTTAGGACCTACTTGAATCGCCAATTTTTCATCTTTACCACCATTTATAGTATAAAGTAAAGTTTTAGCTAAGTTAACTCTTGCTCCAAAGAATTGCATTTGCTTACCAACTTTCATTGCTGATACACAACAAGCTATTGCATAATCATCACCCCAGTAGGTTTTCATTAAATCATCATTTTCATATTGTACAGAACTTGTATCAATTGAAACTTTTGAGCAAAAATCTTTAAATCCTTGTGGTAATTGAGTAGACCATAAAACAGTTAAATTTGGTTCTGGTGATGGTCCTATTGTATATAATGTATTTAAAATTCTAAATGAATTCTTAGTAACTAATGTTCTTCCGTCTAATCCCATTCCGCCAATTGATTCTGTTACCCAAGTTGGATCTCCTGAGAATAATTCATCATATTCTGGAGTTCTTAAGAATTTAACTAATCTTAATTTCATTACAAAATGATCTATTATTTCTTGAGCTTCTGTTTCTGTTATAATTCCATTCTTTAAATCTCTTTCTATATAAATATCTAAGAATGTAGAAGTTCTTCCTAGTGACATTGCAGCTCCATTTTGCTGCTTTATAGCACCTAAGAATCCAAAATATAACCATTGAACAGCTTCTTTAGCATTACTAGCTGGTTTAGATAAATCAAATCCGTATCTTTGCCCCATGCCCTGTAATTCTTTTAATGCAACTATTTGATCTGAAATTTCTTCTCTTAATCTGATAACATCTTCATCAAGAGTATTGACTTCTAAACTCTTCTTCTGAGCTAATTTATCTTCAATTAATTTATCTATTCCATATAATGCAATTCTTCTATAGTCGCCTATTATTCTTCCTCTACCATAAGCATCTGGAAGACCTGTTACTATGCCACTTTTTCTAGCTAATTTCATTTCATCTGTATAAGCATCAAAAACACCTTGATTATGAGTTTTTCTGTATTTTGTAAATATTTCTGATATTTTTGGATCTACTTCATAACCATACGCTTTAGCAGCATTTTCAGCCATTCTTATTCCGCCTTGAGGCATAACAGCTCTCTTAAGCGGAGCATCAGTTTGCACTCCTACAATTTTCTCAATTGCTTTATCTATGTATCCTGGTTCATATTCATTTATTCCAGATATCGTCTTAGTATCTACGTCTAAAACTCCACCATTTTCTCTTTCTTTTTTAAACAATTCACTTACTTCAGCCCATAATTTATTTGTATTCTCAGTAGCATGAGCTAAAAATGAATCATCACCCTCATATGGTTTATAATTAGTTTGTATAAAATTTCGAACATCAATGTTTTTTTCCCATTTTCCGCCTTTGAAATCATCCCATTGTTTAAACATAATGTTTCCTCCTTTGTATTTGTAACTATACAAAAATCGTTGATTTATATTACAACTTCATTGTAATATAAATTCATACAAATTAAAAGTTTTTTAAAACTTTGATTTAAGCCTTTGAAATCCTAATATTTATTTTTATGAGCTGTATAATTATATATGTTTATTTTTCACAATTAAAAATATATAAACATTTTTGCATTAATTCATATCGTTTTTGCATTGTTATTATTTATCAATAGATATATATTGATTATCTATATCTATTGATACCGATTCATCGTTTTTACTTTCAAAAAGCAATTTATGTTTTATTTTATTTTTAGCTAAATATTAACCAATTATACTCACATAAACTCACTACATTTAAAATAACATTCAAAAAATAACAAATCCCTTTGCTAAATTTATTTTCTTTCATGTGCTTTATTTGATGTTAATCTCATCTTTATATGCTTTCATGGAATGTTCTGCTTATAACTTCTAATTGTTGTTCTTTTGACAGTCTGCTGAAGTTAACAGCATATCCTGAAACTCTAATTGTTAATGTTGGATACTTATCTGGATTTTCCATAGCATCAATTAATGTTTGTCTATTAAGAACATTAACATTTAAATGATGAGCTCCTTGTACAAAATATCCATCTAAAATTGAAACTAAATTATCAATCTTTTGTTTTTCATCTTTTCCAAGTGCATCTGGAACTATTGAGAATGTATTAGAAACACCATCCTGACATATTCCGTTATATGGTATCTTAGCCACTGAATTAAGAGATGCTAATGCTCCATTCTTATCTCTTCCATGCATTGGATTAGCTCCTGGTGCTAACGGTTCACCTTTCTTTCTACCATCTGGAGTTGTCCCTGTTTTTTTACCATACATAACATTAGATGTAATAGTAAGTGCTGATAATGTGTGTTTAGCATCTCTATATAATGGATGCTTCTTAAGTTCATTAGAGAATTTAGTAACTAACTCTACTCCTAAATCATCTGCTCTATCATCATCATTTCCGTACTTAGGGAATTCACCCTCTACTTCAAAATCTACAGCTATGCCCTCTTCATTTCTAATTGGTTTAACTTTAGCATACTTAATTGCTGATAATGAATCTATAGCAACTGAAAGTCCAGCAATACCAAACGCCATCAATCTTTCTACTGCTGTATCATGTAATGCCATTTGACTCGCTTCATAAGCATATTTATCATGCATACAGTGAATGATATTCATTGTATCTACATATATTTTAGCAACATATTCTAATACCTTATTGTAGTTTGATTTAACTTTATTAAAATCAAGGATTTCTTCATCTGTAAGTTTTTCAATTCCTGGAACTACTTTAATACCTTTTAATTCATCTACTCCACCATTTATAGCATATAAAAGTGATTTTGCAACATTAGCTCTAGCTCCAAAAAATTGCATTTGTTTACCGACTTTCATAGCAGATACACAGCAAGCTATAGCATAATCATCTCCATAAATTGGTCTCATGACTTCATCGCTTTCATATTGAATAGCATCTGTCTTTATTGAAATTTCTGCACAATATTTCTTGAAGTTTTCTGGTAATCTATCTGACCATAAAACTGTAAGGTTTGGTTCTGCACTTGTTCCTAAATTTATTAAAGTATGAAGATATCTATATGAGTTCTTTGTTACAAGTGGTTTACCATTGATGCCCATTCCTCCGATTGATTCAGTTACCCAAGTTGGATCTCCACCAAATAATTCATTATACTCTGGAGTTCTTAGATGTCTAACTAATCTTAATTTTATTATAAGTTGGTCAACTAATTCTTGAGCTTCTTTTTCAGTTATTAATCCAGCTTCTAGATCTCTTTCAATATATATGTCTAGGAAAGTAGATGTTCTTCCAAATGATGTTGCAGCTCCATTATTTTCTTTAATACCCGCTAAATATCCAAAGTATAAAGCTTGTACAGCTTCTTTTGCGTTGCCTGCTGGTTTTGAAATATCTATACCATATCTAGATGCCATTGATTTTACGGCTCCTAATGCTCTTATTTGTTCACTAACTTCTTCTCTTTTTCTTACTAATTCATCAAGCATATCACCATGTAAACTATCAAGATCTTTTTTCTTTTCTTCTATTAAATAATCAATACCATAAAGAGCAACTCTTCTATAGTCACCTATTATTCTTCCTCTACCATATGCATCTGGTAATCCTGTTAAAAGTCCTGCACTTCTTGCAGCTCTTATTTCCTTTGTATATGCATCAAATACCCCTTCATTATGAGTCTTTCTATATTGTGAAAAATGTTTTTCAATATCTCCATCCAATTTATATCCATATTCCTCTAACGAACTCTTAACCATTCTCATTCCACCAAATGGATTTACAATTCTTTTAAGTGGAGCATCGGTTTGAAGACCAACTATTACTTCATTATCTTTATCTATGTATCCTGCTTCATAATTATCAATTCCTGATACTCTATCAGTTGCTACATCAATAATTCCTTTTCTAACTTCCTCAACAATTAGTGCATATGCTTTTTCCCATACTCTATCCGTTTTTTCTGTTGTAGACTCCAAGAAACTAGAATCCCCTTCATATAATTTATAATTCTTTTGTATGAAGTTTCTTACATCAACTCCTTCTTTCCAAGTTCCATCACTAAATCCTTCCCATTGCTTAAACATCGTATTTCCTCCTTAAAATTCTTTTTGAATTTATTTTCTTAATTGTACCTAATATATAAAAAAAGCCGACTGTCTGGGCTTTTCTGCCCAGACGGTCGGCTTTTAATAGTCATACTTCATGTGGTAACTCCACTTCCGTCAGTCATATGACTAATTTCTTATAATTATAATAATACCAAAACAATTAACTTGTCAATAAAATAATATTATAACAAATATACAAATTTTAATTTTCTTAAATATAACTTTCTATTATATATGATAAATTTCGGATTATATTTATATTAACTAAAACTTTGGTATATAATATTGATATTAATCTTATAATTTTTATTTTATTATTGACTTTGTTTACTTTTTTATCTAACTAACACAAAATTGACATAAATTAATGGTATAATTACCTAAAATATTTTACTACACATCCAAAGGAGAACTAAAATGAACAAAAAATCTAAAAAATTTATATTTTCTTTTTTAGCATTACTATTAGTTTTATTTATAATATATAGTGTGCTTTCTCATTATAATTTCTTCCAAAACAACCTAACTATTATTAACGATAAAATTTATTCTAGATCGTTACCTACAAACACTTTCAAGAGTACATATACATCCAAAATTAATTTTAATGATATGCCTGTAACAAACGTTAATGACATAACTTTAAATATTTTAGATAAAAAAAATATAAAAAATGTACCTATGTTGCTCAAAGCTCAAAGATATTATATCCCAGTTAGCTTTATATGTAATAAACTTAATTATCAAGTGCAAAACTCTGATGATTCTATAATTTTAAAAAATACAGAACATGAAATTTCTCTAACTGAGACTTCATATACTAAAGATGATAATACTAATTCTTTACGTGGTAATTTATTAAAGAAAGATAATGAATACTTTATATCAATTTCTGATATAGAGCAACTTTTCGATCTTATTGCCGTTTTTGATTTTGATAATAAAACTATAAGTTTACTACCTAATAACATACAAACACCTGAAGAATCATCTGTTGCATATACACAAAAAATAGCTATGATTAGATTTGAAGACTTCACCTGTGGAGACTCTAATTTTGTGGACAAGAATCAAACAAGAGTAAAGTGCATGGTTAATTTACTTTATTCGCAAGGCATAAAATTCCATGTAGCTTGGATTCCTAGATTTAAAGCTCCTACAGATAATATTGATAATGACATGTTATCAAATGATAACATAACAAATGTTGCCTTTATAGACTTGTTAGATTATATGGTAAATAAAGGTGGTGAAATAGGACTTCATGGCTATACTCATCAATCTGGTAATGATAGAAGTGCCGTAGGTGAAGAACTATCTAAAGATGTTAATAATACAGAAGAAGAAACTAGATCTGTAATTGAAAATGGTATCGACACTGCAAGTGCTTTAAATATTCCTATAACATTCTACGAAAGTCCACACTACAGAGATACTGAACTTCAGAAAACTATAATAAGTCAATATTTCCAATTTGTTTTCGAACCATTTGATAATAATAAAAGAAATATTTATAAAACAAAGACTAATAATTTATTTGTACCAACACCATTAGGCTTCATACAAGATCCTAATGATAACTGTATAGTTGATGGCCTTAATACAAATAATCCTGACGTATTGCATAGCTTTTTCTATCATCCATCTATTGAAGTTAGTTTCATAAACTTCAATACAGACAACAACACTTTAAATGTTCAATATGATGAAAATTCTCCATTACAAAAAATGGTTAAAGCTATTAAAGATAATGGATATACTACAGTTCATATTGATGAACTTATAAAAAAATAAAGTACTATTCCTTCAATCATAGGTATTGCTAAACATTAAAGTTTAGCGATATCTTACCGAAATTAGCCACATATTTGTTCCATAGGACTAAGAAAATTTCGCTGGGAATATCTAAATGTTAGATTGTACCCACTTCAATTTGCTCCAAATATAAAATTTGGACAAATTAAAGTGTGACAACCTAACATTAAGATATTCCAACAGCTTATTTTCAATGCCTATTTCACAAACATGTGGCTAATTTCTTTGTTTGTATATTCATCCATAAAAATTCATAGTATTAATAATTAATTCTTAATATATTGAAAGCTTATAACCCAATTCATTAATCAAAGTAGATTGTTATTTTATTATAATAAATTAGACCTATGTGGTAACCACCGAAAGAAATGGTATTAAGTATATTTCAAAGTATAAATCTAATTAGTAATTTACTTATCTATATGTCTATTATATTTCTTTTCATTGCAATAACTTTAAGTATTTCGTATATAGATATCAAATATAAATTTATATCATGTATTAAATATATATAAGCCAAAATGAAGCCTCTGCATTTTGTTTGTATAACTAGAGATTAGGCACATTCAGAACAAAGAAATGTTACACATATATGTTTCGCAGGCATTGGAAAATGAATTGTTGGAGTTACTAAATGAGAGGTTGTTCACTTATTGATTGTCTAAAGCTTGCCTTTGGAGCAATCTGTAAGTGATGCAACCTCTCATTTAGTAACTCCCAATGAAATTTTCCTAGTCCTGCGAAACATATATGTGTAACATTTCGGTTGGTATCACGAAACTTTACTATTTCGCAATACCTGTAATTTGTGACACTTTTAATTATTTAGCTCCATATTGTTTATAGTAATCATCAATTCTGCTTTTTATTTCATCGTTAATAAGTACAGTTCCGTTAATTTCTTTATTATATAAGTACTCTATAACTTCAGCCATAGTTACTATAGCACAAGTCTTGAATCCAAATTTTTCTCTTATTTCAACTAATGCTGATTGTTCTCCTTGTCCTCTTTCCATTCTATCAACTGATATTATAAGACCCTTAACATCAACATTTCCTTGGCTCTTTAATATTGGCATTGTTTCATAGATTGAAGTTCCTGCTGTTGTAACATCTTCTACAATTAATACTTTATCTCCATCTTTTAACTTGCTTCCTAAAAGTATTCCTTTATCTCCGTGGTCTTTTACTTCTTTTCTATTTGAGCAGTATTTAACATCAATATCAAATTCACTTGAAAGAGCTATTGCAGTTGTAACTCCTAATGGAATTCCTTTATATGCAGGTCCAAATAATACATCATAGTCATCTCCAAAATGCTCTTTGATAGCTTCTGCATAGAATTTTCCAAGTCTGCTTAGTTGACTTCCTGTTTGATAATTTCCTGTATTTACAAAGAAAGGTGTCTTTCTTCCACTCTTAGTTACAAAATCACCAAATGTTAATACTCCACACTCTATCATAAAATCAATAAATTCTTTTTTATAAGCTTTCATCTTTAACTCCTCCGTTACGTTTAAATATGTATTTTCTTCTACACACATAAAATATTAGATATGCCTTATATTATTCCTACAATTTCATTTATGTCTTTAATTCCTTGTTCCTTAAGGAATTGTTCCATTTCTTCAATTATATCTTTCCCTGCCATCGGATTTACAAAGTTTATAGTTCCTATTTGTATTGCACTAGCCCCTGCCATCATAAACTCAATAGCATCTTTACCGCTAGATATTCCACCTAGTCCTATTACTGGTATTTCAACTGCTTGTGCTACTTCATAAACCATTCTAAGTGCAATTGGTTTTACTGCTGGACCTGAGAGACCTGCTGTAACATTATTAAACACTGGCTTTCTTTTATATACATCTATGGCCATACCTTTTAGTGTATTTATAAGTGAAATCGAATCTGCTCCTGCTTTTTCGCACTTCACAGCCATATCTACTATATCTTCTGCATTGGGTGATAACTTAACCATTAGTGGTTTCTTAGCTATACCTTTAATTTTCTTTACAACATCATATGCTACATCTGATTTTATTCCAAACGCCATACCACCATGTTTTACATTAGGACAAGATATGTTAAGTTCAATCATATCTACATCTGTATCATTAATCTTACTTACAGCTTCCTCATAATCTTCTAAACATCCTCCACCAATATTAGCTATAACATTAGTGCCTAACTTTCTCATATGTGGAAGTTCATTTTTTATAAACGAATCTATTCCTGGATTTTGTAAGCCTACTGAATTCATCATTCCAGAAGCAGTTTCAACTACTCTTATTCCTTCATTGCCTTCTTTTGGATTTATTGTAAGTCCCTTTGAAGATATGCCTCCAAGAATCCCTACATCATAAAAATTATTAAATTCTTCACCAAAACCAAAGGTCCCTGATGCAGCTATTACAGGATTTTTAAACTCAACTCCATTAATATTTACTTTTAACATTTCAATTCCTCCTTTGGTTTTATAATTCTACATAATATCCATCAAAAACAGGACCATCTTTACAAGTTCTCTTATGCCCATCTTTTGTCTTACACGTACACACTAAGCAAGCTCCTACTCCACAGGCCATATGTTTTTCCATAGATACATATACACTAACATTTTTTTCTTTACACATCTCTACTACTTTTTTCATCATGATTTCTGGACCACAACATAAAATAGTATCATATTCTTCCACATTTAAAATATCCGTAACAAAACCTTTATGTCCATGTTTACCTGTGTTAGTAGAAACCTTGGCTTCATTCACATATTCCTTAAGTTCATCAATCAAATATACATCATCTCTAAACCCTGCATATAAATCAATTTTTTGTTCTTCATTCTTATTTCTTAATCTTTTTGAAAGTTCAAGCATAGGTGCAGTTCCTATCCCTCCGCATACCAATGCAACACGTCCATAATCTTTTTCTAAATCAAACCCATTCCCAAGAGGTCCTGTAAGACTTATTTCATCATGCTCTCTAAGCTTTGCAAATTCTTTAGTTCCTTCACCAACAACCGCATATAGAAATGTTAACTTATTTTCTGTCTTATCACATATACTTATTGGTCTTGGAAGAAATGTTGCTCCATTAAGTTTTAACATATAAAATTGTCCTGCTTTTATTTTGCTCTCATCTTCCACAATTAATTTATATATATCCTTACAAATTTCATCATTTGATATTACCTTCGCATTTCTATAAGTTATAGCCATACTTTACCTCCTATTATTGTATACTCTAAAATTAAATCGCGCATTTTAATTTATACAAACTCTAAATTGTATTAAAATTTTTCTTTAACTACTATAAAATTATGCTTCCTTTACGGCTTTTCTTATAGCATCTCTCATCTTTATAGCTTCTTCTCTAGCACATAATGCAAATTCTTCAGGCTTATTAGCTTTTTTATATGCAAGTAATATCCCTCTTGAAGAATTAACAACTCCACCATTTCCATTATTTAAATACAATGCTACATCCTCTGCAGTTCCACCCTGTGCACCATAGCCTGGAATTAGAAAGAACATATTATTGTAGTTTGCTCTTATTTTTTTACCTTCTTCAACATGAGTACATCCAATAACTCCACCTATTGCAGTATACCCACATTCTCCTACGCAATTTTTAGCCATTTCTGTTATTTTATCTGCTACTATTTCAAAAACTTTTTTATTTTCAGTTGTATCTAAATATTCAATATCCTCTGCTCCAGGATTAGATGTTCTTACTAAGCTGAAAACACCTTTATTTCCTTTTTCCAAATAAGGTAAGTAAGGCTCTATACTATCCATTCCCATGTATGGGCTTAATGTTATAAAATCCGCTTCAAAATCTCCCTCAAAATGAGCTTTTGCATACATCTTTGCAGTAGCCGCTATATCTCCTCTTTTGATATCTGCTATTATTATTTCATCCTTTTCTCTTAAGTAGTCTAGTGTATTTTTATATGCAACTAACCCTTCAATTCCTAACGCTTCATAATATGCAATTTGAACTTTAAAACATGCTGCTACATCATAAGTTGAATCTATAATTTGTTTGTTAAATTCAAATATCGCTTCACCTGGTGTTCTGCCGTTTTTAATGTGCTCTGGCACATAATCTAAGGCGGTATCTAGTCCTACACAAACAACACCTCTTTTTTCAACTCTATCATATAATTTATCAATTATGTAACTTGTCATTTTAAAGTCCTCCTAATTTTTTCAAATCTATTTGTATAAAAGTTTATATTTTTACACTTATATTATTTTTTATATTTGATTGAACCACCTTTTATTGTAGCTACTACCTCACCAAAGAATTCCATTCCTTCAAAAGGTGTATTTTTGCCCTTTGACGCGAATTCTTCTTTATTTATTTTTATTTTTTTATCTAAATCTACTATAACTAAATCTCCATCTACACCAATGCTAACTTTTCCTTTATTCATTCCTAAAAGTTGAGCTGGATTATAAGACATTAATTCACTTAGTTTATTTAATGAGATATTATTTTCTTTAACTAATTTTGTATAACAAATTGGAAATGCTGTTTCTAATCCGACCATTCCTGGAGAACCCTTTTTCTTTTCTTCTTCAGTATGAGGCGCATGATCTGTTCCTATAGTATCAACCATTCCTAATTTTATAGCTTCTATAATAGATTCAACATCTTCTTTTTCTCTAATTGGTGGATTAACTCTATAATCATTTATATCTCTTGTAAGCGCAATATGATGCGGTGTAACTTCTAAAGTTACATTTGCTCCGCTCATTTTTCCATCAATAATATGCTTAATACTTTCTTTAGTACTTACATGGCACATATGAAGTCTAGCGCCACTCAGTTTAGCTAACTCAACATCTCTCAAAGTCATCATATTCTCAGCTATTCTCATATCTACCTTTGAAAACTCTGGACTTTCAGCATGAGACATTATTACCCAATTATTTTCCTTTGCAATTTTCATAGCTTCAAGCATTATATTAGAATTAGAAACTCCAACACCATCATCCGAAATAGCTTTTATTTCTTTATCATTCTGTAATTCTTGTAAATGACTTAAAGTAACTCCATCAAAATTCTTTGTAACTGATAAACATTGATGTATATCTATCAAATTAAGTTCTTTTGATCTATTTCTTACATAATCTAATGTCTCTTTAGAAGAGCATATAGGTTTAGTATTTGCCATTAAGCAGACCCCAGTATATCCGCCTCTTAATGCAGCCTTAGAACCACTTTCTATATCCTCTTTCCATGTAAGACCTGGATCTCTAAAATGTGCATGAGTATCAATAAATGCAGGCATTAAAGTTTTTCCTTTACAATCTAAGACCTCGACATTATCTTTCTTAATTTCCTTGGATATTTCTTCTATCAAACCTTTTTTAATATATATATATCCAGTAAAATCTTGAGTTGCATCTATAATCCTTGCATTTTTAATCAAAAGATCCATTTTTAACACTCCTTGCTTTAATACTCATTTTGAATATGTTTAAAGTTTTGTTATTTCGTCGCAATATTCACATCTATACCTTCCAGTTTCTTTATCTACTAAAACAAATGAATGTGGCACATAAGTCTCTACACTTGTTATGCATCTTGGATTCTTACACTTTATAATGTTTTGTACTCTAGATGGTAATGTAGGACTAACCTTTTTAACTATATTCTCATCCTTCACTTCGTCTATAGTTATTGTAGGAGAAAGTAATCCTAGTACTGTGTAATCTATATCTCCGCAATTTTCTATTTTAATTATATCTTTCTTTCCAAGCTTCTTACTATCCGCATTTATTATTAATGCCACACTATAACCTTGCTTATCTAATTTCAAATAATTAAATATTTTAATTCCTTTTCCGGCTTCAATATGATCAATTACTATCCCATTTTTAATACTTGTTATCTCTAACATCTACATTACCCCCAATAGTTTAATAATTAATGCCATTCTTACGTACATGCCATATTCAGCCTGCTTGAAATATGCAGCTCTCAAATCACCATCTACTTCTTTAGCAATTTCATTTATCCTTGGTAATGGATGCATTACTATCATATCTTCTTTAGCCATCTTCATTTTTTGATTATCTAGTATGTAACTATCTCTAAGTCTTAGATATTCTTCTTCATTAAAGAATCTTTCTTTTTGAATTCTCGTCATATATAATATATCAAGATTTCCAATTACATCATCTAATCTTTCTACTTCTACATATTCAATATTATTTTTTTCTAAAACTTCTTCTCTTATGTATTGAGGAATTGATAATTCTTTAGGTGAAATTAGTACAAATTTATTATCTTTGTATCTTGACATTGCTTTAATTAATGAATGTACAGTTCTTCCAAACTTTAAGTCCCCACATATTCCTATTGTGTGACCACTTAATCCATTTTTTAAACTTTCAATTGTTAATAAATCCGCTAATGTTTGAGTTGGATGTTGATGTCCACCATCTCCTGCATTGATTATTGGAACATTTGAATAAAGACTTGCTACTTTGGCGGCTCCTTCTTTTGGATGTCTCATAGCTATAATATCTGAATATATAGATACGATCCTTATAGTATCATCCAATGTTTCTCCTTTAGATACTGAACTGGATCCTGGTTCTGAAAAACCTAAAATTTTACCTCCAAGTCTCATCATTGCTGCTTCAAAACTTAATCTAGTTCTTGTGCTTGGTTCGTAAAATAAAGTTGCTAAAATTTTGCCATCACATATGTGTGCAAATTCTTTTGGACATGAAATAATCTGATGTGCTAACTTAAAGATTTCACCCAATTCTCCTACTGTGAAATCCATTGGTTCTATCAAGTGTTTAATATTTTTTGACATTTATCTTCACTCCTTCTTAACCTCTCCGTGTTAATTTAAAGGTAAAAATTATTTTAGGCATATGAACTAAATCAAATGTATTGATTAGTTATTTTTTTAATATACCTTATAAAAAAGCCTTCCTTATATAAAGGAAGGCATAATAATCCTAAATGTGTTTTATTACATAACTTCCTTATCGATCTCTCTGGACCAAATTAAAGGCTTTTCTTTTTGTAAGGATAACATTTTATTAAGTCTGTGTCAATAAAAATAATAAGTAACCCATAAAACATTATGTGTTACTTATTATGTACATATGTTAAATAACAAATACGTTTGCTAACAGATCTCATTTGCTAATCATTAACATATAGTTATTTAGAAATTATTAATTATATCATCCCACATCATTTTTCCGCACTTAGCAAGTGTTACTGTTCCATAAACACTATTGGGAACACCCATTGAAAGAACAGTAAATGTATATGCTCCCTTTTTAGTACGAATTAATGCAGTATCATTTTCAACATTAGATTTATCTCCAGTTTTACTCGATATTTCATATTTCATATCATCTGGTATATAAAGTGCTAATTTATTTTTCATTTGCTGCCTTTGTAATATGTCAATAAGCATTGTACTATTTTCTCTATTCAAAAAACTCGCATTATATAAATGTTTCCATATCTTTGATAAATCCAATGCAGTTGTTATATTCTCAGTTCTATTATCTTCTTCACTTTCATCAGATGTCTTTCTATTTAATTTAGTATTTTTTAATCCTTGAGCTGCTATATCTTGATTAATTCTATCTTTTCCAACTATGCTTATAAACTTATTAGCTGCTGTGTTATCACTTTGTATAAGCATTGCGACTAATAATTCAAATAAAGTATACTCTCTATTATTAAATTCATGAAGTATTCCTGTTCCATAAACTTTATCATTATCTTCAATTTTAATTTTATCTAAAAATGAAGCTTTCCCATCTTCCACATATTTTATTACAGATACTGCTATTGGAAGTTTAATACAGCCTGCACCTGTCATTTGCACATTTTCATTATATCCATAACTATAATTGCCTTGCAAATCTTCAAAAAATAATGAATATGTTCCTATTCTAGATTCTAAATACTGTTTAATTTCCTTCATAATCCCCACCACTTTCTAAAATACTGTTACTGCATCTTAAGGCATATTTAAAAATAGAAAGTCATAATTCCAACTAGCTTGACCCTTTATTTTTTCCTATGCCTAAATATATTATTAGTGCTAATTATAAAATTAAAATTAATACTTTATTTTATTAATCAGCAAATGATATCCCTATTTTTTTTGCTATAGTTACTAATTCACCATTTGGATCTACTTTTTTATTATTTCCAATTACATTTTCTAAACTATCATAAGTAATTTTATTACCTTTCAAGCAAATCATGCTTCCAAAATTCCTATTATTAATAAGTTCTACAGCTGCAACACCATATCTTGTTGATAATATTCTATCAAATGTACATGTAATTCCACCTCTTTGAAGATGCCCAAGCACTGTACACCTAACTTCTCTTCCATTAACCATTTTCTCTAAATCTTCTGCCAGTTTATTTCCTATGCCGCCAAGTCTTATTGGATCAGGACTATCAGCTACAATTTTAGCAACCATAACGTCTCCATTTTTCGATTTTGCACCTTCCGCTACAACTATTATTGTAAACAGCTTTCCTTCCTTTTTTCTTTCCTCTATCTTTTCTATGATTTTATTAATATCATATGGGATTTCAGGTAATAAAATAACATCTGCTGAGCCAGCTATTCCTGATTCTAGTGCTATAAATCCGGCATTTCTTCCCATAACCTCAAGAATCATAATCCTATGATGTGATTCTGCAGTTGTGTGTAATCTATCCAAGGCTTCCGTTGCTATATCTATTGCCGTATTGAATCCAAATGTTATATCTGTAGAACCTAAATCATTATCTATGGTTTTCGGAACACCTATAACCTTAACTCCTTTTCTTGAAAAATCTCTAGCTGATGTTAGTGTTCCATCTCCTCCTATTACAACTAAAACATCGACGTTCTCTTTTTTTAGATTTTCAATTGCTACATCTGATACATCTTTTTTTATTATCTTTCCATTTTCCTCAACTTGATAATCAAACAAATTATCTTTATTCGAACTATAAAGAATTGTTCCGCCTCTTGATATGAGGCCTGATACAGACGATAAATTCAAAGGAACAAAATCATTATTATATAATCCCTTATAACCAAATTTATATCCAATAACTTCATACCCATAATTTAATATTGCTGATTTTGTTACAGCCCTTATAACAGCATTTAATCCTGGACAATCCCCCCCTCCAGTAAGTAATGCTATTTTTTTTATATCGTCAGCCATTTTAACTCCTCCTATACCATAATTTTTTTCACAAATCTTACTACAAATAAATTTTCATTATTTTCTGACCATTTGTTAAAAAATTTTTTCAATCTTTTGTTGTATAAAAAAGAGTACAAATACACTAGTATACGATTACTTTCATTTACTTAATAATACCACAAACTCTAATTTCTGAAAAGAATCAATTTACAATTATTCATTTTTTAAGAAATAATGTAATCTTTCTTACATAATTTAAATTAACAATATTTTTAATGTTATTATTAAAGTATCTTTTTTAAAGTGTATCTTTAAATTTATTTTTTATTTATGAAATTTATTTATATTATGATGCATATAAATAAGACTTTTTGTACATATAGAAATATAAATTTTCTTTTGAATGTCTTATTTAATAAACCTGATAACCTAATATATATAATTATATATTTAAGATTTAAACTTATTCAAATATATTAAAATTATAAAAAAAATAGAACTAAGACTATTTTCTATCTTAGTTCTATTTTTTATAATTACTTAATAATATTAGCAAATATAAATCAACATTCTAACATTTTGTTTTACAACTTATCAATATCTCTACTTAACAGTTCTACTATAATAAGAATATAATTTAATATTCTAAAACTTATGTTCATAAATTATATATATTACAATTTAACAAATCCGAAAAATGTAAGTATAGCCAACACTATTCCTGCTCCAACTCTATATACAGCAAAAACTCTCATAGGCTTCTTCTTTAAATAAGCTACAAACTTATCCATAACAACTATAGAAACTATAAATGCAACAATAAATCCAATAATCAATGCAATCCATAAAGTCATATTCATACTAGAAAAATCAAATTCAGAAAGATCTTTTGCACTTGATCCAACCATAGCTGGAATTGCTAAAAAAAATGAAAATTCAGCAGCTATTGGAGTTGAAAGTCCAGAAACCCAACCTCCCATTATAGTTGATGCACTTCTTGACATTCCAGGCCACATTGAAAGCACTTGAAATAATCCTACTTTTATTGATTGCATAGGCGTTATGTCATCTATACTTTTTGTAGCATGCTTCTTATTCTTTCTAAATATATTTTCTATTATTATTAATAAAATACCACCAACTATAAATGCAACAATTACATCTTCCGGCTTAAATAGACTCTTTATTTTCTTATAAAATAGCATTCCTACTATTCCCGCTGGGATACTTCCTATTAAAACATTTATACCAAAATTAAAACCTGTTTTTCCTTTTTTCCCACCTGTAAATATGTAAATGAAGAATTCAATTACACTATCTTTTATCTTCTTCCAATATAAAACTACTACTGCTAATATTGCACCTAATTGAATTACCACCTCAAACATGTCTACAAATTCACCTTTGAAATTTATAACATTTGATACAAGTATCATATGCCCCGTAGAAGATACCGGAATAAACTCCGTTAACCCTTCCACTATAGCTATAATAATAGCTTTTAATATAAATAAAATATCTAATCCCACTAATTATCACTCTCTTTCCATTATGTTTCCTATTAATTATAATAACATATCTATATATTGTAAACATAGCTCATATTTAGACACAATCCAAAAGATAATAGATTAGTATGCTAATATATTTTTCACCATACCGCATCAACAATTTAAGCTAATATATCCGCTATGATCATAAATTGCTTACTTGTCTGTCTCAAAATACACTTTACATGATTTGGTCTATTATTTATTTTCATGTGCCTTAAAAATTATATACTATCTTTTCACTACATCTAAAATTTTCTTTTCTTCCTCTTCTAAGTCTGGGACATAACTCTTTAATAATGTAAAGTTTCCAACTAATTCATATTCTCCAAGAGTTGCAGGAATTAAAATACTATCTCCCATAAGTATTTTTTCTTCTCCTCCATGATATTTTATTGTTCCATTACCTTCAACACAAGTGAATAAATAAAATCTTTTTTCATCACTGTCTTCTTTAACAGAATCAGTAACTTCATACTTTTGTATAGTAAAATACTTACTTAAGCAAAGATATGTTTTGTCATATCCATTCTTCTTAATAACAATTCCTTGTGAATTTTCTCCTTTAAGATTAAAATCGATAACCTCTAATGCCTTATCTACATGTATTTCTCTTCCTCTGTTGTAGTCATATACTCTATATGTAGTATCACTACTTTGTTGAATTTCAGCAATTAAAACACCTTCACATATTGCATGAACTAATCCACTTTGGACATAAAAAAAATCTCCTTTTTTTACAGGAATCTTGTTTAAGTATTTATCCAACTTTCCTTCATTAATTGCTTTTTTAAATTTTTCCTTATCGCAGTCTTTAGTCCCAACTATTAGTGAAGCCCCTTCTTGAGCATCAACTACATACCATGCTTCTGTCTTTCCCGAATCTTTTTCAACCCTATTGGCATACTCATCATCAGGATGAACTTGAACTGATAACTTGTCTTGAGCAGTTATTAATTTTATTAAAAGTGGAAACTCCTGAGAGCTTATCTCTTTACCTAAAAGTCTCTCTCCATATTTTTTTATTATTTCATCAAAAGACTTTCCTCTTAATTGTCCATTTATAACTGTACCAGTACCATTTTTGTGGCATGCAATATCCCAACTTTCTCCTATTATACCACTAGGAACATTATCTCTAAATTTCTCTAAATCTTTTCCTCCCCAAATTCTTTCATAATATAGATTTTTAAATTTAATTGGATACATCTTTTTCCCCTCACCATCATTATTTAGATTTATATTATTTTAAGCAATTTATAGTAAAGCACATCAAAATAAACAACCACCTAAAATTGCCATGGATATTTTTCATCATTTTAATATTAAAATAACCATTATTAAAGACATACCTCAGAAATTCAATTTAAACTTCTGAGAAATCTTAATCTCTCATACTATGTTTTAATATACATATTGCTATTTAAATTTTTTAGAAAAGTTAAGTTACTATTACTTATTTTCGTGTAAATTATTTTTTAGCAACATATATATTAATAAAATAATTTAAGATCTGACAATGTTAACTTAGATGTGCTCTTTTTATTATATTCACCTGATAATGCTTTAACTCTATTATAATTCTCAGTTATTTTTGTTTTATCATCTTCACTTATTTTATCATTAATCCCTTCATATGAGGCCTTCAAATTAACTTTTCCTCTATCTAAATCACCTTCAACAATTATGTAATAACATGCCGCATTATTCAATGTCAAAACATCATTTTTATTTATATCATATGCACTTCTTATTTCCTTAATAGCATCATCATTTTTTCCCTTATTTAAATATAGACTTCCTAAAGCTCGATGATATTTTGCAACTTTTCCATTTAATGAAATGCTCTTTTTTAATAATTCCATAGCTTCATCAACTCTTTGATTATTAATTTTTATCAATGCCATATTGTAATATATATCAGCATCACTTGGATTTATCTTTGAAGCCAAATTGTAATAATATAAAGCTTTAGTGCTGTCCTTAACGGTATTTTTGTAGTACTCTGCAATCTTAATTATAATACTATTATTGAAAGGTTCCTTATACAAAGCAGTCATAAAATATGGTTCTATCGCATTAGCTTTGTTTTGCTTTATCATTATTTCAGGTATTAGTGATGTATAATTTTCTATATAATTCCTATTACATATTACACTTCTTTGTGCATTTATGAAAGCATCTTTGTACTTTCCTTCAGCCAAATTCTCATAAGCAGCAGCGTAGTATCCTATAAATGAATCTGGATTATTGCTTGCTATGTTATTTAAAACTTCTTCTGCTTTTTCCATTTCACCTGTATTTTTATAAACATTAACCTTAATAAGATTTAAACTTATATAACCAGCATCTTTATTTTCTAATTCACTAATTAGTTTATTGGCATCCTTAGATGTTTCCTTGTTTAATGCATAAATTTCTGCCATCCATATCTTGTATGCAAGTTCATTAGGATTTTTCTTTTGCAAAGTTGAAATTTTGTTTAAAATATCCCATTTACTATTTTGAGAAATTTGTGTAATAACATCTAGTATTTTTATTTCATTTTTATCTTTGTACCATGCATCTTTTAACAAAGCTAGTCCCTTATCAAAGTTATCAATCAACATATTCATTCTAGCTAAAACAGCTAAATCAGCTGCATCATCTTGATCTACTTGATAATTCCCCAAAACTTCTTTTGCTTTGTCTTTTTGCCCATTTATTATGTATACTGTAAACATTGTTTTTAATAGATTTTTATCATTAGGATAATCTTTCAAAAACATTTCTCCATATTCTATGGATTTTTTATTTTCGCCATTCATAAGATATGTAAGAACTATATCATTTATTAATTCTTTATCTTTATCCTCAATCGTTTCTTTTCCTTTGTCTTTTGTATCTACAATTTTATTTCGTGTTTCATAACTCTTTTGTAAGATTTCATTTGATTTTACAAATTCACCTTCAGTAGAATAAATTTCCGCTATTTTAACATTCCATATTGGCCATTGATCTTCCTTTTGCAACTCTTCATATTCTTTAATTGAAGCATCATATTTCTTATTATAAAATGATTCTTCTGCTACATTTGTAGCAATTGATACATCTTCTTTTTTAGTCCCCATTAAAGACTTTGTTACTGCAACAATTCCTGTAGCTATACTTAAACAAAGGAACATTGTTATAGCCGGAACTAAATACTTTGAAGATTTAAAAATGTTCTTATGTTCTTTATCTGAATTTTCCATGAATGATCAGCACCTTACTATCTTCTAAAATTAACTTGTACATATTTTTTATTCTAACAAAATTCTATACAAAAATCCACTTTTCATCCACTCTTCATGTTTTTGTAACATTTACATTCAATTTAGACACATAAAAAGAGATTATCACTTACAATTATATAAATTTAAAATGATAATCTCTTTTTTAGTTTATAGAATTAATTTAGTCAACCTATTTAACTATGTTTTTATTAAACATTGAATCTAAAGTTAACTACATCTCCATCTTCCATTACATACTCTTTACCTTCAAGTCTGAATTTTCCCTTTTCTTTAGCTGCTGCTTCTGAACCACATTCAACTAAATCATTATATCCAACGACTTCTGCTCTAATAAATCCTCTTTCAATATCAGTATGGATCTTTCCTGCAGCCGCAGGTGCCTTAGTTCCTCTTTTTATTGTCCAAGCTCTAACTTCTTGAACTCCTGCTGTTAAGAAACTCATAAGTCCTAGTAATTTATAACTAGTCTCAACTAATTGATCTAATCCTGATTCATCCAAACCATATTCTTTTAACATTTCAGCTTTTTCATCATCTTCAAGACCTGATAATTCTTCTTCTATTTTAGCACTTACAACCATAACTTCTGATTTTTCTTCTGCTGCATATTCTTTAACTTTCTTAACATAATCATTATCAAAGTTACCTTCCATAACGTTATCTTCAGAAATATTGCAAGCATATAAAACTGGCTTTGAAGTTATTAAGAATAAACTTTTTACAAATGCTGCTTCTTCTTCAGTAACTTCTAATGTTCTAGCTGGCTTATTTGCTTCTAATTGTTCTTTGACTCTTTCCATTATTGCATATTCAGTCTTAGCAGTTTTATCACCTGATCTTGCAAGCTTAACTGTCTTTTCCATTCTTCTTTCTAAAACTTCTAAATCTGAGAATATTAATTCTAAGTTTATTGTTTCTATATCTCTAATAGGATCAACAGAACCTTCAACGTGAACAACATTTCCATCATCAAAACATCTTACAACATGAACTATTGCTGCTACCTCTCTAATGTGAGATAAAAATTTATTTCCTAAACCTTCACCTTTTGAAGCACCTTTAACTAATCCTGCTATATCATAAAACTCTATTGCAGTATATACTTTTTTCTTTGTATTGTACATTTTTTCTAAAACATCTAATCTCTTATCTGGTACACTTACAACACCCACATTAGGTTCTATTGTACAGAATGGATAATTAGCTGATTCCGCTCCAGCCTTTGTTATTGCATTAAACAATGTGCTTTTACCTACATTTGGTAAACCTACCATACCTAATTTCATCTATGTACATTCCTTTCTAATCTCTAACTTTTAGCATTTCTTTTATACACCTTTAAAAATTATACTCTAGAACGTTTTTTATTTCAACTTATGTTATAAAATTATGTTTTTATAGCAGGATTTAACCTATAAAATTTACCATGATTATTAATAAATAAATTACAAATACTATCTTTGACAACTTAGTTTATAAGATTTGAGGTGAATATATGAGGAAATACTTAAAATTTACTATTGCTTCTTCACTTGCAATGAGTCTTGCTTTAGGTTCTCTACCTCATTGTACTTATGCAACAGATGATGAAGAAAATAGTATTAATGAATGCTTTCAAGAAGACGGTGATTTTGGAGATATTACAGACATTGATAATATACGTGATATCTTTTCTTTCTTTAGTGATGAAGGCGAATTAAATTGGTATTATGTTGGAAAAGGTAAAGATCAAATTGCTGAAGGACCTAAGGAATCTATTGGATTTTTAAAAGAAAATTCTGCTTATTATTTAGGTGATACATCAAAAAAAGTTATTTACCTAACCTTTGATGAAGGCTACGAAAATGGTAATACTGGTAAAATTTTAGACTCATTAAAAGAACTTAATATTCCAGCTGCATTTTTCGTCGTCAAACCTTATATCGACAAAGAGCCAGAACTTGTAAAAAGAATGGTCGCTGAAGGTCACATTGTTGGTAATCACACAGTACATCATCCATCAATGGCTTCAATACATGACAAAGAGAAATTTAAAGAAGAATTTACCGGTGTTGAAAATGCTTATAAAGAACTTATAGGTCAAGATATGCCAAAGTTTTTTAGACCTCCAATGGGTAAATATTCAAAGCAATCTTTACAAATGACAAAAGATTTAGGATATAAAACTATATTTTGGAGTTTTGCTTATAAAGACTGGTTAGTAAATAATCAACCTTCTGAAGGGCCAGCTATAGAAAAAATAAGTAAGGGTGGTCATCCTGGATGCATAATGCTTCTACATGCTGTTTCAGATACAAATGCCAAAATACTCAAAACTGTACTTAAGAACTTTCAAGCTGAAGGTTATGAATTTAAATCTTTAAATGACTTACCTACAGAATAGCTACTAATACATCAAATTTTAGCTTAATGTTTATTTTTAAGAACATACAATAACTATATATTAATAAAATTTCATATAAATACAAACTATTTAAAGAAAGGATGTTTTAATATGGTAGTACATAAAGATGGTGCAGATAATCCAATGCAAAAAGGAGTTAGAAGACAAAAGCTTCATGATAAACAAAACAATGTAGGAGGAAATCCTAAAAACAAACCTGAATATGAAAACTTTAAGGGAGAACCTATTCAATAGCATATAAACAAAGAAGATATTTGACTGCTTACACTTTTACAATCAAATATCTTCTTTATGCAAATTGATTTGTTATTTTTTAGGATAATCCTTAAGTAATATAAACTATTATTTTATTACTATTTATAAATAACTGAATCTACAACTTCACTAATAGCACTTTTTTCCTTAATTGATTTTTCCATTATTTCATTCAATTCATTATCAATTTTCTCAAAAAATTCTTCGCTTCTTAATGCATTTAAATTTACTTTAACATTTATTATAGAACTTTCTATAGATGCATGAAGTAAAATTGCTGAAATCCCTAAATCTGACAACAGCATCTTATTTCCATACTTAGCCATTATCTTTAAATTTTCATAAAATCCTAAACTTTCTCTCAATAAAGCTAAAGGCGCTTCCATAGATTTAATTGTATTTTCTTTTATAGCAGATTTTCTTTTTTCCTTTTCTTCTTCACTATCCTTTGGAAATTTATAAGAATCCATTAATTTTAGGAAGTTATTTCTATCCTCTTCCATAAGATCTAAACTTCTTAAAGTGAATTCCTTAGATTCTTTTTGAAATTTATCTATCATTTTTTGTTCACTATCACTTAATGATAAATAACTCTTTTTACCTACTGTTAATGAATATACCATAGAATTTAATGATGCAGATAATGCCGAAACAAGTCCTGCCACACTCCCACCACCTGGTGCTGATAAATCTGATCCTAATTCATCTAAAAAAACCTTAATACTTTCATCACAAAACTTCATATATATTGCCCCTATCTATATATCTATATTTTTTCTACGCCTTAACTTTAAGGCATATTTTTAAACTAATCATACTAACAACATAATTATTTTTCACTTAATTCTTTTTATTATTCAATATTTTTATTATCTAGGATAGATATTAAATACCCTAAGTATATCCAGAATATCATTGAAATAAAGCTAACCACATATATCAATGTACTTTCAAACAAATTTACTGCTAGAATACCTATGACCATTGCTGTTAATGTTGACATCTGCAATTTTTCTTTTCTTATTAAATTATCTAAGCGTTTCATTATAAAAGTTAAAATCATTCCAAAAAATGAAAGAAGCAATAATAACGAAACACCACCATTTAATGTTGCAGTTTGTATGTATATATCATGCAGTCCCCCTGCTTCTAATCCTGGTAAATCATCAGTCTCACGTGCATTTCTAACTGATTCTAAAAATTGTCCTTTTCCAACCCCAGTCAAAGGATGTTCTTTTATTACTATAGATGCAGAAGTCCAAAGACTAGTTCTTCCACTTGTGAAATCCCTAACTCTTTCATTACTGTTATTATAACATGCTAATCCAATTAATATTGCTAATATAAATGGTACTGTTGTTAAAATACGTCGTAAATATTTATTCTTATTATATACAAAGATAAAAGTATATAATACAGCTACTACTAATAAATATGCACTTCTTCCATGCGACCCAATCATAGTTACTACTTGAAGTATTATATTAAGCATCCAAAAAATCTTTATTTTATGGCTATTGCTCACATTATAAAGATATATACACATTACAATAGCTATCGATGATGCTATAGAAAGAGCATTTTCATTTTCAAATATCCCCTTCGTACCACCAAATGCAATTTGACCAATTTGTATAGCTTCTCCTGAAAATCTAAGAACTAGAGACGCTATAGATGCAAAAAACATAAATATTACATAAAAATGCGTTATTATATTCATTTCTTTGATCAGTGCTTTTTTATTTCTAAAAACATCTATTGTGAATATACCCATAAATAAAATTAAATTAAATATCCACATTTTAATATCATCACTATTTTTATAAACAAAAATAGTAAATATCAAAGTGATTCCCATAAAAAGAGCTAACGGAATATCAAACTTATAAATTTTTCTTTTTTTATAATCTTGGATTATCATTAATAAAATTAAAATTATTCCCCACGCAAGTGCTAAGTCTTTTAAATTTATTAAACCTGGCACATCTTTTAATATAGTTACAAAAATTAAGCTAACAAATAAATATAACAGCTTAAAATAAAATTTATTATCTATAAACTTATAAATATTCTCAATTATTTCTTTCATATACTTCTTTATACACTCCTTTTAGCTTTTCAACTAATACTTTCTCTGAATAGCTAAGAATTGTTTTCTCTCTTATTTTGTATTTATCATAAGTTTTATAATTATCTTTGATTTTTCTTAATGCATTACTAAGATCAGATATATCACTCTTTTTAGCTATTATACCATTATAATCTTTTATTATATCTTCTGCTCCACCATTATTTGCTCCAATAACAGGTTTACCACATGCTAAAGCTTCAATATAAACAACTCCAAAAGTTTCATGTTCAGATGGCAGTACAAATGCATCACATTTCCTCATTTCTTCTGAAACTCTTTTCCTTGATAATGCACCCAAAAGTTTTATTTGTTTTTCCATGTTTAGCGTTTTAATTAGTTTCTCTAATAATGTCTTAAGAGAACCATCTCCACCTATTTTTAAAGTTACATTTTCATCTCTAAAACTTTCTGCAAATGCTTTAATTAAATCTTCCATACCTTTACCTTCTTCAAGAAAAGCACATGAAAAAAACTTAAATTCATTTTCTTTTTTCTGAGATACTTTTTTGTCTTTATCAATATCTAGAATATCTGTTTTTAATTTGCTTGGCTTATTATTAAATTCATCCAAATATCTTTCTGAATTAATTTTTAATTCATTATTCTCATCGCATTCATCAAGATAAAATAGCTTTAAATCTACCATATTATGAATAACTTTAATATCTCGATCTACATATTTCTGCATTTCCCTTTTTAATCCACTTCCAACAGCAATTAAACAATTTGCATTTTCATACGCATTATAAATATATTTCTTATAGCTCTCTTTTACATACTTTGCATATTTCAATGAAGAATGCTCTGTTAATACCAATGGAATATTATATTTTTTACTTATATATGTAGCTGCTATTCCACCCCAAAAAGCAGAATGAGCATGTATGACATCAACTTTCCCCTCATTTTTAATAATTTCTTGATAAAGTTTATCCATTCTTTTATTAAAACTTTTAAACATAAGAGGGCTTTTAGGAAAGTAATTATAATCTTTATATCTATAAGTCCTAAGATCATCTTCTATATTAAAGCTTATGCCTTTTTTTTCATCAATCTTTCCAAACATAGTAATCGGCCAAATTTCATTATAAGCAACCGTAATTTTTTCATTACTATTTGCAAGTGCTTTAAATTGTTCCTTAAAAAAACTTCCATGGACCTTGTTTCTTGGAGAGGAATACCAAGATGGAATAACCATTATATGCATTTAATCACATCCTTCTAATATATTATTTAATCTCTCCACTACAGAATTCCATTCATAATTAAAATCCGGATCACATTCTAGTTTCTCATTTTTATGCATATATATCATCTCATAAATCTTTTCTTTTATTTCTCCAGTATCATTTTCAGTAACAATACACTTTTTACTATCTTGAACAACCTTTTTAATAGGATCATTTTTATCGCCATAAATTACAAATATTCTACCTTTCGCTCCAAAATAATCATAAATTTTAGCTGGTATTTGTTTAGAATTTTTATTCCCAAACAGTAACAATGCATTTCCATTAAGCATATATTTAAGTGCTTCGTCAAAAGGTATTCTTGGAGAAACTTTCGCTATTTCAAGGTTTTGTAATCTCTTTTTACCGTCGATATCATCTATATTTCCAAAAAATAAAACATTAAGTAAATTATATGATTCCCTATCCTCTTTCTTTATTTCTTCAAGTGCTTTTATAAAAGGCTTTATATCCCTGAGCTTCGAAAAAATTTCTCCTGTATATATCATATTTAACTTATCTTTTTTTATAAGCTTTGGTGCTTCTTCAGAAACTAATCTCTGATATAATTTAGAATCAAATCCACGATTTAAAATAAATGTTTTTTTAGTTCCATCTCTAAGTTCTTCATAATCTTTTAAATATTCATTTCTGTTAGCTTCTGTTACAAATATAAATTTATCTGCTAAATTAACTATGTTTTTTTCCATTTTCTTTTCTAAAACCTTTTTAAGAATAAAAGATTTTTGCCTTGTTGAATCCTTAAGCCATGGATCACTCCAATAAGTAATCCACGGTATATGTTTATATTGTTTTTTTATGTAATAAGCACATAAATGCGAAGAAGGAGGCTCATGCATAGAAAAAATAACATCTATCTTTTCTCTTTCAATTAACTCTTTTCCGTAAACCGCTGCCTTTTTAGCCCATCCATAATACATATCTGGTATTACTAAGCCATTCTTTACTTTTCTTAAAACCTTCCTTAAAATGCCACTTTTATTCTTAATTGATTTATTTTCATTATTTCCTTTAGACTCAACTGGCTTTATAGGCATTAATCTCTTGAATACTGCTCCCCCGTCAACAAGATGAAGTCTTATTTTTTCGCTCATCATACAACTTAATGCTTCATCATAGTATATTGAGTTTTTAGGAAAGTTAACAGTCAAAAGATGAACTTCATTCCCCTTAATTTCACTTAACTTATTTAAATATTGTAATGTTTCAATAGCAGCTGAATTATTTATTAATGGTGAATAACAGGCAATAAATAATATTTTCATATATCCTCCTATCCATATCAATATTTAAGATTCTATTTAGGCACTATCAAATAACTAACAAGATCATGTGCCTTATCTTAAATAATCTATCTTCTTATCTTTTTCATTATTGCATTTTTTATTTCTACGATTTCTTCTACTTTAAACATATAACATAATACGAAATAAATAATCCCCCCAACTATAGCTCCTATTATAAGAATAACCATTGGCTGTAATTTGCCATTTAAGTTAGCTCCTAAAATATAGAGTACAGCTCCCATAATTAGCGAATTTAATATTACTAGACTTATTTTTTTGATCATATCTTTTATTCTAAAAATTTTTTCAAGTTTTATTATACTTCGAAGTAAAAGCATCGACGTTACTAACATTGCTATAGATGAAGCTAACGCTATTCCAATTATGCCAATATATCTAGATAATGTTATACTTAAAACTACATTTATAATAACTCCTATAACTCCATTTACTGTTGTTATCTTAGTTTTTCCCATTGAGAATAATGTAGAGTTTAATACATCTCTTATTCCTGTAAAAAATATTCCAAGTCCATATCCAAGTAAAGAAAGTGTTGTAATATGTACTGCATATTGAGTAAATTCTCCTCTTGCATATACAACACTTACTACCTCTTCACTAAATATCATAATTGCAGCTGTAATAGGAATAAGCAGTATCGCTAAATATAAAATTGATTTTTTTAATATGTTAATAAAGCCACTCTCATCATAATTACTTCGCATATTAGCCATAACAGGATATACTACACTAGTTACAGAAGTTACAATAATAGTATTTATAAAAATTATTAACTTTTGCGCATAATTTAGTGCTGAAACTGATCCATTAGGTAAACTTGATGCAATTTTCGTATCAACTACCATATTTAAAGAATTTGCTCCTGCACCAACAATAACTGGAAGTATCAAAATAACAATTACTTTTAATCTTTCATCTCTAAAGTTTGCTATAAACTTATATTTATATCCATGCTTAACCAATGATGGTACTTGAACAGCTACCCTAAAGAAATTTCCAATTACATTTGCAATTGTCAATCCAACTATATCATAATTCTTAAATAATACTAAATATAATATCATAGGTAGATTAAAAAATAACCCCAAAATTGACGGAATTACAAAATCTTCATTTACTTGTAATAATGCTGTAAAACATGCATTAACTGATAAAAATAAAAGATTTAAAAGTGTAATATTTAATAATCTAACAGCTAATAACTTTGTTTCTTCTGAAAAGTCAAATATATTAACTATTTGCCTTGAAAAAATAATTGTTCCTATAAAAAAAACAAATGATATAACAAAAAGTATGTTTATTACATTATTTGCAAACCCATACATTTCCTCGTTACCATTTTTAGCTTTAATTTTACTTAGCGTTGGTAAAAATGCTGTTGATATTGCAAGTCCAACTAATGTGAATAATATCTCTGGCACAGATACAGCAATATTATAAGCATCTGTATACATTCCTGCTCCAAAATTCTTAGCAATAAGCATATCTCGTACAAATCCCAAAACTCTGCTTATTAAGGATACTATCATTATTATAAATGTGGATTTTACTAAAGTGCTTCCTTTTTTCATCTAATCACCTATTTGCTGTTTTATGACTTTTCATAGACATTCATAAAATTAACAGACTGAAATACACTACCTATTTTGCACAAGTTACAAATCATAATTTCTGAATTATAATTAAATAAAACTGTTATCAAAAATCGTTCATACTACTTAATACAAAATAGACAGTACTATTTATCTTTTCTTTTTTAATTCTATCTTGATATATAAATAACTATTTTAATTTTTATTTTTCAATACTAATAATAAAAATTTAGGTATTGAAATTAATCTTTTTATTCTAAATGGTTCTTTTATTACTCTATATAACCATTCTAATCCTAAAGATATCATCCATTTAGGGGCTCTCTTAAGTTCTCCTGCAAATATATCAAAAACTCCCCCTACACCCATAAATACTTTAGTATTTACAATAGGCATAATCTTTTCAATAAATATTTCTTGCCTTGGCGATCCCATCGCTACAAAAATAGCCCATGGTTCACTTAATTTTATTTCTTGAATTATATTCTCACAATTATTTAAATCAAAAAAACCATTATGAGATCCTACAATCTTTAAATTGGGGAACTCGGTCTCAATATTTTTCACACATTTTGTTAATACTTCTTCTCTAGAACCTAATAAATAAATGGACTTTCCTTCTTGATTTGCTTTAATAAATATTTCTTTTACTACATCTATTCCAGCTATTTTTTCTTTAACTGGTGAATTTAATAATTTTGATGCTAAAACTGTTCCCACTCCATCGGGTATTATAACTGAATTTTTATCATTAAAATTCTGTTTAAGCTTGGGATTATTTAATCCATTAAATAATACTTCTGGATTTCCAGATATTATATTTACTTTACTTAATTTTTCTATGTAATTAATTAAACTATCTTTATCTTCATTAAAGACTTTAAAATCTAATATTTTGGTAAACATATTATCTCCTAAAATTCAAATAATTTTAATATGTAATTATTATTTTGATGCTCTATTTAACATTTGATCAATTTCTATTACTATTTCATCCTCTGGAGCCAACTTTTTAGCAATCTCTAAATTAAGTTTAGCTTGTTCTGTATCTCCCAAATTAATGTAACACATTATAATATTTGTACAGATTTCTACTTCTTTAGATGCTTCAAATGCTTTCTTAAAATATTTTATTGCTTCTTCATATTCTCCAAGACAAGCATAATTCATTCCTAGTTCATTAACAACTTCAAGTATGCCTGATTCAATAGAAATGCTCTTATTTAAATAATGTATAGCTTTATTATAATTTTCTAACTTTCTATATGAGACTCCTAAATAATAATATATTAAAGGATTTTCATTAAATTGTTCACTCAATGGAAGTAATAATTCAATTGCTTTTTGTGGATTATCTTTTACAAGTTCAATAGCCTTTTCATAGTCACTTATATTATCAATATCCGTTATTATTATGTCAATTTCTTTACTTCTTTTTCCTCCCTTATTTATATATTCATTTATTTCCACTTCTGCACCTTTATAATCGCCTTTATCTTTCAATATTAAAGCATTATACAGATGTGGATGTGGACATTTATTAAATTTCTTCTTACATTCATCAATATCTTCTAGTAATAACTCACTAAACGTTGAATCCTTTTCTCTTATTGCTTCACCAACAGATAAAAGTTTTGTTAAAATTTCTTCTTCTTCAGCATATCTATAAAGCCCTTTTAATAATATGTATGCATCATCTAATCTATCTTGCTTTATTCTATCTGCAATTAGGCTTTTTACACATTCTTCGGACTCTGGAATATAAGATAATATCATTCCATAATCATCATTATATCTAATATTTTTATCCGCCCCAAAAGCAATAAACATTCCTTCTATAAAATAGTATATAGGTAAATTATGTATCTTAATTTCATCATTTGCATTAGATGCTACATATTCAGCACTTATAGGCATATATAAATCCTTATTTTTAAACTCTACATACTCTGGAATATTAACACTCCTTTTGAACCCATCCAAATTCATTTCTAAAAATAGCATTTTACTTAATTTATCTTTATACATTGTCTTATAATTACTCATTATGCACCTCTTGTTTAAGTCATATTTTTAAAAATAACAAATCAATATAATAGTCTATTTTACATGATACTTCTTCACCATGCTCACACAATAGCTAACTATGAGATAAATCCTCACAATTATTTCATGTAAAATATACATTGCATCTTAACTCATTATTTTATTTCATGTTCCTAATTGTCATTATCAATACTTATCAATTATACACTTTATAATAGTAATTGTTGAGCATAAATTTCATAAGTATTCATTAATAACAATCTTTAATATATTTTATCATATAAAAAACAAAGGATAAATAAATTCCCATATTGTAAAGAAATTGCTATCATCTTTTAGATGATAGCAATTTATATAGAAATTAAATTAATTTAATTTATCATTAATTATTTCCATTACTTTTTCTTTAAATCGTGTAATATCTTTTTCTGCATTTTCTAAGCTATCACTCTTTACAGCTAAATAAATCTTCATCTTTGGTTCTGTTCCTGATGGTCTTACTACAAAATATGAACCATTTTCTAATATATACTTTAATACATTAGACTTAGGTAATTCAATAGTAGATTTAACATTATTAACAATATCTTCTTCAGTACTTAACTTATAATCTAATCTTTTGATTATATCTATATTATCAACCTTACTAATTGGATTATTTCTTAAAGCTTCTATACAAGCTGATATCTTTTCTTGTCCTTCCTTACCTTTTAGTTCTAATGACACTAGAGTTTCTTTAAAGTATCCATACTTCTCATATAATTCAATTAGTGCATCATAAAGACTCTTGCCTTGTTGCTTATAATAAAGAGCCATTTCACACACTAACATTGAAGCAATTACAGCATCCTTATCTCTTACAAAGTTTCCTGCAAGATATCCATAACTTTCTTCGAATCCAAATAAATAAGTTTTATTCCCTGAATCTTCAAATTGTCTAATCTTCTCGCCTATATATTTAAATCCTGTTAATACATCTATAAGTTCTATATCAAAATCTTCTGCTATACTTCTAGCACCTTCTGTTGTTACAATTGTTTTTATAACAACTCCATTCTTTGGTAATTTGTTAGTTTCCTTTAAAGAACTTAATACATAATGAGTTAAAAGTAAACCTGTTTGGTTTCCTGTTAAAACTTTATATTCCCCAGTACTATCTTTAACTACAACACCAATTCTATCACAATCTGGATCTGTACCAAAAATTATATCTGGATTTTCAGTTTTAGCCATATGAAGTGCTAATTTAAATACATCTGGATTTTCTGGATTAGGATAAGATGCTGTTGGGAAGTTACCATCTGGAGCTTCTTGTTCTTTAACTACTTTGACATTACTATATCCTAATTGTTTAAGTACACTTCTCACTGGAACATTTCCTGAACCATGAATTGGAGTATATATAACATTTAATGCACTTGCCTTTTCCTTAACTAAATCTGTTCTTATAGATAATCCTTTAACTTTTTCATAATAAACATTATCTACATTTTCTCCAATATAGTTTAATAATCCTTTTTGTACCGCAGTTTCTTCATCTATATTTTTAATTTGTGAAAAATCATCTACTGCATTAACAGAATCAATAATTAATTTAGCTTTTTCATCTGTTACTTGTCCACCAAATTCATCATATACCTTATATCCATTATATATCTTTGGATTATGTGAAGCAGTAATTACTATACCACCACTACATTTTAATTCTCTTACAGTAAATGATAAAACTGGTGTTGGTCTTAAACTTTCATATAAATATACTTTTATATTATTTGCACATAAGTTAAGAGCTGCAGATTTTGCAAATTCCTTAGACATATTTCTTGAATCATATGCAATTGCAACTGAAGGTTCTTTGAATCTATTATTTAAATAATTTGCAAATCCTTGTGTAGCCTTTGCAACAGTATATATATTCATTCTATTAGTACCTGCTCCAATTACTCCTCTTAATCCACCAGTACCAAAATCCAAGTCTTGATAAAATCTATCCTCAATTTCTTTTTCATCACAGATATTTTTCAACTCGTTTTTTGTTTCCTCATTAATAATCTCTGAGTTAATCCACGTGTTATATTTTTCTTTGTAATTCATGTTTTATTCCCTCCCCATTTTTTCTCATTTATTATTATACAATATTTACCGATAATAAAAAATAGTCTAATTAGGTTTTAATCTCAACTTTTTAATATTTAGTTAAAATACTGTTTAATATTAATGATTAAAATATTAAGTAAATTTAAAATCCACATTTATTCTACTAAATTATACTAAATATAGCCTTAACAAAACAGCCTTTTAGACATTATAATATAAAATTAATTAATATTATATTTTTTATTTATTATAATTAAGGCATATTAAAATAATTTTTTAATATGCCTTAAATTTAAATGTATTAATTTATTATTAAGACTGTGATTCTTCTTCATCTTCACCTGGTTCAAATTGTTGGATAGATACAGAAGCAAACACAGTTTTTAAGTCATCTACAATTGATATTTCACTTCCAACTTCTAAATCACTTAACTTATACACACTACCTATTTTAGCTTTTGAAACATCAACCTCTATAGACTTTGGTAAATCTTCTGGTTTGCATGATACTTTTACAGAATTCTTTTGTGCTTGTAAAACTATGCCTTTTGTGCTTAAGAATTCTTTACCCTCAAATTTAATTGGCACTTCTGCCTCAATATTTCCATTTCTATTGATTTCTTCTAAATCAATATGCATAACTTTATGAGTTACTGGATCCTTTTGAATATCTTTTATTATAGCTGTTCCATTATACCCATTTAAGTCAAAGTTTACAACTCCATGTTCACCTGTTATTGAAAGCTCTTTATCCAATTCCATCGCACCTATTTCAAACATCAAACTTCCTAATTTCTTACCATAAACGACACCTGGAATCTTTCCTTCTCTTCTTTTTCTTCTAGCTGAATGAGCTGCATTATTTATTCTTTTATTTAAAGTTAATTGTTCCATTTATTTATCCTCCTTAAATTTCGCCGATATAAAACAAGAAGTCAAAATGCTATCTATATCTTTAACACATTATTAATAAATATAATTACATCAAAATATTAGATTGATGTATATTCAAAAATGGCATTAAATAAAAAAAGCATGCACACTTATTATTTAATATCGTTTTTAATAATTAAGTCATTATTTTTTAATTATTTCTCATTTAAGGTAATTTTATTCACATATAGAACAGTAATTTTAAATAAATCATATAAAAACTAATATTGAAACATGTTATTAAAAAATAAGTCATTGTTTTAATGCTAGTGAATACGTAACATTAAAACAATGACTTATATATTTTTTCTTATTCAAAAATTAATCCCAATATCTATTCTTCAGTCTCTTCTTCTTCTTCTTGTACTCTTTCTTCTTCACTTATTGATCCAATGACAGTTGAAATATCATCAACAATTGATACATTCTTCCCCATATTTAAATCCTTAAATGTATATACAGTTCCTGCACCCCCATTTGAAATGTCAAGTTCTATATCCTTTGGTAAATCCTTTGCTATACATGATACTTTAACTAAATCTCTTTGTGTTTGCCATACTAGTCCCTTGCTTTCTAGAAGACCCTTACCAATAATTTTAATTGATACATCAGTATGCATTTTAGCATTTGCGGCAATTTCTTCTAAGTCAAGATGTATTATCTTATGTTCAACTGGACTTTTTTGTACTTCTTTAATTACAGCTGTACCTTTCTTTCCATCCATGTTAAAAGTTATTACACCATGTTCCCCAGTAGCTGTAAGTTCTTTTTGTAGTTCCAATGAATCTACTTCAAACATTTCATTTCCAATTTCTTTTCCGTATATTATTCCTGGAATCTTTCCATTTCTTCTTTCTTTTCTAGTTCCGTGACAAATTGTTTTCATTCTTTTACTTAAATTTAATGCTTCCATAGTAAACATCCTCCTAAAAATTATTCTCTTAATTTATTAATTTTTAACTTGTCCATTTTTTAGGATTCTTTGTTCACGTAGGAGCAAAATACATAGATGAACTGCTTGTATAATTTTTAATGCAAGCAGTTGTACTAAAATTGATTCCACTCAAAGAATTATTAAACGTTAAAATCAACTTAGCTTTACATTTAAACATTTATCTCGCCTCTAATATATTGAATTTTGTTTTTTAGCATATAAAATAACAAGTCAATGCACGATATGTATTTTTGTTCACGACAAAAGCAAACTAATAGTAATTTGTTGAGAAAACATACGATTAA
Source organism: Clostridium saccharobutylicum DSM 13864 (assembly GCF_000473995.1). Classification (NCBI taxonomy): domain Bacteria; kingdom Bacillati; phylum Bacillota; class Clostridia; order Eubacteriales; family Clostridiaceae; genus Clostridium; species Clostridium saccharobutylicum. The sequence goes on along the minus strand of NC_022571.1, from coordinate 1,387,902 downwards.
GTATGACTTAAAAACAAACTACAATGTGACTTGTTATTTTTGAGTATGCCTCATATAACCATTATACCACTTTTATCCAAATCCAATTATTAAACAGAATTTCTTTAATATACGTTTGTATCCTTCTTATCATTTATTTTCTTCCATTTATCTAGCTTCTTTCAATTTTAACTCTACTTCCTCCAATTCCACATTCCGCTGGCGTAATTAAAAGCTTAACTGGAATTCTATTTTTTATACTTTCAACATGACTTATTATTCCAACCTTTAATTTATCATTATGAATTTTTTCTAGCGAACTCATAACCACATCTAGCAACTCGTCATCCAACGTTCCAAAACCCTCGTCTAAGAAGAACAATTCCAATGGTGCAGTTCCTTTTAGCTGAATTTGTGCTGATAATGATAATGCTAGAGATAACGATGCTAAGAATGTTTCCCCTCCAGAAAGTGTTGATGCATCTCTTGCAGCTCCACCATTTTTATAATCTCTAATTATAAATTTTCCATTTTCATCTACTTCCAATCCATAATTACCATGTGTTATTTCTTTTAATCTCTTGGATGCTTCTAACGAAACATATTTTAATTGATGTGATGCCACAAACTCAACAAATTTCTTTCCCTTAAATAATTTTTCTAAATCATTTAACAGCGCTAATTTATGGTCTAAACTTTTCTTTTTGTCTAAAAGTTCTTTTAACTCTTCAACTTTAGCTTTTATTCCCTTGACCTCTTCTTCAAGTTTAATTTTAATTTCATTGTGCTGCTTATATTCCTCATTCTTTTGAAGTCTTATAGCCATTATTTCCTCATATTGCTCTTTTGTTATTTTTCTTCCATCTATTTTTTTTGATAAACTTTCAAGTGCACCTTTTATTTTAGATAAACTATCCTTATACAATTCTACTTTTTCTTTATATTTATCAAGTTCTACCTTATCAATTATATTATTTTTAACTTCCCCTAATGTTTTAAAACCTTCTGAATCTATAGCTATTTCCAACTGTGCATGATTTTCATTTACTCTCTTATTAAGTTCATCACATTTACTGTTTGTTTTTATCAATGTCTCATTACATGATTCAAATTCTTTTTCTATTTTTGTTTTATTATTTTCACAATCGCCAAAAATTTCATTAATATATTTTATTTCTTTTTGAAGGTCAGCCAATAATTGATTTAAGTTTTTTTCTTCCCCAACTTTTGTTTTTATCAATTTAATTTTTTCTTCTTTATTCTTTTCAAAACCATAAAGATTAGCATTATTTTTAGCCAATTGTTCTTTTATAGCTGTTAATTCATTGTTAAAATTCACTCTCATTTTATCTAGTTCTTCTAATTTTTTTCTATTGCATTTTATCGTATTAGCTATACTTTCTCTACGTTTTTCACTTTCTTTTATTTCATCATTTTTTTTCTTGAAATTATCAACATTAATTTCATCTTTTAATAACACCAATTTATTTTGTATTAAATCTAATTCCTTTAAATCATCATCAATGTCTTTTTCAATTTCACTTATTTGCTTAGTACTTGCCATTACAACTTTTCTAAGAGCATTTATTTCTCCGCTTTCTGCTATTATTTCATTATTAATTTTATTGATTTTTCTCTCTAAATCTTCTTTTTCTTTTGTATATATTTCTAGTGAATTCTTTAATTTTTCAAATCTACTTTCTAATTCTTCTGTTGAATTTTCCTTGAATTCACTTCCAAGCTTATCGATTTCTTCTTTATTTAGTCTTATTTTATTATTAAAATTATCAAAACTATTTTCATACTTAGCTATATCATGATTAATATTATTAATAAAAGATTCTTTATTATTTATCTCATCTTCTATTAATTTTAAACTTGATACTTCTATAGGTTTTATATTTTCCTTAAAATGATGAACCGATCCACAAACTGGACATTCTTCGCCTTCATTAAGCTCTTCTCTAAGCTTTTGTGCTAGATTTTCTCTTAAAACTATTTTCTGCTCATCTTTTAATTTTTTAAGTTGTTCATTTATTATAATTAACTCTTGTTTTTTTGCTAATATTCTATTCTCTAAATCTTTAATTTCAACATGTGCGGAGGTTATTTCTTTATTTAATTTATTATAATTTTTCCATTTATCTCTGTTAATAACTAATACTTCTTGCAATTGTAATAAATCTTTTTGTTCTCCAGGACAACTTTCTATCAAATTCTTTAGTTTTTCACTTTCAGCCTTTAAGATTTCACTCTTTTCTTCAAGTTTAGCTTTTAGTTTTTTTCCATCAATTATATTTTTGTCATTCTCTTTTACTATTGAATTTTTCTTTTCCTTATTTTTGTTAATAATTAAGCTTAAGTTATTGTATTTTTCTTCCTCAATCATACCTTGCTGTACTTTTTCCTTAAAACTTTCATCAAGCCTTAATTTCTCATATGTCTTTTCATCTTCTTTTATTTCATTATTTTTAGAAACAATACTTTCATCTATATTTTTAAGTTTTATCTCAATTTCCTTATTCCTATGTTCTAACTTTTGAATTTCTATGTTTAATAAATTTATATCATTTTGTATTTTATATAATAATTTTTCTTCTTCTATAGCATCCTGTACTTTTTGTTCATGCAATATCAATTGGGGAAGTTTATTTTCCTTATCCTCTTTTGCCTTAATCCATGTTTTTTCTATATTTTCTTTTTCTTCTATGATTTTGCTTATCGTTAGATTTAATGCTTTTAATTCTTCCTTATTATTATTAAATTCATTAACCGTATTTTCATAAGCATTTATGTATGGTATAACTTTTTCTCCTGCTTCTCCTAATTTAATTTTCTCTAAAAATTGAGCTATCTCTTCTTCTTTTTCTTTCAATATTTCTTCTTTATTTTTATATTCATCAAATTCAAGACTAAGCTTCCAAAGTTCATCTGATTCTTTATATTGCTTTTCTATGTCTTCCAATGACTCCTTTAATCTTTCTAATGTTTCTTTAGAATTCTTAAGTTCTTCTTTCTTTTCATTCAATTTCTCTACAGTTACATCATCATATCCACTAAGCTGTCCAATTAATATATTATTATTAGTTCTTTCTTTACTAATTTGACCATTTAATTTTTTAGAAAGATTTTCACCATATTTTTGAAGATTGAACAATCGTTCAAGCATTTCTCTTCTTTCCTTACCCTCAAGTTTTAAAAATTCACTAAATTTTCCTTGAGGTAAAACAACAGTTCTTGTAAAATCATCTAAATTAAGTCCTATTATTTCCTTAACTGTGTCATTCACAGTTCCCACCTTATCAGCTAAAACTTGTTGTTCTTCCACATTAGTTATATCAATTATTTTGCACTTTCCTGAGATTGCATTACCTTCCTTATTTCTTTTAAATTCTCTTTCTGCAATATATCTTTTAACTTCTGCACCAGATATTTGAAACTCAAAACTAACATTTAACCTATCGCAATTTGTATTAATATAATTAGAGCTCTTTCTCGCAACATCTCCATACAAAGCTAAAGTTATACCATCTAAAATAGTGGACTTTCCACTTCCTGTTGGTCCAAATATACCAAAAAGACCTCTATCAGTTAACTTTTCAAAGTCTACAGTTTGTTCTTCAACAAAACTATTAAGGCCTTTAATTCTCAACTTAATTGGTTTCATCTAAAGCACTCTCCTCGCTTACAATTGATAAAAGTAAATCTACAACCTCTTCATCAGGTTCCACTTTTCGTTCCTTTTCATAAAATTCTTTAAATATATCTTCAAATGACTTTTCTGATAGATTCAAACCTTCACTATCATCCATGCTCAATCCTTTTACTTTAGGCATTATTTCAAGGATATCTTTCTTAAATTCCTTCATTTGCTTAATTTCGTCTTCTCTTATATACCTATCTGTTTTAACTTCTAAATAAACCCAACATTCTTTATCTTTATTTTCTTCACACATTAAAATTGCTTCTTCAATGCTATTACATTTCCATACTTCAATTGGTTTATATACTTTTAATGAAATTTCTCTTATTTCACATTCTTCATTTACCTTTGCATCAACAATAAAACATTTCTTTTCAAAGGAAATTTCTTTCTTATTGTAATGAATTGGTGAACCACAGTATCTTATTCTTTTTTGTGTACCAGGAACTACCTGCGGCTTATGAACATGACCTAAAGCTACATATTGAGATTCTTTAGGAAAACATTCTCCATCAACAATATAACTTCCCCCTAGTTGAATGCTTCTTTCAGAACCACCTTCTTCGCTCCCCATAGTAAATAAATGTGCTATTGCTAGATTTATAGTATCTTCTCTGTAATGCTGTTTCAATGAATTAAATAACAAAAAAATTCTATCACTATAAGATTTCACTTTTTCTTCTTCCTCATCCATACCATCATACAGAACTTCATTAAGTCTCTTTTCACTTGGATAAGGTACCGTTAATATAACAGATCTTTCACCATTTACTTCAATCTCAATAAATCCCTCTCCAGAATCTAAAACTTTATGTTTACCATATTGTCCACAAGGAACTACAGTTTTAGGAGTTCCAACCATAATAATTCCATGGTCACGAGCAAGTGGTCCTGCTGCAACTAATCTATCTGGATTATCATGATTTCCGGATATAACTAAAGTAAGTCTCTCTCCATTTTTAGATATTCTCTTTAAAGTATCATAAAACATCTTTTCAGCTCTCGCTGGAGGATTGGGATTATCATAAATATCTCCTGCAATCATTATTAAATCTATATTGTTTTCTTGAACAATATCTACAAAGTCATTCAAGAATTGTTCCTGTTCATCCATTCTGCTTTGTCCTTCTAAATTTTTTCCTAAATGCCAATCTGCTGTATGTAATATTCTCAAATTCCTACACCCTTTCTATTAAAATGTATTTCTTAATATATAATGATATTATAACGTAATTTAAAATCTTTTCTCCAATCATGTAAAATATACATTCACTACTCCAAAATTACAATTGCTTTAAACATCTGTTTCATTTTTTCTTCTTTGTTTTTCATATTGTTTATTTTCTTAAATTTCTTCTTTAAATTCATTTTTAAATTTTCTATATATTTTATAGTAAATGGCAGATATTCTTCCTTTTCTTTTATATATTCTTTTGAAAAAAATTCTTTACTCAATACAGTTGAAAATAATATTAACATTATACAATTATCTTTTATTAAGTTTTTTAACTTTTGATTTTCTCTTTGCATAACAAAATCATCAACTACATTAATTGTAAAATTAATAAGTTTGTTTACTATACAATCTAATTTATAGTTTACTGCAAGTTGTGATATTATAGTTACATGCTCATTGCTCAAATCTTCTCGTACATCTTGAAGATCATCTGCAATTTGCAACAATACTCCATAACCAACGCAAAATTTAATTTCTTCACTTGATAATTCACCATTAACAAGGTAACCATCAACAAGCACTGATGCTCCTCCCTTTTTTATTGATATACCTAAAATATCTCTTTCATATGGAATTGTCATTTCATCTTGCTGATTCAAACTAAGGACTTGACCATTTTGTATTTGCATCAGGCTATTGTATACCTTAGGATACTTTTCCCTATTAAAAACTTCTTCAATATTTTCAATTAATTTATATACTTTTTCTTCACACTCATTATTAGAACATATATTATATCCTTGCAGTCTTCGATATAATCTGCTATTAAAGTCTATCTTATCATTAATATCAATATCTGTATTATCTAAATAATTGTCTGTGTAAGGATAAAGCATACTATAACTAAAAACAGCATTTGAAAGTTCTATCTTTTCCTCTTTAATTGCTTGGATAATATTAATAATCCATACATTTCTCATAGCTTGACCAATGTCATTCATATCAATATCTTCATCAAAGTCTTTAGCTTTCTCAATAAATGTTTTTGTAATTTCAAAAAAGTCTTTTCTTAAAGTATTCTCAAAATCAATGTCAAAAATATAACTATTCTCTGTAAATTTATTGATAATTTGATTTAACTGTTCATTCCATATTTTTGTATCGTCATTAATATCAAATTTACATATTTGATTTATAAGTTTATCTATTAAATTATCAAATCTAGCCTCTCTAACTTTCTTTTCACTATAGTTTATTTTCTTTTTATTAAGTTTTAAATAACTGCTGCTATTCCACCACTTATCTCTAATTAAATTATAGTAATAATTTAATTCATCATTTACTTGCATACTTTTCATTGTATTATTCATTGAACTCTCCTAAGTATTTTTTTTAATGTGCCTTATAAGTTCTTAAACCTCTAATATTCATGAAACCTCTATTAATCAAAAAATATTTTCAACACTAATTTTCTATTTTATTTTAAAAATTAAACAACCATGGAATTAGCCTAATTATATCCATGGTTGTTTATAATTCTACACATAATAAAATAACATATGCATAAATTACTCAATTATTCTCATTTATTCATCTTCATTAAGTATTTCTTGAACTTCTTCAATACTTAATCCAGTTGCTTCAGCAATTTCATCTACTTCCTCAAATCCCATTAAATCATGCGCTAGTGAAATCATAAGTTTCTTAACATTTTCTTCAACTCTTGGCGGTAATTCTGACATGTCCGCTATATTTTCAGTCAAATCAAAATACTCTTCTTCATATTCTGATTGTTCACTTTGTCTAAAAAGCTTTCTCTTCCTAGCCTTTTCTCTATCATATTCATTAAGATATACAAGCTTATTATTATCAACTTCTAAATCTTCATCTGAAAATATATTTATACCTTCTTTTTCTAATATGTACGCGGTTACTCCCTTACCTTTAATTTTATTACCCGTAAATGTTCCATCATATACAAAATTGCATCCACATGAAGGACTTCCTTCTTTTAATATAGCATTAGTTGCTCCTACTTGGTTTGCAATCTTTAAAGTTTCATATGCTCCATCTAAAAATTGTTTTGTTACATCTTCACCTGAATTGCTTAAAGCTCTACCTTTTCCTTCAACAACTTCTTGTACACTAGAATTTAATTCTACTGGATTTCTTGGCGTAGGTAATCCACCTAATTGTTCTGGACATACTAAAACTGCTTTTCCTTCTTTAAATAATTTTAAACATCTTTCATTTAAATTATCTTTTCCATTATATTTACAATTAACTCCGCACAAGCATGCACTTATTATATACATAACATCACCTCCTATTTAGCAAATGGACTTGTTATTTTTTGAATATGCCTTAAGCTTTAAGCTCTACCATAGTAACTCCATCTCCACCTTCACCATATACACCTAGTCTATATGATTTAACATGTGGGTGTCTCTTAAGCATATCATTAATGGCTTTTCTAAGAATTCCAGTTCCTTTACCATGTACTATAGTCACTTCACCTAAATTAGCCATGTAAGCATCATCTAGATATTTATCTGCTTTATAACATGCTTCTTCTGCATCCAATCCTCTTAAATCTACTCTAGATTCTACATTACTTAAATTAAGCTTTACTTCTCTCTTCTTTCTTACTTTTTCAGCTTTTGTTTGGACAGTTTTTCTTAAATCTTTTGCCTTAACATTTATTTTCATTATACCAGCTTCAACTTGAACTTCTCCTCTACTGTCTGGCATAGAAATAACAATTACTTTTTGATTTAGAGAAGGTAAAAATGCTTCCATTCCAAGGATAATATTAGTTATAACTTCACCCTCATTTTCTTTCATTTTATGAAGACCTTTTTCTTTATTTTCTAAACTTTCCTTAAGCTTTTTACGTTCTTCTTCAAGTCTCTGTCTTCCACCACCTGAAATTCCCATCTTCTCTAGGTCTCTCATTGCCTTTAAGATTTCATCAGCTTCATCTTTTGCATTAGCTATAATTTCTTTTGCTTCTCGTCTAGCATCCATATAAGCTTTGTCTCTTGTAATTTCTAATCTCTCCAGCTTATCTTCAAATCTCTTTTTAAGTTGCTCCGCCTCTTCTTTAAGAATCTTAGCTTCTCTTGCATCTCTCTTAGCAATAATACTCTTTTCTTGGAGATCTCTAATTAAATTTTCAAATTGTAAATTTTCTTCTGACATATAAGATTTAGCTCTTTTTATTACACCTTCTACTAATCCTAATCTTTTAGAAATTTCGAAAGCATTAGACTTACCAGGCACTCCAATAAGTAATCTGTATGTTGGTCTTAATGTTTCTATATCAAATTCAACAGAAGCATTCTCAACACCATCTGTCTTTAACGCATATGCCTTAAGTTCACTATAGTGAGTTGTGGCAATTAATTTTGCACCTCTACTTCTTAAAGTTTCTAAGATAGATACTGCAAGTGCTGCTCCCTCTGCAGGATCTGTGCCTGAACCAATTTCATCAAAAAGAACTAATGATTTATCATCTACATGTTTCATAATTTCAACAATGTTTGTCATATGAGATGAAAATGTAGATAAACTTTGTTCTATGCTTTGTTCATCTCCAATTTCAGCAAAAACTTCATTAAAGAAAGCTATTGACGAATTATCTCTAGCTGGTATTAAAAGTCCACTTAATCCCATAATATGAAGAAGTCCAACAGTTTTTATAGTAACAGTCTTACCACCAGTATTAGGTCCTGTTATCATAAGTGTATCAAAATCTTCACCTAAATAAACATCAGATGGCACAACTTTATCATTTTCAATTAAAGGATGTCTTCCTGATAATATATTAAATATACCATCTTCCCTAACTATTGGTTTTACAGCATTTAACTTAGATGCATATCTTGCCTTAGCAAATATAAAATCAAACTCAATAAGTATTTTTAAATTACTTAAACATTGTTCTCCGCTATCTTTAACCTTTAATGAAAGAGCTGTAAGTATTCTATCTATTTCCGCTTTTTCCTTAAGTACTAATTCCCTTATTTCATTATTTAAATTAACTAAACTCATAGGTTCTATAAAGAAAGTCGCTCCAGTTGAGCTTTGATCATGTACAAGTCCTGGAACTGCACTTTTATATTCTGACTTTACAGGAAGTACATACCTATCTCCTCTCATAGTATATAAGTCATCCTGTAAGTACTTTGAATTGCTTTTAACTATAGAACTTATCTTTTCTCTAACTGAAGAATTCTTTTCCTTAAGACTTCTTCTTATATTATATAGGGTTTGGCTAGCTTTATCGCTAATTTCTTCTTCTGACACTATTGATCTTTCTATTTCATTTTCTAAACTCTTTACAGGAACTAGTATATAAGCTAAATCTTCAAGTCTTTCATAAGCTTTTTCTACTTCCTCTCTTTGAAAGAACTCTTTCATATTTCTAGAAGCTCTAAGCATACCTCCAACTTTTAATAACTGCTCTGGTGTTAAAGTTCCACCCTTTTTAGCCCTTTCTATTCCTTCATGTATATCAAAAAGACCTTCAAGTGGTGGATTTCCCTTTGTAATTAGAATTTCCAGTGCTTCATTAGTTTCTTCTAATTTATTATTAATTTCATACAAATTATTATAAGGCTCTAAAGCATCAATTCTCGCCTTACCTGCATTTGTACGTGCATATTTTTTAATTTTCTCTTTAATTTTATAAAATTCTAGTACTCTTAGAGATCTTTCATTCATTTATAACACATCCTTATCACTGTACACTGTTAGAATATTCAAAAATAACAAATCATTATACTAGTCTATTTTGCATAATACCTCATAAGTATATTCACTTAATAGTCTGACATGATTTAAATATACATCGCATCTTTAACTTTGCATTTTTTTCATATTCCTAATCATCTTTATTCTACGCCTCTTTTATAATGCCCCTTAGTATAAACCTTATTTTCAGCTTTCCTACCAGTATTAATTTGATTTAAAACATCTTTTACTTCTTCATAACTTTCGTCCGTAAAATCAATTCTAAAATTATTGACATTGAAAGACTTTAATTCGTCTATTTCTTCAATTAAGTTTATAGGTAATGAATTTAAAATATGGCTTCTGCAATTGTTATCTGTTAAAACTCTAAAACTTTCATTCATTCTATCTACTAAAACAAACTTATCCTTCATGCATTCACCATTACAATCTTTTTTAGCAGACTTATTTCCAAATGCACTTCCTATTGGACAATATTCACTAACCATAAGTTCAGTTTTACCATAAACATTAATTCCAACACTACAATTCATATTTTTCATTACTTCTTTGATTTCTTTTCTGTTTAATTCCAAACTCAAACATGGAATATCTACATCTTCAGCATAGAATTCTGCACTTTCTCTATTAAAAATATTTAACTTATAGTCACTTATTATAAATAGTTTGTCTCTATATATTTTGATTATTCCGGCATTAGACGTTATTATCCCTGTTATATATGAACTTACTTCATTAATTACTTTTAAAATCTCAGTAAATTCTTGTTTTATTATATTAGGTACTCTTAAATAAATATTCTTTTCTTCTTTTCCTTGTTCTAATAATTCCTTTAAATCATTTTTATTTAAAGCATTCTTATGTCTGCTAAAAAAAATGTCTAAGGCTATATTTTTGACATTATTGTTTTCCATTAAAGCAGATAATTGTTCCTTTGTAATACAACTATATATTAATCCTAAACTTTCATTAGATTTTATACTTTTAGGCTTTATAGATTCTTGAACTCTTTTTCTCCTAATAGATGTATCCTTTAAAATCTTTTCAAATAATTCTCTTCTCAAATTATTTATAGATGCTATTCTTATAAATCCATCATCAAAATATGTAAATTCTATTTTATCGAACTTATAAGGAATCTCACCAGATTTCTTTAAAGCTTCCTCTACTCTTTCTTTAGTTAATGGCTTATTAGTTGCCTCTTCTACCATTTCTCCATAAACTTTATATTGTTTATTGTTAAACTTAGCTGTAATAATTAGTGGTGAATTAACTTTAAATTCAACTTCTCCCTCAATAGAAATCTTTCTTTTATATGGTTTTACACACTCTTTCAAATCATCATATAATCTTTTATCAGACATCTTAAATAATCTATAGCCTTTTTTATATCCACCTATTGGGAATAATTTAACCTTATCACCTTTAGATGCTTGATTCACTTCCTTGCCATTGCATATTATCTTGCTTAAAGTGAATCCATCATCATTAAATCTTATTCCATCGCCTAATCCAACATTCGTTTCTAACACCACTTCATTGTTGTCAGTAACTTTACCTAAATATACACCTGTATTTTTAGGATAATTATAACTCATCATATCTTTTCCTACATTTTTATATAGATATGCTTTAGCAAAACCTTCCCTATTAAACAATTGAGCTAATTCATTTTTCCCCTTATTTAAATCAAACTTTTTATGCTTTTCTACTTTATCTATGGCTTTTCTATAATTTCGAATAACACCAGCCACATATTCTGGCTTTTTCATTCTACCTTCAACTTTTAAAGATGAAGTTCCACTTTTTATAATATCTTCTATATCTTCAATGAAACTTGTATCCTTTGGACTTAAAAGATAAGCTTTTCTTTCCCCTAAAGTTTCCCCTTTTAAATTATATTGCATTCTACATGGCTGAGCACATCTTCCTCTATTACCACTTCTTCCCCCGATCATAGAACTCATTAAACATTGTCCTGAATAACATACACACAATGCTCCATGAACAAACATCTCTGTTTCAATCCCTAAATCTTTTGATATATATTTAATTTCATCTAAAGAAAGTTCTCTAGATAGGACTATTCTATGCAAACCTTTTTCTCTAAAATATAAGGCACCTTCACCATTATGTACTGTTATTTGAGTTGATGCATGTAATTCAAATTCTGGATATACACTTTTTATCAAACTAATAAGTCCTGTATCCTGAATTATTAATGCATCTACTCCAATTTCATATAAATATCCAACATACTTCAAAGCTTCTTGTAACTCACTTTGTTTTAAAAGTGTATTCACTGTTATATGAACCTTAACTCCATAGCTATGTGCATAGTCCACTGCTTTTATCATAGTTTCATTATCAAAATTTGAAGCATAAGCTCTTGCAGAAAATTTACTTCCCCCAAGATATACCGCATTTGCGCCATTATTTATAGCTGCAATTAAACTCTCCATACTACCTGCTGGAGCTAGTAATTCAATTTTATTCATAACATTCCTCTTTACATCATATATTTATTCTTTTAGTATTAGCTAACACAATACATGGTTAACTTTTATTTTTATATCATATTTAAACTTAAATTGTATTTTTATTAAATCAGATAAGTTTTACATTTGTATATTTTAACTTATTAAACTATACAAATGTCAAATAAATTTTATCATTCCATATTAAATCTTAACCATTGAATATAAATGCGTCAAGTTTATATAAAAATATTAATAGTTTCATATAAATAATTATATATATTCCTTAATAATAGTAAATTAATAAATAGGACACATATATGTGCAACAGGGATTTGAAACTTCCCTGTACTCAAACATATATGTATCCTATTTCGTTTTTTACTTATTATAGTTTTATTATTACACTGCTATTTTTTTCTTACAATAGGTCCTACTTGTCCTTTTTTTATTTTAGCAATTTCTATTTCTGTATCTATTACCTTAGCTTGCAATTCAAATAATTTATGTTTAGATTTTCTTGATTCATCATTAAGCTTTTCATTTTCGCTACTCAAAGCTTCTTTTTCTTTCTCTAACATTAATATAGATTTTTCTAAATGAGTTAATAACTTGTTCTTTTCTTCTAATTCTTCTTTAATTTTTAATAATGATGTATCTTTAACAGTAACTTCTTCATTTAAATTTTTTAACCTTTCTTCTTTATCCTCTATTTCTTTATACTTAAGCTTTATTTCTTTTTTATTTTCTTCATTTGCTATGTGTGCCTCATTCTGTAACTTCTCATTGTGTTTATTAGCAAGTTCTATTTCTTCCTTTAAAGCTTCTATTTCTTTATCATATTGTTCAATTTCATTAGATAATTCGTCATTTACATCTCTTATACTTACTAATTCATTATTTAAAGAGACTTGTTCTCCTCTTAATTTATTAATTTCATTGTCTAAACTTTCCTTAATTTTATTCAATGAATTTAATTTATTTGTAAGTTCACCATTTTTATCATTAAGTTCGTTTACTTTCTCTCTATATATTGAAATTTCTTTATCTGACTCATCAAATAAATCATTTAATTGTTTGTTTAACTTTTCCTTTTCCAAATCACTTTCTTCTACTTTTTTTAATAATTGGATATTGCTATCTTTTTCAATGTCCAATTGTTTATTTAACTCAGCTTCTTGTAATATTAATTTCTCTATTTTATTTTTTAATGTTTCTTTTTCTGAATTCATTTTTGTATTAAGCTCATTGTTAAGATTAATTTGTTGCTCTAGTTTCTTCTTGCATACATTAAATTCTTTATCACATTCATTATATAAAACATTTAGGTCTTCTAGCTGTTTTTTACATAAGTTATATTCTTTATTTAACAATTCATTTCTACTTATCTCATTTTCTAAACTTAGTTTTACTTTTTCTAACTGTTCTTGATTGTTTACTAAGTTTATCTCAAGTGTTTTATTGTTTTCTTTCAATGATAAGTTTTCTTTATTCAAAATATTTTTAGCATCATTTAGTGTTTGTAATTCTTTATTTAATCTATGTTCTTTATTTTTAGCCTCATCTATTTTTTTATGAAGAGCTTTATTTCTTTCTTTACATTCAGTAACTTCTTTAGTTAACATCTCATTAGAATTTTTACTCTTTTTAGCTTCAATCGTTATTTGCTTATTTTCTTGGTTTAATTTAATCTTGTCAGTTTTTAATTCATTAATCTGAGAATTTAATTCATCGATAGTTTTTTTCAAACCTTTGCACTCTTCACTTAATTCTGCTTCTTTTCTTCCAAAATCATTTTGAGTATTTATTTTTTCTTTAAGAATACTTTCTAATTTCAAATTAATCTCATCAACTTTTTTCTTTAATGAAAGATTTTCTGCATCAGCTGATGCCTTAGCCTTTATAGTATCTTCTAATTGTGAATCACACTCATAAAGTTCATCTGCAATATTTACTGCTGCCAAAACTGTTGCTGCACTTGTGCTAAGAGTTGATTTTTTTGACGCTATTTCTTTAATTCTCCCATCAACATAATTTGCTAACCCCATTAAATACTTTTCATCTTTTTCCCCTTTTAAATTATAATTCATACCATTTATATTAACTGTCACTTTGATCATAATAGCACCTCGTAAAATTCTTTATTATCTTTAATTATATGGCATATTAACTAATAAAACAATTATGTAACCTTAAGTAAAAAACGAATTTTTCAGTTTACTTGTTAAAATTTATTCATTTTGAGTATGCAAATGAAATTTATATGTTAATTTTAAAAATATTTTCTTAGTTTTTATTTTTTGTGCTATACTTATTGTGATTATCTAAAAACCTTATATTTTTGTTACTTAATTTAAGGTTCACTTAGGCACATGAAAATAAATAGTAGACCAAAGTTCGTAGCATATAACGTGCTAGACAATGAAACAAATTTTGCTTATAGGGAGTTCTATTAGCAGACTTTGCCAACACAGTATCATTTATATTCACGTATACTGATCTATTATTTTTTGATTAAGCCTTAAAATATGTTAAAGAAAATTCAATTAGGTGGTGAGTACAATAAATATCAATTCTATTTTAAGCATATTTTTATCAAAAATTACGGCATTTCTTGCAAAACATATTGTAAAAGGTGGAAGTAATTTCCCTGGTAAAATAGCATTAAAACTTGATAAAACAATTTTAAAGACAGTCAGCAAGGGATACAAAGTAATTTTAGTAACTGGAACTAATGGTAAAACAACAACAACTAGTATGATTTATAATATTTTAAAGGAAAATGGTCTTAATGTTATTACAAATAATACTGGTGCTAATTTATATCCTGGTATTGTAGCTTGCTTTGTTTCAAATTTTTCTTTTTTCAAAAAGAAAAAATCGCCTTACGCTGTTATTGAAGTCGATGAAGCTAATGTTAAATTTATTACAGAGCACTTGACTCCTGAAATAATAACTGTAACTAATTTATTTAGAGACCAACTAGATAGATATGGCGAAGTTTATACAACTTTAGTTAAAATTTTAGAAGGTGTTTCTAAAGTTCCAACATCTAAATTAGTTTTAAATGGAGATGAATCTTTACTAGGTAAACTTAATATAAAAAATCCGTGTGTATACTATGGTTTTAACACTCCAATTAAAGAAAATGCTTCATTAGATTTAAATGCTGATGCAAAATTTTGCAAGTTTTGTAAGGCCCCATATAGTTATAACTTGGTAACTTATAATCATTTAGGTGATTTTTACTGTCCCGAATGTGGCTATAAACGACCTGATCTGTCTTATGCAGTAAATAAAATTTTTGATTTAACAGCTGAGAATTCTTCTGTTTTAATAAACTCTACTGAAGTTTTTATAAGTCAATCAGGTGCTTATAATATTTACAATGGTTTATGTGCCTTTGCAATAGCTAAAGAACTTGGCGTTGAAGATTCCATAATAAAATCTTCTCTTCAAAATCAAAGTTCAAGTTTCGGTAGGCAGGAACAAATAACTATAGATGATAAAGATGTACAAATAATTTTGGTGAAAAATCCAGCTGGATATAATCAAGCGTTGGATACACTTTCTCTTAATAAAAATGAATTTTCAGCAGTGTTTATGTTAAATGATAACTATGCTGATGGACGTGATGTATCTTGGATATGGGATGTAGATTTCGAAAAAATTTCTACATTAAAGATAGAAGATATTTTCGTATCAGGAATGAGAATGTATGATATGGCTGTAAGATTAAAAGTTGCAGGCTTAAATGTTGATAAATTTATTTTAGAAGAAGATTATGAACAATTAACTAATAAAGTTAAGCAATCTAAATCAAAAAAGATATATATTCTTGCAACTTATACTGCAATGATTAATTATAGAAAGTACCTTCATTCAAAGGGTTATATTAATAAATTATGGTAATAAAGGAGGCCTTAGACTTATGGAATTAACTATTTGTCACCTATATCCAGATTTATTAAATGTCTATGGCGATGTAGGTAACGTGCTAATTTTAAAACATAGAGCTACACTTAGAGGAATTGATATAAATATAATTAATTGCTCTCTAAATGAAACTATAGATAAGGACAACATAGATATTATTTTCTTCGGTGGCGGTCAAGACTATGAACAATCTATAGTTTCAAATGATTTAAATACTGTAAAAAAAGAAGCTATAACAGAATATATAGAGAGTGGTAAAGTTTTTCTTGCCATATGTGGAGGCTATCAATTATTAGGTAAATACTATACTGCTCCAAATGGAGAAAAAATAAATGGACTTGGTATTTTAGATATTTATAGTGAAGGTGGAGATACTAGATTTATTGGAAATACTGAAATATATAATGAAAAGTTTAATGAAACTTATGTAGGTTTTGAAAATCACTCTGGAAGAACATATATAAACAATCATACTCCACTTGGAAAATGCATTCACGGATATGGTAATAACGGTTCTGATGGTTATGAAGGCTGCATATATAAGAATACCTTTGGTTCTTACTTCCATGGTTCCTTTTTATCAAAGAATCCTGAATTTGCAGATAGACTTTTAACTTTAGCTCTTCAAAATAAATATGGCAATGATATAAAATTAGAATCATTAAAAGATGATTTTGAATTAAATGCAAAAAAAGCTATAATTGAAAGATTAAAATAATAAGAAACTTAGAAAACATAATAAGGACAGCAGATAGTTTTATATAACAAACATCTACTGTCCATATTATTTATATTCCTAACATTAAATATTTTCAAAAAAAGCATACTTTCAGAATTTAACTACATAATAACCATCGTTCCTATGTATACCTTTTCAAAAAACATTAAATTAACACTCTTAAAAATATATTATTATGGCTTCATCTCAATTCCTTTCTTTTCAGCACCATTATTATCATAATGGTGTCTAAATGATTGTTCTATTTCCTCTAATGATTTGCCATATGTTTCTGGTGCACATTTATAGATGAATATACCGCCTATCACTGACGATGCTATAAATACTACGAATGCTCCAGATAAACCAAAGTTTGCTAATAATATAGGGAATACAAAACCTACTATAAAGTTAGCTACCCATAAAGCAAATGCTGATATCCCCATTCCCAAACCTCTTAATCTTAATGGGAAAATTTCTGATATTAATAGCCAAGTTAATGGTCCAAGAAATGCTTGGAAGAAAGCTATATAAACAATAGTACATATTATTACAACAAAAGGAAGCATAGATGAACCTTGTAAGACATTTGTAACAACAGATAACGCTGTCATCGCTATAGTAGTTCCAGTTATTCCAAGTAAATATAACTTTCTACGATGATATTTATCACCAACACATTTTACAAAAAATATAGCTGCTATAACAGACATTAATCCATTTCCTATATTAGCAATTAATGCTACCTTTGTACCAAATCCAGCTTGTTCCAAAATTGATGTTCCATAATACATCATTATATTAATTCCAGCAATTTGTTGTGTAATACCTATTCCAACTCCAATTAACACAATACGACGAATCCAAGGAATAGATAAATCTGAAAATGATGCCTTGTCTAAATGTTTTTCTGCTTCAATATTCTTATTTATTTCTTCTAATTCTGCTTCTGCTTCTGCTTTATCACGAATTTGTTTTAAAACTTCTAATGCTTTTGCTGCTTTTCCATTAGATGCTAACCATCTTGGTGTTTCAGGAAGTACCATCATTCCAAACCACAATACAATTGCTGGAATAGTAGCAAGTACTATCATATAACGCCATACACCAGCATTATCAGCAAAAAGATTTCCTAATACAGCATTTATAACATAAGCTACCAATTGCCCAGTTACAATCATCAGTTCATTTTTAGATACTATACTGCCTCTTAAATGCATAGGTGCTAACTCTGCTAGGAATGTTGGCACAATAACTGATGCCCCTCCTACAGCTAACCCTAAAATAAATCTAGAAACAATCATAATATTTGCATCAGGTGCAATTGAACAAGTTATAGTTGCAAAAAAGAATATAATAGCTAACATTCTTATTATTTTTTTTCTACCATATTTATCAGATAAACGTCCTCCAATTACCGCACCAAACGCTGCCCCTAATGTTAATATACTTGTAACAAGACCTTCATTCATAGGGTTCAAATTCAGTTGATCAGGTCTTTTCATAAAACTTAATGCTCCATTAAATACACCTGTATCATATCCAAATAATAAACCTCCAAAAGTTGATATAACTTGTATTTTTCTCAAATTACTTTTTTTCTTAATGTTATAAGAACCTTGTTCCATTCTAATTCCTCCTTATCTATTTTAAATAATTAGGATCATTCAGAATTACGCAAGTATTTTTGTAATTTTTTTTTCATATCAATACTACTTTTCTTTATATATGTTATAGATGCTTTATTCTGATTTCAACATATTAGGCACATGAAAGCAAATAATAAACTAAATATATTTCATGTAAAACACTGAAATATTTTTGACTCATAGCGAACTATTAGCAAAAATTGCCGACACAGTATGACTCAAAATAATCTATCATACTGTTCTATTATTTTTCATTGTGCCTTAGTAACTTACATCTATTTAATCGTAAGGTAACTAAATATTATCATTATATTATTTTATAAAAAATATTAGTTACCAAACTTAATAGATTTTGTTCATTTGAAATCATTTATAAAATTTTAATTTGTTTTTAAAATCCTATTTTTTCTTTAATGTATTTTCTAGCTTTCATTGCATATTCAAAAGGATTTGCAATTGCTGGATCCTGCTCCGCTTCAACTAATAGCCAGCCTTCATAATTGTTTTCTTCTAATGCCTTAAATATTGGCTCAAAATTTATGCATCCATCTCCTGGTACAGTAAATGCACCTGCTCTTACTCCCTTTAAGAAACTCATTTTTTCTTTTTTAACTTTTTCTAAAACCTCTGCTCTTATATCTTTTAAATGAACATGTTTAATTCTGCTAGCGTATTTATTTAATATTGCAATTGGATCTTCTCCTGAATAAACCAAATGACCTGTATCGAATAATAAATACACTAAATTTTCATCAGTCATGCTCATTAATTTATCAATTTCACCAGTAGTTTGTACTCCAGTGCCCATATGATGGTGATAAACAATTTTCATTCCTTTATCTTCTGCTAATTTTCCAAGCTTATTAAGACCATGTGCCAATAGATTCCATTCATCTTCATTAAAATGATATTTTCCATCAAATATTGGAGTATCCATTTGGCCTTGAATACTATGCCCTTGCTCTGAAACAACTATTACTTTTGCGCCCATTTCATTTAAGAAATCCCTATGCTCTATAAATGCTTTTTCTGTTTCTTCATAAGGCTTAGTAGTTAAAAATGAACTAAACCAAGCACTTGCAATTTGAATGTTTCTAATCTCTAAAGCTCTTTTTAAAACGTTTGTATCCTTAGGGTACTTATTTCCAACTTCTGTACCACTAAATCCTGCAAGAGCCATTTCACTAACAGCTTGTTCAAATGTATTTTCTTTTCCTAAATCAGGCATATCATCATTAGTCCATCCAATTGGGCATATTCCAACTTTTATTTTTTTACTATCAAACATGTTAACTCCCCCTATTCTTTATTATTAATATTTTATTTCCGATACTTTAACTGGTCTATTTTCGTGTAAAGATTTTGTTGCTGCATCTCCTATTAATACAGCTTTTAACCCATCATCAGCACTTACTGATACGTCTGTATCATTTACAATTGCATCAATAAATTCTGTAATCTCTTCTGCATAAGCTTGCATATATCTTTCTAAGAAGAAGAATAATGGTTTTTCACCAGTCACTCCATCTTTAGTTGATACTACTGCTTTAGAAGTGCTATCATTTCCTACTGCCACCTGACCAAGAGATCCAAATACTTCTGCTCTTTGGTCATATCCATAAGCTGATTGTCTTGAATTATCGATTACTGCTATTGCACCATTGGCCATTTTTAAAGTTATAATTGCTGTATCAATATCTCCTGCTTCGCCTATAGCCTTATCAACTAATACATTACCTGCTGCATAAACCTCTACAACATCACTACCTAAAAGATATCTAGCCATATCAAAATCATGAATTGTCATATCTAAGAATATTCCTCCGGATACCTTTACATAATCGATTGAAGGTGGTTCAGGATCTCTTGAAGTTATTTTAAGAATATGTGGTTCTCCAATTTTACCTTCAACAACTGCATTTCTTACTGCTCTGAAATTGTGATCAAATCTTCTATTAAACCCTACTTGATATTTAACTTTAGATTTGTTAAGTTCATCAATTACTTCTTTAATTCTTGCTAAGTCATGATCAATTGGTTTTTCACAAAATACATGTTTACCAGCTTTTATTGCTTCTATAGAAATTTTCGAATGAGTATCTGTTGATGAACATATAAGAACCGCATCTATTTCTGGATCTTCTAATATCTTTTTATAATCCTTATATACATTTGGAATTCCTATTTCTTTTGCCCAGTTTTCTGTAGCTTCATTTAAAAATACATCAGCTATAGCTTTTACTTCAGCATTTTTAACATACTTTGAGATACTTTCCCCATGTACTTTTCCAATTCTTCCTGTACCAATAATTCCAACCTTTAACATAAAACATCTCTCCTCTAATATTTTTTTGCATTTTTAAGTTGATTTTGACTATATTCAAAAGCGTCGTTAATAGACTTTTTGCCTGACACTTCAGCTAATCCAACATGCCACCATGACTCGTATCCATCAGTCATTGTCTTTGGTAAGACTTTAATATCAATTAAAGTAGAAATCTTTTCTTTCTTTGCATCATTTAATGCATTTTCTAACTCTTCAAGCGTTGTTGCTGTATATGTTTTAACTCCATATCCACTTGCTGCTTTAGCAAAATCTATAGGTATTAAACCTCCATTAAGTTCTTCTGTGTCATTATTTCTATATCTAAATTCTGTAGCAAGATTGCCTATTCCATTAGACATTTGTAGATTATTAATACATCCAAATCCACAATTATCAAATAATAATACATTTATCTTTTTATGCTCTTGAAGTGAAGTTACTAGTTCTGAATGTAACATTAAATAACTTCCATCCCCTACCATTGTATAAACTTCTTTATCTGGATCTGCTAATTTACATCCTAAACTTGCAGCTATTTCATATCCCATGCATGAATATCCATATTCCATATGATATGAATTTATTGCGTCAGTCTCCCACATTCTTTGTAAATCACCTGGCAAACTTCCAGCTGCTCCTACTACAATTGCATCTTTATCAATATTTTTTCGTATTAAGCCCAGTGCAGCTGTTTGAGTAATTGTTCCATTAGTTAACTCTTTAAACTCTTCTACGCTACTTTCATTTCTAGCTTTTATAATAGGAACAAAATTGTCTGTATATTTTATATTAACTAGTCTATCCATTTCATTTTTCCATGATTGTTTTGCATTTTTTATTTCATCTATATATGATGAAATATATTCTTCTTTTTCAAGACGTTTGTAAAGATTCTCTATACAAACTTTAGCGTCTCCAACCATTTTATAGGCATCTAGCTTACTTCCATGAAATTTTGATAAATTTATTGTAATAAAGTCTACATCTTTATTTTTAAATAATGCTTTTGATGATGTTGTAAAATCTGAAAATCTAGTTCCTATTCCAATTACTAAATCAGCATCTTTAGCAATTGTATTTGCTGCTAAATTACCGGTTACACCTATGCCACCCAAATTAATACCGCAGCTTGATTTAACAGAACTTTTTCCTGCTTGAGTTTCTGCTATCGGAATGTTAAACCTTTCAGCAAATTTTTCTAATACTTCTCCTGCCTCAGAATATCTTACTCCTCCACCACAAATAATTATTGGTTTCTTTTTATTTTTGATTAAATTTACGCATTCGTTAAACTCTTCTTCTACTGCTAATGGTCTTGTAATTTTATAAACACGTTTTTTAAAGAAATATTCAGGAAAATCAAAACTTTCACCTTGAACATCTTGTGGTAAAGCTATACATACAGCCCCTGTTTCTGCTGGATCTGTAAGCACTCTCATTGCATTTATCATTGCAGACATTAATTGTTCTGGTCTAGAAACTCTATCCCAATATTTACAAACAGGTTTAAATACATCATTTGTTGTAATTCCCATATTATAAGATTGCTCAAGTTGTTGAAGTACTGGATCTGGCTGCCTTGTAGCAAATGAATCTCCCGGGAACATAAGTAATGGAATGTTATTTACTGTTGCAGCAGCCGCAGCCGTAACCATATTAGCTGCTCCTGGTCCTATTGATGTTGAACAAGCTATTATTTTTCTTCTATTATTTTGTTTTGCAAAGGCTGATGCAACATGTGCCATGCCTTGTTCATTTCTTCCTTGATAAACTTTTAAACTTCCAGGATTCTCATCTAAAGCTTGTCCCAAGCCTACAACTATGCCATGACCAAATATCGTAAACACTCCATCAATAAATCTATCTTCTTTTCCATCAAATGAAATATATTGATTATTTAAAAATTTAACTAGTGCTTGAGCTGTTGTCATTTTAATAGAATTCATAATTTCATCCCCCTTTATTATCTACAAGGCCATATTTTTGCATCCTTTTCCCAAAGCCATTTGTGTTCTTCTACATCTATTCTGTCTGTCCAAGGATTATTTTCAAGATGTCTAATCATCCAGCAATAGTACATTGCATAACCAGGAGCTGATGTTTGAGGATGAACATCTCCACCAATTATTGTTGCAAAACTATTATCAGATATTTTATATGCATCTTCTCCATTCAAACACAATCCGAAACCTTGTGGTTTATCAAATTTATAAAAATAAACTTCAGGTTGTGGATGATAATGTGGTGGATAACTTGACCATTTACCTGGATATGTTATAACTTCTCCCATAACCATATTAGAATATGGTGCATTATTATAATCAAATACAGTTCTTACGACTCTTCTTGCTGTTCCCCCCCAAGTTCCTTCCCCAAAAATGTCACTTCTACAATCACTTGGTGAATAGAATTTAGACGTAAAATCTTCTAAATTCTCAGTACTTTGAACTATTATTTCACACTTTTCAAACACCTCTATAGAAACTCTTGTATTTCTTGGAACGTGTAAACAGCATGGATCTTCATCAAATACTGATTTTCTTTCCATTTCTCTTGAATTTTCAAGCCAGTTTATTTTAATTTTTCCTGTCAGAAGTAGTATTGCTAATTCTTTGTTGCTTTCTAAATACTCCTTCTTTTCCCCTTCATTTAAATTTTCAACTGTTATATCCATTAACATTTCTTTATTTTTACCATTAACTTCGCATAAAATATTTTCTCCATGCTCTAATTTATCTAAATTATGAACCATTTTATTTTTACCTCCTAAGCTCTAGCAATCATTTCTCCATATTCTTCTTTTTCTTCTTTTATAAAGTTTTTTATATCATCTACAGTTGGCATATCCTTTGAGCAACTATGGCTAGCTACTAACATTGCTGCTGACGCACTTCCAAATTCTAAAGCGTCCATTATATCCCAATCTTCTAATATTCCATATATAAATGCTGATGCATATGCATCTCCACCACCAAAAGATTTAAGTAATTTAACAGGAAATGGCTTGATTTTAAATGAATTTCCATCATTAGTGTAGGCAGTTGAACCATCCTTTCCATGTTTAATTACAACTATTTTATTGCCATAATTTAACCATCTTTCAGCTGTTTCTTTATCTGAACTATGTCCTTTAATAATTAGTTTTTCCATCAAATCAAATTCTTCTCTTGAACCCATTACAATATCACTCTGTTTTCCAACAGTTGAATAATATACAGCTATTTCATCATCACTTTTCCAATTATAAGATCTATAGTCTACATCAAAGATTACAACTGTATTATTTTTTTTAGCAAGTTCTAATGCTTTTAATACAGCTTCTCTTGATGGGCTTTTTGCAAGAGCTGTTCCTGATATTACTATTGCTTTAGTATTTTTGATATACTCTTCATCCACTTCGTCAACATTTAATTCTAAATCTGCAACTCCTTCTCTATACATTAAGATGCTACTATCAGTTGGACTTGCTATTTCCGTAAATGTTAACCCTAAATTTTCTCCACTATTCGAATACTTTATTTGAGAAATATCTATCCCTTCATTTTTAAAGAAATCAACAACAAATTTTCCAAATTGATCATCTGATACTTTACCAATAAATCCGACTTTTTTTCCTAATCTTGAAACACCAACTGCTATATTTGCTGGAGATCCACCTAGATATTTTTTAAATGTTTCACTTTCCGAAAGTGGTCTGTTGATATCAACTGGATTAAAATCAATTGCAACTCTTCCTATAGGTACTATATCTAGTTTTCTTGTTTCATCAAATTTAATATATTTCATTTTCAACTTCCTCCTTATGCTTTATTTATGCTTCCAAATATTTCAATGTGTTTTCTTATATTTTTATACGCTCCATCAATTTCTGCTTGATGCAACTTAAAATAATCATAATCATCTAATTCATCATTTAAATTTTTTACACTTTCCTTTACTGAATTAAAAGTAGCTGTTGCAATATTAATCTTTTTAATTCCCATAGTTGCACATTTTCTAAAATCGTTTTCAGAAATTCCAGAACCTCCATGAAGTACTAGAGGTACTTCTAAACTACCTTTTAATTTATCAAGTATATCAAATCTTAACTTTGGCTCTCCTTTATAAATTCCATGAGCATTTCCTATAGCTACTGCAAGAGCATCTACTTTAGTTTCATTGAAAAATCTCACAGCATTCTCTACATTTGTTACTTTTATATTTATATCCTTACTTCCATCTTCACTTCCACCAACTTGTCCAATTTCAGCTTCAACTGAAGCATTATATGAAGTTGCAACATCTTTTACTTTATTAGTTATCTTTATATTTTCTTCAAGGCTTAAGTGTGACCCATCTATCATTACTGATGTAAAGCCTAAATCTAACGCTTTTCTTATGTTTTCAATTGTTAAACCATGATCAAAATGAACTGCTACAGGCACTTTAGAATTTTCCGCTGCTTTTACCATCATTGGGCCAATTAATTCTAAAGGAGAATGCTTTAATCTTACCTCTGCTATTTGCATTATTATTGGAGAGTTTAACTCTTCCGCTGCTTTTATAGCTCCTAATATCATTTCCATATTAGCTACACTAAAACTCCCAACTGCAAAATTTTCTTTTACTGCGCCCTTTAAAATCGTTTTCATATTTGCTAAAGACATATTTATCACCTCCAAAGTGACTTATATATTTCAACAATATTACCATGTGTAATATTTTTAATAGTATTGCTTGGACTACCGCTTTCAAGAGCATCATCTGCCATTTTATCCAAGTTATCAAAAAATCTTTTCTTATCTATTCCATACTCTTCTAAGCTTGGTATTAATAATTGATTACATAAATTGTTTACAGCTTCAACAAATTCTTTAGCTGCTACTTCATCAGTCATACTATCATGACATATTTTTATTGCTCTTGCTAAATCTGCAAATCTACCATAAGTACCGTCAATTACAAATGTTAAACATTCTTTTAATAACATTGCATTTGAAATTCCATGTGCTACATGAAATAATGCTCCTATAGGTCTGCTCATTCCATGAACTATTGTTACTGATGAATTATTAAAAGCTATTCCACCTTCTAATGCAGCTATAGACATCTGAGTTCTAGCTTCCTCATTATTAGGATTTTCAAAAGCTATAGGTAAGTATTGAAAAATCCTTTTTACTGCTGATAATGCAAATACGTCTGAAAGTGGTTGTGCTTTCCTTGATGTATATGCTTCTATTGCATGTGTTAAAGCATCTATTCCAGTTGCGGCTGTTACGTTTCTTGGAACTGTCATTGTAAATTTAGGATCTATAATTGCTAATCTTGGAAGTAATGAACCTCCTTTTATAAGCATCTTTACGTCATTTTCAGTATCAGAAATGATAGTAAATTGAGTAGCTTCTGATCCTGTACCTGCAGTTGTTGGAATTGCTACTACTGGAGGTAATTTATTCTCTATCTGTTTTCCCATATAATCTGATATCTTTCCATTATATACTGTCATCATTGATATAGCCTTTGCTGAATCTATAGGACTTCCACCTCCGATAGCTATCAAAAATTCACATTTTTCATCTTTATAAATCTTTGTTCCATTTTTTATCATTACATCGGTAGGTTCACCGTTAATTTCTTGATAAATTTTATAACCTATATTTTCTTCATCTAAGATACTTGTTAAACTCTGCACATTTCCTAACTTAACCATAATGTTATCAGTAACTATTAATGCTTTTTCACCAAATGATTTTAGATATTCTTTACTATTTTTCAGAGCATCTTTTCCAGTTAATATTTTATTAGGTGTCATAAAACTATTTGACATTTTAATCACTCCGTTCTTTTTTGGTTAACTTTTGATTAACTTGTTGTTATCTTATGATTTCATTATAAACACATCTATGTAACATGTCAATAATTTCCTTGAAACTTTTTACAATTTTTTGAGTAATTGCTTTCACTTTTAAATTCTTTAGTTTATAATATTTAATTAGTATAATAGTTTTAATTAATTGGAGAGTGAATTTTAATGCGTTCAAAAAGAATTGATCTAATAGAGCAATATATATATAAATATAAGACTATATCTCTTGATAAATTATGTGAGGAATTTAAAATGTCAAAAAACACAATTCGTAGAGATATAGATGTCTTGGTTAACAAAGGTGTAATAAAAAAAGTTTATGGTGGTGTAACTATAAACACTAATAAGGAGCTTTTATCATTTGAAGAGAGAACAATAAAAAATAACTTTGCCAAATCATCAATCGCTCAAGAATGTGCTCAATTTGTTGAAGATGGTGATTGTATCTTTATAGATTCTGGCACTACTACACTTAATATTGTTGAATATTTGAAAGACAAAAAAAATATCACTATATTTACAAATAACCTCAATGCCATTGTGCAAGCGATTCCATATGAAAACATTGAAATAATATGTCTTTCCGGAAAATTAAGTAGAAAAACATCATCTTTTACTGGTTTAAACGCCTCTGATGTTTTATCTACTTATAATTTAAATAAAAGTTTTATAGCTTGTACTGGAATATCACTAGAAAATGGTGTCACAAATACTTCTCCTGATGAATACAAAATAAAAAAAGCAGCTGTTGCCAAAAGTTCTAAATGTTTTTTACTTGTAGATTCATCAAAATTCGATGTTGTATCATTAATGACATTTTGTGATATTAAAGATTTAGATTGTATTATTACTGATACTTATCCACCAAAGAAATATATTGATTATTTTAATAATTATAATATTGAACTTGTAATTGCTAATGAAGAAAATAAAAAGTAGCTCAATGCTACTTTTTATCTTCTTCATTACTTATTTAATTTTGATTATTTTCTTTTATATGCCTTATTTATTAATTACATGATTGCTAATTAAATAATCCATTTCCCAATCTTCAATTTCATCAATTGTTTTAAATTCATAGCCTAATTTCTTATAATTATCAATAATATCTTGAAGCGCTGTAGTGGTGGTTTTTTTATTTTCTAAATCGTGCATCAAAACTACTTCTATTTTATATTTTCCACCATATCTGTTAATATTGCTTTTTATAATATTGCTTGCAACTTGGCTCGCAGTAGCATCACCTGAATCAACTGTCCAATCTAAATAATATATATTCTTGTTTTTCAATTCATTTTTTATTTCATTCAATACATTTGGATTACAAATTGTATTAGTTGATCCTCCTGGCATTCGCACCATATTATAATTTTTTTGTTTTCCTATAGTCGTATTTATTGCTTTTATACAAGAGTTTAAATCTTTAATATAGTAATCTTTTGATGAATACAATTCCCTGTAAGCATGATTGTTACAATGAGGTATTATTGACATATTAAGATCCGATAATCTTTTCATCGTAACTTTATTTCTATTTACATTTGTTCCCACAACACAAAAAGTAGCTCTTACTTTATTTTCACTTAATACATCTAATATAGCATCGGTATTGTTTAAAGATGGGCCATCATCAAAAGTGAGGTATACTATTTTTCTCTCATAATTTTCAGCTGCTCTAACATCATATGAATAAATTCCAATTGATAAGGCTATAATCATTAGTATTAAAAAAAATTTCGATTTTTTGTTCATTAAACCACCCCTTTCCTACACTATTTATAGTTTGTTCAAAAAAAAAATATATATATTAGTAATTACAAGGAAATTTTAAGTGAAGCTTTGTTATTATCTATACTTTACTTGTTATTTTTTTGAATATAGCTTATACTAAAAATGTTTTAATATATATTTAATATAGAAGCGGAGAGATTTGACTTGAAAAAAAATTTAATTTTAAAAACCCTTATATTAACACTTTCTCTTTCTTTATTTAGCCCATTAACTATGGCAAGCTATGCTACAGATACTAAAAAAACTGAATCTTCAACGCAAGGTTTACCTAATATTAATGCACAATCAGCTATAACTATTGATTTAGAGACTGGGGAAGTAATTTATTGTAAAGATGCCGATAGCAAAAGATATCCAGCTAGTACAACTAAGCTTTTAACTAGTTTGTTATTCGCTGAAAATAAACAAAAAAATGATGAAATTGAATATACAAAATCAGCAAAAGAACAACCTGAATATTCATTAAATATCAATTATATGCATAATACTATGCAGGTTGGTGATAAGATGTTAGCAGATGATGTCATGAAAGGCTTATTGCTCTTTTCTGCAAATGATACTGCATACATGATTGCAGATAATGTTGCCGGTAATTCACAAAGTTTTGCTGATTTAATGAATAAAAAAGCAAAAGAACTAGGTGCTAATAACAGTCATTTTATTACTGCTAACGGATTACACGATGACAATCATTATACCACAGCATATGATCTTTCATTAATTGCTAAAGCAGCCTTTGCAAATCCTTGGGTAAGAGAAACTATGGAATTGAAAACTGCTCCTATAGATATAAAAAATTCTAAAATTATATTAGAAAATAGAAATTTAACCTTAGGGAAAAATGGTAACATTGCCGGAAAAACTGGTACAACTAATGCTGCAGGTGGTTGCTTAGCTACTGTCTATGACAGAGATGGCAGACAATTAATAGGTGTTGTTCTTAAAAGTAAACAAGTTGACAATGCAGATATGACAAAATTTAATGACATGGATTCAATTATGGATTACAGCTTTGCTGCTACTAAACAAACATACAAGTCAAAAGGTAACGAAGTTGGAACTACAGATTTACAATATAAGCCATTTGGGTTTTTCGGACCAACAAAGACTATCACTGTACCACTTAAATTAACTCAAGATGTGTCTTATTACCCAAATAGTATAAACGATGCTGAATCTCAAATCACATATAACCAAGCAAATAATGCTAGTGCATGGAAACTACTTTTTAATAAAAATACTAAATTAACATATTCAACAAGAAATCATTCAGAAGAAGTTACTGGAACAGTAGATATTTCATTAGGTTCAATTATAAAAGACAATATACTTATATATATTTCTACCTTAGTAGTTATAGGAATTGTTGGTACTTTAATTGTTCTTATTAGAAATATGATTTCTAATTCAAGAAATAGAAGAAGTCGTTATAGAAGAAGAAGATATTAATCTATATTGGTGAACAACTTATTCTAAATTATAAAAAATTTAATTAACTAAAATTTAATCTAAGGTTATCTGTAGAGTTTCTCAATTCTATAGATAACTTTTTTATATACTTTAAATATAATGTTCTATTATTATAAAGTAACCTATTCCTCTTAAGAATAATATAATACAATAATACATTTCTTTCTTATTTTCAAGTCATTATAATACATTTTTATTTATTCTCCTTTTTATGAATTTTATGTAATAGATATATATATTAAAACATGATATAATCAGTAAGAAATTATTTAAATATGTATATGTGTAACTACACTTTACAACAATATTTTTATAATGCAATTAACCTTAAAGGAGGATCATACATGGATAAAATTGATTTTGAAGGCAGTGTAATATTAAATCCAGTTCCTGTTGTTTTAGTTACCTCAAGAAATAAAGAAGGAAAAACTAATGTATTTACAGTTGGATGGACTGGAACTATAAATACAAAACCTCCTATGCTATATATTTCTATAAGACCAGAAAGATTATCTTATGAATACATAAAGGAAACTTTGGAGTTTGTAGTTAATTTACCTAGTTCTGATTTAGTAAAGGCAGTTGATTATTGTGGAGTTAGATCAGGAAAGAAAAATGATAAAATAAGCGAAATGGGATTTACTTTAAAAGAAAGTCACCACATATCTGCACCTTTCATAGATGAATGCCCAGTAAATATTGAATGCAAAGTAAAAAATATAATTCCTCTTGGTACCCATGATATGTTTATTGCAGAAGTTGTTGGCTCTCACGTAAATGAAGACCTATTAGATGAAAAAGGTAAAATTCATTTTGAAAATGCAAATATGATATCTTACTGTCATGGAGAATATTTTCCATTAAGTAAAAAACCAATCGGTTCTTTTGGCTTTTCAGTTATGAAGAAAAAAACTAAAAAACGTAGAAGATTTGAAAACAAAAAATCTAAGTAGCAATACCTACTTAGATTTTTTCTTATATATATTAAAAATTGAAATCTACATTAAAACTATGTACTGTATAACTAAATCAATTTATAAATCATATTACAATATATACACTATTCCATTAAACTTTTAAACCCTTTTCCAAGAACTTCACTTGTTTCATTAACTGTAACAAATGCTTCTGAATCATTATTTCTAATAAATTGTTTTAATTTAATAAATTGGCTTCTAGTTAATACTGTTAAAATAACACAATTATCTTTACCAGTATATCCACCCTTCCCATAAAATACTGTACATCCTCTATCTATATCC
Source organism: Clostridium saccharobutylicum DSM 13864 (assembly GCF_000473995.1). Taxonomy (NCBI): domain Bacteria; kingdom Bacillati; phylum Bacillota; class Clostridia; order Eubacteriales; family Clostridiaceae; genus Clostridium; species Clostridium saccharobutylicum. The sequence goes on along the minus strand of NC_022571.1, from coordinate 1,356,814 downwards.
TTAATAATATAATCTGATACTATCTTTTCCTTGTTTGTAAAAACCATAACTTGCTTTGATACATTAAGTCCATCTATGAATTTATCTATTAAAGTTCCAGTTAAATAAACACTTAATAATCCAAATAATCCAAGTTCTACTCCAAAAGTGCACATTGCGAGCAATATTACAATAGAATCAGAGATTAATAGTGCTTTCCCAAAATCCAAATGAGCATATTTATTTAATAATTTTGCTGTTATACTTGTACCTCCAGTTGTAGCATCTTGAGTGAGCATTATCACAGTTCCTAATGCTAAAAGAGCACTTCCAAATATTGAAGCAAGCATTAAATTATTTGTGAGTGCAAATGTTTTATAATGCTTTTCTATTATAGATAATACAATAGACAAACTAAATGCCGCGTATGCACTTTTTAATCCAAAACTTCCACCAATGAGTGCAAATGCCAATATGAATAATATAATATTACATACTATCATTACTATTCCTGTTTGAATTCCTAGCATATTATTAATTACTAATGCTAATCCAGATACACCACCGCATGCTATTTGATTAGGAAAAAAGAAAAATTCAAATGAAAACACAATTATTGCTACGCCTAATGTTATGATTCCATATTCTTTTAATATTTTCATTTCTGCCTCCTTAGTTATTTTACTTATTAATCTAATGTTTTCCTTAACATACATTATATATTAACATATAATTAAATTTATCCATACATTTATTTTGCTTCAAATTCTCATTTTATATAAAACAAATAAAAAAATAAGGTTTGCTAGGTAAAATTCCTGCAAATCCTTATTTTAAAATAATTATATAATATTTTTTACTAATTTTTATTTTATATATGTAAAATATATGATGCTAAATTATATATAATTGGTGCAATAACGACTGTCATTATCCCCGCAATTCCTATAGAAAGACTGCTCATAGCACCTTCTACTTCACCAATTTCCAAAGCCTTACTAGTTCCTACCGCATGAGATGCAGTTCCCAAAGATACTCCAATAGCTACTCTGTCTTTTATATTAAATATCTTGCATACAGTTGGTCCAATTATAGCTCCAATTATGCCTGTAATTATAATTGCAAGTACTGTTACTGGTATTAATCCTCCGAGTTGTCCACTTACTGCTATTCCTATAGGTGTTGTAACTGATTTAGGTATCAATGACTTAATAACACTGCCATTTAAACCAACTAAAGATGATACAACAATTACAGATAATATTCCTATAACACTTCCCATGAATATCCCTATCAAAATTGCAGCCGCATTCTTTTTTAATAAATCAAGTTGTTTATATAATGGTACTGCAAGTACTACAGTTGAAGGTCCAAGGAACATATTTATGAATTGGCCACTTTTATTATATGTATCAAAATCAATTTTGAATGTGAATAAAAAACCTATTATAAGTACTATAGCCAAAAGTAATGGGTTTAAAATAGGCATTCTTGTATATCTATTAATTAGTATTCCTATTTCAAATGCAGCTATTGAAAGTACCAATCCAAATAAAATATTGTTAGTTATTACTTCCAATAGTTTCACCTTCTTTCATTCTAAAATTCACTTCATCTGTTACTAAATTAGCTGATCTTTCTTTTGTTCTTTTTGAAACTGCTTGCACTATTACACCTGTTGATCCTATTATAATTACTGTTGTCGAAATACATACTATTAATAATTGCCACCATGTTGATTTTATTATTTGCATTGAAGTCATAAGTCCGACACCTGCTGGAATAAAAAAGAATGATAAATGATCTAATAAAAAATTTGTTACATTTGAAATATCATCTACCTTAATTATTTTTGTACATAGTAAAACGAATAATATTATCATTCCTAATATATTACCTGGTATTGGGAGATGTAATGCTGATGATAGTAATTCTCCTAAAAGATAAATACCAAGAATAATTAATGCTTCCCTAAATAATTTCATAATTTTCGACCTCCTATTATTATAATTTACCACCATTATAGCAATAAGTAAAACCGTTTATTACTTTAAGTAAAGGTTCTCTTTTGTAGAAATATGACTGTATTTTAATCTTTTAATCATATATTGCCTTTTAATTGGTCAGTCCAATTTTTTTAACAAAAAGTTGCACTTGCTTTTGATTATCATCTTGATAACCAAAAGCAAGTGCAACCTTTCAAATATAATACTTTTCATTGTAATATTAACTTTTTTCTTTCACAAGTTTCTTCTCAATAAATGCCACAATCTCATACATTACAAATGCAATTATTGATAGAATTACTATACTCATCATTACCATATCCAATTGGGCTACTTGTCCACCGTAAACTATCAAAAATCCTAAACCCTTTTTTGCTACTAAAAATTCTCCCATTATTACTCCTACCCATGATAATCCAACATTTATTTTTAATGCTGAAATGAAAATTGGAACTGAATATGGAAATATCAAATATCTTAGTGTTTGTAACTTTGATGCTCTAAATGTCTTCATGAGCATAATTTTTTCCTTGTCTATTTCATTAAATCCACTTAATACATTTATAATTGTCGTTATAACTGAAATTAACAAAGCTACAACAATTATAGCTTGTATACCATTTCCAATCCAAAAGATTATAATTGGTGCTAATGCTACTTTAGGAAGTGCATTTAGAACTACTAAGTATGGGTCTAATACCTTTGACAAGCTTGGACACCACCATAAAATAACAGCAATTAAAACTCCCAAAATTGTACCTAAAGAAAATCCTAAAATTGTTTCATAACATGTTATTTCAATATTCTGAAATAAGCTTCCATCTTTATATAACGAAATGCAAGATTTAATTACTCTACTTGGACTTGAAGTTAGAAATGGATCGATTAGTTTAAAATCTGCTGCTACTTGCCATAAAGCAATAAAAATAACAAGTATAAGAATTCTTACAATGACAATTTTTCTTTTTGAATCTTTAATTTTTTTTAAATATCTCTTATGTTCTTCACTAATATCATCTTTTTTTTTCAAGTTATTTTGTTGAATTTCTTTTGTATACTTTTCATATTCTTTACTCATTATCTTAATTCAACTCCTTCCACAATCTATTAAAATATCCGCTAAATTGTGGATTTTTTCTCTTTTCAAATGGTGTTAAATTAGATACTGCAAAATTTATTGGAATTTCTACTTTTACTCTTCCAGGTCTTTTTGATAATACTATTACCTTTTTAGAAGTTGAAATTGCTTCTCCAATATCATGCGTTACCATAATTGCAGTTTTCTTTTCTTTTTTTATTATTTTATAAACATCATCACATACTAAAAGTCTAGATTGATAATCTAGTGCCGAAAATGGTTCATCTAAAAAAAGTATTTCAGGGTTTAATGCTAAAGTTCGTATTAATGCAACTCTTTGTCTCATACCACCAGAAAGCTCACTTGGATAATGTTCTTTAAATTTAGTCAATCCATACGTATCTAATAACTCATTTGCTCTTTCTTCTGATTTATTATTTAATTGTTTTTTTATTTTTAATCCAAGTATTACATTTTCCCAAACAGTATACCATTCAAACAAATGATCCTTTTGAAACATATATCCTATTTTGTCTAAATTTTTTTCTATGTCTTCTCCCTTATATAAAGCATGTCCTCCTGATGGCTCTATTAATCCACTTATTATATTAAGCAATGTAGATTTTCCACATCCAGATGGTCCTAAAATAGAAACAAAATCTCCTTCTTCAACTTCAAAATTTATATTTTCTAACGCTTGTGTCTCACCTTTAATAGAATGATAATTCATAGATATATTTAATATTTTTAATAAACTCAAATTAAATCACCACCTTATAATTTTATGTGGCATTTATTTAGGCACATGAAAATAAATAACAATTCCAAAATTGCCATGGATATTTTTTATCAGGCAAGGAGACAAAATGCCATCATAGCGGGTCTATTATAATATTTTGCCGACGTAGCATGATGAAAAATAGACTGGCAAATGGACTTGTTATTTATTTGATTGTGCCTTAATTGCTTGCTGAGCATATGAATTATCTACTATCTTACCAAACTCTGGTCTTTGAGGTATTAAACTTTGATCATAATCCTGAATTATATCCATAAGTCTATTTAAATCTGTTTCTTTAATCTCTGGTGTTTTTGCTATAGCATCAATTTTTTTATAATTATCTATAACAGTCATTATTGTTTCTTTATCTGTACCTGGGAAATATTGAATTATACTATCTGCAACTTCCTCTGTGCTATGATTGAAAAACCATTGTTGTCCTTCATAAATTGCATTTGTGAAATTTTGAATTACCTGAGGATTTTTATCCATATATGATTTTGTGGTAAAGTAGCAAGTATAAGGAATAACTCCAGATTCCTCACCTATAGATGCAAGTATATTTCCAGTTCCTTCTTTTTGAAGAACTGAAGCTGTTGGTTCAAATGAAGCTACATAATCTCCAGTACCACCTTTGAAAGCACCAGCAGTTGCAGCAAAATCTATATTGGTAACCATATTAACGTCTGATTTAGGATTGATATTATTTTTTTTCATAGCATATTCAAAAGCCATTTCAGGAACGCCTCCAGGTCTTCCACCTATAATATTTTTCCCTTTTATATTCTGCCAATTAAAGTTATCATCTTTAGTCCTACCAACTAAAAATGAACCATCCCTTTGAGTTAATTGTGCAAAAAGTACAGGATAATCTTCTCTTCCTTGATTATTAATATAAATTGTCTGTTCCGGTCCACAAAAACCTATGTCTGCCGAATTACTTAAAACTGCCTGCATTGTTTTATCTGCACCTTCTCCAGTCTGTAAGTCAATATCAATTCCATTTTGTTCAAAAAATCCTTGGCTTATCGCAACATACATAGGTGCATAAAAAACAGAACGAGTCACTTCATTTAATCGTACAATAGCATTACCTTTATTACTTGTTTTAGATTTTCCACACCCAAACATGAATGCAGATGTTATAGCTGTCACGCCTGCTAATGCTAAAGCTGATAATATCTTAAAGTTTTTGTTCATTAAGGAAACATCTCCTAATAATATTTCATGCTGTATAATATGAAATTTAATAAAATATTGTTCTACTTACTTAACTTCTTTTAAACAAAGTATTTTGGAATAACTATATAATTTTTTAATAAAAATTAACGCATACAACAAAAAAGATGATTTTTAAAAATATAAAAATCATCTCTTTTGCTTTTAAATTCATTAATAAACATTTATGTCAGATATACAATTATATTATTAAGGCACATAAAAAATAACAAAAAACGATATGCCCTTATTATTTTCCTTCATATCCCTAAAATTAACTTTTATACATTTAATCCTGAATAAGCTTCTTCTCCATGTAAAGTAACATCTAATCCTTCTGCTTCTTGATTTGGAGTAGTTCTTATATTCATTATCAAACTCATAACCTTAAGTATTATAAAAGTTACAACCGCTGCATATAATGCAGTAGCACAAGTTGATATCAAATGAGCTTTTAATAACTCAAAGTTACCATATATTAATCCATTAGCACCTGCTGGATTAATTGATTTTGATGCAAATATAGCAGTTGCTATAGATCCCCAAATTCCGGCTACTCCGTGACAGCCAAAAGCATCTAAAGCATCATCATAACCTAATTTTCTCTTTAATATAGCTATAGCAAAAAAGCTTAAAGAACCTCCAACTAATCCTATGAATACTGAAGATATAGGACCTACAAAGCCAGCCCCTTGAGTTATTGCAACTAATCCCGCTATAGCTCCACTTATTATGCCTAATGCTGTAGGTTTTTTATAAAGAATCCATTCGCACGCTACCCATGCAATTGCTCCCGCTGCTGCCGAAGTATTTGTTGTAACAAAAGCATTAACTGCTATGTAATTCATAGAAAGAGCACTTCCTGCATTAAATCCAAACCATCCAAACCATAAAAGTCCTCCCCCAAGTATAGCCATTGGTATATGATGTGGCTCAGTGCTTGGTCTTTTTCTCTTTCCAATAACTATTGCTGCAATAAGTCCAGAAACCCCTGAATTTATCTCAACAGGATTTCCCCCTGCAAAATCAAGAACACCTAAATTCTTTAACCATCCATTAGTTCCCCATACCCAATGAGCAATAGGATCATAAACTAATGTACTCCATAAAATAATTAATATTAAAAAGGCTGGAAAAGTCATACGTTCTGCAACTGATCCGGAAATAACAGCTGCAGTAATAGCTGCAAACATTAATTGAAATACAACAAATTCTAAATGAGGTATAGTTGCTGCATAATCAGCATTAGGTACAATTCCTACATTTCTTAAAAAACTCCAATCCAATCCGCCAATTATACCTTTTACGTCAGAGCCAAAAGCCAAAGTATAGCCTATAAAAATCCATTGTATAGATATTAAAATAAGTGCTGCATAATTCTGAACTGTAATACTAAGCACATTCTTACTCTTTACCATACCACCATAAAATAAAGCTAAACCTGGCACCATTAACATTACTAATGCTGCACAGATAATTACAAATCCCATGTCTGCGCCATTTAACAAATCCATTTTTATTCCCCCTTGAATAATATTAATCGTTTTTTCAATGTGCCTTATTACTTATATTCTGAAATTCTTTATAAAAAAAAGGCGCATTCACTCCAAAAAGGGTAGATTTATCAACCGATATCTCTTTCCTTTTAAAATGAAAACGCCATTGTTTTCTACAATTTTTTTAATTTACTTATATGATTTTACCTTCATAAGTTTCATATGTCAATAATAAATGTAATATTTTTTTCATTTGTTATTGATCCTTGTATAATTTTATTACAATCTATAATTTAAATTCATTAATCTTTTCTTCAAGTTCTTGTGCCATATCTCTTAAGCTATTAGAACTGCTAACAAATTCTTCCGTTGAAGCTGTTACTTCTTGTGCTGATGCTGTTACTTGTTCTGCTCCAGCAGCTGTTTCTTCTAATATTGCAGATAAATTTTCTACCTTTTGTACAACATTATCCTTCATATTATCTACAGAAATTACTCCTTGTGCTATTCGATTTACTTTCTCTGATAAATTATCTATAGATGAAACTATCTCTGTAAATATTCCTTGTGCTTCTTTTACAGCTTCTTCTTGATTATTTACAGTTTCACTTGTTGCAAAAACTTTGTCAACTGCTAATTCCGATTTACTCTTTATTTCTTTTATTATCTTATCTATATTTTTAGCCGCAACTGAAGTTTCCTCTGCAAGTTTTCTTATCTCATCCGCAACCACTGCAAATCCTTTTCCAGCTTCCCCTGCTCTCGCAGCTTCAATTGCTGCATTTAAGGCTAATAAGTTAGTTTGTTCTGTAATTGTACTTATTGTTTGATTCATTACTCCTATTTTTACTATACTTTCTGAAACCTCATTTACAACACTTTTAACAGCTTCAGTACTTTCTTTAGTTTCATGAGACTTATCTATTACTGTTTCTACAACACTTATACCACTTTGACCTAAGTTATTAGTTTTTGCAGCCATTTCATTAACATTTTCAGTTACTTTTTTTATGTCATCCATTGCACAAGATAATGCTTGAACATTTTCTGATATGTTTTCTAAATTATTAGCTGACTCCATAGTTCCACTAGATATTTGAGTTATTGTTTCACTAACTTGACTCATTGATGATGCTATTTCTTGACTCATATGTGCTGAACTTATTGCATTATTATTTACATTATCAACTGAGCTGTCTACATTTTTTATTAATCCCGCAACATTTTCCTGCATCTTATTAAAACTGTTTTCTAAAATATTAAATTCATAGATAAAACTATCTACATTAATATTCTTATCAAACTGGCCTCTTGACGTTCTTTCCATACCCTCTTTTACAACATTTATTCCTTTACTTATTCTCCTAGCAATTAGTAAAGTTATTATAGATGCAATTATTATTAAACAAATTATAGTTAAAATTGTTGAAACCATAGAAGTATTTTCCGATGACCTTAATTCTTTTGACGGCATTTTTAATATCAATTTCCATCCTGTTAATTCTGATGTTTGGAAATATCCTTCATATTTGTTATTATTATAATCAAATTTAAACTCTCCATTATTATTATTTACGACATTATTCCAACAATTGTATTCTGTTGGTTCTGTTCCTGCAATTTTAGATTTATCACTATCAGAAATAACTACACCACTCTTATCTGTAATAATGAATTCTCCTGTTTGCCCATACTTAATACTTGACAATTGATCTGATAAAGAAGTTAAATCTATGTCAATTGCCATAACTCCAAGACATACATTATCTTTAATCACAGCTTTATATATTGTTATTGCATTTTTACCTGTTAATGTATCTTTATATGGACTGTGTATTGTATATTGATTTGATTTTTGTACAGCTTCTTTATACCATGCTTTTCCTGTAGCATTATAACCTTCTGGAAGTTTTACATCTAATATTTGAAATAACCCTCCCGTATTATCTGAATAATATAAATTTAGTATACTTCCATCTGTATTTTTTATTAACTTCATTTGATCTTTTAAATCAGTGTATGGTGATTCTTCCAAACTTAATTTATTATTTTCTATTAAAGTATCCAATATTTTTTCATAATATATAATCTTATTATTTATTATTCCTTGTCCTATATTACAAAGTAAACTTCCATTCTCATCAAAACTTTTTTCATTTGCCACTTTTAATGTTGTTGTAGAAATTCCTCCTAAAATTAAAACTGGTATAGAAGCCATCATAATAATTGTAATTAACAAGTATGTTTTAATACTTGTTGATTTAGTTTTACGTTGTTTTTTTTTCATGCTTACACCTCATATTTTAACATTATTACTCATATTTACATTATACCCCATAATTATCTTTATTTTTTATTTTTATTCATTTTTAATCATTTTATTATGTAAAACGCTATCATATTGATAATTTATTATTTATTAGCACTAAATTACACTCCTTTCAAAACAACTATAATTTAAATTTTACATATAAAATTCAAATTATAGTTGTTTTGAGTAATAAATTTATCCAATAAAAAATGGAATGTCCATCTATTCATTCCATATAACAAGTACTGAAAATATTATATATAGATTTAACATTCCATTTAAAGATAAAAATATTCACTTTTTAAAATTCTACACTATTTATTTCTTTTTAAATACACCTATACGCATATCTATTGTAATTGTTAACGAATCATACGCGTCTAACTTTTCTTTATTCTCTTGAGTTGTTTTCCAATAATGTGGTGTCATTTTTAACAAACTAACTATCTCTTCTTTATTTAACATAATATCAAATGTAACATTAGATTCTTTTATGTACTCATTCTCATCAACACTAGCTTTATATACTTTGTCATTCAAATGTACCTCTGAATAAATAATATTTCTAAGTTGTATTAAATGATCAGTTCTAGGAAGAACTCTTACAAATATCCCATTATCCTTTAAAACTCTATTACATTCATCGATGTCTATAGGACTAAAAACTGAAAGTATACAATCTATAGATTTATCACCTGCTGGAATATGAAAATTGTTACCAACAAACCAAATACAAGTCTTATTTGCTTTCCCTGCATACTTTACTGCATCTTTTGAAACATCCATTCCATAATAATTAGCTTGAACATCTTTATTATCTATGTAATCTTTCAAGCTTGTTAAATAATAGCCTTCTCCACATCCTAAATCAAGAATATTATATTTACCATTATCATAATCTTTCAAGTGTTCATAAATAATTTCATTGATTTTATCACATAATGGTTTATAGTACCCCCTAGATAAAAAGTCTATTCTTGCTAAAACCATGTCCTTGGAATCACCTGGATTTTTGCTTCTTTTCTGATTACTAATTAATAAATTTACATAACCTTCTTTAGCTATATCATATGTATGGTTATTTATGCATTTGTAAATTTTATTCGAAACATCTTTAATCAACTTTTCTTTACAAACAGGACAAAGTAACAATGTATCATTTAAAGCATTAGTCATATTATCTTCAGCTCTCTTTCCATATCTTACAATCTAGTTATTAAATAAATTCTATTTTCCAATTAAAATATCCAGTTTCTTCATTGTTCTCATACTTAAAATAAGCTGAGAATGTATTTCCTTTTTTACTTTTTAAATTTCTAAAGCCAACTTTTCCATTCTTAAGTAAAAGTTCAATCATTTCCTTAGACACACTTTTCCCAAAAGACTTAATATATTTATCATCTTTCCATATTGTGAATTTACATCCATTTTTCCAATTGCAACATCCAAAGCTCTTTTCTCCCTCAACAACTGGATTCCCACAAACGGGACATGGTCCTAAATTTTCCACATCCTTTGGTATTTCTACTTTAAATCTTGATAACGCACCTGTATCTTGTTTTATTAACTCTACAGACTTAATTGTGAAGTCTTTTATCAATTTCATAAAATCACTTTTACCAAATTTACCTTTTTCAATATCAGAAAGAGTTTTTTCAAGTCTACCTGTATACTCCAAATCCAAAAGCTCTTTAACTGGAAATATTTCAACTATATTTCTTCCAAGATCAGTACATATAAGACTTTTTCCCTTAGTTTTTAAATAACCAATATCCTTTAATTTTTTTATTGTTTCTGCACGTGTAGCAGGTGTTCCTATACTAAATCCACTTAATATAGCCTTCATCATTTCTTCAGAATCTTCTTTTCCTTCTACGCCTTTGCCACATGTCTCCATAACTCTAAGTAACGTTTTTTCAGTATGATGCTTCGGTGGCTTCTTGGTAACTGAATTCACTTTAACTTTTATAATATCCACATTCTCATCTACCATAACTTGTGGAAGAATAACATCTTTACTCTCTATTTTTTCTACTACCTTCCAACCTTCAACAAGCTTTACTTTTCCTTTTGAGATAAATGTACCCTTGACTTCTGAATTATTGGCTTTTAAAGTAACCTTTGTTTCTTCAAATTCAGCTACTGGCATAAATTGCATTATAAATCTATTTTTTATAGCTTCATAAACTATTTTCTCATCTTGACTTAATCCTGTTGCTTTAATATACGTTGGCGTAATAGCACTATGGCTTTCAACCTTCGAACTATCAAAAATTCTTTTTGATGCCACAAACTTAATATCTTTTTCATAAGGAAGACCTGCTTTATGCGTTTCCAAAACCTTTTTAGCTCTATCCTTTAAACTTTCTTCTAAAACTATACTAGCAGTTCTAGGATATGTTGTAAGTTTTTTTTCATAGAGAGATTGTGCAACTTTTAAAACTTTATCAGATGTCCATCCTTTATATTTACTTGTAATGTATCCTTGAAGATTTGATAAATTAAATAAATACGGTGGATATTCTTTTTTAAGTTCTGTCTGTTTATCTATTATTTTAGCAGTTCCACCTTCTAGCAATGGAAGCAACTTATTTAAGTCTTCTTTTTTCTCAAATTTTTCAGATTCATTTTCATAATAAAGGCCTTCAAATTCCTCATTATTTGAGTTTTTAAAATTGGTTGATAATTTATAATAGGTTGTAGCTGTAAAATTCTCTATTTCTTTGTCCCTATCATAAATAATTTTTAAAGTTGGTAATAAAACTCTTCCAATATTTATTGTTTTATTTTCTTCAAATTTATATTTTAATGTGCTCACAGACGTCAAATTTATCCCTATAATCCAATCACTCCATTGCCTGCCAATACCTGCATCTTGTAATGATTGCATTTCTTTATTATTCTTTAAAGAATCCATCCCTTTTTTTACTTCATCAGGTGTCCATTCATTTAATAACAATCTATATATTGGCTTATTAACCTTAAAGTAATCAAATAATTCATCTGCTATAACTTGCCCCTCACGGTCAAAATCCGTTGCTGATATAACACCATCAACATCTTCCTTATCAATTAATCCCTTTATTATTCCAAGTTGCTTTTTAGCACCTTTATCTTCCACACTTCTATCTATGCTATCGCATTTTACCTTATATAAAAAGTTCTCTGGAATGAAGGGGAATTTTTCAAATCTCCAGCCTTTCATATTTTCATCATAATCTTTTGCATCATATAACTGCAAAAGATGTCCAAATGCCCATGTTATATAATAGCCATTGCCCTCAAAATAGCCATCTTTCCTAGTTTTTATCTTAAAAGCATCTGCAATATTCTTAGCAACAGATGGTTTTTCTGCAATAATAACTTTTGCCATGCTATTTTTCTTCCTCCTTGGGTATTATTTTCAGCAATATCTATCTTAACACTAAACTCGAAATAAAACCAGTTACAATATATTAAAACTGAATTTATAATATTATACGACTAACATTTTAGGCACAATAAAAAAATAACAATTCCATCTGTCAAGTCTATTTTTCACCAGATGAAGCTCGAATCGCATATACTCACTGTGTGTTCTCTTAGTAAGCAACCATCATCAAATCATAGATTTAGACTTTCACTTACCTGCTTCCTTGCCTGATGAAAAAATAATCTTGGCATTTTGGACTTGTTATTTTTTTCATGTGCCTTATTTTTACGTGCTTAAATACAATTTACATTTCATTAAGCATCCAAACATAAAAATTTAAAGCACCAGCATATATTAACCAAATTAAATATGGTAGAAGTAATACTGCCGCCTTCGTTCCAGCCTTCTCATAGAACCTTTTAATTGTCAAAATAACAAATAGAATTAATATAATAAGCTCAATAAAAGCCAATCCATAAAGTCTAAATCCAAAAAATATAAATGTCCATAAAAAGTTTAATAGCAATTGTATTCCAAAAACAAAAATTGCAGAACTAGTATCAATTCCTTCATATTTCAATATATAAACTTTATATAATGCTATTCCCATAAGTATATAGAGTATTGTCCATATTATTGGAAATATCATTGCTGGTGGTGCAAACGCTGGTTTCACCAATCCTTCATATACCACTTTCATATTCGGCATGAGCACTGATGTTATTCCTCCAATTAAAAGAGGAATAGCCACACATACAATTAATGGAATAATTCTAATTTTATCACTTCTTGATTTACCTCTCATATATTTACACCTCTAAAAATAAGTTAGGCAGATAAGGCACATGAAAATCAATACTCATCTGCCCTATTATTAAAAGTATATGTTTATCATGTTAAAATATGTATATAGATAGATATGTAAATCAAAACTTATGTACTAGATAACCCAAATGGAGTTCTTGAATTTTCTTCCTTGCGTGAAACAAAATATGTGCCTCATCTTTGGCATATTATTTTTTTATGTTCCTTATTCGATATATATATCAGAAAATTCTACATCTACCTTTTCTTCTAATGAATTAATGGCTAATTCTTCATGCATAAATTCATACTTATTAGTTTCATTAATTCTACACATAGTAATTATAAATCCATTTCCTTTACTCTTGGATATTAACTTTATATTCCCACCTTGTAATTCAACTAATGCTTTAGTTAAAAACAATCCAAGTCCACTGCCTTCTTTGAGTCTATTAAAAGCTTTATTTAGTTTTGTAAATTTATCAAATATATATGGAATTATTTCTTTTCCTATCTTCATCCCATCATTTTTAACTTTAATGCTAACGGTGTTCTCTGATTCAGAATATATATTAATTTTTATACTGCCACCTTTTTTTCCATACTTAACCGAATTAGAAAGTATATTTAATATAATTCTAGTTATCATTTCTTTGTCACAGTTAACATAAACTTCTTCCTCTTCTGAATCAAATATCAAAGTGTTTTCTGCTAGCTTTATATATTTATTACACGAATCTGAAATATTTTCAACCAATTCAACAATATTATATATTTTAAAATCTGGTATAATATATCCTTCTGAAACTTTATTTGCATCTATAAAATTATTTATTGTTCTAATGAGCCTTAAGCAATTTTGCTTAATCACCATTCTATTCTTTTTTATTCCCTCCATATTGCCTTCTGACAAATAAAGATTATCAATTTGCAGTGCTGTAAAGATTGAATTTATAGGTGTTTTTAATTCATGAGAAATATTTGCAAAAAACTCCTGTTTTAATCTATCTTCTTCTAAATATTCTTCAAGTTCCTTTGTTGCTTTTTCATTCTCATTTATATCGCTTATATCATGAATATAAACAATCGTAGTTTCCTTATCTTCATAACTTAAAAATATATCAACATCTAAATTGGTATATTTCATTTTTGCAAAAGGAATATAATTATGTGCTTTTTCTAGATCTTCTAACGTTATATCAAAATATCTTTCTATAAAATCATTTAAATCCATGCCTAAATTTTCATCATTACTCATGTTTAAAGTTCCAACTGTACCTTTATTAATATATTGAAGCTTATTGTAATAAAATAAAAATATACCTCCATAAATTGAATCTACTAATTTATTATACTTATCCTGACTTTTCTGAATCATTAAATTTGTCTCATTTAAAATCGTATTCCTTTTTTTTAAAACTGAGTTAAGTTCCTTTTTTGTCTTAGTTGCTACTTCTATATTATTGTTTATTTTCTGTAAAGAATCTTCTAAATCTTTACTTATTACATAATTATAAAATTTATAAAATGCAATAAATTTAATTAACATTGTAACTATAGCTATCTCTTTGTTTCCAAAATTTAATGATATTATCCCAACATAGTTAAATACTATAGAGAAGATATATAATAATATTTTCTTCAACTCCTTAATAGGCATCTTTTCAAAAAAACTTAATGTATTCAATAATGTAAATAAGCACATAAGCAAACTCATAATAATGTTCACCGCAATAATACATGGTAGAAAATATATTTTATGCTGAGCCATTGTTAAATATATCTCATTATAAATCCACCAAAATATCAATATTAATGTAGCATAATTTATTAATAATATTATTCTTTTAAATATGCTACTTCTAAATTTAAGAATTTTATTTATCTGATAGTATTCTAAAGTAACTTTTCCACTATATAAAAGTAATATATAGTAAATAGACGTTCCTCTATTTAAAACTACAATTTCGAATATATTCAAAAGAATCAAACTAGTTGAAATTACATATACTATATTAAAATTTTTCATAAAAGTTCTTTCAACAAACTTACTTTGTATTATATTCACATAAACAAAAGTCCCTATTATTGCCGCTTGAGTCAAGTTATTAATCAATGTATAAAATTCCAAGTCTTCTGTAACAATAAAATATATTCCTATGAAAACCATTAGTATGAATTCAACTTCTATAATATTATTAATCTTTACTTTATTATGTATTTTATTTAACCATACAAGATTTTTAATATTATTCATACATATTCTCCTTCATCTTTTTAAATTCCATTGTTACATTTGTTCCTCTATCTAAGTTTTTTTGTATATATATAATTCCATCTTGTAATTCAACTAACTGCTTAACAACAAATAACCCAATTCCAGTACCACTTTTAACATCCCTAACAGAATTTTGTCCAACTGCATATCTATTAAATGCTTTATCTATAAATTTTTGGTCCATTCCACTACCATTATCTTTTATCGATATCTTAACATCATTTTCCTCTTCAGTTATTATTACATATATCTTACCATTGGTTTGTGTAAACTTTACTGCATTAGATACTAAATTTAAAATAATTCTATCCATAAATTCTTTATCAATATCTAAATAGCATTCTTCCACGTTAGTATCAAAAATCAAATCAATATCATTCCATTTCACATAATCAACTAATGACATTACCTTTTCTTCAATCATATCCACAATATTAACTTTCTCCAATCTAGGAACTAAATAATTTGAATTTATTCTTGAATTATCTATTAGATTGTTAGTTAATTTAATTAAAGAAATACAATTTTGCTTAGATATCGCATTGTATTTTTTTAATGCGTCTAAATTACCTTTTTCAATATATATCTTTTCTACTTGAGCAGCTGAATAAATCACATTTATCGGTGTTTTTAAGTCATGACTTATACTTGATAAGAATTGAGTTCTCATGCGCTCTTCATTTTTCTTATTTTCTATCTCTTTTCTTATCTCATCAGTTTGAACCTTTGATGTATTATCTTTTATTAATATTAATTTTTTAGTTTCATCTGAATAATTCGCCAGAAATTTACTTTCGATGAATTTCTTTTTATTTCCTATACGAAATATTGCATTATAATCCTTATTTTTAATATCACTTGGCATAAACTCTATATACTTATTTATTTTTTTATTTATAATTCCTCTTGCTTCATTGATATCTGCAAATTTTAGAAACTGTTCATTCACAAATATAATTCTATTATTTTCTGAATTTAAAATTATAATAGGATGAGGCATAAATCTAAAAAATGTTGAGTATAAACATTCCTTGCTTTTTAATACATTTATCGAATTTTCTAATTGCCTGTTCTTTATTACTATTCTATGATTTAGCTTGTCCAGCTCTCGGTTTTCTTCACTTAATGATTTAGATAATTCTTTATAAGGATCTCTTATAAAATTAATTACAATAAAATTGAAAACTATTCTAAAATTTATTAAATGTATAATTTCAACTAAAATATTAATTGCAACCTTGTTGTAACTATAATATCCGTATATCTCTATAATAATAATTAATATAGTTGAAAACATATAGGCTTTAACAATATCTATTTCGTTTTGCTCTAATTTTTTTGAGAACATTGTATTTATAAATATTTTCAAAAATAATGGTATCTCAATAATCCAATAAAATATTCTTATAAAATCAAATAATGTCTTATCATATTTAATCAATATTAAACTTATAGTAATCACACTAAATATTAAATATGGCATTCTACTAATCTTTTTTTTACTATATATGTATTCCCCTAATGAATAACATGTAAGTGTCTCAAGTAATAATATAGTTTCACTACTTAAATCTATGTATCTTATATAATCACTAAAAATATTCCCACTATTAATATTTTTCATAAACCCTATTGATGATATCATAATCATCAAAGAAAAAAATGCCCATATTATCTTAGAAACATATTGTTCAGTATACTTTTTAATGTGATTTAACAAAATAAATAAAGCAATGCTCATAACTATATAGTAAGCTCTAAATATTAATGCAAAATTTAATTTTTGTCCATTAAGTATAAGATTTAATATAAAATAAGATAATATACTAGTTATGTATATATATATAATCCTATATTTATCTAATAACAATATATTTAATATTTTACTATTTTTCTTCATTTTATCCCCTATTTCATAAAAATTACTTCCTAAAATTAATAATTATATTTATATATTACTTTATTTTACTTAATATGTATACCAGATAAGTATATTCTAATAAAATAAATAGGGCTATCTAAAAATACCAACTTAGCATAATATACTGATTGCTTTATACTATAAAAATCAACATATTTCTCTGAAATTTATTTTTAAACCTCACCTATTTTAGATTTCCAACTTATATATATCAATACACATAAAAAATAACAGACCAAAAATGAATTCATATTTCATGTCACACAACGAAGTAAATTCTGGTCATATCATAAAATTTACCACCGAAGTATGATGCGAAATAACAATCATTCTAGTCTATTATTTTTTAATTGTATATAAATCTAATGACGTAATATTTCACTTTGAAACAATTTCTTCATTATTGGTTCAGCACCTTTATTCATTATACCTTTAAATAATATTCCAAGTATTAACGATACTCCCATGCAACCACCTAATATATACAAATCTTTAAACAATATTGGATATACTATTCCTGCCATAACCTGCCTCATTCCATTTGTTGCATATGTAAAAGGCAGATATGGATATATTTTGTGGAAGATTGATGGAGTAACTTCAATAGGAAAATTTCCACTGGATCCTGCAAGTTGAAGTACTAAAATAAATACAATAACCGCTTTACCTACATCATCCAATAAACTGGCTGCTGTATAAATCATTGTTATGAAAACAAGACTCACAAATATTGAATATAAAACGAAAATTATTGAATGAACTGCATAAGCTTTTAATATAAATAGTGCACCCAAACTCGCAACTAGTGCTTGTAATATTCCTATTGTATAAAACAATAAAAGCTTTCCTAAATACACTTGATATGGTCTAATTTTTGTTCCTTCTTCAAATTCCTGTACATGCAATGATAACAAAGCTGATCCTATTAAACCACCAACCCATAAGCACAATACTATATAGAATGGTGCACTTGATGATCCATAATTAGGCCATGGAAATAATCTGTTATCATCAATTTCAACAGGACTTGCCATAAACGCACTTTGTGAATTCCAATCATTAGTTAACATATCTATTGCATCATCTAAATCATTGTTATTATCCATTTCCTTAAGTTTGCTAGATAAATCATGAATTTTTTCCTTCATATCTGGAAATTTATCTTTTAATTTTTTAAGTTCATCATTTGATAAATCTGATGCGTCTTGAAATGAACTTAATGAATTTTCTATCTGTGGCAATGAATCTCTGCTTTCTTTCACCAAGCTCAATCCATTATCAATAATCTCTCTAACTGAATTAAATGCTGAATCAACACCTGGCACAATCTCAGAATCATAACTATCAATTGTATCTGAAACTAATTTATGAACTTCATCTAATAAATCTTTTATATCTTTAAGCATTGGAATATCTAACTTTTCACCATTATCTAATTTTTTTATCTCTTCATCGATTTTATCAATGGCTATTCCTAGTTTTTGGTCAATAGTATCCAACTTATCTAAAGTACTTGAAATTATTTTACTTGTTTCCTTCAAACTATCTTGCATGCTTTTTAAAGAATTTACTTGCTGCTTAACGTTATCTTGTAATTTTTGTATTTCTTCTAAGCCTTGAAGATTCTTATTTATTATAGGATTAGGAATTTCAATATTCGATACCTTATTTATAAATTCTTGTATACTTTTTAATTTATTCCTAGTTTCTTTGACTGTAGCTTGTGTTGCTTTTGCTGAATCTGAAGCTACTAATAGCGTCTTTTTAGCTGACTCTGGTAATATATTGTTATCAAGATTACCTACTGCTGCGCTTGATGTATCAAGTAAATTTTCAGATGTAACTAAATCCTCTTTTACTATTGGCGAAATATCACTTAAATCACTTTGAGCCTTATCTAAATATTCTTTGCTATTTTGTAAAAAATCATCAGTAGAATCAATTGTATCGGATACTGTTGGAATCATTTCGTCTACTTTTACTAGCAAGTTTTTTAATTCTGTAGTCCCATCAATTGAACTGTCTAAAAGTTCCTCAAGCTCTGGCATATTTTTCTCTAAATCATAAACATTGTCCACTGCTTGTCTGATATCAGGTTTGTTATTTTGCAATTCTATTCCAGATTCATTACAGATTTTAAATATTATTCCTGAAACAGTTTTTACAATATTCTCATCCAATTGATTTTTTAATGTTTTTATTCCGGCATCAGTCAACTTAGGTGCTATTGCATTTTTCTTCTCATTTACAGTATATATCAATTTCGGCTTTATAACTTGCTTGTCAACCACTGTAGTAACATCTTCAGAAAAATCTTCTGGTATTTCAATAGTTGCATAATACTTTTCCAATTTTAATCCATTTTCAGCAGTTTGCTTATCTACAAATTCCCATCCTAACTTATTGTTATCTTGTAGATTTTCAATTAATTCTTTTCCTATATTTATATCTTCATCTTTAAAAACTGTCCCTTTATCTTCATTAACCACTGCAATTTTAATACCATTTGTATTTGCATATGGATCCCAGCTTGCCTTTATATTTATCAAAGAATATAATGATGGAATAATTATAAGAATTACTATCATGACTGCCGCTGCCCAATTTGTACATATTTTCTTTATATCTCTTTTATAAATTCTAAATATATTCTTCATAATTTTAATCCCTCTGTTATCTAGATACAAGTTATATTAAACACAATCAAAAATAATATCCCCAGTATTTAGCATCATATTGCATCAACAATTTAAACTAATAGGACAATATGAGCTATAAATTACTTCCTTGCGTAACACAAAATATACTTATCATCTTTGGTCTATTATTTTTTCATGTACCTTAACCATTCATTATTGAACTTTCTTTTAATTTTTTTATAAAAATATCAATTTTATTATTTACTCTCTTTTTAAAGCAGATTCCAATAATAATTGATCCAATCATAAATACACATAATATAGCAGTATCCTTAAATAATATGGAATATACTATCCCCGCCATTATCTGCCTCATTGCACCTATGCAATAAGTAAATGGAAGAAAAGGAAATATATTTTGAAAGATTGTCGGGTTAACTTCTATTGGAAAATTAGCACTAGTACCCGCTACTTGTATTATTAATAAAACTATCCCCGCTATAATCCCTCCATAACCAAAAACGCTAACAGATGTATAAACTATTATCATGAAAACGATACTTGCAAATATACTATAACATATAAACATTATAGGATGTACACAATAACTTCCTAATAAATATAATGCTCCAGTACTAGCTACTACTGCTTGGCCTATTCCAATAAACAAAAATAAAAACATCTTTCCAAAATAGATTTCATGAGGCTTTACTTGAATTCCTTCATCTAATTGGGTTTCTTCTACTTTAAGTAATATAGACAGCATATATGCTCCAATCCATAAACATAAAGTAGTATAAAACGGTGTAACAGTTGATCCATAATTCGGCCATGGATATAATCTATTATCTTGAATTTCAACTGGACTCGCCATAAAAGAACTTTGATCTTCCCAATTATTAGTTATAAGTTCTAATAATTCATCAATATCTTTTTTGTTGTCTATTTGTCTAAATTTATCAGCCAATTTATGAACCCTATCTTTTATACCTGGAAATTTATCTTTTAATTTATTTAATTGCTCATTAGATAAATCTGATATATTGGTAAAGGTGCTTAATACATTTTGTACATCTGGTAAAGTATCCTTATTTTCTCCCAATAAAGTTAATCCATTATCTGTAGCCTCTTTAATTGATTTAAATCCTTTGTCAACTGCTGGTACAAATTGTGAATCATAACTATCAACTATATTTGATGTTAAAGTATGAACATCATCTATCAATTTTCTTAAATCCTTAAGATTGTTAGTATCTAAAAGTTCACCATTATCTAATTTTGCTATATCCTCATTGCTCTTAGTAATGATTGAATCAAGCTTGTCATCAATTTTATCTAGCTTGTCCTGAACATCAGAGATCTTTTCGCTTGCATCTTTTAAATTTTGCTGAAGATCCTTTAACAATTTTACTTGTTTATTAAATTCATCTTGCAATTTTTGTATTACTTCCACACTTTGAAGTGATTTATTAATTGTAGGTTTTTTTATATTTATTTTATCTATCTTATCTATAAATTTTTGTATACTATCAAGTTTACTCTTTATATCTTCAACTGTTACCTTCGTAGCCTTTGCTGAATCTGAAGTTATGAGTAATGCTTTTCTAGCTGTCTCTGGCAATATTTTTTCATCAAGATTTCCTAATGCTACACTTGAATTATCTAATATTTTTTCAGACTCAACTAATTTGTCTTTAATAAGAGGAGATATGTCCGATAAATCACCTTGAGTTTCTTCCATCATATCTTCATTGTCTTTTAAAAATTCATCTGTAGCATCTATTGTGTCTGATACTGTTGGTATAATTTCATTTATTTTATTTAATAACTCAGAATCACTTTTAGTTCCATTAATAGCTCCGTTCAAAATAGATTCAATCTCTGGCATATTTTCATCTAATTTATAAACATCATCAATTATTTTTCTAAGTTCTGGCCTATTGTTTTGAATATCTATTCCTACTTCATCACATATTCTAAGTATTATTCCTGATACAGTCTTTTTTATATTATCATCTAATTGACTTTTTAGTGTTTTTACAGCAGCATCTGTAATTTTAGGTGCTATAGGATTTATTTTTTCATTAGCTGTATAGATTAACTTAGGTTGTTTAATATCTTTTTTAAATAATGTAGTAACACTTTCTGAGAAATCCTCTGGTATTTCAATTGTTGCATAATACTTTTCTGAAAGTAAACCTTCTTTTCCTGTTTCCTCATCAACAAAATTCCATTCTAACCTATCATTATCCTTAAGCTTATCAACCAACTCATCCCCAAGGTTTATGCTTTTATCTTTAAAATTTGTTCCTTTATCTTTATTAATAATCGCAACCTTCATTCCTGAGGTATTCGAATATGGATCCCAACATGCCTTTATATTTATTAATGAATATAGAGATGGAATAATCATCAACATTAATACTACAACTATAGCTATCCAATTTGTAAATATATTTTTTAAATCTTTTTTAAAAATTCTTATTGCGTTATTCATATTTTATCCCTCTGCTATAAAGATTCTTTGTTTATACATTATAACACCAAAATGACTGTAAGTCATTTTTTAAAAATATAGTTTTATATTATATTTTCAAAAATTCCTTTTATCAGTTAAACACAATATATTATATTTGTCACCTATTCTACATTAAAATACATATTATTAGAAATGTATCTCTGCATTAGGCACACGAAAAAAATAATAGACCAAAAGATGAGTAGTATATTTTGCATCAGACAAGGAAACTGATTTCGCTCATAGTAAGCTATTAGTGGAATTAGCTGACGCAGTATGTCACAAAATATACACTCATACTGGTCTATTATTTTTTGATTATGCCTTAATACATTTCTAATAATATGAAAATTATTTTTAAAATATGCAACGCTATATATGCACACATCAAAATCAATTATTTCTAATCAGATTATCATAGTGTGGCACACTATAATCTTATAATAACATTTGAAGAAAGGCACCTACATTTCTGAAGGTGCCGCATTATATACCTATATCTATTTATTACTTAAAGTCTTTTAGCTTTGCTACTGATTTGTAATGTATCTATGGCATTTGTTTGAACATAATTTGAGTTATTAGTATAATATGCTATCTTATGTAGGTTGAGTATTCTTTGTTGAACCAGTCAGATAAATATTTTAGTCCAAGAGCTAATATGCTTAACAGCAAAAACATGTAATTTGTACCATATATCTATAAATAAAAACTCACATCTAATTACAAATTTCAGGAAGTAATAAATATGATTGATATTTAGACCCAGTATATATAGTAACATCCGAATTCCAATTCCTTTCTTCACTTGTATGCATCATTAATGAACATCCACTCTGATCTTGACTTCCTATTTCTAATACTATTGTATGGCCCTCTTCAATAACCATCGCACTATCCCATATTTCTATATCTAAAGGATATACTTCACCTGGTATTAACTTTTCTATTTTGTCAAAGGTATAATAAGGCTTATATTCTGTAGAACGTGATTCATCTATTCTTCTTAAAGATGCACGAAGCCATCCTTGACTTATAGGATAATCAGCAGTATAGCATCCTGAATTAACTACTTCTTTACCATCTGGTGATATATCACGTAATGTTACAAAAATGTCCATATCATCAGTAGACGATGATACATACACTCTTAATTTCATTGGACCTACAAGTTTCATTTCATGTTTTAATGGAGATGTTTTAAATATGACACGATGACAATTTTCTTCATCGATTACAAAAGGCTTTCTCATAGGTATTTCCCATTTTGCAGATTCTTTATTTCTATCTCCTTCGTAAGATACTTTACTTTCCATAGTTTGAATACTTTTATTAAGTTTAAGAGAAGATGCATTTAAATAATAGCGTGTCCAATTAGTATTTTTGAGAGGATATTCATCGCAGTAAATCCAAGAGAACTCTCTACCACCCCTTGGCATTGCAATTTTAACTTTAGGCTGATTCATTAACCCAGTTTCTATTCCTTTCAACCAATAATCAAGGAATTGCTTTTGCATAGCTCGGCTATCTTCATTATAAAATTCTGTAAAGTGACTTCCAATATGCATTTCCAGCCATTTATTTTTAGAAGAAGCATTTTTAAATCCCATTATATTTCCCCTTGAAAATAGTCCTGAACCAAACCAGTTCCCTGCAGATATAAAAGGCACAGTAACTTTATCAAGGTCACAAGATCGCTTTTTCCACCACTCATTTCGCAATGGAGATTCTTTAGCACATGTCATAATGTCAACTCTATTCTTTTCAAGTTCATTTTCAGGCATTATTCCTTTTCCATATTGTCTTGGCATAATATTATTTTCCCACCAAACTGAAAGGAATCCATTATTTAATATTCCTCCTGCATATATTAAATCTGCATATAAGTCAGGTACTCCTTCCCATACTACCATACAAGCAAGATGTGGTGGCTGCTCTTGTGCAACACTCCACTGTGTTATAGCATAATATGAAAAACCCAACAGTCCCACTTTACCATTACTCCAAGATTGTGTTCCTGCCCACTCGATTGCATCATAATAGTCATCTTTTAGAGATTCCGCAACTACTTCCAGAGTTCCTGGTGACCCATTAGAACCTCTTTCATCAATACGCACAACAGCATATCCTTGTGGAACCCAAAATTCCGGATCAGGTGTCCCAGCAGTATTTAAAGGACTTTTATCTTGCACCTTAGAATAAAAAACATGTGAAAATTTAGTATGATTTAGATAATGAATATCTTTTCCATATGGTCCTAGTGTCATTAACACTGGAAATTGTCCTTCCGCATCTGGCTGATACAAATTAGCAGCTAAAAAACTACCATCACGCATAGGAATCTTGATTTCTTTCCATACCAATTTGTAAAAGTGATTTGTTCTTTGATTTATATTCGTATTTTTATCATTCATATTATATTCCTCCATTTTTGTATTTATATTACTTCTAGTACACTTGTACTAATATTATATCTATTGATTTTAATTGTCAATACTTTCATTATATTGATTTTGTTTCTTCTGGAGGATATCATTATAAAAAGAGGTGAAAAAATGAGTGGAAATTTAAAGAAACAAATAATAGAAAAAGCTATAGAACTTTTTAATGAAAAAGGATACGAATCAGTTACTATGCGTGATATTTCAGGAGCTCTACAGATAAGTGTTGGAAATCTAACTTATCACTTTAAAAAGAAAGATGATATTTTATATGCAATAATGATTGAACAATATAATGATCATAAAAATAGAAACTACTCTACCAACATATCTCTTCAAGATTTTAATTCTTTACTAGTAGAAATTATGGATCATCAATTAAAATATTCTTTCTATTTCAACAATGTAGTAGAAATGGGAAAAAAATATCAAGAAATTTCCAAACTACAAGTTAAAGGGAAAATATACTTTAACACTCTAGTCAAAGGTATAATACAAAATTTTGTAGATAATGGATGGATGAAAAAAGAACAATATGAAGGTATGTATGACAATCTTTCCTTTGCTATATTCTCAATTATTATGTTCTGGCCACAGCAAAATTCATTAAAAGATGATGAGTTATCACATAATAAAAATCTTCTGTCAATTATTTGGAGTGTTCTTATTCCAAACTTAACAGATAAGGGGATTAATGATTTGCATTATAATTTATAATTATATAAGAACTAAGCACTTTAGATGATTAATTACAAATAACTAACCTTAAATAATATATTTATTATTTTTTATTGTGCCTTACTAAAATTGAGGGATTATAAAAATTATTTTTTAAATTTTGATTTTAGAAACATAATTTATAAGTTAAAGAGCCTAGAATCAAGCACTTATGCCGATTCTAGGCTCTAATAAGTTGGTGCAGGTAACGGGACTTGAAGTCGTGGACTATTTTTTTCTAAACACGCATATCTTCAAGGCTGTACCCCGCTAATAAATTTCGTGCTAGTAATTATTTGCTAGTAATATTTATATTTTTTATTTTGCATAGTAATATAGCTATTTTATTGAATAATTTTATTTTGATAAGACAATCCTTGTATCAGCAACATTATAAAACCATTCTTGCAGCTTCTTCTCTGTTATATAGCATTCTTGACCTATTACCTTAACTGGAATTGTTTCTGTTTTAATGAATTCTAAGAATTTAGTTCTTCCCATATTAAACATCTTCATCAAGTCTTTTTTATATAAAACTCTCAAATCACTATAAAATTCATTCCCCATAACTTGAGTTTTAGATACTTTATTTTTACGTCTCTTCTTATTTTCTTCTCCCTCAAAATACTCAATCATTTGCTGTTCGGTTATATAATAATCTCTACCAATATACACTACTGGTGGTTTATCTTCACTACTCATTATTTCATTCATTTTAAATCTGTCACAATTAAATAATTTCATCAACTCAGCTCTGCCTAATACTTTAATAGACTTTAGATTTTTTAAACCTGCTAAAAGTTCTAACTTTACTTCTTCCTTCCATTGTTCCTTTAACTCTTCAATTATTTCTTTTTCTGTCATCATACATACCCCTATAAGCATATTTCAGCAGTTATACTGATGATAGAAATAATTGATGTTGATTATATTGGTCTACCTTAAGAATTAAAACTCTCCATTTTGAGTAAGAAACTTAAATTATTTTTCACACATATATCTAAAATAGCCAATCCTTACTCGAATAAATAGAATAAGGTATAATTTTTTATTAAAACTATACCCTGAATATATAATAAAAGCATTTTATTTGCTACTCATCATTCAACTACTTCCTAAGAAGAATAATATTAGGTTAAACAATACAAAATAGATAATATAATTTTATGTACTGGAGGAAATTAAATGAATGATAGCTTAATCCCTGTTTGGGATAAAAGCCTAGAAAAAAACAAAATAAGATATTTTACAAAAGAATTGCTAATAGAAAGCAATAGAGCTGCTATCAGAGAAAAACGAAACCGAAAATTTTCTGAAGAATATCTATATACTTTAGAAGATGATAAACCATATATTGTTGCTGATTCATCATTTCATAAGAAAGATGAAATGAGAGTATTAATTGCATTTAACGGATATGATTATGATTACTTAGATATGTCACTTTTAAGGTTTAATTCTCTCCCAATTGGAACAGTCTCTGACGATAATTGTATAATCCCAGAAGACCCAACTATAACTGAGGAAAAAAGACCATATTCTGCTGGGCGTGAGTGGGAAGAAAAAGTAGTAAAAAAGCCCGTTAGAAAACAATACAATTTTAGAAAGGAAGTATTAAGTGCTTATTCAAATCAATGTGCAGTTTGCACCGTGAACATTCCAAAGATATTACGGGCAGCTCATATAATTCCTGTGGTCAATAGTTCTGATGATACTGTTAATAATGGCATCTGCTTATGTATTAATCACGAAGTTTTATTTGATTCTAATGATTTAAAAATAACACCTAATTATGAAATAGTTATTAAAGAAAATTCAAATATAAAGGTTGAGTTTAATAAAATACGACTTCCTCAAAATCTTGAAGACTATCCCTCAAAGGAGAATTTAACTAAACGTTATTATAACAAATAATATTTTATTTGTGCATAATCACCGAATTATACTATTCATTCACAAAATAGTAAGCACTTTACGCTTAAGTAGCATAAAGCAAGGTATAGTTTTTTATTAAAACTATACCTTGCTTTTAGAAATACTGTTAATTTTTATTTCTACGTTTTAGAAATTCCAATATCTTAACTGGATTTAAAATTACTCCGTGATACTCAAACTCCTTCAATCTCATCATACCACCAAATAATTCAATCTCATTTTTCTCTTGTTTAGGCATGATTACTTTTGTATTTTTCAGTAAATCAATTGTAATTTGTTTCTGTTCTATAATTGTTTGTGCTAATATCAATTGGCTCTTTAAATGAAGTACATTAGCTTTTAATTGAGAAACTGCTAAATTATTATAGTCTTCATAAATTTCAATTTCTTTATTATCTATAAAGTCTATATATATATTTAAAAGATCTCTTATATTTTTCAAAGCTACTGTTTTGTCTTTAGGAATAACTCTAAAAAGGATTCTATCAGCTTCACTTTTCATCTCTGATTCTGAATCTATACCAACATCTTCTAAAAATTGTACAAAATATACTAAATATTGCTTGTAAGCTGTTTTAATAGATTCATTTAAATTAAATTCAAAAGATATTCCTTCTATATTACCTTGTAGTAAAATTTGAACCTCTTCAAAAATAGGCTTTATTTTTTCACCTAAACTAATTAATTCATCTTCAAACGAATTATCAGTACATTCTATCCTTTTAATAAGTTTAAAACCATTTAAAGGGTCATCTTCCTCTATTAATTCAAAAGATATATTATTATATTTTTTGCACACTTCTTCAATTTCATTTACTATATCAGGTATTGCATAAATCCTTGCCCACATCGCAAAATCATATACGAATTTCATAAATACAAAACATTTTTCTTTTTCTAAATTAATACCTGCATCAGCAGAATCATTTTCTGTTATTGTTGCTGGTATATATTTTTCTTCCAAAGGTATTTCTATTTCTTCTACTTCCTTTAATAAATCCACAATTTTTTCATGCATTATTAAATTTATTACTTCTTCAGAATGTAACCTTATCCATGAATACTCATCTTCCGCTCCTCTCCTATAAGTATTTCCATGGGACAACTTATCTTCAATACCATTCACACTAATTATATAACTTTCATATTTTACATCTTTATTTCTTAAAAACTCAAATTTAACCATAACCATTCTCCAATACTAATCTATAATATTTATATTTTAATGCATTTCACATAATTATTATATCATACCTCTCTTCCATAATTTAGACTATATGTATATACTTAATCACATCTCATTGATTTCATATCTCGCAACTCTTCTATAAAAAGTTGATGCTTTAATTCCCAACTCTTTCATACTAGCTCTTGCAGTTATTTCTACAGCTCTCCATCGATTATAAATTGCTACAAATTTATCCCTATCAATATCAATAGACTTTCTGCCTTTATACTTACCTTCTGCTTTAGCAATCTCAATACCTTCTTTTTGTCTTGCTAAGATATACTCCCTTTCCAATTGAGCTACTGCTCCAAAAATAGTAAGCATAAATCTTCCTGTTGGTGTGTCTGTATCTATGATTTCTTTTTGACTGATAAAGCCTACTCCTTTCTTATCTAATTTATCTATAGGCGTTTGCGAAACGTCGCAACCCGCATAAATGCGGGATATTTTTTAACAAAATAAAATAACTCCTCACTGATTTATGGTAAAATTGAATTGCCTAAAAACAAAAACACCATATACCTCAGAAAGGAGTTATATACATATGATAACATATAAACAACTTTCTTTGGCAGATATTTATTCTGATTGCAAAGAAAAATTTGAAAATGATAAATGCCAATTTCTTTCTTTACTCAAAAACACTATCGATCTTGATGAGTTAGTTCCTGCATCCTTCATCAACCATTTTTACGCTTCCACAGGAAGGCCGCGAAAATATCAGCTTTATGCTATGATTAGAGCTTTAATTTTACAACGTATTTTTTCTATTCCTACAGATGCTCTTTTAATTATTTTCCTTAAATATTCTCAAGAACTAAGAGACTTCTGTGGCTTTTTAAAAATTCCAGATTCCTCTAAGTTTACTCGTTTTAAGCAGGACTTTCTTTTGGACTTACAATCCATGTTCGATAATCTTGTTGATATTACTGAACCGATATGCCAAAAGATTGATGCAAATCTTGCTTCCATGACTATTTTTGATACTTCAGGTATTGAAGCATTTGTCACTGAAAATAATCCTAAATATGCTAATCGCATTATAAAACAACTTAAAAACTTTAAGAAAGTATGTGGATTAGATGACTCTTACGATCCTTATAAAGCAGCTTATGGCTCTATGCCTTCACACGCTTCAGCCAATCCTGCCATCCAACAGATGTATATTAATAGACATTTTTGCTATGCTTTTAAATTCGGCATCATTACTAATGGCCTCGGTATCGTAAGAGATATTTCATTCTATAATAAAGATTTTCTCAAATCACATCCTGATATTATTGTTGAGAAAAAATCTGATTCACCTGATGAAGATAAATCTCTTGAAGATTCTAAAGCTCTTATCCCTGTTCTTAAAGATTTTTTTAACAAGCATCCACTAATAAATCCAAAAATCTTTTTAGGTGATGCTGCTTTTGACAGTATTCAAATTTATCGTAATCTTCTTCTTGAATTAAAATTTGATAAAGCATATATTCCTTTAAAAACTAGGCTGACATTAGAAAATGCTGATTGCCATTTAAACGAAGACGGCATTCCATGCTGTCCGCATGATCCTTCTCTTCCAATGAGGCGTGAAGGTAGTAAGAGTCATATTCGTTCTGGAATTCCATCAATGAAGTTCGTATGCCCTAAAATGAAATGGTTATATGATAAGGAAACAAAAAAGAGCAAACGTGTAACTTTATGTGAAAATCCATGTACAAATTCCTTATGTGGACGAATGTTTTATATTTATCCTGAAAAGAATCTGCGCGCATATCCTGGGATAACACGAGGAACCCAAGAATGGAATAATACTTATAAAATTAGAGTAGCTGTTGAAAAAAATATCAATCATTTCAAAGACAGTTACTGCGTTGCAGGTCGTAAAACCCAAAATGAGCAAACACTTCATGCTGATTTACTTCTAGCTGGAATAACTCAACTAATAACAGTCATCGTAGCAGATAAAATACATAAACATGAATATATACTAAGCCTTAAGCCATTAATAGCATAAACTTTATTTGTAAAAATCAAAATGTAGTTTTGCTTTATTTTGTGCGCCCTTTTTTAGCTAATCAAACCATTGGAATTGTATAAAAGCAACTTTTCCATCAATTAATGATGTTTTTGCAATTTCTAATCAATTTTTATTCAGTTTTATAAATGAGTTTCGCAATTACCTATTCTATATTAAGTTCAGCTGAGATTTCTGATGTCATATCTGTGCTTTTGAATAGAAAAGTTAAGGGAATCTTTGGTTAAACGTACCCCATTAGTGGATAAGTGCAATAGTTAAACTTAATAGAATTTTAGCAGAACTAATAAGTACTTTAGTTTAACTAACAAGTGCCAAAGAGTAACTAAGTAGTTATAATAATATTATTTTAGATAATAAGATTGGACTACTATAGGTTCAGATTAACTAAATAGTACTTAAGATAAACTAACTAGAATAAAATCGTAACTTCCTAGAGCTATTCATTTCTTCTTACTTTTATTGAACTATGCCAAACTCCATCAAAAACTTTAAATTATATAAGTATTTTCATTATAAATATTGAAAACAGCGATGAAGTATTAATGATTTTAAAGATAGCTGCATTTTTTATTATCTGCTTTGAATTTACTGGCATACCCCATTAATCAATAAAAATATTACTTACATTCTGAAAATTTTATCTGCTTAAACTTTATGAATAACTGTAATAAAATGTACAAGCAACTCTTTACTTGTACATTTCATTTATAACTATACTTCTTTATTTATGACCTATATTTTCCACCAAATCATCTAAGTTATAATAATAAATCCCTTTATAAACTATACCTTCATGTATTGTATCTGGTGTGTTTATTATATCCTCAAGTTTCCACCCTGCCATTACTCTATCTATTACTAGATGGTTATCTAAATCAACATAATCTGCTAATTCACTCTAACATTCAAACTCTATACCGTC
Source organism: Clostridium saccharobutylicum DSM 13864 (assembly GCF_000473995.1). NCBI lineage: Bacteria > Bacillati > Bacillota > Clostridia > Eubacteriales > Clostridiaceae > Clostridium > Clostridium saccharobutylicum. The sequence continues at coordinate 1,325,104 of NC_022571.1, read as the reverse complement.
ATAAATTATAGGTCTAACACCTGATACTGGAACATCTACTGCATCATCAAAAGTCCATCCATCATTTAATCTTGTAAAGTATACCTCCATCGGTATATTATAGTCTGCTGCAACTTCAGTAAACCTTTCGCATTTTCTTCCTCTGAATTTAAATTTACATGCACATGACATATTATCACGCATCCTTTCTTGAATTATTTATTAAATTTATACATTAAATAATCACGCTTACTATTTAGGTTGATTTCATTATTTTCAACTTCAAAATGTATCTTATTGCTCACATCAAGTTTTGTAAATCTGTCTTTATACGCTTAAATATTCTATTAACTGCACCAAAATCTGCACCTTCTGATGTAAAATTACAAACTACATATTGAAACCTCTAGCTCAGTAATAAAATCCATACCCCATATAAATTAAAATAGACACATTACTTAGAGTTTAGATGTACTCTAAGTAATGTGTCTTACATATTATTAAAAGAAAACGTTGTACCCCTCTAGGAGTTGCACCTTAATAATTGTCTTGTAGCACTAGTAGCAAAGTAACTTAGCATAAAACAATATAGCACAGTAAAAAAAATATTGTAATATTATTCTTACTGTGCTAAAATAATTTCATATAGTGTAAATACAAATAAGCTTAAGATAACATCTGCTTTGTACTGCAATACAATACAGATAAACTTAAACAACAATATTGGACAAGCCCTTCTTGAACAATCTTCTAAAACGAAAGAAGGTGATTATATGAAAATGCCAACTAAGATACTAGTAATGATTCTAATTATATTACTTGTAAATTTAGCATTTCCTATTTACTGCTACTAACAGTACCTAACTAATGAAAAAGTATTTACACTATATAGACTAGTCAGTGTTGGTATCACTGACTTTTATTTTGTGTATAATCTCTATACTTCTATACACATATAATATCACCGTAAACATATTTAGTCAAATATTTTTTACGAAACTACGTAAAAGTTATTGCAACTTAGGTAGTTTTTACGTGGGTTAGATATATTATTTGTTTTCGTAGATCGAAAGTTAGATGTGTAATTTTAATTTATATAACTAAAGTAACATCCTGCTAGTAGCACTTGTTATGCGATAGTGCTATGAAGTAACTGGCAAGTTCTATGGCAAAATAGGACTAGCTTGTTTATATTAAATAATTAATATGTTTTATATATTTGTGGTTAGAGTTACAGGTTAAAATGAAAAGATGTAACCTCTTTTGTTGAAGTTACATCTTATTGTGGTTAGTTTGCTAGGTAGAATTGAATAGAACCTGGATTGTCAACTGAAACAGATTGACCTCTCTCGTGTGAGTATACTACTGAAGCTTTAATCTTGCCTGAAGCTACGTATGAATCGAACTCTTGACGTGTTAGTGAAGTCATACTAGAGTTCCAATCTGCTGTCTTACATACACCTTGCTTTGTGTAATCTGGTACATCGCTGTGTGCGCTGTCTGTGTATACCCCATTTCTTGCTAGGAAGTAGCCATCTACATTCATACCATGAATCATATTACCATCTGAACCAAGGTAATACCAATTTCCTCCGTCTTGAATCCATTTACTCATTATAAATGATAAGATAAGAATGCAAGTAAATGATCATATAAGAATGTACAACTTAGTTTGAATAAATTATAATTACTCAAGATTTATTGGGGGTAATTATGATTATAAAAACTAATATTTATTCAGAACTTAAAATTAATACTTTAGAAGATCTTCATAAATTAAAGCCGATTATGGAGGTAAACAATTTGAAAGTAAATAAAAGCCAAATAGCTAGAGAACTTGGAGTTGATCCTCGAACCGTAGGAAAATATTTAAATGGATATGTCAAACCTACCACTAGAAACTGCAAATCTAAAATAGAAGCTTTTGAACCTATTATAAAAGAGCTTCTTAGTAAAGATTCAATTCAAGTATTTTATTATAAGCGCATTTTATGGCAATATCTTAAAGATAATCATGGACTAGATTGCGCGCAATCTTCGTTTAGAAGATACATTTCTAATCACTCAGAATTTAATGAGTACTTTAATAATAGGAAAAAGGGGCATATATCCACTACTTCGCTTATGAGGTATGAAACTGAGAAAGGAAAACAAGCACAATTGGATTGGAAAGAAAATATAGAGTTTATTTTAACTACAGGTGAAGTTATTAGTATAAATGTTTTTGTTTTAATCCTTTCATACTCAAGATTTAGAGTATATAAATTATCTCTTGATAAAACACAAGACGTACTATTTTCTTTTTTAGATGAGTCATTCGAATCATTTGGAGGAGTACCAGAAGAAATACTTACAGATAACATGAAAACTGTTATGGATGAAGCTAGAACTAATTATTCTAAAGGAAAAGTAAATAATAAATTTCAACAATTTGCAGATGACTATGGATTTAATGTCCGTCCCTGCATAAGCAGGAAGACCGAATACAAAGGCTAAAGTTGAAGCTCCTATGAAACTATTAGATGAAATAAGAGCATATAATGGAACCTTAGATTATGAAGGTCTGCATAAACTCGTTTCAGATTTAAACAATCGAATTAATAGTACATGCCATACATCAACTGGCAAAATACCTATATTACATTTAGAAAAAGAAAAAGATTTCTTATCTGAACTGCCTAAAGAGCAGATAAGAAATCACTACAAAATAATCACCACAAGTGTTAAAGTAAATCGTCAAAGCATGATTTCATATAAATCAAACCAATATTCTGTACCACCAGAATATATAGGCCAAAAACTAAAACTTCAAGTTTATGATGATCAACTACATGTGTATTATAACACAAATTTAGTTACTATTCATAAAATACAAAATCAGAAATTAAATTATCAAGCTGAACATTATGCTGAAATTAGTGCTTTAACATTTAATAAAAATTCATATGAAATGATAGAAATAGCTAGAAATAATTTAAAAATGATAGGAGAAGTATACCAAAATGAATAGTACATATACACAACTTATAAATAATTTAGAATATTTGAAAATGAAGCAAATGATTACTCATTTGGACGAAGTTATTGATTTTACAACAAAAAATAATCTATCTTTTGTTGATGCTCTTATTAAACTTACAGCTCATGAAATTGACTGTAAAGAAGCAAATATGATTAAATCTATGGTTAAGGTTGGAGCTTTTCCACATCAAAAAGAAATTAAAGATTTTGACTTTAATTTTCAACCTGGAATTAATAAAGATCAAATATTAGATTTTTTAACACTGCGTTTTTTAGAATCAAAAGAAAACATTGTATTTTTAGGTTCTAGTGGTGTTGGTAAAACACATCTTGCGACTTCTATAGGAATCGCGGCTGCGAAGCGACGTTACAGTACTTATTTCATTAAGTGCAATGATTTATTACAACAACTAAAGCGAGCAAATCTAGAAAATAGATTAGATGCTAGACTTAAGCACTTTAGTAAATATAAGCTTCTTATTATTGATGTATTAGGTTATTTACCTATAGATAAAGAAGATTCAAAATTATTCTTCCAATTAATCGACATGAGATATGAAAAGAAAAGTACCATCTTAACTACCAACATAAATTTTAATTCTTGGGATGATATTTTTTATGATGCTGTTATAGCTAGTGCTATTTTAGATAGAGTTTTACATCACGCTCATGTCGTTACAATTAATGGCAAGTCTTATAGACTGAAAGATCATTTTAAGCAAGAAGAAGATTAAAAAACTACATTCTTAAATGATCAAAAAGTTACATTTCTAGCTTGACATTTATATACTCATAAGCATGTGCTTTGAACTTGGGTCAAACCACAATACGTATGTACACTCAAATGATAGTAGAAAGCGTAATGCAGTTAATACACTATAATCTACACTTTAAGTAGCACGGTTAAATCGCCATGCTACTTTTTCTTTACGTCTTCTTTATCAAAACTGTTCCATTAGAGTGGTGCGTGCTTTATGATACATAGATTCAAATCCCGTCGGCACTTTATTAATTGTATATTTTTCCAAATTTCAAATCCAAAATCTAAAATATTTAGAAAGAAACTGTAAATATAAAAATACACATTATATAAAGTGAATTGAATAATCTACATTGATATATATTAACATTCTTATTTCTTATTTATGTTCACCAAGTAAACACTATTTTTACAACCTTCTCTTATAATTTTTCAATCCCATATTGCAGGTAAGCCATGCTACTAATCTGCTAGTAATCTGCTAGTAATATGCCCTATAAAATTAATGTTTCTTGCGGTTATTTGCTGTTGGTTACGGAAATAGAAATATAAGCTAAAAAGCCTAGAATCAAGCACTCATGCCGATTCTAGGTTCTACTAAGTTGGTGCAGGTAACGGGACTTGAACCCGTACGTTATATAACACACGCCCCTCAAACGTGCCTGTCTGCCAGTTCCAGCACACCTGCATAACCATTCCAACAAATTAATCATAATTCATTTTCATTTAAAATTCAAGTAGATTTATACATTTCTTAAAACTAAATTTAAATATCAAAAGAATTGTATACACCTAAACAAAATGTACATTCCAAAGACTTCCTATTATATTTAAGATTTTAGATGTATCAAAATAACCTTCATCCTTACCATAAAGATATTTATATACGCTATAATAAGTATTTACTTTATCTACATATTTTTTAGTTTCTCCAAATGGTATATAATCAATGTTTTTTCCATCTCCTGAATATTGTTCATTCTTCAGCCAATTTTGTACATTAGTTGGTCCTGCATTATATGCTGCAATTGTTAAATCTAAGTCCCCATTGAACATCTCTTTTAATCTTTTAAGGTACCAACATCCCATTTTTATATTGTATTCTTCATTATATAAATCATCCTTAGAAAATGAACTATATCCCATTTCCTTAGCTGCCCATTCTCCTGTTTCAGCAGTTATTTGCATAAGTCCTACTGCATTTTTATGCGAATGTGCATCGTCATCAAATTTACTTTCAGTTTTTATTACCGCTAATACGAACATTGGATCTAAACCATATTCTTTGCTATATGTATCCACATATTCTTTATATTTATAAGGGAAAAACTTTTTTTCTATAACATACCTAGAACATGCTACGATTACTAATAAAACTATTAGCATACAAAAAATATTTCTCAGGATTTTCATTTTTTTCTCCTTACTCTAACTTATTAATTTCATAAAATCGATCAAATCATAAACCTGCTTTTGAGTATCAATTAAATCATTGTTATTATCAATGATAATATTAGCAAATTCCTTTTTTTGTTCCATAGACATTTGTGCATTCGTTCTATTAACCACCTCATTTTTGGTTAATTTGTCCCTATCCATTACCCTTTGAATCTGAACTGATTTATCTGCACATACAAGTATTACATAATCCATTTCTTCATGAAAGTTGTTTTCTATTAAAGTAGGTGCATCTAATACTACTATTTTTTCGCCACTATTTTCATAAGATTTCATATCACTTTCTATACTTTTCTTAATATATGGCATGATAATACTTTCATATTTAATTCTTTGTTTAGGGAACCTAAATATGTGATTTCCAAATTCTTTTCTTCTAAATTCCCCTCTCCAATCGAAAAAACCCACTCCAAATTGTGTTCGCACTAATTCTAATATCTCAGTATTGTTTTCAAGAACTTCTTTAGAAATAGTATCAGCATCTATGACTTTAATACCCTCACTTTTTAGAATTTTAGAAACTGTACTTTTACCAGTACCAATTCCCCCCGTCAAACCAAATTTTATCATTTTATATAAACCACCTTTTTAATTACTTATATATAATGAATGATTTATGCTTGAAATATAAATATTATTCAAGCACATTCTAATTACCGTTTTAAACTTTTGAATAATCATTCATTATATAATCTATTTATTTTGCTTCATACCAAGTGCTTCCTGAGTTAACATCAACATCAAGGTCAACTTTTAGTTTGATTGCCTTCTCCATTTCTTCTACCACTAGTTTCTTAACTTCTTCAAACTCATCTTTCTTTGCATTCAAAATAAGTTCATCATGAACTTGAAGTATTAATTCACTTTTTAATTTCTTTTCGTTCAATTTCTTATATACATTAACCATAGCAAGCTTTATTATATCTGCTGCACTTCCCTGAATTGGAGCATTCATAGCTAATCTATCACCTAAAGCTTTTACTATTTTATTTGAAGATTTTATCTCTGGTATAAATCTTCTTCTATTTAATATAGTAAGAACATATCCCTTATCCTTAGCTTCCTCTACTACATTTTCTAAATATCCCTTTATTTTAGGATATCTATCAAAGTATATTGACATATATTCTTCTGCTTCTTTTTTAGAAATTTTCAAATCTTGAGCTAAACTAAACGCACTTATTCCATATACAATTCCAAAGTTTACAGCCTTAGCTCTACTTCTCATAAGTGAAGTAACTTCCTCAACTGGAACCTTAAATACTTCAGAAGCTGTCTTTGTATGTATATCACTATGATGTTTAAATGCATCTATCATATTGGCATCATCAGCGATATGTGCAAGCACTCTTAATTCTATTTGTGAGTAATCACAAGAAACTAGTATATCCCCATCTTCCATTGGTATAAATACCTTTCTTATTTCTTTACCCATTTCATGTCTTACTGGAATGTTTTGAAGATTTGGTTCAGTACTTGATAATCTTCCTGTTGTAGTAACAGTTTGATTAAAATTAGAATGAATGCGTCCATCTTCGTCTATAACATTTTTTAACCCTTCAACATATGTAGAATTAATCTTTGTAATCTGTCTATAATACATTATCTTTGGAATTATTTCATGTTTATCCATTAATTTTTCTAAAACTTCTTGATTGGTTGAATATCCTGTTTTAGTTTTCTTAATTACTGGTAAATCTAATTTTTCAAACAATATTTTACCTAATTGTTTAGGAGAACTTATATTAAACTCTTCTTCAGATAATTTATATATTTCAGCTTGAGTTTCCTCTATCTCCTTTTTAAATTTCACTTTTAATTCATCTAACATACCTTCATTTATGTTAAATCCTATACTTTCCATCGATGAAAGTACATATATTAATGGGTGCTCAACTTCATAATAAAGTTTATCCATATCTTCTTTGTGAAGTCTTTCTTTTAATTCCTTATAAAGAATTGGCAAATACGTTGAAAGCATTCCCTTAAAGCTAATCCCATCTCCACTTGGATTATCACCTATATAATGATTTACTAATTCTAATATTTCATATTGGCTTTTTGAAGAATCAATTAAATAAGATGCAATTGCAGTATCGAAATCAAATCCTTTAATTTCAATATTATTCTTGTTTAAAAATGTAATAAAATTTTTTCCATCATGGATTACCTTTTTAACATTTTCATCTTCCATACATTTCTTCAAAATTTCTAAAGATTCATGCTTGTTTTCAGCATTTATATGTTTAAAATTTATTATATTTCCATGGCTTTCCTCACCAAGAATTAAATATTCAAGTTCCAATGTAGAATATTTAGATGCATTTTCTAATGTATAATCTATATAAATTCTTTCACTTTTATTTAGAAGTAATTCCTTCATTTCTTCAATAGTATCTATATTCTTAATTTCTATATTACATGCCTCTTCAGGCTCATCATTTTTAAATTTAGATAGTATTGATTTCATTTCAAGTTTAACAAGCATTTTTTTAATTTCTTCAATATTTTCTTTTTCACTATTATGAATATCTTCAACGGTTAATTCTATAGGAACCTCTCTCATTATAGTTGCAAGTTTCTTTGAAAATACTGCCTGTTCCATATTATTCTGTAAATTTTCTTTAAGCTTCTTTCCTGGAATATTATCAATATTATTAAGTACTTCTTCTATAGATCCATATTCCTTAATAAGTTTAAACGCTGTCTTTTCACCAACTCCTGGTACACCTGGAATATTATCAGACTTATCTCCCATAAGACCTTTAACATCAATAAATTGAGTTGGCGTTATTTCGAATTCATCCATAAATGATTTTATATCATATGATGCAGTTTCAGTAACTCCTTTTTTAGTTATTATAACTTTAGTATTTTCAGAAGCTAACTGAAGAGCATCCTTATCTCCTGTAACAACAAAAACTTCAGTATCATTATTTTCAGCAAATTTAGATACTGTCCCAATTAAGTCATCTGCTTCAAATCCTGCTAGCTCAAAAATCTTAATTCCCATAAGTTTAAATAAATCTTTTATTATAGGAAACTGTTCTGCAAGCTCTGGCGGCATCATTTTTCTTCCTGCTTTATATTCTGCATATTCCTTATGTCTAAAAGTTGGTGCCTTTAAATCAAAAGTAGCAATTATACTATCAGGATTAATCTCATCCTTCATCTTAAATAACATATTCATAAAACCATAAATTGCATTAGTATTTATTCCATCGCTATTTGTAAGAGGAGGCAATGCATAAAAAGCCCTATTCATAAGTGAGTTCGAATCTAAAATTAACAACCTTTTCATTAAAATCCTCCTAAAGTATATTAGGCACATTCAAAAAAATAACAAGTCTATCTACCAAGCCTATTTTGCATCATGCTACGTTAGCGGATCCCTCTAATAGCCCGCTATGAGACAAATCCACTTCCTTGCCTGATGCAAAATAATCATGGCATTTTGGACTTGTTATTTTCTTTCATGTGCCTTATCAAAATTCTTTTCTACATAAATTTAGTAGTGAGACTATCCCCCTACTACACAAATTTAGTTATATTTAAAATTGTAATTATTAGTTTTATTATACTATATTGTATAACTTAAAGTATACAATATAAATAGCTAAATAGAATATATATGATATTCTTACCAAAATCGTTTAAAACATTCATGTAAGTTTGATAATTGAACTAAATAATGTAATAATAAGATTATGAGTCATATAAAAAATATAATTGTATTTATATATATGTTTAGAAAAATACTTTACACAAAATGAGTAAAAGTAACTTAATTTATTAGAAAATTAAAATTTTGAGGTGATAAATTTGTTTAATGATTTACTATTAAAATATGCAAGACTTGCAGTTATTAAAGGTATAAACTTACAAAAAAATGGATTATTGATTATAAACAGTCCTATTGATTGCAGTGAATTTGCAAGAATGATTTCTAATGAAGCTTATAAAGCTGGGGCATCTGATGTTGTTATAAATTATAATGATGAAAAATTCACTAAAATCAGACTTACTAATTCTAGTATTGAAACGCTCTCTTTCACACCAGATTTTGAACGTGATAGATATGATTACTATGTAAAAAAAGGTGCTGCATTTTTAACTATTTCTGCATCTGATCCTGATATTCTAAAAGGAATAGACTCCAAAAAAATATCTGCTGTTCAAAAAAGCAGACGTACTGCCTTAAAAAACTATTTTGAAGCCGTTACTGCTAACAAAAATTCTTGGTGTATAGTTTCAATTCCAACTGAAGGCTGGGCTAAGAAAGTATTTAGCGAAGTTAGTTCTAAAGAAGCTATAGAAAAATTATGGGATTCAATTTTTACTGTTATGCGAATTAAAGAAAACGATCCTATAGAAGCTTGGAACAAACATATTAATGTTTTACACCAAAAGGTGACTGAATTAAATGCTCATAAATTTGAATATCTACATTTTACAAATTCACTTGGAACTGACTTGAAGGTGGAACTTGTTGAAAATCATATTTGGTGTGGAGGCGAAGATACTGCTGAAGCTGGATTTAAATTTATTGCAAATATGCCAACTGAAGAAGTATACACAACACCTAAATTAGATGGTGTAAATGGAATTGTATTTAGTTCAAAACCTCTAAGTTATTGTGGAAATATAATAAATAATTTTTCACTAACATTTAAAGATGGTAAAGTTATTGACTATACTGCTGAAACAGGATTAGATATTCTAAAGCAGCTATTAGATACAGATGAAGGGTCAAAGAGCTTAGGTGAAGTAGCATTAGTACCATATAATTCTCCAATATCGAACTCAAATATAATCTTTTACAACACACTATATGATGAAAATGCCTCATGTCATTTAGCACTAGGTTCATCATATCCATCATGTATTAAAAATGGTGAAAACATGACTAAAGAAGAACTTTTAAAGGCTAAAGCTAATGATTCATTGACACATGTAGATTTTATGATAGGAACAAAAGACACTAATATACTTGGTGTTAAAAAAGATGGTACACAGATACAAATCTTCAAAGATGGTAATTGGGCTTAGTTAGGCACATTCAAAAAAATAACAAAATTAGATTTATGCTTTGTAATGTTATCCTAACTAGAAAGAAGCTGTATTCTTTTTCTAAGTGTTGCATTTATAATTTAACTGTATGTATTTCTCCATAAGAAGTTGCACCCATTTCTGCTTGTCCCCAACTTGTTTGAGGCGCATGCAGAAATAGGTGTAACTTTTGATGATAGAAATCCACAGCCGAATTATACAGCAACCGAGAAAAAGAATACAGCTTATTTCGATAAATTACCACCTAACTCTAAACTACAAGCTGTTTACCTATATAACTCTTTTGTATATATTAATTTCTCCTGACTTTTCGCGTAAAGCTCCCATCATTGGAACTATTCTCTTAAAGTGTTCAGATTCCATATGTTTATTTAAAGCATCTCTGCTTTCCCATTCTTCTATCATTGTTAATATAGTTTCATCATTTTCATCTTGATACATTTCATATTTTATACAACCTTCTTCTTTAACAGTAATTTCTGCTAATTCCTTTGCTAGCTTTAATACTTCCTCTATCTTATCATGCTTAACATTACTTTTTGCCACTACTTTTATCATTTTCAATCATCCTCTCATACATACTACAATATGAAACTTCATAACACTTTTATATTTTAATTGCGCTTTGCCATATTTTTCATTATATATAATTATGCAAATAATGTCTATAACCCCATCTCTTTAATATATTTTTATCGCTATAATTAAATTTCAAAAAATCCATGTACTGTAATTCTATAAAAATAATTATATTTTAAATAATTATTTACATAATTATTTTTATAATTGGAAAAATTACTATATGATATTGATTAATTAAAGGAGTGACAATTTATATGAATGAAACTAAAATAGAAAACAACGAAGGAAGAGTAAGTTATCATGATTCTGTTGAAGAAATGCTTAAAAGGATCAGAAGCGATGGGTTGTCCAACGTATTTGATAGATATAAATCACAAGAAAAAATAAGATGTACTTTTTGTCTTAAAGGACTAAGTTGTCAATTATGTTCAAATGGTCCTTGTAGAATAAATGAAAAAACTGGTCAAGAAAAAGGTGTATGTGGCATAGATCCAGATGCTATGGCAATGAGAAACTTCCTTCTTAAGAATATAATGGGAGCTGGTACATATAGTCATCATGCTTATGAAGCATTTAGAACCTTAAAAGCTACAGGCCAAGGAAAAACACCATTTAAAATTACTGATGTAGATAAACTAAAATGGATGTGCGAAAAAGTAGGTATAGATACAAATCAAGAAATTAATAATATGGCAGTCCAACTAGCAACACTACTTGAAGAACAACAGCACATTGATAAAGAAGATAAAAATATTATGGTAGAAGCCTTTGCACCAAAAAAGAGAAAAGAATTATGGAAAAAATTATCTATATATCCAGCCGGAACAGTTCACGAAGAACAAAATTGTGTAGCAAGCTGTCTTACCAACGTAGATGGAAGCCATGTATCATTAGCTATGAAAGCCCTTAGACTTGGTATTGCTACAATTTATAATACTCAAATAGGTCTTGAGATGACTCAAGATATACTATTTGGAACTCCTAAACCACATGAGGTTAATATGGATTTAGGAATCATGGATCCAGATTACGTTAACATAGTTTTTAATGGACATCAACCTTGGCCTGGAGTTGCAACAATATTAAAAGCAAGAACTAATGAAGTTCAAGAAATGGCAAAAGCTGCTGGTGCTAAGGGACTTAGAATTGTTGGTTCTATAGAAACTGGCCAAGAATTATTGCAAAGATTTGAAATGGATGATGTTTTTGTAGGACATATGGGTAATTGGCTTACTATTGAACCTCTATTAGCTACAGGTACTGTTGATGTATTTGCCATGGAAGAAAATTGTTCTCCTCCTGCTATAGATGTGTATGCTGAAAAATATCAAATAACTTTAGTATCTGTAAGCACTATTATTGATTTACCTGGAATTAAATATAAAATTCCATATGAACCTGCAGAAGTTGATAAAATGGCTGATAAGTTAATTGAACTTGGCATAGAAAACTTTAAAAAAAGAAAAGAAAGAAAAATTGAACCATTAGTTCCTAAAAAAACGCAAAAAGCTATAGCTGGTTTTTCTACTGAAGCTGTACTAAGCGCCTTAGGAAACAAGATTGAACCACTAGTAGATGTAATTGTAGCTGGTAAAATTAAAGGAGTTGTAGCACTTGCTAACTGTTCAACTTTAAGAAATGGACCTCAAGACTGGATGACTATAAACCTTACAAAAGAACTAATAAAAAGAAATATATTAGTTGTAAGTGGTGGTTGTGGAAATCATGCTCTCGAAGTTGCTGGTTTGTGTACAGTAGAAGCCGCTAATGAGATTGCTGGAGATGGCTTAAAAGAAGTATGTAACATGTTGAAAATACCTCCTGTATTGAGCTTTGGTACTTGCACAGATACTGGAAGAATATCAATGCTTGTTACAGCACTTGCCGATCATCTAGATGTTGATGTATCTGCTCTTCCAATAGCTGTTACTGCTCCAGAATGGATGGAACAAAAAGCAACTATAGATGGAATCTTTGCACTAGCATATGGTACTTATACACATTTATCTCCTACACCTTTCATGACAGGAGCCCCTAAATTAGTAGAACTTCTAACTGAAAAAGCAGAAGATGTAACCGGAGGAAAAATAGCTTTAGGTGATGATCCTGTTGAAGTTGCCAATAACATAGAATCTCATATAAATGAAAAAAGAAAAGGATTAGGATTAAAATAATTCCTGACAAACAGAAATGTAGTTGCCTTATTTAAAAAATAATCCAACTACATTCCTAAAATTTTCAGTTATATAACAATAACATATTAAATATTCAATTTACGCAAATTATTCTAAATTCTCACTCACTCTTTCCAAATTACTCCACACAACAATTCAAACAATTCTAATAAATTTTTCAGGTTTTTCCTGTTAATTGTTTAATTCTTTCTAGTCTATAATTTAAAGTATTTCTATGTATATTTAATCTACTAGATACACTATTAATGTCACCATTCTCCTCTACATATGCTTGTATAGTTTGAATTAGCTCTAATTTACTTCCAACATTATCAAGACTAGAAATCAAAGAAACTAGTGATTCCTTAGTATCATAAGATAAATGAATAAAAAACTTTAGCTCATTATAATTGTATATTAAAGTTGATGGCTTTATCTTAATGCCAAATTTCATTGCTAATTCTGCATTTTCTAATGAAATAGCAATAATCTTTTCTTCTCCTCCAATACTTATCTTGTTTATCTCTTTATTATTCTTCAACTCTTTTAATAACAAATTATATGATTGATCAGCTTCAATAAAAAATACTCCTCTATTATTATCTAAATCACAATAATGAGTATATTTATTGCATATTATTTTAAACTTTTGCGAATTTATATTCCCGTTCACAAGAATGGTTTGATATTTTTTAGTAAGATCCATTCCATAAATTTTAGCTCTCCCATAAAATTTCTCATCATATTCTATCTTTCTATGCACTAATTCATGGTAAAATTTCTGCATATTTAATTTTTTATTTTGAATTTCTTCATCAAGTTGACATTGTTCAATTAATAAAACTGCAGTCGCACGAACAAGCTTACTAAATCTCCTCACTTCATCAGGTGGACCTGTAATTCCTATTACACCTATTATATTGTCTTCTATAATTATAGGCTCATTAACTCCAGGTTTCATTCTCTCTTCTTCTTCATATACTTCATTTACAAATTGGTTATCAATTGCTTTTTTAGCTCCTTCATGAATATTTCCAATACGTCTTATATCTCCACTGCCTATAATAACCCCATTTTCATCCATAACATTTATATTATAAGGAATCACATTCATCATTTCTAAAACAATTTTTTGTGCTATAGTTTTTGATAATTTTATATTAATCACATCCCTTGAATAATATTAAGTATTAGCAAATGCGTAAATAATTATTTAATAACAAATTATTTATTATTTTAATTTTATTATCTCAGAACATAGTTCATAATACTAATCTTTTTAAGACAATTAAATATTATATATTTTTTTCATTTTCAAACTTTAATACGAATAAAAAGTGCGTCTAAAAATTAAACGCACCTTCAATCCTTCTATATATTTAGATATTCTAAGTCATAATTGCTTTGTAATAATTTTTTCTTACTATAATAAGTTCATAAGTCTTATTATATTTTCAGCTGTTTTTTCAATATTTTCTTGACCGTTTGCTAAAGCTTCCTCGATAGGTGCTACCCCTTTCATTATTCCAAATATTGAATCTATTCCTTTTTCATATAGGACATCTATACCTTCACCAACTCTTCCAGCTAATGCAATGACTGGCTTATTATATTTTTTTGCAACCGTTGCAACTCCCAAAGGAGTCTTACCATATTGAGTTTGAAAATCTATACTTCCCTCTCCTGTCCAAACCATGTCTGCATCTTTCACTTTTTCTTCCAATGACGCATATTCTATTACCATTTCAATACCTTTTTTCAAAGTACCATCTAAAAACGCCATAAGTCCTGCTCCAAGTCCTCCTGCAGCTCCAGCCCCTGGCTCATTCAATACATCTTTTCCAAGTTGTCTTTTAATTATATCTGCATAATGTTTTAAATTATTATCTAATATCCCTATCATTTCTTTTGTAGCTCCTTTTTGTGGACCAAATACGTTAGACGCACCTTTTTCTCCGCAAAGTGGATTATTAACATCACAAGCTACTTCTATAACAACATCCTTTAATCTAGAATCAAAGTTTTCTAAATCTATGCTATTTAGTTTTCCTAATTCTCCACCACCAAAACTTAATTCGTTTCCTTGTTTATCTAACAATTTCACTCCAAGTGCTTGTATAACACCTGCACCACCATCATTAGTGGCACTTCCACCAATACCGATCAATAATTTTTTTACTCCATGATCTAAACAAGCCTTTATGAGCTGACCAGTGCCATAAGTTGTAGTTAATAGCGGATTTCTTTTTTCAGTAGATACTAAATGTATTCCACTAGCGCTTGCCATCTCTAATACTCCTACATCTCCATCTCCTAAAATGCCATATTGTGCCTCCACTTCATTTCCAAGTGGTCCAACTACTTTTAAAGAATATACTTTACCATTAGTAGCATCTACTAATGATTGCATAGTTCCTTCTCCACCATCAGCCATAGGCACATGAATACATTTGATACTATCATTTACTTTTTTTATTCCTCTTTCCATTGCTTCACAAGCTTCTTTTGCTGTCATGCTTTCTTTAAAAGAATCAGGTGCTAATACAATAGTTAAATCTTTTTTCATATTTACCGCTCCTAACTTATTATATATATTTTAAAATTTGTATTATTCCATAAATTATTAACCTTTATTTTATTACAGAATCGTATATAAAATTCAATCTATTAACTTATAATTACTTTAAAAATCCATATATAATTGTTGCTACAATAGCCATAGTTCCTCCAACTATAGATTCGTATGGCATTAATTTCATACGTTCCTTTATATTCATTTTTACTGCATCCGCTGATGCATGAAAGAAATTCCCATGAGGAAGATGATCTATAACTACAGCTCCTGTATTAATCATAACAGCTGCACTTAAAGGTGCAATTCCCACAGCTAGTATTGCTTTTCCAAAAGTTCCTGTAGCTACAATTGATCCTGTAGAAGTTGAAGCTGTAGCTGCTGCCATTAATATACCTGATATAGGTGCTAAAAATACTCCTGAAATACCCGTTGATTGAATACAATATACTACTGCATCGCTTAAATTTGATTTAGAAATAATGCCCGCTATTGCACCTGCACCAATTAATATCATCACAGTTGGCGTCATCCTATTTAACCCTGCTGTTGTATAGTCAAGGATCTTATCACGTTGTCCCATTGCAAACAAGCCAATTAATCCTGCTATAGGTAATATATACATAGCATCTATTTGAAGGTTAGACAAAAAACTCATATGTAGCATTTTTCCAACAGGGTTAAACGCTAATAATATTACTGCAACTATTGGTGCTACCATTGCCTTTCCAAAGCTTGGTTTTGTTTTGTTATCTACTCTATTTGGTATTTCTGATTCCTTAATCATTTCTCCTTTTTTACTAATTAAAGTTGCAACAAAATATGTAACAATAAGCCCTATTACAGCTGGTATAAATGCACCTATCATTACCTGTGCTAATTCTACGTTAAATCCTTTAGCTACTGCAATTGTATTAGGATTTGGTGAAATTATATTTCCGGCCTTTCCACCACCTATCATAGCTAAAAGTATAGAAGACTTAGTAATTCCAACCTTTTTAGCTACTGGAAGTGCTATTGGCGCAACTATAATAACCGTAACTGGTATAAATACTCCAACAGCAGTAATTATCATACTTGATAATGCAATTGCCAGAAGAACTTTTTTCTCACCAAGTTTTTCTACTATAGTCTCTGCAATTTTTTCTGCTGCACCAGATTCAATTAAAATTCCTGCTAGTACCCCTGCTGCAAGTACTCGTACAACTGCACCCATTACACTATTAGTACCATCAATGATAAATTGTGTTGTTTGCGCTAAACCAGCACCACCAACTAATCCACCTACAATAGCACCTCCAAAAAGTGCATATACAGGATTTACTTTTCTTAATATTAGTATTATTGCAATCACTAACCCAATAACTGCTCCACTCCAATGAATAACCGTCATTTTATTTCCTCCTTAAAATCAAATAATTTCAAATTTTTTATTTATAGTAATAACCATACGCACGTTAACGTTTACTCGGATTATACAATATATAATAGTACATTTAATATTACATTGATATTGTTTACTTAACGTATTTTTTTGTTCATTTGCACAATATCCTTTATAGTACTTGACATATTATCCATTTTAAACACTAATTCAACTGAAAATTACTTT
This sequence comes from Clostridium saccharobutylicum DSM 13864, assembly GCF_000473995.1. NCBI lineage: Bacteria > Bacillati > Bacillota > Clostridia > Eubacteriales > Clostridiaceae > Clostridium > Clostridium saccharobutylicum. The sequence goes on along the minus strand of NC_022571.1, from coordinate 1,307,876 downwards.
AACTTTGAAATCAATATAAAAATAAATTAAATTTATTTTTATAAGTAGTAAAAAGGTAACAAAACTAAAATACCAACAGTTCATTATTTTCATGAACTGTTGGTATTACTAATTTTATGGCTACCGGGGTAAGATTCGAACTTACAACATGCAGAGTCAGAGTCTGCCGTTCTGCCATTGAACTACTCGGTATTAATATAAACAATTTACTTAACAATACTATTTTACACATATTTAGTATTAATTTCAATAAAAATTTTAATATTTTAATTAATTTTTTTATTTTTAACAGAACATATTAAAATATTATAAAAACATACATGTTGCAAAAAATACTTCATACTAGTAATAGCAATTTACTTTTACCAAAAATATTAAATGTATAACGATATATTGTTAAATAAAAAAAGAAATAAGATACACATATTGGTATCCTATCCCTATTTAACAAATTTAAACCCTTAATTATTACAATTAACAAATTAAAGCATTGCTTCTAATGTTTTTCTTGTAGCTTTAATAAACTCAAATGTATTTACTCTTTTAATGTTATCATGTTGTGCAAGTGCTGCTAAATCTCCAGTCATAACTCCATCTTCAATTGTCTTTAATGAAGATTTTTCTAACTTATTTGCAAACTCAACTAAATCTTTATTATTATCTAGTTCACCTCTTTTTCTTAACGCACCAGTCCATGCAAATATCGTTGCAACAGAATTAGTAGATGTTTCTTCTCCTTTTAAATGATTGTAATACTGGTCTTGAACTGTTCCATGAGCTGCTTCAAATTCGTAATTTCCTTCTGGTGAAACTAATACAGAAGACATCATAGCAATTGAACCAAATGCAGCTGCTACCATATCACTCATTACATCACCATCATAATTTTTACAAGCCCAGATTATTCCACCCTTACATTTCATAATATTCGCTACGGCAGCGTCTATTAATGTATATATATATTTAATTCCTGCCTCTTCAAATTTTGTTTTATATTCATTATCATATAATTCTTGAAATACATCTTTAAAAGTATGATCATATTTTTTTGATATTGTATCTTTACTTGCAAACCATAAATCCTGCTTAACATCTAATGCAAAACTAAAACAGCTTCTTGCAAAGCTTTCTATGGATTTGTTTAAATTATGCATCCCCATAACAACACCATCATCTGAAAAGTTGTGTATTAATTCCCTTTTTTCTTCACCGTTTTCAGTAGTAAGTACAAGTTCACATTTACTTTTTCCTTCTACCTTCATTTCTACAGCCTTATATATATCCCCATAAGCATGTCTTGCTATTGTAATTGGACTTTCCCATGATCTAACATATGGCTTTACGCAGTCCACAGTTATTGGCATTCTAAAAACAGTACCATCTAATATCGCTCTAATAGTACCATTAGGACTTTTCCACATTTCTTTTAGATTATATTCTTTCATTCTTGCCCCATTAGGTGTAATAGTTGCACACTTTACTCCTACTTTATGCTTTTTAATAGCTTCCGCTGCATCAACAGTAACTTGATCATTAGTATTATTTCTATGCTCTAATCCAAGATCATAATATTCTGTATTTAATTCAATAAAAGGATTTAATAATTCCTTTTTTATTTCGCCCCAAACTATTCTTGTCATTTCATCTCCATCCATTTCAACTATTGGATTAGACATTTTTATTTTTTCCATTTTTTTGCCCCCTTAAATTGCTATTTAAATTTTAAACTTATAGTAATGATTATACAGTACCGTCTAAGTTTTATCAACTTTTTTTGCATGATTATATTTTCACTCTTGCAAAATCAAAGAATTCTATAGTTTTATTTTCATTTAAACGCCAAAATAAGCTCAACTACTGCAACACTCTTATATTTTTATTGCAAAATCTCAAATTACCCAAATCGCATTTTTTATTAATATATATATGTTAAAAATTGAAATCTACATTAAAACTATGTACCGTATAACTAAATAAATTTATAAATCATATTGCACCATATATACAGTTAGTAGATTAATTAATCAACAAAAAAACTCAGTCAATTGAACTGAGTTTAAATTCATATTAAATCTTATGTGTTATTTTATTTATTATCTACGTCCTCATACTCGACATCAATAACTTCTCCGGTTGTATATTCTTCTGGTGAAGTCTCATAATTATTTTCATCTTTATAATTATGATTATATTGAGATTGGCTATTACTTTTTTCAGCTTTCTTCTTCTTAATAAACCTGTTAATTCTTATTCCAATATAAGCTATTACTCCAAGCATTAAAAGGAACGGAAGAAGATGCAAAAATAAAGCACCTGCTAGAAATATTACACAAATTGTTCCTGCTATATATATATATCTTTTAAATTCTTTATTCATCATAATCAACCTCTGCGTTCATTAATTTCATGTACCTTATTCTATTATACATTAACACTGCCTTAATGTACAATGTTGATTGTTCCTTAATTTATTATCCTTTGAATATATGTAATACTATTCAATATAAAAGAAAAAGTGGTATTAAAAATTTTTCAACACCACTTTTTCTTTATTTTTCTGAATGCGCCTTAAGCTCTTAAGAATTTATCAACTGCTATTCCTGCTGCTATACCTTCACTTATAGCTGTTACAACTAATGATTGACCACGTCTTGCATCACCTGTTGCAAATACTTTCGGTACATTAGTCATAAAGTCAACATTACCAGCTTTTACATTGCTTCTTTCATCTGATTCAATACCAAAGGCATTTTTAAGATAATCTTCTGAACCTGTGAATCCCATTGCAAGTAATATAAGTTCTGCTGGCCAGTTCTTTTCCGAACCTTCAACATGAGCTGGGAACATTCTTCCATTGTCACCTTTTTTCCATTCAACTTTTACAGTATCTACGCTTTCTAGATTTCCATCTTTATCTGAATGAACTGCTGTAACTGTTGTTAAATATTCTCTAGGATCTTTTCCATATAGTTCTATAAATTCTTCTTGGCCATAATCAACCTTAAGAACTTTAGGCCATTCTGGCCATGGGTTGCTTTCAGTTCTTTCGTGAGCTGGTTCACCCATTATTTCAAATTGAACTACTGATTTACATCCATGTCTAAGAGATGTTGCAACGCAGTCTGTTCCTGTGTCTCCACCTCCAATAATAATTACATTTTTATCTTTTGCAGAAATGTAATTATTATCTTCATGATCTGAATCTAAAAGACTCTTAGTATTAGCTTTTAAGAAATCTACAGCAAAATGGATACCATTAACATTATCTCTTCCTTCAGCTTGAAGATCTCTAGGCTGAGATGCTCCTGTCGCAAGAACTACTGCATCAAATTCATCTAAAATTTCCTTTGCATCATAGTTGTCACCAACATTTGCATTGTTTACAAATTTTATGCCTTCTTCCGCCATAAGGTGAACTCTTCTTAAAATAACTTCTTTATCAAGTTTCATATTAGGAATTCCATACATTAATAGTCCACCTGGTCTATCACTTCTTTCAAATACTGTAACCTTATGACCACATTTATTTAACGTATTAGCAACCGCTAATCCCGATGGACCAGAACCAATTACTGCAACTTTCTTTCCTGTTCTCTTAAGAGGTGTATTTGCTTTAACAAATCCATTTTCAAATGCATTATCTATTATAGATCTTTCATTTTCCTTAATAGTTATTGCTGGACCATTCAATCCTGCAGTACATCCAGCTTCACAAGGTGCTGGACATACTCTTCCTGTAAATTCTGGGAATGGATTAGTCTTATTTAATCTTTCATAAGCTAATTCCCATTTTCCTCTGTATACTAAATCGTTCCATTCAGGAATTAAATTGTGAAGCGGACATCCTGATACCATACCTGAAAATAATACTCCAGCTTGGCAAAATGGTACACCACAATCCATACATCTTGCGCCCTGAATGCATTGCTTTTCTAGAGGAAGCCTTTGATGAAACTCTTTATAATCTTTCAATCTTTCTTTAGGTTCTCTATTTCTGCCTACTTCTCTATCATACTCTAAAAATCCAGTTGGTTTACCCATTCTTCTAGCCCCCTATATTCCTTTAATTTCTTGGAAAGTCTTAATTAACGCTTCTTCTTCATCAGATCCAAGATTCTTATACTTTTCAACAGTTTCTAATACCTTCTTATAATCCTTAGGAATTATTTTATGGAACTTAACTTTTTCTGTTTCAAAGTTATATAATATTTTATTTGCTTTAGGAGAGCCAGTAACTTTTACATGTTCTTCAATTAGAGCTTTCAATTCTTCTTCATCATCTATGTTTAACTCTTCTAGTAAAATCATTTCTTCATTTAAGTTTATTCTGAAGTTTGGATCTTCCTCATAAATGTAAGCAACTCCACCACTCATACCAGCTGCAAAATTAATTCCTGTTTTACCTAGAACAACAACTTTACCACCAGTCATATATTCTAATCCATGAGCTCCTACTCCTTCAACAACAGCAGTTGCACCTGAATTTCTAACGCAGAATCTTTCCCCAGCAATACCGTTTATAAATACTTTTCCTGAAGTTGCACCGTATAAAGCAACATTTCCAATTAAGATGTTATCTTCTGCAATAAATGTAGATTTCTTTGGAGGGTATACTATAAGCTTACCACCTGATAATCCCTTACCAAAATAATCATTAGCATCTCCTTCAACTTCAAAAGTTAATCCTTTTGGAATAAATGCTCCAAAACTTTGTCCTGCCGCACCATTACATTTTATACTTATAGTATCTTCTGGTAATCCGTCAGTTCCATTAACTCTAGTTATTTCTGATCCTAGTATAGTTCCAAGAGCTCTGTCAGTATTAGTTACATCAATTTCAAAATTAGTCTTTATTTTATTTTCTATGGCATCTTTAAATTTATCTAAGAATATTTTTTCATCTATTACTTTGTTTAATTTAAAGTCATATTTCTTAGTTTCATCAAATTTAACTACTTTACCTTTATATTTGTCTGGAGTATAAAGCACCGCACTTAAATCAACGTTCTTAGCTTTCCAACCATGAATATTTTCTTTTTGTTTAAGTTTATCTACTCTACCAATCATTTCATCAAGCTTTCTAAATCCAAGCTTAGCCATGATTTCTCTTAATTCTTGTGCTATAAAATACATAAAGTTAACAACATATTCTGGTTTTCCTTTAAATCTTTTTCTTAATTCTTCATTTTGAGTCGCAACACCAACTGGGCAAGTGTCTAAGTTACAAACTCTCATCATTACACAGCCTAAAGTTACTAATGGTGCAGTTGCAAATCCAAATTCTTCTGCTCCAAGAAGTGCAGCAACAGCAACATCACGACCACTCATAAGCTTACCATCAACTTCAACTCTAACTCTTTCTCTCAAATCATTAAGAAGTAATGTTTGATGTGCTTCTGCAAGTCCAAGTTCCCAAGGAAGTCCTGCATTCTTAATAGAGTTCTTAGGTGATGCACCTGTTCCTCCATCATATCCTGAAATTAATATAACTTCTGCTCCACCTTTAGCAACTCCAGCTGCAACAGTACCAACTCCACATTCAGAAACTAGCTTAACAGATACTCTAGCACCTGTATTAGCATTCTTTAAATCATATATTAATTGTGCTAAATCTTCTATTGAGTAAATATCATGATGTGGTGGTGGCGATATTAACCCAACCCCTGTAGTTGAATGTCTAGTCTTAGCTATCCATGGATAAACCTTAGTTGCAGGTAATTGACCACCTTCTCCTGGTTTTGCTCCTTGTGCTAATTTAATTTGAAGTTCATCTGCATTAACTAGATATTCTGAAGTTACTCCAAATCTACCAGATGCAATTTGTTTTATTGAAGATCTTCTTGAATCTCCATTTGCATCTAAAGTCCATCTTTCTTTATCTTCTCCACCTTCACCAGTGTTAGATTTACCACCGATTCTGTTCATTGCAATAGCTAAAGCTTCATGAGCTTCTTTAGAAATTGATCCATAAGACATAGCTCCTGTTTTAAATCTCTTAACTATCTCTGAAACTGATTCAACTTCCTCTATTGGAATTTCTTTAGAATTATAGTTGAATTCTAATAATCCTCTTAAATTTATTTCAGCTTCTTCTTTATCAATTAAAGAAGTGTATTCTTTAAATAATTCATAATTTCCTGTCTTTGTAGATTCTTGAAGTTTATGAATTGTTAAAGGATTATATAAATGCTCTTCTGCTCCATTCTCACCAGATCTAAGTTTTTCATATCCTGGTGAATCTAATGTAAAATCAGCAGCATAAGTCTTATCATTAAATCCTTTTTCGTGATTTATTTCTGCTTCTCTTTGAATTTCTTTTAATCCTATTCCACCAATTCTGCTTACGGTATTAGTAAAATATTTTTCAATAACTTCTTTACCTATACCTATAGCCTCAAATATTTGAGCTCCTTGGTAAGATTGTATTGTTGAAATACCCATCTTTGAAAGTATTTTTATTATTCCCTTAAGAACTGCTTTGTTATAATTATAAACAGCCTTATCATAATCTAATTCAAGTAATCCTTCTTCCCTTAATCCTCTTAAAGCTTCATAAGCCATATATGGATTTACAGCTGATGCACCAAATCCAATTAAAGTAGCAAAATGATGTACTTCTCTTGGTTCTCCACTTTCTAATATTATTGCAACTGAAGTTCTTGTTCCTTTTTGAACTAGATATTGATGAAGTGCAGATACTGCAAGTAATGAAGGAATTGGAACCTTTGCTTCGCATACATTTCTATCAGATAATATTAATATAGTATATCCTTTTTCATATGCTTCTTGTGCTTTTTCAAATACTTCATGTAATGCATCTTCTAAAGATCCGCCTTTATCAAATACAATATCTATTACCTTTGGTTTTAAATTTTCTTTATTGTATTCTTTTATTTTCGCTAATTCTTCATTATTGATTATTGGTGAATCAAGCTTAATTAATTCACAATTTGAAGACTTATCTTCTAAAATATTTCCTTCTGGTCCAAGATAAACATTAGACGCTGTAACTATTTCTTCTCTAATCGCATCTATAGGCGGATTAGTTACTTGCGCAAATAATTGCTTAAAGTAATTGAATAATGGTTGAGATTGTTTAGATAATACTGCTATCGGAGTATCTACCCCCATTGCTGCTAATGGTTCTGCACCAGTCTTAGCCATTGGAAGCATTGTTGTTTTTACTTCTTCATAAGTATATCCAAAAGTTTTTTCTAATCTCTTTCTAGTTTCTTTATCATATTCAATTTTGAATTTTTTGCTTTCTTTCATCTTATCTAAAGTAACTAAATTTTGTTCTAACCATTCACCATAAGGATTTTCTTTTGCATAAGTATCCTTTAGTTCTTCATCACTTATAACTTCCTTTTTAACTGTATCTACAAGTAACATTCTACCTGGCATTAATCTATCTTTCTTTTCAACAATTTCTGCTGGTACATCTAAAGCTCCAACTTCTGATGAAAGTATAAGTCTTCTATCTTTAGTTATATAATATCTTGATGGTCTTAAACCATTTCTATCTAAAACTGCACCAACTCTTTCACCATCTGTAAATACTATAGCTGCTGGACCGTCCCATGGTTCCATTAGTGTAGCGTTATATTCATAAAAATCTCTTTTTTCTTTGCTCATAGTTTTACTCTTATACCATGGTTCTGGAATTGCCATCATTACAGCTCTAGGTAAATCCATACCATTCATATATAAGAATTCTAAATTATTATCAAAAATTGCTGAGTCTGATCCTTCTTTATTTATGATAGGTAATACTCTAATTACGTCTTTTCCAAGCACTCTAGATTTAACATTTGTTTCTCTAGAATAAACCTTGTTAACATTTCCTCTTAAAGTATTAATTTCGCCATTATGAATCATAAATCTATTTGGATGAGCTCTTTCCCAACTTGGGAATGTATTCGTACTATATCTTGAATGAACTAATGCAAGAGAGGTTTCAACTCTTTCATCTTCTAAATCCTTGTAAAATACTCTTAATTGAGTAGATAAAAGCATTCCCTTATATACAATTGTCTTAGACGAAAAAGATGCTATGTAAAAAGTTTCATTTAAGAATTTGCTTATCCACGCTGCTCTTTTTTCTATGTTTCTTCTAACAATATATAATTTTCTTTCAAAATCTTTTTCTTTTTTTGTGCCATTAGGTCTCTTTACAAAAGCCTGCATAATATATGGCATAGCTTCTAAAGATGCTTTTCCAAGTATTGAAGGGTTTGTTTGAACTTCTCTCCACCCAATAAGTTCAAGTCCTTCTTCCTTTGATATATCTTCAAAAAGGCTGACAGCTTCTTTTCTAGCCTTTTCATCTTGAGGTAAGAACATCATTGCAACTGCATAGTCTCCCTCTTCTTCAAGTGTTATACCTTTTGATTGTAGCTCTTCCTTAAAGAACTTATGTGGTATGTTAAATAATATACCAGCGCCATCTCCAGTATTTTCATCAGCTCCCGTACCGCCTCTATGTTCTAATTTTTCTAGGATTGTTAAACAATCTGATAAAATTTCATGTGATTTTTCACCATCTATATTTACTATAGTTCCGATTCCACAAGCATCATGCTCAAAAGATGGATCATATAACCCTTGAGCATTCGGAATATTATTTTCCATTGTAATTCCCCCTTGAAATTTAATAATATATTTGTTTATAGCAAAATAACGAGTAATAGATATCTATTTTTTTGATATAATTACTCGCATTCTGCTGTAATTGATAATTTATTGTATTTCACTTAATATTAAACTAGCAATATCTTTCATTCTTTTCCCCGAATCCATGCTTATTTTCTGCATATATCTAAATGCTTCATTTTCAGTAAGTCCTGAAGTTGACATGAGTTGACCTTTAGCCTTTTCAATAAGCTTTCTATCTTCTAGAGTATGTTCTAATTTTTCTACCTGCTCTTTTAATTTTTTGATTCTTCTTTTACTTTGAAATATCAAATCAATGGCATTAGTTAAAAGTACATTTGAAATTTTAGTACCAATACAATATATATCTGTATCTTCTTCTATAAAGGATCTATATGGCTCATTTACAATAGCCAAAAAGCTAGTTAAATCTACTAAGTTTTCATACACATCCAGTAAACTCATGTCCTTAAACTTATATCCTACTAAAACCAGGTCTGGGGAATATTGCATAACTAATCTAATTAATTCATTTCCTGAAGTACATAGGGCTATGATATCAAACCCTTCTTGCGTTAGCAAAGTTTTTAATTTTTTTGCTATCTCAACATTGCTTAATGCTATAATAAGTTTTCCTTTTTCACTTTGGACCATTGCAATCCCCGCCTTAACTAAAAGTAATTACATTACTAGATTAGGCACATGAAAGAAAATAATAGACCAAAGATGCGACGTATATTTTGTGTCATGGAAGTAGGAACTTTTAGCTCATAGCAAGCAATTAACTGAAAGTTCCGACGCAGTATGAAGCAAAACAGACAAGCATACTGGTCCATTATTTTTTTGATTGTGCCTTAGTATTTATTTAGATAATTCTCTAATTCCCAATCATGTACTTTTGTTCTGTAATCATCCCATTCTGCTGCTTTTCCTGCAACATAATTTCCATATACATGATCTCCTAAAGCTTTTTTAGCTAATTCATTTTCTTTCATGTAATTTACTGCTTCATATAAATTGTTTGGCAGATTATCAATTCCATTTTCTTTTCTTTCTTGCTCAGTCATTGCAAAAATGTTTGCTTCAACTTCAGCAGGTGGTTGTAAATTATTTTTAATTCCATCTAATCCTGCTTGTAATAAACATGCTAATACTAAATATGGATTAGAACTTGGATCTGGACATCTTAATTCTACTCTAGTCCCTGCACCTCTAGCTGCTGGTACTCTTATTAATGCTGTTCTGTTTTTGCAAGACCAAGCTAGATATACTGGTGCTTCATATCCTGGTACTAATCTCTTATATGAGTTAACTAATGGATTAGTTACAGCAGCCATTCCTTTAATGTTCTTTAATAATCCAGCGATAAATTGATAAGCAACTTTACTTAATCCATTTTTATCATTTTCATCAACAAAAGCATTTTTTCCATCTTTGAATAATGACATATTTACATGCATTCCAGAACCATTAATTCCGAATATTGGTTTTGGCATAAACGATGCATGTAATCCATGTCTTTGTGCAATAGATTTAACAACTAGTTTAAATGTCATAATATTATCAGCTGTAGTTAATGCATCTCCATACTTAAAGTCAATTTCATTTTGACCCTCAGCAACTTCATGATGAGATGCTTCAATTTCGAATCCCATTTCTTCTAAAGCTAAAGTCATGTCTCTTCTAGCATTTTCTCCTAAATCTGTAGGTGCTAAATCAAAATATCCAGCTTTATCTTGAGTATTAGTTGTTGCTCTGCCATTTTCATCTGTTTCAAATAAGAAGAATTCACATTCTGGTCCAACATTCATTGTATATCCTAATTCTTTTGCATCTGCAATTGCTCTCTTTAGGACATGTCTTGGATCTCCTTCAAATGGTGTACCATCTGGCTTATATACATCACAAATTAATCTTGCAACTTTGCCTTGTTGTGGTCTCCATGGAAAAATAACAAAACTATCTAAATTAGGTCTTAAATTCATGTCTGATTCTTCAATTCTAACAAAACCATCAATAGATGATCCATCAAACATACATTCATTATCTAATGCTTTTTCCAATTGTTTGTCTGTAATCGCCACATTCTTTAATGTTCCAAAGATATCAGTAAATTGAAGTCTTATAAATTTTACGCCGTTTTCTTTTACTAAATTAATGATATCTTCCTTTGTGTATTTTGCCATTTTACAACTCCCCCTTTACATTTTTAAAAAAAGCGCACAATAGACAAGTATAAACTTCTATCGAACGCCTTTGCTCAATTCATATAATAACTAAATTATACTTCCCTTTTTTTAAGAAATCAAGTGATTTTTTTAGTAAATAAATATTTTCGTACTAAAAACTTTACAATATAAATAATTTGATACGTTTTTCTTTAGATTCTAAAGTTATCAGGATTATTTTTCCATTTTAAAAATTTATAGTCTCATTTTTTATTACAATATATATCCTTTATTATATAAATTTTATTTAACATTATACTATGCTCCATTCTGTAATTTTGTATATAATATTGTAATGAAAAAATTTTATAAATAATGCATAAATTTACAAAAAAAACGAAGTCACGAGACGGCGTACCTCTATGACTTCGTTGTCAGCATATATTTATCTGTACTTTATTATAAAAGGTATGCTAAATACTGTCAACTATCATATCTCTTAGTTCAATTTTAAGATATGCACAAAAAAAAATTTTTATTCACAATATAATTCTACAATTAAATACTCTTTTATTATTAATAATTATCTTGAACATTTTTAGATAAATTGCTACAATCTTATATATAAAATTTATAATATATTGGGGGCTATACTTATGAACACAATTATAACAAAATTTGGTGGCAGCTCATTAGCTGATGCCAATCAATTCAGAAAGGTTAAAGACATAATTTATTCTAATGATGCAAGAAAATATGTAATACCTTCTGCGCCTGGAAAAAGAGACTCTAAAGATTCAAAAGTAACTGACTTATTATACCTTTGTCATGCTCATGTTGCTGCTGGAATCGCTTTAGATGATGTCTTTAATCACATAAGACAAAGATATTCTGATATAATAAATGATTTAAAATTAGATTTTAGTATAGAAGATCAATTAAATACAATAAAGAAAGACCTTGAAGCTGGTGCATCAAGTGATTACGCTGCAAGTAGAGGCGAATATTTAAATGGTTTAATTCTTGCGAAATATTTAGACTTTGAATTTGTTGATGCTAAAGATGTTATAGTTTTTAAAAAGGATGGCTCATTAGATAATGAAGCTACAAACTGCGCTCTACACAACAGATTATCTAATGTTTCTAAGGCTGTTATTCCTGGATTTTATGGTGCTGATAAATCTGGTAACATTGTTACATTCTCAAGAGGTGGTTCTGATGTTACTGGAGCATTAGTTGCTGCAAGCATCAATGCAAATCTTTATGAAAATTGGACCGATGTTTCTGGTTTCTTAATGGCAGATCCTAGAATAGTTGAAAATCCAAAGCCAATCAGTAAAATAACTTATTCAGAACTTAGAGAACTTTCTTATATGGGAGCTTCGGTATTACATGAAGATGCTATATTCCCAGTAAGAAAAGCTGGTATTCCAATAAACATAAAAAATACAAATAGACCACAAGATGAAGGTACATTTATAGTACAAGATGAGGATGATTCAATTAAGCCAACTACAATAACTGGTATTGCTGGAAAAAAAGATTTTACTGTAATTTCAATTACAAAAGCTATGATGAATTCAGAACTTGGATTCTGTAGAAAGCTATTATCAATTCTTGAACAGCACAAAATTTCATTTGAAAATATGCCTTCAGGAATAGATACAGTTTGTCTTGTAATTTCAGATTCCGAATTAAAGAACAAACATCAAGTTGTTCTCGAAGAAATCCAAAACATATGTAACCCAGATTCTATAGAAGTTCATCCAAATATGGCTATGATTGCAACAGTTGGACGTGGAATGGCTAAACAAACAGGAACTGCTGCAAAAATATTCACAGCACTTTCAAATGCAGAAGTTAACATAAGAATGATCGACCAAGGATCTAGTGAAATGAATATATTAGTTGGAATTGAAAATGATGACTTTGAAAAATGCATCATTTCAATATATAATGCATTTAACTAAAGTTAACTTGTTTTTATATAAAAAAACTATTTCAATCTGAATTTAAAAGAGGCGTGGTATACCACACCTCTTTTAATATATATTATAATTTATTTTTTATACAACTTCATTATATTTGTTCATCTTACTTTTAACAAATCCAATAATCCCTGGAAGAATAGAAATTACTATTATTCCTATAACTACAATTGTAAAGTTTTCTTTAACTACTGGAATATTTCCAAAGAAATATCCACAAATAGAAACTACTAATACCCAAAGAATTCCACCTAATGCATTGAAAGAAATAAAATGTCTATAACTCATTTTCCCTATTCCAGCTACGAAAGGTGCTAATGTACGAACTATCGGAACAAATCTTGCAAATATTATTGTTTTCCCACCATGCTTTTCATAAAACTTGTTAGTAATTTCAATGTGCTCCTTCTTAATTAACCGTTCACTTTTTATCAATTTTTCACCCAAATGTCTACCTATTTCATAATTTGCTGTATCTCCTAAAATTGCTGCAACCATTAACACTCCAACTAATATATAAATATTTAATGCTCCTAATGCTGCAAAAGTAGCTGCTGCAAAGATTAATGAATCTCCTGGCAAAAATGGAGTTACTACTAATCCTGTTTCTAAAAATATTATAAGAAATAATATTAAGTAAGTTTCAAAGCCATAATTATTTATTACAGTACCTAAATATTTATCAAGATGTAAAAAGACATCTATTATATACGCATAAGTATTCATACTTATTCCTCCTTTAATCTCAATATAATTTAATAATACAGGATATACAAATAAGCAAAAAATCAGTTCATAAAAACCTAAAATTTACAATTAGTAATATAGATTATGTGCTAAAATTACTTATAAGAAATTTAAATTATATATAACTTGAAACATTTATAACAAATTTACCCTAAATCTCAAATCATACATTTTTAACTTTAAGTTTTCTTATAATATATATTTCATGCTCCATAAGAAATCCTTAATTATATTTAATATGGTTATTATACATTAATAATAGTTCAAATACATTAAATTTTTATTAAAAAACTATAAATTGTAAAGAAAATAAAATTCCTGCACTCTATTAGACATCAAAAAAGAAGCTATATTAATATAACTCCTTCATTGAAATCATAATTACAATTTTTTGTGCTACTGCAAATTTCTAATAATATTTTTTCTTTTTTTCTTATCTTCATACATTCTTTCATCTGCAATTCTTAAGAGCTCATCATAATCTTGTCCATCCTTTTCATACTTTGAATATCCTATGCTTATATTCATATTCTTATTTTCTTTTAAAAAAATATTTGAAACTCGTATTTTTATAGAATGTTTAATCTTTTCTATGTCATATTCATTTACATTTTCTAAAAATGCAATAAATTCATCGCCACCAGTTCTTCCCACAAAACCAATCTTACCCATCTCATCCTTTATTATTTTAGCTGCACTTATTATATATCTATCTCCATTTAAATGTCCAAAATTATCATTTATCTCCTTTGTTTTATCAAGATCTAAAACCATAACATAAAAAGATTCTTTTTTTCTAGAACTTTTCTTCATTAATTCTCTTTCAAATCCAATTCTATTATACACTCCTGTCATAGCATCAGTATGTGCGTGTTGATTAAGATTAGCAAGGATCTTCGCTATATGATTGCTCCATAATATTATATATGTTACAAATATAATTGCTCCGGCTGTAAAACATATTTGAATTAAGTTTCTAAATTTCATCCCTGATAAGCTTGATATCACATCAAAAAATGTACCTATGGAAATCAATCCCAAGCCACTTATCATTAAAGCAGACAATAATTTCTTATGACCAAATTTATTTAACACACTGAAGTTAATCCATATCATATAGACAAAAAGAAATGATACAAATATGAATACTATCACTTTTCTTAATTCAACCATAAAAAGCCACCTTCTTTTATAATTCACATTTAGTATTAATGTACATAAAATTATTAATATATAAAACATTATTTTAATTTTCTGTATAAGTTATTGTAGTTGAACATAACATAATGTTACAACTATTATATTATATATATAATCCTTTTATGTCTTAAATAAATATTAAATTTTAAAATAATTCTGGTAACTCTTTAACTATTACATGTAATGTTGCTATTGCATTCGCATTATCAACTGTTATATGGTTAGTATAAAAGTGGCTTTCTGTAGGTTTAGGTAACGTTTCATTATATATAACTAGAATATTACCTTCCTCACTAAAATTAAATTTATAATTGTTATTACTTCCATCGGGAACCATCTTTCCTATAAGATTTAACTTTCCATCAACTATTTTATATACATTAATGTTGTCTCTATCAACATTCCCTGTATCAACAATAAGATTTGCCACACTTCCATTATAAGCTTTAAATGTTGCCCCTAACCTAACATTAGTTCCCTGCAAAAAATCCTTTGATGTCGCACTTTCTATATTAGGCGTTCCATCTTCATTCATTCCACTATAAAGCCCATGAATTACTTCTTGTATTCCTCTAACGTTTATAATAGGTGTTTCTATAGGCTTACTTATTGATTTGCCTAATAAACTAGTATATGAAATCGTATTTGGTGTGCCAAATCCTAATGCTTCTTCATATTTCTTTGGTTTTACTTTAAAAGATACATAAAATAAGTTTTTATCACTGCCCCATGTCTTATATTGACCATCTTTATCTTCATACCAAGCTACATATTTACCAGTACTGTCCAGCCTATATTCAATAGTAGGTAAAGTTAATGTTAAATTGTCATCCCCTGTAACTTCCATATTCTTAACTAAATCCGAATTAGAATTTTGAACTAACTGAAAATTATCACCAAGATTAAAGTTTAATTTCAAATCACTAAAGACATATGATGACATTGCACCACCTTTTAGTCTCTTTGCAATTGCATCCATTATACTATTAGCTATATTGTTATCATCATTTAAACATGGATTAGAATTGCTTTCATCATAATTTTTATTTATAAAATAATCTTCTTTTTGTCCACCTGATTTTAAATGAAAATATTTTATAAAATGGTTGTTACCATTATTCTCATCATTATCATCGTTATATAAAATATCGTCAACATTGGCACTATTAATATTAGATAAATCCAAACTAATTAAATTGTACTTACCTTTTATCTCATCTATTTTAGCATCTATGTCCTTTATACTGCCACTTGCTTTTCCTGACGATATAAGAAGAATGTATTTTTTAGCGTTACTTCTTCCTCCTTGAAATAAAGTTTGTGCTTTATTAAATGCGTCTACTATATTTCTTGCTCCATTTTCAGGTCCAATAGACTTCAATACATTATCATTAAAACTTGTAATTTCTGATTGTGAACTTACAAAATCAGACTTTATAGTCGCACTATTATTATAAGTTACTAAAGCATAAGATGTTTTTTGATTCTTCAATGTATTATCATTAAGTATTTTATTAAATAAGTTGTCCTTAATTTTTCCTAACTTGCTGTCTCCCATTACATTCGAATTATCTAATAATATAACCACATCTTTAAGATCTGATCCATTATTGTTTGCAAAAGTAAAACTATTAGGATTTATTCCATAATTTAAAGTTATCTCTTGATTTAAATTATTAATAGGATTTGGTGCTGCACTTTCTAAATTTGCCTCTATATTAGGAAGTTCATTATCCTTTATTATTATTTTTAAATTATTTTGATTTATAGGTCCACTTATTGCATTACCTTCCCATGTAAATGTTACATTAGAATCCTTAAATATATTATTATATTCACCTGGTTTACTTCCTTTAATTATAAAACTAAATGGTATTGATGCTGCTTCATACCTCCATTTTCCATTCGTTTCTGAATTATCCACTTTATTATAAACAATGTTATCAAGCTTTACTGTATTTCCACCAATATTTAAAGTAAAACCATCATTAGAATTAAAATTCATATTAGCCGTTAAGGAATCTATGGTGTAGCTTTTTATAATTTCATCGGCTATTCCGCTGAAAACCCCATCTATTGCACCTGCGCCTGTTGCAAAGAAATGTTTATTATCAGATATTCCTCCCATAGATTCATGAATATCTTTCATAGTCTCATTTCCATAGTCCTCCAATCCATAACCTATCGAAAATATATTACTTTTATTTTGCTTTATTATAGCACCTATTTTTTCAGCATATTCCTTACAATATCCCTGTTCATCTGAATTACCTGGTCCTCCATGTGCTGGGTTAGTATTATCGATTGAAGTATAATAATCATAATATCTTCCATAGTTCCGCTCATATTTTTCCTCCGCTGAATAAAACGTTGGTTCTCCATCTGACATAAAAACAATTGATTTTTTTGCATCCGTTTCACCATTCTTTAACATGTATTCAGCTTTTCTTAGCCCTTCTCCTGTATTAGTTCCTCCATCAACTCCTAACCCATTAACTATGTTGTGCAAAGTGTCACTATCATCTAGAAAACCATTCTGATATGTTCCTGGATTAATAGTTGCGTTAGTAGAATAAGCTACAATGCCTATTTTTAAATTAGAAACACTTTTCATCTTATCGATAAAATTATTTGCCGCTTTCTTAAGTTCAGTTATCTTTGTTGAATTATGTTCTCCTATTTTTCCGTGTTCTTCACAATAATCATCTACATAATAATGACCATTTTTATAAATTATATCAATTCCCTTATAATATAATTGGTTAGCCTCATACCATGATACTTCATGTCTTCCCCTTTGATTGGTACACTTTGTATCAACTTCGTCATCCATACTACCTGATACATCTAATACTAAAACTATTTCTTTTTTTTGAGATTTCGCTTCGGTTTCAAAAGGCTGTGGCGTTATTGTTCCATTGATTGTTATATCTTCACCTATTAGCGCTGGATTTGGCGTAGCCGAATTTATCTTCACTTCAAATGATGGCTCATTTGGTAACTTCTGATTTACAGCACTTGCATTATTTGAATTAATATTTATTAAGGAAACTAATAATATAAAACATATTACTAATTCTATTCTCTTAAGTAAAATTTTTTTGCTTTTTATTATATTCAAAATGCCTTCTCCTTTCTATACAAGTTACGTTAAAAACTTTACAATATATGACTTCATGGAATTAATAATAATCTAACTTTATTATAGAAACTTATTTATATGCATCGATTAATCATTGTGTTAATCCATTATTTCTAAAAGTCACTTTAAAATCAATTGGATAATTATCAACGTTAGTAAATCCTTTTTTATTACTCAACTTAATAATAAATTCAACGCAATTAGCATCATTTAAATTTCCATTATATGATATTTTAAAACTTCCAATATTTTTAGAAAGATCTTGTGAACTCTCTACTTCTGAACCATCAGAATTTTTACATTTGTCTATAGTAAGTGTTTTTCCATTAATCCAAATTTTGAAATATCTAATATTATAATCATTATCATATGATTTAATTGTTAAGTTTTTCACTTCACCATCTTGAATTTGTGCTGATGTCATTTCTTCAGCTTGCATTCCAATATTGCTTAGATTCTCTTCAATTATTTGTCCTTCAACTTGCAAAGTGGATTTAACATCTGAATCAGAAAACACCTTATTACCAGTGATAAATATAGAACTCGCAATTGCCAATATAATCACTGTCAATGCTAGTACTATTATAATTTCAATCAATGTAAAGCCCGGCTTTTTCCTTTTCATTGCTAAATCCACCTTCTTATTTAATAATTTTCCATAACTTATTTTCCAAAAAGTTATTTAAATCATAGTTACAATTTGCACTTTCAGTATTAGTGTTATTAGAATTATTAGTACTATCTATTATACTTTCACCAAATACAGCTTTAAAAGTATCAATATTCTTTGCTTGAACTCTATCTATAACATCTGAATCGTAATTAACATTTACACTGTCTTTATTAATATTTAAATCACCTTTAGCAATAATACTTCCGTTAAAAGTAATACCAGACTCAATAGAAACATCTCCATCTGTTGCTATAACAGCATTCAAGCTATATTTACCATCTTTTTTTGCTACGTTTATTTCGATAGTATCATCACCCTCATCATTTATTTCATCTTTATCACCATCATACTGATTAATTATTATTTTTTTAGTTTTACCTTTAATTTCATCCTTCTTATTAAAGATAGCATATTCACCTTTATTCACCTGATCTTTTAAAACATATTCATTGGGAAGTTTATCCAGATTCATTAATGAATTAATTGTAGTTAATCTTGTATTGGTATAATCATCAATAGTAGCATATTGACCAAATTCATATACCTTTTTTGCAAATTCAACCCTCTTATTATATACATTATTCTCATCTCCATTGTTTTCTTCTAAACTTTGTTCATAATTAGGCATAATTACTCTTGCTGGTTTTTTGTCTTCTTTATAAACTATTGCGCCAACAGAATGTATTTTATCTTTATCAAAATTACCTCTCTTATATCCTGGCCACTTAATTCCTCCACTATCTACATCCTTACCACTCCAGTAATCAGCAAAATGCTTAGCTTTATTAAACACATTCGATTCATCTAACAACTGTAGAGGATTATAGTATTTAAATTTTTCTAATTCATTTAATGGAACAGAATACGCTATATAATTTTTTTTCACCGCACCTGATTCTCCTGTCTGATATCCACTATTTTGCTTATCTTTATCGGTATCAATGTGAGCTGTTCCCATTATATACACTGAATCACTAATATTAACGCTTGTTTTATCATCATTACCATTAATAATTATGCTACTAGATGATTTCACTTTATTTGCATTTTGTTCATCACTTGTAAAGCCTTTTCCCTCTAAATCTTTATAAGTTATATTTTTATCATTTATACCATAAAAATCTTTCATATTAACGGTAGAATTATTAGCCTTTAATGATAAATCGTTATCCAGTACGACTTGTCCAGTTCCATCACTTAAATCTAATGTGGAATTCTTAGCAAATCCCTGATCTCCGTCCGATATATTGCCAACATATAAATTCCTCCCATATAGATTACCATGTATCGTTGCATTTACCTCATCTTGAATATTAAAAGTATTTCTAGTTATAACATCTTTAGAAAAATTTATTGATTTACTATTGGAAATTGTTATTCCGCCATGATATTTCTCATACGTTCTGTCGCTATTGTCTAATTTTATTGTTGGTTCTTTTCCTTGAACAAAAATATTTCCATTAACATTTAAGTTATCCGCATTGGTTATATTCATATCTCCACCAATTGTTAATGCTCTATCTTTAAGAGCTAAATAGTCTTTTAAGTCTCCAGTGGAATTTTGTGAATATATGTCCTTATAATTAGGTACTGACATTTTATACTTTACTTGAAGTTTTCTTTCATTTGATGGTTTTTTACTTGATTTTGTAGAGTCATACTCAATTCCATTAACATCCTTTTTAGAATAAAAGTCTGATGTTACAGCTATATCATAATATTGTTGTCCACATATTTGGAATGACTTATCTTCATGGTGCCCATCTGATTTACTTATTCCTTTTGTTTCATTCGAACCTTCAGAAAGATTTTTTAAATCAATAGTATTAACACTAAGCTTGGGAGCTGGAGATTCATTATTTTCACTTTGAATCCCAAATTTTATTATCTTTTCAGTATCAACTAGAGCATTTATATTATTTATATCATTATCAGTAATTGAACTAACATATTTATGCCCCTCTATTGAATCTTGAAGTAATTTCTCAGGTATATTCTCTTCATCTTTAACATTAGATGTTCTCATAATGAAATTCTTAAAAGCTCTTTTAAATTCCTCATTAAGAAGAATTTCCTCAACTTGTTTATCTTCTTCTATTAAATCTCTTTTTTTAGCTATATCCTTATCAATATCACTTTGTTTTCTTTTATCTTTATCTTGTTTGCTATCATTTTCATGCTGCAAATTATAGATATCCTTATTTAATTCCTTAACATCATCTTCTATAGCTCTATAAGTTTCATCATTAGGACTTTTAGGATTTCCTTCTTGGCTTTTCAATGCTTGTACCTCATAATATCCATATTTAGTTGCAGCATCAAAATTTTTTCCTATTACATTATAAGTAACATCTAGCCCTGAATCCGAAGCATATAAATTTTCTGCTCTTTTGCTTTCTGCAATCCTAGCTTTATAATTTCCAATTATCATTGATAACATGGCAATAGATACTGTAGATATAAACATAAAAATTATTATCACAATAATTAGACTAGCACCATCCTTCTTCCTTTTCATAACTTCACCCCCTTGTATATTTATCTAAGAGTTTGTTATAACCCATGCATACTTTCTTTCAATACTACTTAATATTTTTCTTGGAGTATCCTGTAAATAAATTGTCTTTGTCTTCTTTTATTTGACCCTCTATATCTTTCTTATAATCTTTTATTTCAACTTTAATATCATATAAAGTTCCAATTTTAGATTTTTCAGTATTTTCAGCTCGATTATCATATATATTAACTTGACCTTTACGTATATCTGTGTTTACATTCAAACTATTAGATTTTTCAATATAAATATTTGAAGCAACTTCAGTTCTGTTATAAATATTTATTTCTATAGGCGCATCATTTTGAGAAGAATTATTAGTTTTATCATATTGACTAAAATTTATATATAAACTTTTATCTATATCATTAGTCATCGAAAGTAAATCACTACCTTTATAATCCTTAACTTTTATATCTTCCTTATTCTGATCAGTTTGTGATTTATCTAAATAAACAGATATCACTATTTTCCTTGAATTTTCATCAATTTCACTTGGCAAATTATTGGACTCATGTTGATTTGGATTATCTGTTATATAATCACCCGAATTCTCTTTACCTATATAGAATCTACAATTATTATTATTTAATCCATTAATTAAATTATTGTCGTTTAATATTACGTTTTCTCCATCAGCTTGTGTAGGCTTTAAAGTTACTGTTTCAGTGTATTTTCTCGAAATTTCATTAACATCACTGCCACTTGAATCCTTATCACTATAATTTTCATTCAAATATCTCTTATATATAACAGCATCCTCTGCTACTGCCTGAGGATACTTAAATGTTATATCTCCTACATTAATTGCTGCATCACTATTTATATTATTAGGTATTTTTAAATCATTAGCTTGTAATTCTTCCATTATTTTTTTTCCTTCCAAAGCTGACATTTGCTTTGCTTGTCCAGCTTTAGTTTGTTTTATAAGAACTAAATAAGCATTGTACACACCAACGGAAATGATTGCTATTAACGCCATACTTATTATTATTTCAATTAAAGTAAAACCTTCGTGTTTTTTCGAATTATTCTTCATAATCCTCACCTACTTTTGATTAACACTTATGTTACTTCCATTACCATCAACTGAAACTCTTGGATTAGATTTATCATCGCCATTAACATTAACATTAACTAACTTGTCTGTTTTATTGATTATTTTAAATACAAGCTCCGACTTATCATTTGAACTTATTCTGCTTTGGCTTAAAACATCTATAACTATATTATTTGATTTTGGTACAAATTCCGCTCCAAGTCCGTCATAGTTTACTGGATACTTTCCGTTTGATGTCTTATATTTACAATAATATTTATCTCCATCTTGAGTTAATATCATTTCGACTTCTTCTTTTAAATCGCTATCTCCATAAACATAAGAAGTTTTTAATGGGTCATCTGACTTTCCTACCATAACTGTTGGTAAATCTGAATTTGCATATCTAACTGAAGCTACAAAATCATTAGTATCATTATTCACCTGTACATTTCCACTTGCTGCTCCTGTACTAAATGGTACACTTTTTCCATATGTATTCTTTAAATCCCATTTTAAATAACTTTCTAACTCATCATTAATCTTTGGAATTGAATAAATTTCGAGATTAAGTGTTCCTTTTATTGAATCTAAAGTATCTTCACTTACATTTAATGAATTTACAACAATCTTTTTTTCGTTTTTTCCAATTGTATTTAACAATTTATTTAATGCATCATAACTTCCTTCAAAACTTACTGCACATTTAAGATAATGTACTGTATTTTTCCCTTTATCCTTCGAGTTGCTTGTATCCACATTAGTTGAACCTGAATTGCCTCCATTTGTATTAGTTGTATTTGAATTCTTTGAATTATTATTGTCGCTTGAACTATTAGAAGTATTTGTATTATTAGAGCTGTTGTTATTATTTTTCGTATCATTACTCTTAAAATTTTCATTATTAGCATTAGTTGTATTTTTATTTGAGTCATTCAGTGAATTGCTTTCGCTATTATCATTCTTTCCAGTTACATCATCATATTTATCAACTATTCCTTGTATAGAACTTTCACTTAAACTTTTATCCTCTTTTTTTGAATTTTCTACACTATTTGATACAATTGGATCAAATTTAATTCCGCCCTTTAATCCACTGTCACTCAATAGCTTATCCAACTCCAATATTATATGTTCTTCACTTATTGTTGGATAAAATGGTAACGCTTCATCACCAATTTTAGCTTTCAATATTTTTACATCACTTTTTCTATCACCCATAGAACCTATTGTGTTCATAGCTTCATTATATTTTTGCTTAATTTGACTTTCCTTTTGAATCCTCTCGTCAATTTTCTCCATTTGAACAGAATATATAAACTGATAATATCCGATCCCAATTAATATAATTCCTAAAATATATAACATTATTTTTTCTCTATTACTCATCTTCATAATCATTCAACATCCTTTAATACGCATTTTATATCAAAAGAGTATTCATTTTCCACAGAATTTGAATTATCTATAGAATTTACATAAACATCCTTAATGTTTGGTAATTCACTTAAATTATGTTTTAATTCTGCAACTGCAATTCTATTAGTTGATACTCCTTTTATGCTTACTGTGTTTTCTGTTATGTCTATTTTTTTAAATGAAACTTCACTTGGTACAGTTGAACTTATACTATTTAATAATGTATCCGAAACATTATCTCTTTGTTTTACAGAAACTGCAACATCATCTAGTGCACTATTATATTCCTTCAATATACTTATTTGTTTATTTATATCTTCTGCATCTTTTAACTGTGACTGCATTTGTGAGTCGTTAAGTTTATTGCTATAATCGTTTATACTTTTGCCTAAAATATATATTCTAACAGTATTAACAATTAAAGTTATAACTATTAAAAATCCTACTATGCCCATTGCTCCATATATGTATAATTTTGAATTTATCTTTTCTTTATTTCTTCCTAAATACGGTTCAAAAAAATTTATATCTTTCATAATTTCCACCTCCCCTTAAAGTCTTATAACTGAACCTATAACATTTATAAAATCATCAACAGGTTCACCGTCGTCATTTGACTTGAATGTGATTTTAGAAAGACCTTTTCTTCTTCTTGTTTTTATCCCAAGTTTTGATGTCATATATTCATCTATTCCATTTAACTTAGAAGTCCCGCCAAAAATAATTATTTTATTAACTTCATTTCCCATATTCTTATTCTTATAAAACTGAATTATCTTTTCTATCTTTTCTATCCAATCGTCTATCATATCCCTAACATGTATATTTAAAGGATCTAATTCTTGTTGTAAATTTATATTTTCGATTTTATAACTTTCTACTTCATAATCTTTAACATCATTCATTTGTACTAATATTTCATCAATATCATTTCCACCAGCTTTTATTATTCTGGTAAAATCCAATTGACCATTTTTATATATATTAACATCGATAAAGCTTGCTCCCATATCAATAAAAGCAACTGAATCTTCTGAGTTATATTCATATTCATTATTAATATCTGTAAAGTTAATAAACTTATTTACTGCATTATAATTTACATCTAAAGCATATGGCTTTAAATTTAGTTTTGATAAAATATTGTAATATCCTCTAGCTATTTTCTCAGGATATGCAATAACTCGAACATTAAGCTTTTTAACTTCATTTATTTGTTCTTCGCCTAAAATAGTCTCCTGCAATATATAATCTTCCAAATTTATAGGCAGATATTGCTGAATTTCATATCTTATCACTGTATCCATTTCTTCTTTCTCCACTTTAGGAATCAAAATTTCTCTGTTTATAATTAATGTAGAATTAGTTGTACATATAGCATCTCTGGCTTTTATATTATTTTCTTTTAATACTTTATTTAATTTATCATATAATTTCTGTTCTTTTTTTATTTCTCCATCTATAACAGCACCTTTAGGTGTTTGCACTGTAATATATTTATCTATGGTTAAATCATTTTTATAATACATCCCATCAACTATCTTTATAGTTGTGCTTCCAATATCAAAAGCAATCACTTTTCTCTTTTTTTCTGGAGTACTTAATTTATTGATTTTTTTTAAATTTTTTAAGCATTTAATTTTTAAATCTCCTAGATCCATATTCAT
Source organism: Clostridium saccharobutylicum DSM 13864 (assembly GCF_000473995.1). Classification (NCBI taxonomy): domain Bacteria; kingdom Bacillati; phylum Bacillota; class Clostridia; order Eubacteriales; family Clostridiaceae; genus Clostridium; species Clostridium saccharobutylicum. The sequence continues at coordinate 1,282,627 of NC_022571.1, read as the reverse complement.
TAAAGCTTTAAAATTAATTGATTTTCTTTCTTTTTTATCTATTTCTTTATTATTTATATCTAATTCAGATTTCTTTTTCACCCTCATAATTACACCTATACCCCTATTTTTTTCTTATTTTATAGTATTTCTATATAATTTATTTTATATGTTTTCATGGTTTGTTTTTCAATCTAATAATAATTTTACATGTTAGTTTTTATTATTAGATTTTACGTGTAAGATTAATAATCTTACACGTAATTTATGAATTAGTTATATTTTTATTATGATTATTTTTTTGCTTTTGTTACTTCAGCTTTGTAATCTGGATATACTTGTTCTGCAGATCCAGTATAACTTACTGTTATATTTCCATCATCCCCAACAGTATAGGTAAAAGTGGTTGATCCATTTGCTGCTTTAGCTTTTGGAAGTTTATTTCCATCCAATTTATCATACACAGTAGTATCATCTTTATTTACTTCTGCAGTAGTAAGTTGTTTACCATCTGCTATCTGCTGTGCAACTATTGTAGCAATATTTTTAGCTGTTGCTTGGTCTGCTTTTTGATCAGAATTCTCTATAATTTGTCCAAATTTAGGTATTGCTAATGCGACTAATATTGCTATGATAGCTATAACAATAATCAATTCAACTAGCGTAAATCCTTTCTTCTTTTTCTTTAGTAATTGGTTCATTTTTTTGGTTGTTAATTGATTCATTTCAATTCCCCTTACTTCTATTAATTTATTTTAATGCACTCTGGATCGCACATTGTGCATTGCTTTCTTATTTTTGCATTTGACTATAACTATCAAACATTGGCATCATAATTGATATAACCATAATTCCAATAATAACTCCCATTATTACTATTAAGATTGGTTCTATCATTGCAACCGACGTTTGAATTGTTGCTTCTAATTCTTCATCATAAAAATCTGCTGTCTTATTTAATATATCATCTAAAGATCCTGTTTCTTCTCCTATCTTTACCATTGAATACAACATTTCTGGGAAAATTTCACTTTCCTTCATTGAAGAATATAATCCTTGTCCTCTAATTACCTTATCTCTTATTTTATGCAATGCATTTTCAACAATTATATTTCCCGCAACTCCTGCTACAATTTCTAAAGCTTCAATTAATGGTAATCCACTTGCTATTAATGTAGATAATGTTCTTGTAAATCTTGACACTATAATCATTGAGTTAAGTTTTTTTAATACAGGTAGTTTTAACTTTAATTTACTTGCAGTAAGCACACCCTCATCTGTTTTAAAGAAAACTCTAAATCCAAATAAAACTAGTGCTATAAAAATAGTTATCAGAATCCAATTTTTTGCAATGCCAGAACTAAATCCAAGCAACAATCTAGTTATTAATGGTAAGCTTGTTCCACTTTCATCAAATATTTGAGAAAATGTTGGCATCACAAATGTCAATATGAACACAATTGCTACCATTGCTACTAGACTTAATATTATTGGATAGATTAATGCACTTTTAACTTTATTGTTAATTTTATTTTCTTTTTGATAATGAGTTGCCATTCTAAACATTATTTCATCTAAATTACCACTTGCTTCTCCTGATGCTACTAAGGAAACAAAAAGATTTGGAAACACTTCTTTATGCTTTCTCATAGAATCAGATAAAACTCCACCTCTCTCAACTTCTTCACTTACTTGTTTTGTGGCTTGTCTCAATTTTTCATTTTCAATTTGGCTGCTTAATATTTCTAAACATGTTAAAATTGGTACTCCTGCATTTAACATTGTGTAAAACTGTCTACAAAATACAGATAAATCCTTTAGCTTTACTTTTCTATTGAAATTAATTTTAATATCTTTACTTTCTATTACTTCCTGCACCATTAGGGGATAGTATCCATTACTTGAAATAAAGTCTATCACATCATCTCTAGAATCTGCTTCATAATTTCCTTCAATTTTTTCTCCATCAGAATTCATGACTCTATACTTGAACCTTGACATATAAACCTCCTTTCCTCATTTCTGATATGAACTATATAATTTGAACTGATATCTATATACAAAACATCAAATATTTTTCTTGTATCTAACACATTGAATATATTCTTTTTGTTATAACATATGTACTACATCTTGGTAAACATTTCATTTAAAATGTAAACACTATACTACTATTTTTGTATCATTGCTATTGTAGAAAGTTCTTCAATTGTCGTTACTCCACTTAAAACCAATTCTTTGCATTCGCTCTCCAATGTTTTCATTCCATTTTCTATAGAAATATCTCTAAGTATATCCGAATTAGCACCTGAATTTATAGCTTCCCTATGAGTTCTTGTCATTTCCATAATTTCATAAATACCAATTCTTCCAGAGTATCCTGTTTCATTGCAATAACCACAACCTTTTCCCTTATTCAAAATCAGCGGCTTATATACATCGTGTCCTAAAATTTCTTTTTCATGATCACTTGCCATATATTCTTCTTTGCAATTATCACATATTTTTCTAACTAGTCTTTGTGCCATTACTCCAACTACAGATGTTGAAACTAGATACGGCTTAACTCCCATATCTATAAGTCTAGCTATAGATGAAGGTGCATCATTAGTATGAAGTGTACTTAAAACTAAATGTCCTGTAATCGCAGCTCTAGTAGCTATTTCAGCTGTTTCTTCATCCCTGATTTCTCCAATCATCACTATATCCGGATCTTGTCTTAATATGCTTCTTAATCCACTAGCAAAAGTCAATCCAGCTTTTTCATTTACACTTACTTGATTTATACCATTCATTGTATATTCAACAGGATCTTCTACTGTTATTATGTTTACACTACTAGAATTCAACTCACTTAATATTGAATATAAACTTGTTGACTTTCCGCTTCCTGTAGGTCCGGTAACAAGTATTATTCCATGTGGGTTTGAAATTATTCTATTTAATTTCTTAATATTTTCTTTTCCCATTCCTAGTTGCTCTTTTTTTAATATGGATCCACCAGTATTTAAAATTCTTATAACTATCTTTTCTCCATTAACTACTGGAAGCACAGATACTCTAAGATCTACATCCATATTGTCTATAGTAACCATTGTTCTTCCGTCTTGTGGTATCCTCTTTTCAGCAATGTTAAGTCCTGCAAGTATTTTTATTCTTGTAACTATTGTCCCTAAACTTTCAATTCCAAGAGTATTTATAATTTTTAATTTACCATCAATTCTATATCTTATTCTAACTTCATTTTCAAATGGCTCTATATGAATATCTGACGCATTCATCTCTATGGAATTTTTAAACATAGACTCAACCATTTTTACAACTGGTGCACTATTTACTTCATTCATATCTGTTAAAGATACTTTGGAATTTTTACTAAATTTATTGCTTTCTTTCGAAAGTTGCATTACAGCATTATTAACCTGTTGACTACTATAATATATACCTATGAATTTACATATATCCTTCTTTTTAGCTATAAAAGATTCTATTTCAAATCCTGTAGATATTGCAACATCATCTATTGCAAATATATTTAAAGGATCTGATAATGCTACCTTAATTTTATTATTATCAAAGCCAAATGGGATTAATATATATTTATCACATAAATTTTCAGGTATTAAAGTTATTGCCTTTCTATCAAAATTTATTGTGTTTAGGTCAACTTTCTTTATCCCCGTTTGTTGTTCTATTGATTCAATTATGTCATCTTCTGTTACTATCTTACTATCTAATAATATTTCTCCAAGTTTTTTTCCAAGGGCCTTTTGAGACTTTAATGCTTCTTGCAATTGATATCCAGTAATTTTACCTGCATTGACTAAAATATTTCCTAGTCTTCTTTTTTCAGTTGCCACTTCCCCGTCTCACCTTCTCTTTCTAAACAAAGAAATTCCAATAAAAGTTTAATATTTCATTCTGCCAAATCATAGCTATTAAACTTCCAATTGCTATGCATGGACCAAATGCTATTTTTTCCTTAGCTTTCTTTAGTTTTAAACATAAAATAATTATTCCTATTGCTCCGCCTAATACAATTGATAAAAATAATCCAAGCATAATACCCTTCATACCTAAAAACAATCCACAAACAGTAGCTATTTCAATATCACCTTCCCCCATACCTTTTGTTAATACTACTATTAACCATATAATTACAAATCCTATTATTCCGCCTAAAATCAAATCAGTACTTTCATTTTTATAAAGAATCGTCTGAATTAATATAAATATTATTGCTATAATTCCCCCAAAAATCGTAGTGCTCGTAAATACAAATTGAGTATCATAATCTATAAATCCTATAACAATCAAAATCGATACTAAAATGCAATATTTTAAAGCAACTAATGTCAATCCAAATTGAAAGTATACGATTAAATATAGTACACAATTAAATAATTCTATAAGTGGATATCTCATAGAAATTTTTTCTTTGCAATATCTACATTTTCCTCTAAGAAAGATATAACTCATCACAGGTACTAAATCTAATGGACTTAAATTATGATTACATTTTGCACAATGTGATGGTGGAAATACAATGGATTCTTCCCTTGGTATTCTATAAATACACACATTCAAAAAGCTACCTATAACTAGTCCCAAAATTAAAATCAAGACATATTCCAAATTCCCACTCCCCTTATATTGGTTTATATTCATTTTATTTTCATTAATTACATATTTAAACATATTATTTATTAATTATATTCTTTTTTGTATATTTTTTCAAGAATTATTTCATTTAACTTCATAATATTTTAAATTAACATAGCTTTAACTATTTCTGCATAACAAAGTGACCACATTAAGCTCCCTTCGGAGTTATTTTCTTATCTATTTTTATACAGCATTAGCCCTAAAGCTACAACCTCAGGCTTTCAATGCTAGAAAATTCTATAATTTTCTGTACAATAAAAAAGCCGACCTTTATAAACTATAAAGGTCGGTTGCACTACTAACTCACCATATATAAAGCGCCCAATTACAATATATGGATCACAGTTTCCTTATAACTAAATTATCTTACATACATCTCATAATATTACTTTTAATAATATTATTCTTGCATATATTATGTTACCACTTATTTTTTTACCAGTCTAGCATTTTATTTATAATTAGCACAAATTATACTTTAAATGTTTAAATAATAACAAACTATTAATATTATATTAATTAATCTTGTTATTTCTTACCCATTTCTCATATTCATCACGAGATATTATATTATTATTAACTAATCTCTTTAAATCCATATCTATCGTTTGCATTCCAAACTTAGATCCCATTTGAATAAAACTATTTATTTGTTCATAATTACCTTCTCTAATCAAATTCTTTATACTTGGCGTACATACCATTATCTCCATTGCAGCTGTTCGTCCTGATCCTGATGCATTTGGAAGCAAGACTTGCGAAACAACACCTTTTAGCAAAGATGACAGCTGAATTTTAACTTCATTTTGATGACCAGATTCGAAAGAATTTATTATCCTATATATGCTATTAGCTGCTCCCATATTATGCAAAGTTGAAAATACCAAATGACCTGTTTGCGCTGCTCTCAACGCTATTTCTATTGTTTCAGGATCTCTCATTTCTCCTACCAATATAACATCTGGATCTTGCCTAAGTGCTGCTCGTAAACCCATAGCATAGCTTTTAGTATCCTGTCCAACTTCCCTTTGATTTACCATTGATTTATTATTTTCATAAATATATTCTATAGGTTCCTCTAAGGTAATAATATGTTTTTCCCGAGTGGAATTTATTTCATTCACCATAGCTGCAAGAGTTGTGCTTTTACCAGAACCTGTTGGCCCAGTAACAAGAACTAACCCATCATTTAATTCAGTAAAAGCTTTTAAAGCAGTAGCTTCTGTTAAATCTTTAAGTCTTGGTATAGATTCTTTAATAACTCTCAAACATATAGCAAAGCTGCCTTTGCATTTATAAACATTAACTCTGAAATTGGCAACTCCTGGTCTGTTATATTTAAAATCTATCTCTCCATCATCCAAAAATTTATTAAATTTATCTGGTATTAATTCCTTAATATATTCTTCGACAATTTGATGCGGTATTATATTTTCGCTTGCATTTACCAAAACTCCATCTATTCTCACCTTCGGAATCAATCCCGATGTAATATGTACGTCAGATACCTTATTTATGTCTATATCATCTAGCAATCTATCTATTTGAGCCATAGTTTTTCTCCTTTTAATCTATCAAAATATTTTTTATAATCTAGCATTCTTCTATATAAAAATACCATTCTTTTCCTAAATATGTCAACGTAATTAATTTTCCAACAGTTTATTTCCCTTTTACTTACACATATTTAAATAAAGAAAAAAAACCTAATCTACATTTTTTTATTTTGAATGTTAAAAAACCACTTCTAACATGAGTAATGCCAATTGCACTACATCCATGTTAGAAGCGGTTCAAAATCACTTTATATGTTGTTAAAACATAATCTAACTTTTACAATATTTTAAGGATTTTATTCTTCCCATCCTTCAGGGAATTCAGCGTTGTGGTAAACTTCTTGAACATCATCATCATCTTCAAGTAAATCTAACATCTTTTGGAACTTCTTAGCATCATCTTCGCTAATTTCAGTGTATGTATCTGGAATTCTCTTAACTGCTGCATCTAAGAATTCAATACCTTCAGCTTCTAATGCTTCTCTCACCTGTCCGAAGTCTTCTGGTGTTGTAGTTACTACAAATACTTCTTCTTCATCTGCTGAAAAATCTTCTGCTCCAGCATCTAATGCCATCATCATTAATTCTTCTTCATCTTTGTCAGCTTTTTCAATGATGATTTCTCCTTTTTCTTGGAACATGAATGATACACAGCCTGATGTTCCCATGTTTCCGCCACCTTTTGTAAAGGCACTTCTTACATTACCAGCTGATCTATTTTTATTATCAGTAAGAGTTTCAACTATTACAGCTACTCCGCTAGGGCCATAACCTTCATAAACTATATTTTCATAATTTACTGATGATAATTCACCAGAAGCTTTTTTAATTGCTTTTGATATAGTATCATTAGGCATATTTGCAGCCTTTGCTTTAGCAATTATATCTCTTAACTTTGCATTTGTATCTGGGCTTGCTCCACCATTTTTAACAGCTACAACTATTTCTTTACCTATTTTAGTAAAAATCTTACCTCTTTTTGCATCTGTCTTACCCTTTTTTGCTTGAATGTTATGCCACTTTGAGTGTCCTGACATATGTTTTCCTCCTTACTTTAATATAAATTATCTAATTTTGTATAAAGATAAATTCATTGTTTATCTTCTCATTCTTTAACAGAAAATCCAACAAATATTATACCACATTGTCTATGCATTTACAATTTTTATATTTGTACAAATAATCTATTGCCTTCTTTAAAGTAAATTCCCTCTTCACTTTTTCTTACTATCACTTTACCATTTGTTACTTCAACTATTTCATTTTCTATTTCTTCTGAAATGGCTTCTTCGCATAATATGTGCACAATAACTTTATCCGTATATTCAATTTCCTCAATGTGCCATGAGTTTTGACCACATATATATTGAATCTTCCCAAACAAATCATATTCAATTTCAAAACTCAATTTTAATCCTGATACTTTTTCAACAATTCCAGCTGCTTTTATAGCTATACTAGCTCCTTTAATGTAAGCTCTAGTTAATCCCCCTGTACCAAGAAGTACTCCACCAAAATATCTTGTCACAACTACTGCACAATCTGTAACATTGCTTTTCTTCATTACTTCAAGTATAGGAATTCCTGCTGTCCCTTGCGGTTCACCATCATCAGAATATCTTTGTATATTCATATTGCTTCCAATAACATATGCCCAGCAGTTATGCCTAGCTTGTTTGTGTAAGCTTTTTATTTCATTTACAAATTCTTTAGCTTCTTCTTCATTTTGTACTCTTTTTGCATATCCAATAAACTCAGATTTTTTTTCTTCAAATCTATCTTCACCCAAATTTTTTATTGTAATGTAAGGCATCTTTAAACCTCCTCAAAGTTTCATTTCTAAGCAAACCTTTTAAATTTGTTTTTAGAAATATGAAAGAAAATAACATTTCTCACTTCTAGTAAATTTTATTTTTTATTATTTTTCTCCGTTAGATCCAACAATACTTCCTTAAGTATCTTCATTCCTTTTTCAATTTTATATTTGTCTGTCTGATAAAAAGATATTCTAAAAGAATCTTGTCCATACATTTGTGATGTGAAAAACATAGCACCTGGAGTAATATATACATCCCTTTTTATAAGTTCAATAAATAATTCTTTTGTATCTATCATATTATCTTTCAGCGTTAAATAGAAGTTTAATCCACCTTTTGGATCAATATACGTAATTATATCTTTAAACTCTTCATCTAAAATAAATTTCATGTATGTATATCTTTCAATATACTCATCATTTAGATACTTAATATTTTCTTTCCATCTTCCACTTGCGATGTATAATTCTAATGCCCTTTGCATCAAACTAGATGTTGTTATATCTGTATTATGCTTTGAATTTTGAAGCACTTCTCTAAATAATGTTGGTGCAACTAAATATCCTAATCGTATTCCTGGCAAAAATATTTTAGAAAAGCTTTTTATATATATTACTCTGTTGTTTGTATCAAGCCATTTAAATGGTATATAATCCAATGATTGTTCATATATAAGTTCTGATAAATAATCATCTTCTATTATGTAGAAATCATAAATCTGTGCAAGTTGCAGAATTCTTTTTTTCTTCTCTAAGCTATAACTTATTCCTGTGGGATTTTGAAAATAACTCATTGTATAAAAACATCTTATCTTATTCTTCTGTAAAATTTTCTCAAACTTATCCAAATTAATTCCATCTTCTTCTATTGGAACCTCAAATAAATTAACTTTTCTCCATTTAAAAACAGATAGTGCTCCAACATATGTTGGCTTTTCAACTATGATATTATCATTTATATTTAATATTCCCTTTGAAGCTATATCAATGCCTTGCTGTGCCCCTGATACAATTATTATATCTTCTTCATTTAATTTTGAATTCCAAAACACTTTATTTATTGTATTTATAAGATTAGTATATCCATTTCTATTTTCTGAAAGAAGCGCATTAGCTCCGTCTCTTTCCAAAACTTCATTAATGATATATTTTAAATCATCTATAGGAAATAACACTTCGCCTGTAGTTTCTCCAGTAAAATCAACAACTTCTGTTAAATCTTTAGTCGATATCTTCTTTAAAGCTCTAGAATATTCTTTTCTAAAACTAGACGATACATCTTTTATTTTAGCATAGGTCCCACTTCCAACTTTTTGATATGCGTATCCCTCTGATTTAAGTTTATTATATGCACTTACTATCGTTACATTATTTACACCTAATTCTTTAGATAATGATCTTATAGTAGGAAGCTTATCTCCCTCTTTTATTTTTCTTTTGTCAATTAAATTTTTTATAAAATTGGCTACTTGAATATACTTTGGAACCTCATCTTTAAATTTTAAATTTTTATAGAATTCCATTAAATCACCCTTAATTATAAATCTTATATGAATACACACTTTCGTTTATTAGCTTCTCCTTAGAAGGTAAATCCAACTTCCTAGAATCTTTCACCACTAATTTTTTCTTGTACAATTCCTTTAGTATATCTTCTATTTTTATATCAAATTCTTTAAACAATTCATCATTTTGTATCTCATATGAACTTAAAAAAGTATTTTTTTTATATAAATAATCTAATAAAAATTTACCTGCTAAATTTATGTTATCATCCAAAAACGTTTCTACATATTGTACTGTATTTTTAATATTTTCTTTTAATCTCTCATTATAAAATAAATTTTCAATCATTATGTCAAATTCATTATTTAAATTCATTACCATTTTTACTGCATCTTTACTAACAGTATATCCATTTAAATTTAAATATAATTTAGAAAAGCTATCTAATGCTCTAATTAATACTTCATATGAAGTAAACAAACTATCATTTTGTAGATATTTTTTTGTTACGCCAATATCTTTTATAAGCTTTCCTAAATAAACCAGATTCCATCTTTCCTTATATTTATCGGAACTATATTTAGCTTTATTAAAAATACTTTCAATCTCATCATCTCTTGAAAATATTATTTTAGAAGAGATTAATAAATTTCTTACAAATCCCTTCTTTCCATCACTTTCATATAATTCCATGAATCTGTTTTTGTTTAAAATTTTCATATGTACCGGAATATCTAACATTTCAGAGTATACATCTCTTATTTCTTCAAACTGATCTTTGTATACCACAAATAAATCTATGTCTGATTCTTCCCAAAGATCCCCGCTTACTATACTTCCATATACAAAAATGGCTAATACCCTTTTATTTGTTTTTAATATACTTATTAATTTTTCAGAAGCTTTTTGATAATTTAATATAGATTTCAACAATTTCTTAATTCACCTTCTTTGGCTATAGTCTAACTATATAACATTATAACTGATTTAATTAACTATGCACAGTTATTGCCGTATAATTATGCACTAATATATATAAAGATTCTTAAATTTAGTTTTTATCATCCCAAATCTAAGAATCTTTATTAAAATCAAATGGCGGACAATTTTTATCCATATTATTTACTGTCTCAAGAAAGATTGTCAATCTTCTTGATAGTGCATTTATAATATCTTCAACTTCATCATTCATCTTATAACTTAATTTTAATGCATTCTTAATCTCTTTCTTATCTCCAAATGCATTACCTTGAAATGTTGTTGCAGTAAATGACATATTATAAGACGCAAACGAAATAATATTTAGAGCATCTAAAAGCGGTCTCACTTGTCTTGTAAAATAAAGCTCCGTTAAAGTATCAACTCTAATAGAATTAACATTATCTCTAATTAGTGCTACATTAGCTATAGAATCACTTACATTTTTAAGCTTATTTAAAAGTTCCTGCTGTTTAACTTTTAATTCCTCATAAGATTCATTAGTATTGTCAAAACTAGTTGATGATGCATTTGAATTATCATTTATATCACTACTTTTAGATGAATCTTGCGAAACATTCTGCTCAATATTTTTATTATTATTTATATTTGCATTGTTTTCATTATTACCTAAATTAATAGTTTCATTTTCACCATTATCTGAACTTGCCTCATAAAAACTCACCGCATCTGATTTTTGCTTACTCACTTGTTGTTTAGGCAAATTATTAGCTTTGTTTTCAGTTATTCTACTCTTCTTTGATTTGCCCTTTTTGGAATGCTTCTTATGTCTCTTAGAACTCATAGCTTCATATCCCTTAATTAATGTTCATATCTAATATATTAATTAAAATATTCAATTATTCTTAAAGTATATGAACTATGTTATTAAGATTAATATGTACAGTAAATATGAATTCAGACTCACTATTTTTTTAATATGCTTTAGGTTCATAAAAATAAATAACAGATCCAAGGTTGCCATGAATATTTTTCATCAAGCAATGAGCAAAGAACCTACATCTGTGATTTTGTGTGAATCGCTTACTCAGTGAGTGTATGCCAATCAATCTTCCTCTGATGTAAAATAGGTTGGCAAATGAACTTGTTATTTATTTAATTGTGCCTTATATAACATAATCCTGAGTTTTGTTGTATACTTCATCATCAACTTCGACCATCATAAATGTTCCATTATCCCTATATTCTTCTTCAATAACTCTACCGTTTCTATGTAAAAATGATTGAACATCACTTTTTTCATATGGTATTAAATATTCTGCTTTTCTATAGTTATAAGGTAATTTTTCTTCTACTAATTCTAATAATTCTTCTAAATTAGTTCCTTCTTTTGCTGAAACTTCTATTATCACATTGTCATTTACAGCTTCTTTAATTTTCGCTATTTGTTCTTCAGTTGCTTTATCTATTTTATTAAAAACTAATATTGTTTCCTTATCTATTGCACCAAGTTCAGTTAATACTTCATTTACTGCTATATATTGCTCCACTGCATAATCTGATGATGTATCTATTACATGACATAATAAATCTGAATATATTACTTCTTCTAAAGTAGATTTAAATGCCTCTACTAAATCATGTGGCAATTTTCTTACGAATCCAACTGTATCTGTAAGAGTTATTACACCTTTATTTTTTAATGTTATGGCTCTTGTTGTAGTGTCTAACGTTGCAAAAAGCATATCCGCTTCAAACACTTTTTCCTTTGTTTTATTTTCTTTTTTAGCTGCTAAATCACAAAGTGCATTTCTTAAAGTAGATTTTCCTGCATTAGTGTATCCAACCAATGATACCTTTGGAATATTTTCTTTACTTCTTTTTTCTCTTTGGACTTCTCTAGTTTTCTTTATCTTCTTAAGTTCAGATTTCAAATCATAAATTGTCTCCATTATATGTCTTCTATCTGTCTCAAGTTTCTTTTCACCTGGACCTCTAGTACCTATTCCACCACCGGTTCTAGATAATATAGTACCTAACCCTTGTAATCTACTTAATCTATATTTAAGTTGTGCTAATTCAACTTGTATCTTAGCTTCTTTTGTTTTTGCTCTAGTTGCAAATATTTCTAATATTAATGTAGTTCTATCAATTACTTTAGCTCCAAGAGCACTTTCTAAATTCCTAACTTGAGATCCTGAAAGTTCATCATCAAAAATTATAACATTAGCTCTCTCTATTTGTCTCATAGATGCAATTTCTAAGACCTTACCTCTTCCTATGAAGAATGCGGCATCTATTTTATTTCTACTTTGAAATATAGTCTTTAATACAGGTATATTGCAAGCCTCTGTAAGTTCTCTTAACTCTTCTAAACTTTCTTTAGTATCTGAACCTACTAATATAGCTTTTTCTTCTGTTTCTTCTATAACATCATTATTCTTAATTAGATTTTCAATAAATTTTATTTTATCTAATATATTTATTGATTGCATTTGTTCCAGAGAAAGGTTTTTTCTTTCTTCTGATTCTAATTTATCATTATATACTGTAAGCATTCCTAATGAAAAATCTACTATTTTCCCTTCTATTATAGCAACTGATACAATAGCATCTAATTTCAATTTTAGTAATGCTGTTAAATCCAATGCCGAAAGATTACAGTAGCCATTTGGATGAGTATGAATTACCCTAACCCCTGATAATCTTTTTTCTTCAATATCTATTATTGGTACCTCAACAGAAGTTGAGTCTCCTATTGCAATAGATGTTACATTACCTTTTCTATTTATTGCTACACTTACTTCTCTTTCAATAAAGCTTGAAATTCTAGAAATTATATCCAAAATTTCTACATTACAAATTTCATCCTTTGAGCTTCTTATTGAATAAATACTCTCTAATTCATCAATTATGGACTTTCTTATTCCTTCAACATTTCCATCTATCATATAAACACCTCACATACGCTATCTTGACAACTTTCATATAATTTTATACTATTAATTCATTAATTACAACTTATACAGTGTACAATTGACATTGTTAATCGTTTAGTAAAGTTGAGCATTTAAATAAATATAAAAGGAGTTTTAACAAAATGGAAGATAAGAAACGTAATATTCTTTTTTCTAAAGAACAAATTAATTCAAGAATAGAAGAGTTAGGAAAAATTATAACTGAGGATTATAAAGGTAAAAATCTTTATGTTTTATCATTATTAAGAGGAAGCTTCGTATATGCTGCTGATTTAGTTAGAGCAATAGAATTAAATACAAAAATAGGATTTATGACTACATCAAGTTATGGAAATAGCGAAACCTCTTCTGGTTCTGTTAAAGTAGTTAATGATATTCCTGATAATATCGAAGGATGGGACGTTCTTATCGTCGATGATATTGTTGACACTGGTATAACAATGGATTTTGTTGTAAATCACATAAGTAAATTAAAACCTGCTTCAATCAAAACTTGTGTACTTCTTGATAAACCTTCAAGAAGAAAAGTTGATATAAAACCAGATTACTGTTGTTTTGAAATTGAAGATTTATTTGTAGTTGGATATGGTTTAAATTATGGGGATTTCTATAGAAATGTACCTTATGTATTTAACTGGGAATAATACATAGATTAGATTGAATTTTATTTTTCTGAACCTATTTTATAAATAGGTTCAGTTTATTTTTTTAGTTATTTTTTTGATCATTACTCTTATCATTATTATTGCCATTATCGTTATTATTGGTGTTTTTAGTTAAATCTCCAAGTCCAAGAGTCGTATTTGGTATTTTACCTACTATTATTGTATCTGAAACAGGTATTTGAGTTGTGACATCTACATCTTGACTTTGCAATGGCAATTTCATTCTTATTTTAGCAGCAACATTTAGATATATTTTATGCCTTGTTTGATTTATTCCTGCACTTTCAAATTTTGATTCATAGCTTGTAGTAATATTACCTATAGGCTCTATTTCCATATTTATTTTAGGTCCTAAACTATAAAATGCACTTTTATTTGTCATCCATCCCAAAGGAACTTTTATTGTAGAATTGTTCATATCCCCTAACTTTTTATTACACTCTGTAGCCAATTTTGCTGCTATGTAATTTAATTTTGCAGTATCTGCCTGAATTAAAATTATATTTCCATCCTTATCTTTTTGAATTTTTATCATTTCATCATATTTAAATTCATCTGATAAAATATTTATACTTTCGTCATTTATTACTTCTAAAGTTTGAGATTTCGCCATTGTTTTTGCAATGTCTATTATTGATGGCATGACTCGCGTATCAAAAAACGCTATTATCAAATTAAATACAACAATAAGTACAATAATAAGTAATATTAATGATATATACTTGTGACTTTTACGTTTTGTATAATATTGCATTCTCAACACCTTTATATTGAGTTATTTATTTACTCATAATATAATTATGCTATAATGGTATAAAATATTATTAAATTTTATAAACCGTATAATTTTTAGGAGGATAAAATGGCAGTTAACAATAACGCAAAAAAAACAAATGTAACTCCTCGAAAAAAAAAGAAACCTAAACAAAAAAAATCAAAAAAAATTTTTAGAGGTATAATCTTTGGTTTACTATTTTGTTTTTTAGCAATTTTTGTTGTAGGAGCAGGATATGCTTTTGCTATTATAAAGACTACACCTCCTCTAGATGTTAAAGCTGTATTATCACTTAACCAAGCTTCAAGCGTATATGATAGCAAAGAAGACTTTATTGATAATCTTCAAACAGATGAGGAACGGTATGTTATTGATTCTAGCAAAATGCCTACTAAGTTAAAAAATGCTTTTGTGTCCATAGAAGATGAAAGATTTTATTCACATAAAGGAATAGATATTCAAAGAATTTTAGGATCTGCATTACTTGATGCACGAAGGTTATTGACAGGACAAAAAGGATTGCATGGTGCTTCCACATTAACTCAACAATTACTTAAAAATACAATTTTAACTAATGATATATCAATCGAAAGAAAAGTAAAAGAAATTTATTTAGCTATTAATTTAGAGCAAAAATTAACAAAAGATCAAATTTTAACAGCTTACTTAAATACAATTCCAATGGGTGGGCATGCATACGGAGTTGAAGCTGCATCCCAATTATATTTTAGTAAAAGTGCATCTGATTTATCATTAATAGAATGTGCTTATTTAGCTGGTATAACACAAGCGCCATCATATTATAGTGCTTATAATGAGAACAATCAAAAAGACTCAACACCATATATTACAAGAACTCTTACTGTACTAGAGATGATGCATAAATTACAATATATTTCCGATCCTGAATACACTAAAGCTGTTAGTGATGTTAAAGGCGGCAAATTAGTATTTAAACAAACCAAAAAGGATTATAAATTAAACTATGAATGGTTTGTATACCCTGCTGTTTCTCAAGTAAAAGAAGATTTAAAAGAAAAGTATAAATATACTGATGAAGAAGCTTCAAAATTAATGGTAAATGGCGGCCTTAAAATCTATACCACAATGGATAGACAGCTTCAAGATTATACACAGGCTACATTGGATAATTATAAGAATTTGGGAGTTAGTAATGGTGAAACTTATGATAAAGATGGTGTTCCTTTACTACAAGCCTCTGCAACAATTATGGACTATAGAAATGGTCATATAATTGCAATGGTTGGAGGCAGAGGTAAACAGAAACCTCAATCAACTAACAGAGCTTATAATGATTTAAGACCTATTGGTTCTTCGACAAAGCCATTAACGGTATATGGACCTGGAATTGATCAAAAAATTATAACAGCTGCTTCGCCTATAGATGATGCTCCAATTCCCGAAGAAATTGGTAAGAAATACTCAGCTAACGAACCTTATAATCCTTTAAATTCTCCTAATCAATATTCAGGATTAATAAGTGCAAGAGAAGCCCTTACTCATTCTAAAAACACTGCTGCTGTTCTAACTGAAGATAAAATCGGATTAAAAACTGGTATCTCCTATGGAGAAAAGTTAGGCCTAAAATATAATTCAGCATCTAAATCATCAATTGCTGCTCTATCATTAGGTCAATTCAACAATGATCCTAATGATAGAGATGGTGGTAATACTTATACTTTAGCTGGAGCATATGCTACTTTTGGTAATAGTGGTATGTATACAAAACCTATTTTATATACAAAAGTTGTTGATTCAAATGGTAAAGTTATACTTGATAACACTAAGCCTAACCAAACTAAAGTATTTTCACCTCAAACAGCTTATATCTTATATGATATGTTAAAAGGTCCAGTAAATGAATATAATGCTACTGGTGCTAAATGGGGCGATATGCCTGTTGCTGGTAAAACTGGTACTACTTCTAATTCAACCGATTTATGGTTTGCAGGACTTTCACCATACCTTTCTGGCTCTGTTTGGATTGGATATGATAAACCAACAAAACTTATGGGTAGTTCTAGTGGATGTGCCAGCCTTTGGGGAAAAATAATGGCCAAAGCTCATGAAGGCATGGATGCCAAAGACATCGAAGAACCTACTGGCATAACAAAAGTTGACGTATGTAAAGATTCAGGAGATCTCCCTGGATCACTATGCAATCGTGATCCTAGAGGAAATAGAATAACAGAGGAATTATTTATTGATGGTACAGAGCCAACAACAACTTGCACTACTCATGTATCTTCTAGAGGTGGTGTGTATATAAAAAAAGATCATCCAAACCCAGTTACAGAAGACTATTCTGTAGTATTAGGAGGATCTGGATCTGGTCAGACTACAAGTAATTTCACAAATAAATGGAATTCAATATTTCATAATAAATCTACACCCGCTAATAATAGTAATAATTCTAACAGTAATGAATCTGATTCACAGTCACAATCAGAAGATACTAATACTAATACCAATACCAACACCAATAATAGTGGTAAAAATGAAACTATAATTAATAATAATAAAAATAGTCATAATTCCATGGGACCAGGTGATACAGGACCTTCACCATCACAGAATAATACAACAATTATGCCCATGAATTAATTAAAAAGCCGTTTAAAAGCTTAATTACGCTTTTAAACGGCTTTTATTCTTATATTATAATCTGTCATACTGACTTACTTTTCTTAAATGCGACTTAAAGCACATTCAAAAAATAAAAGTCCATGCACTAACTTGTTGTCACTTCCTTTTCTGCTCCATCTTTTAATGTATTTAGTATATTTCCAGTCTCAGCACTCACAAATATCTTCCATTCAACTTTTTTATTATTTTTATCTTTACCTTTTATATTTACCAAATAACAAACTTCCGATATTGTTTTAGAATCTGTATCAATAGTATTATCTGCATATACTAATGGTATTTCATCTTCTAAAGTTCCATCTTTATTATATTTTTCAAATGATTCTAATGCTATTTTTTCTGCTTCTTCCTTAGAAATATTTATTACTGGTTCTTTACATTCCCTTTGCATTGTAGAGTTCGAATATCCGTCTAAAACTCCACTTTCTTTATCAATATTCAATTTTATTTCATCAAAATAAAGAGGATATCCATGTTCTTCTTTAGTATATACAAATGAATAATATGGCAAAGATTCATTATCTTCATTACTTTTAGATGCTTTTATTATCACATCTCCATCATATATATTTTTTAGATAGTAATCTGCTAATTCTTTTCCCTCTTCAATATTTAATTTAGTTATATTTTTAGGTATTTCTTTTTTAGCAAATCCTATTACATTATCTTCCTTATCTAAATCTATGCCAAAATTTTGAGTCACTATAGTTTTATGTCCTAATTCATTTTTACTTGTCAGAATTTTAATCCTGTCATATTTCATGCTATCTAAAGGCTGATCAGTATTTATTGCTTTAATTAAATATAACTTAGCAATGAAATCTTTAGACGCTTTCATATCTTTTGCACCAGGTCCAATAAAATTGTATACTACGATGCCTATAACCATGAGAAGAAAAACTAAAACAATACTTGCTTTTATAGTACCTTTTTTTAATTTCATTAATACCCTCCTAATTTAAATTAGTGTAATTTTATTATATCATATTATTCTTATTTACGTATTTTACCTTTAAAATGTATGTTATATTGGACGCATTGAAAAAATAACCGGTTCATTTACCAAGCACAAATTAATTAATCAATTTGTCTATATAACATCAAATGTGATATAATTTTCCATGATTATATTATCTTTCTAATATTATTTATAATATTATTTTAAGCTAAAAACTTTTAAACATATTGATTTTTCAATTTAAACTTTATATAATATCCTTGTTTGTTTAGTAATTTTAAACTGATTGTTTAGTAAAAGTTATTATTACATATTAATTTAGTAGGTGAAATTATGGAAATTGGACAAAAAATTCGTACATTAAGAATGGAAAGACAATTGACTCAAGAAGAACTTGCCAATAGATGTGAATTATCCAAAGGTTTCATATCACAAGTTGAAAATGATTTAACTTCTCCATCTATTGCTACCTTAATCGATATCCTAGAAATTCTCGGAACAAATCTCCCTGATTTCTTTAGTGATACAAAAGAGGAAAGAGTTACATTTTCTAAAGATGACATGTTTGAAAAAGATGATGACGAATTGAAATACTCTTTAATGTGGTTAATTCCAAACGCTCAAAAAAATGCAATGGAACCAATTATGATTACGCTTGAACCTGGTGGTCAATATATTGAAGAAGAACCTCATGAAGGTGAAGAATTTGGCTATGTATTATCTGGTTCTATAGTTCTTCATTTAGGAAAAAAGAAATATAGAGTAAAAAAAGGAGAAAGCTTTTATTATAAAGCAAAAGTAAATCATTATATTTCTAATCCCAACAAATTACCTGCAAAAGTAATTTGGATAAGTACTCCTCCTGCATTTTAAACTTTAGGTATCTATTCTATAGCTAGTACAAATTTTAATGAATATTATCATTTTCTCTTATATAATTAAAATTAATTTTATATTGTTTTAATAAGCTATCTTTAAATAAAAATAATTTAAAGATAGCTTATTTTTATAATTTATTTATTAAGCAACTCATCTATATTTTTTAATTCAGAAAACCAAAGTTTTATTTCATCATTTGCACTTTCTAAAGTATCTGATGCATGAACGCAATTCTCAGTTTTACTCCTTGCATATCTATGTCTTATAGTACCTTCTTCTGCATCCGTTGGACTAGTTGCTCCATTAATCTTTCTTACTCTTGCAATTACATCTTCCCCTTGTAATATTATTGCACATAATGGACTTCTTGTTATAAATGTTATAAGTTCCTCATAAAAATCTTTTCCTTTATGCTGAGAATAATGCTTTTCCGCAATTTCTCTTGTGGCTTGCATTAATTTTAAGTGAATTACCTTTAATCCATTATCTTCATAACAGCTTATAATATTTCCTATTAGATTTCTCTCAACTCCATCAGGTTTAATTAATACCACACTTCTTTGCATCATGTTACACCCTCCAATACTGTAATATATTTCCCATCCTAATATTATTACCCACCATATTCTTATTATACTAATAATTCAGAAAATTTAAAATAATTTTATAATTTATATTAATATATGATATAATTTGTTATTATATTAATACTTAGGAGGAACAACAATGATTAGAAATTCCTTAATAGTCGATGGTAGAGTTCAAGGCGTTGGATTTAGATTTTTTTCACAGATGGCTGCATGCGATTTAAACTTAACAGGATGGGTAAAAAATCTTTATGATGGCAGAGTTGAAATCGAAGTCCAAGGTACAGAGGAAAACGTTAATAAATTTATCACTAAAATAAAAAAAGGGGCTGGATTCTCTAAAGTTACAAATATAACTTTAAACAGTATTCCTTTAGTTTTAAAAGAGAAAAAATATTTAATTAAATACTAAAATTTTAATATTTTCATTAATCTAGCTTTTAAATTTTGACTGTCATATTCAACTTCATCTATTTTTCTTATAGGCATAATTTCCATTAAACTATTTGTTATAATTACTTCTTCTGCCTCTTTTAAATCTTGTACTGTTATACTTTTTTCATTGATACTACAATTTTCAATAATTCTTCTCCTTATTATCCCATCTAATAATCCATCTTCAATTTTAGGAGTAAAAATTTCTTTATTGCAAAGAATAAAAAGATTTGCGCAACTTGTTTCTGTAACATAGCCATTTTCATTTAAAAAAATAACATCATCATAACCACTTTTTTTAGCTTTTTCTTTTTCAATTAAATTCTCTATATAACATGTAGATTTTATGTAAGATAAAATTGATGTGCTGTTTCTCCTTACTTTTGAAATAGTTAAAGACATACCTCTATCATAATGTTCTTTTTCATAATTAATTTCTCTTTGTGTAATTATAATATTAGAAGGAGTAACAGTTATTTTTAAAGCTTTATCCTTTATATTTAGCTTACTTAAATATTCTTTAAGAGTCGTTTCCTCTAATGGCAATAATCCTATTTTGTCCATGGATTTTCTTAGTCTATCTATATGTTCATCTAAAAATACTGGTACATCCTTGCAAAGAATTGTTTCAAATACTCCTCTTCCGAAAAACACACCATCATCAACACTTACTTTATCACTATTATATATTATTTTTCTCATTATAATACCCCCATTAATGCCTTAGCTTTATGAATTGTCTCAAACCACTCTTCTTCTTCTATAGATTCCCAAGTAATTCCACCTCCAACTCCCAAATATGCTTTATTCTCTCTCTTAATTATAGTCCTAATTACTATGTTAAAATCACTATTTCCTCTCAAATCAAAATATCCTATAGAACCTGTGTAAATATTTCTTTTAAGTTTTTCAAGTTCCTCTATTATCTCCATAGCCCTTATTTTAGGTGCTCCTGTTATAGATCCCCCTGGAAAACATTCTCTAATGCATTTTACAGAAGATATACCTTCCTTTAACTTTCCTTCTACAGTTGCAACAAGATGAAATACTGTAACATATTCTTCTATTTTAAAAAGTTCTTTCACCTTTACAGAATTAGGCTTACAAACTTTACTTAAATCATTTCTTTCTAAATCTACAATCATTAAAAGTTCACTTTTGTCTTTTTCAGAGTTCATCAATTCTTCTCTGTATTTTTTATCCTGTTCATCGTTTTTTCCTCTAGGTCTAGTTCCTTTTATAGGCCTAGTTTCTATCACCCCATCAATAATTGATAAAAATCTTTCTGGAGAAGAGCTTATGATTTGAAAATCTTCAAAATTCATATATGCTGAAAAAGGTGCCTTATTACTACTTCTTAATTTTTCATATATCTTAAAAGGATGCTCATTATTTTCACACCATATTCTCCTCGTCATATTAGCTATATATACATCACCATTTCTTATATATTCTTTAACTTTCGCTACAGACCTTTCATAATCCTTTTTGTTAAAATTAGAAAAAAACGTGTTATTTGATTCTTTTACTTTAATTAACTTCTCTTCACTGCAATCATTGTAACTCTTCAAACTCTTTTCTATTCTTGATATACTATTTATTGATTCTTCAATCTGTCCTATAGCAGTTATGTACGTTTTCTTATTATGTAAATCAAAAATAATCAAATTATCAAAAAAAATAAACATACTATCTGGAACACTAAAATCTTCGCTTGAATTGTCTGGTAATTCTTCTAATACTCTTGCTATGTCATATGAAAAATATCCAATTGCTCCACTTACAAATGGAATATTACTCTTAATATTAAGTTTATATTTATCTATGAGATTTTCTAATTTATCAAATGGATCAACATCATCATATTCTTCATTATCAATTAGTACTTTTCTTCCTTTTGAAATAAATTTTTTATATCGATTTAATCCAATAAACGAGTATTTTGAAAGTAATCTATCTTCTTTTGAACTATCTAAAAAAATACTATATGTACTGTCTTTAAAAATGCTATATGTATAAAATGGATCATAATATTTGTCTAATTCCTTTATTTCAAATTTAATCATTATTAAATCTCCTACATTCTATAATAAAATTTTGTAAAATTTTATGTCCTTCTTCTGTAAGTTCTGCCTCAGGATGAAATTGAACCCCATAAATAGGAAATATATTATGACTAATTCCCATAATTACACCATCTAGAGTTTCTGCTGTAATTTGCAATTGCTCTGGAAATTCCTTTTTATCAATAATTAATGAATGATATCTAGTTACTTTAAGCGGATTTTTAACACCAAAAAATATTTGCTTATTATTATGCGCTATCTCACTTATCTTTCCATGCATTGGCTTCTCCCCTTTAATAACTTTACCTCCAAAATAATGCCCTATACATTGGTGACCCAAACATATTCCTAATATTGGTATTTTCCCTTTAAATTTATCGATAATTTCTAAACATCTTCCTGCATCATTTGGTGTTTTTGGTCCAGGTGAAATTATTATCCCTATATATTTATCTTTATCTATACTCTCTATATTAATTTTATCATTTCTAACAACTTCTATTTCTTCTTCAATCTCTTCAAAATATCTAACAAGATTGTATACAAACGAATCATAATTATCTATCATTAATAACATAAAATCATTCCTCTTTATTTAATACTTATGCAATCTTTAATAAGAAAAATGAGAAAATATTCTTTTAATCTGTAATTTCTAAGAATATCTTCTCAAACATTGTTTTACTATTACTTTAACATTACTTTATTATTATTATAAATGTTTATAATTTATAAACTAGGATATTATAATTTTCCAATATCTCGTGTCTCGTTAGATAATTTTCTATAATTCCAAATCTTTTAATCTTCCCTTTTTCTTTAATCTAATTAATAATTCATTTGGATCTTTGTTTATTATAAGACTGTCTGGAAAATCTATAGATTGCAACATATTAATTGCTTCTGTAAATTCTCCTATTTTAGTACAGAAATGTGCATCACTATTTATTATTAACTTGGCATCAAGTTCTTTGCACAATGAAGCAATTTGAGTACAATTCTTACTGCTTCCTGGTCTAGATGTTGTGAATGAGCTATTATTTATTTCTATCAAAACATCATTTTCCAATGCACATCTTACTACTTTTTCATAATCAACTGGAATTCCTGGATTTCCAAGATGCCCTATTATATCAATTTTTCCGCTTTTAATTGCATTAACAAATGCTTTTGTATTTTCTTCACTATTTCCTACTTTATAAACTTCATCATGAATACTACCGATTACAATATCCATTCTATCTAATGTACTAGTTTCCATGTCTAAATTTCCTTCATAATTAATTATGTTTGCTTCTATTCCGTAAAGCATAGTAACACCATATAATTCTCTTGGTAGTACCTTATAATTATGAAAATACCAAACATGTGGAGAATGTGGCATACTGCTACCATGTTCTGTTGTTCCAAGAACTTTTATACCTTTTTCTGAAGCAGCCTTTGCATTTTCCATTAGTGTTGAATAAGCATGCCCACTAGCTATAGTATGAGTATGTACATCTAATGCATATTTCATCAAATCACCTTTTTTCATCATATTTTCTTCAATTACTATATTATCATAATTAACGTACTAATTAAACTCAGCTAAACTAATGTACCATATATGAAAAAATAATAAACTTTAATATTATTTTTATATGATACTACAACTTATTAAATTTATTTTAAATCTATTTTTTACAACTACGGAAATTTTCAACTGCTTTCTTACATTACAAATATATGATATCATTGAATTATGCATATTTTAAATATGATTTTAACGCGACGGAGGAAGATTTTATGATTAAGTTAATTGCAACAGATATGGATGGAACATTATTAGATGAAAATGGATATTTACCACAAGGTTTTACTGATATTTTAAATCGTTTAATCGCAAAAAACATAAAATTAGTTATCGCTAGTGGACGACCATATTATACATTACAAACTAACTTTGGTCCTGTTGGAAGACATTTATCTTACATATGTGAAAATGGAGCTTTAGTTGTTGATGACAATAAGACAATATATAAAAGTGTTATAGATAGTAATATTGTCAAACAATTAATTAAAGAATCAAAATCTATCAATGGAAATGCAACAGTTTTATGTTCTGAAACTTGTGCTTATGTAGAAAGATATTCTGATGCTCATTTAGCTGAAATAAAAAAATATTATACTAATTTAGAATTTGTAGATGATTTATTTAACGTTAATGATGAAATTATTAAGGTTACTTTTTGTAATTTAGAAAATTCACTTGATAACTTAAATAATATATTTAAGCCTAAATTTGCACAAGAACTTAATGTTGTCGGTTCAGGTCAAATTTGGATTGATGTCTCTAACAAAGGGGCTAATAAAGGTGTTGCCTTAAAAAATTTAATGGATACTGATAATATATTAAAAGAAGAAACAATGGTTTTTGGAGATTACTATAACGACATAGAGATGCTTAAACAAAGTGACTATAGCTTTGTAATGAAAAATGCTCCTGAAGACATGAAACAATATGGAAAATATGAAGCTGCAAGTAATGTAGAACAAGGTGTACTAAGAGCAATCGTAGAATACGCTCTTTAATTACAAGTTTTGCGATACATCACCGAAATTAGCCACATATTTGTTCCATAGGACTAAGAAAATTTCGCTGGGAACATCTAAATGCCAGATTGCACCCACTTCAGTTTGCTCCAAATATGAAATTTGGACAAACTAAAGTGGAACAACCTAACATTAAGATGCTTCAACAGCTTATTTTCAATGCCTATTTAACAAATATGTGGCTAATTTCTCTGTTTGTACTAAACTTTAAATTATAATTAATCATTAGCCGAAATGCTTCGCATTTTACTAAAATTATCACAAAACAAAGAAATATTACACATATATGTGGAGTAGGTATTGGAAAATGAATTGCTAGAGTTACTTAATGAGAGGTTGTTCACTTAAAGATTGTCCCAAGCTTGTCTTTGGAGCAATCTTTAAGTGGTGCAACCTCTCATTTAGTAACTCCCAATGAAATTTTCCTAATCCTGCGAAACATATATGTGTAATATTTCGGTTGGTGCTGCGAGACTTTAAATTTCAACTCTATTTCTTTGTTCGCCTCTATTGTATGCACTTATATTTTCTAATAAATCTGCAAATAATCTATTTCTTGCTTCTTCACTTGCCCAAGCTACATGTGGAGTTAATACTATTCTGCTTTTATTTTTAATAGATAGTATTGGATTTTCAGCTGGCATTGGTTCGCTTTCAAATACATCTAAAGCAGCTCCGCCTATTATTTCCTCATCTATAGCTCTTGCTAAATCTTGATCAACTACTATAGGGCCTCTTCCAACATTAACTAATATTGCATCCTTTTTCATCTTACTAAAAGCTTCATAATTCATTAACCCTTTAGTTCTTTCATTTAAAGGCGCATGTATTGAAATAACATCTGATTCTTTTAATAACGCTTCAAAGTCTACTCTTGCATAATCTGGATCAGAATTTTTTCCAGATGTTGAATAGTAAATCACTCTAGCTCCAAATGATTGCGCAATTTTTGCTACTCTTTTACCAATAGCTCCAAGTCCAATTATTCCCCATACTTTTCCGCATAAATCTCTATAAGGAACTTCTATATTTGTGAACATACCCGATTTAGAATATTCTCCGCTTTTTACAAAATTATCGAAGTAAC
Organism: Clostridium saccharobutylicum DSM 13864; assembly: GCF_000473995.1. Classification (NCBI taxonomy): domain Bacteria; kingdom Bacillati; phylum Bacillota; class Clostridia; order Eubacteriales; family Clostridiaceae; genus Clostridium; species Clostridium saccharobutylicum. The sequence continues at coordinate 1,256,477 of NC_022571.1, read as the reverse complement.
TTATATTATCATAAAGATGTAATAACATTGCAAATGTATGTTGAGCTACGGTATTAGTAGAATATCCAGCAACATTAGTTACTGCAATATTTTTTAATTTTGCATATTCTATATCTATATTGTTATATCCAGTAGCCATTTCGCATACTAATTCTAAATTAGTTGCATCCTTTAAATTATCTGCATTTAACACAACTTTATTTGTTAATACAATATTAGCGTCTTTTACTCTCTCTGCAACTTCTTCTTTTAAAGTTGAATCATAATATATTACTTGTCCAAATTCGTTTAGTTTTATATAGTCTACATTACCTAATGTTTTTCCATCTAACACTACTATTTTCTTCATAAACATTCCTCTTTTCTAAATTTTTGTCTTTCAAATGTCTCTTAATTTAATAATATCTTAAATAAATTTAGTTGTAAACTTTGGCATAAGAATTCCTATACATTATATGGCATCTAAAACCATTCTAACAAACTCAATTTAAATTAGAATAAAAAAAATATATTTTTTATAAAAAGTAAGACTTATAGAAAGTGTGTGTTTGCACTAAAACTATAAGTCTTAATCTTTATTTTAATATAATTAACTCCACCCTAAGCGCATGAAAGAAAATAACAAGTCCAAAATGTTATGCTGAAAAATAGATTTGGTAGATGGACTTGTTATTTTTTTGAATGTGGCTTAAATATAGTTACTTTGATTATACATTCTCGAGGTTACGATACAATCAAAAAGTTAAATTTCATATAGATGCATCTTTAAAAGTTATTGGTTTTATGTCCCAGATTTCATCAGCATATTGCTTTATTGTTCTATCACTTGAAAATATCCCTGCATTACAAAGGTTAGCAAAACATTTTTGTGCCCATTTCTTCTTGTCTTTATAATCTTTAAACACCTTTTCTTCTTCTTTTTTAAATAATTCAAAATCTGCAAGTACATAATATTGATCTCTTTCTTCTAATAGCGCATTATATAAATCTTCAAAATATCCACATCCACCATCATTTAATGTACCATTAATGAGAGCATCTACAACTCTTTTAATGCTTGGATTTTCTCTATAATACCACTTAGGATTATAGCTATGCTTTATTTTTTCAATGTCTTCAACTCTTAATCCAAATATATAATTGTTTTCTTCTCCACTTGCTTTTACAATTTCTATATTTGCTCCATCATAAGTTCCAAATGTAGGAGTTGCATTAAGCATAAACTTCATATTCCCAGTTCCAGATGCTTCCTTTCCAGCTGTAGAAATCTGCTTAGATAAATCTGAACCTGGAAATAATTTTTGTGCATAAGAAACTCTATAGTTATGAACAAATACAACTTTAATCTTCTTTGAAACAACTTCATCACTATCAACAAGTCTCGCTATTTCATTTATAAATTTGACAATTCCCTTAGCTCTTTTATATCCAGGAAATGCCTTAGCTCCAAATATAAATGTAGTCTTTGGAATATCCAAATTTGGATTTTCTTTTATTCTATAATATAAATCTAAAATATAGAGAGCATTTAATAATTGCCTTTTGTATTCATGAAGTCTTTTTATTTGAATATCAAAAAATGAATCTGGATCAATTTCTATTCCTTCCTCTTGTTTAATATAAGAAGCTAACTGTACCTTTTTTTCATGTTTAATTTTCATAAGGTTCTTTAATACTTCGTCATCATCTTTATATTTTTTCAATCCCTTAAGCAATTCTAAATTTTTAACCCAATCTTCGTTTCCTAACAAATCTGTTATAAATTTTGATAGTTCACTATTGCAAAGTCTAAGCCATCTTCTTGGCGTAATTCCATTAGTTTTATTTTGAAATTTATTAGGATATAACTTGTACCAGTTATTTAATTCGATTTTTTTCAAAATTTCTGTGTGGAGTTCAGCAACTCCATTTACAGCTCTCCCTACAAATATTGCCAAGTTAGCCATTCTCATAACATTATTTGCAATAATTTTAAAATTCCAAATTGCTCCCTCATCATATCCCTTTTGCCTTAGTTCTTTCATTAATTCATAATCTACTTGGTATGCAATTTGTAATATTCTTGGAAACAATCTTTCAATTAATCTTATATCCCATTTTTCTAAAGCTTCTGCTAATATAGTGTGATTGGTATATCCAAAGAATTCTTTTGCAATTGATAGTGCATTATCAAAACTAACCTTCTCTTCATCAACTAATATCCTTATAAACTCAAGAATTGAAATTGTAGGATGAGTATCATTTAATTGAGCGACATTATATTTTGCAAATTGTGAAAAATCATTTCCAAAGTTAGCTTTGTATTTACTTATTATATCTTTCATTGATGCACTTGAAAAAAAATACTGTTGTCTCAATCTCAATATTTTACCTGCTTCTGCTGTATCATTAGGATATAATACCCTTGATATATCTTCTGCTTTGTTTCTTGCAGATACAGCCTCAATGTATTGTTGATTATTAAATAGATTAAAATCGAATTCTCTTAATGCTTCACACTGCCATAATCTTAAGGTATTTATATTTTTAGTTTTGTATCCAATTATGGGTACATCATACGGAACAGCTTTTACTGTCATATCTGAATATTCTATTATTTGAATTTCATCTTCCTTTCTTATGCTCCACGCTTCTCCATATTTAAGCCATGTATCTTCACATTCAGTTTGAAATCCATTTTCTATGTTTTGTTTAAACAAACCATTACTATATCTTATACCATATCCAACTAAAGGCATATTTAAAGTTGCAGCTGATTCCACAAAACATGCTGCAAGCCTTCCAAGTCCTCCATTTCCAAGACCTGCATCTTCTTCAATTTCTTCAATCTTATTTAAATCTATATTTAATTCTTGTAGTACCTCTTTAACTTCATCATATATTCCTAAATTCATTAGATTATTTCCAAGAGCTCTTCCCATTAAAAACTCTGCTGATAAATAATATGCCCTTCTTCCTTTATTATAAGTTTCAGTTGTATTATTCCAATTATCTATAATATCTTCTAATACCGTTAGAGATAGCGCATTGAATATTTGGTAATCGTGAGCATCTTTTAATTTCACTCCATGCTTTACTTTTAAATATCTTTCAATACCTTCTTTTATTTTTTGTTTCTCCATCATTAATCACACCTTCCATAAATCTTAGTTAATCTATAAATCTTATTTGCCAATTCATTGGTAAAACTTCCGTCTTTTGCTCGCCATGTCCAATTTTTTTCCATTGTTGAAGGCAAATTAAGTCTTGCTTCGTTTCCTAGATTTAAAAAATCCTGCATTAATGCTATGGATACATTTGCTACACTACTCCATACCCCCCTTATAAATCCCCAATTATACCCTTCTTCTTTTGTTAATCTTAAATATTCAATTGAATTTTTAACTTCACTCCTAGTACCCGAAGAATCAAACCAACCCTTTACTGTATCATTATCATGGGTTCCTGTATAAGCTACAAAATTTCTTTCATAATTATGAGGTAAGTACAAATTGTTATTTTTACCATCAAATGCAAATTCTAAAACCTTCATTCCTGGAAAACCTGTTTTCTTTATAAGCTTTATAGTTTCTTCTGTTAAGAAACCCAAATCCTCTGCTATAATATCTATTTTTCCTAATTCATTTTTTATAGCATCAAATAGCTTCATTCCTGGACCTTTAATCCATTCACCATTTTGAGCTGTTTTATCACCATATGGTACAGCCCAATATGCTTCAAATCCTCTAAAATGATCTAATCTTATTACATCATATAACTCTAAACTTTGTTTAACTCTACTTATCCACCACTTATATCCAGTTTGTTCAATATAGTTCCAATTATATATAGGATTTCCCCATAGCTGGCCTGTAGATGAGAATATATCCGGAGGACATCCCGCTACTTTTAATGGCTTTAACGTGTTATCATCTAGTAAAAATATTTTTCGATTACTCCATACATCTGCACTATCTTCTGCAACATATATAGGAATATCTCCTATGATTTTAATACCTAAATTATTTATATACGTTTTTAATTTTCTCCATTGCTTGAAAAATTCATACTGTATAAACTTCCAATAACATATTTCATCCTTAAGTTCTTCTTTATATTTTTTTAATGATATCTCACTTCTAAACTTTATATCATTATCCCAACCCTGCCAGCTATTTAGATTAAATTTAACTTTTACTGCCATAAACATAGCATAATCATCTAACCAATATGATTCTTCTGATTCAAATTTTTCTAAATCACTATTATTAATTTTTTTAAAGTTTTCATATGCTTTTCTTAAAATTTTTGTTTTTTCATTAAATAGAAGTCCATAATTTATAATTTCAGTATTATCTTCAAAATTTATTTTTTCATAATCTGCTTTTTTCAGTAATCCATCTTCAACAAGAATATCAAAGTCTATGAAATATGGATTCCCAGCAAATGCTGAAAATGACTGATATGGTGAATCTCCATAACTAGTATGTCCTAGGGGAAGTATCTGCCAATATCTTTGTCCAGCTTTTTTTAAAAAATCACTGAATTCATACGCTTTTCTACCGAATGTACCTATTCCATATTTCCCGGGTAAAGATGCAATATGCATAATAACACCACTACCTCTTTCCATTTTCAATCCTCCTAAACATTACTTTTTTAACAATAATATACAATAAATAAAAATATAAGTCCATTTAAGGCGCACAAAAATAAATAACATGTCCAATTTGCTGCAGATATTTTTTCTCAGGCAAGAAGGTGAATTGTCCTCTTAGCCGGTCCTATTAGTCCCATTTGTGGCCGAAGCATAATGACAAATAGGCTGGCAAATGGACTTGTTTTTGAATGTGCCTAACTTAGTGATTGATTAAAACTTATTTATCTAAAACTCATATTATACAAGTATGCTTCCTTATCTAATTAGAAATATGCATCATGCTATAAACTTATCATCTTCTTTTATATGATCAATCTATAATTATCACCTAAAAATACCTAGGCGCATACAATAGTATATTCTTTTATTTTTTAATAATGTTAATCTTCTGAATATTTTTGTGTTTATTTTAAATAAACAACTTAATATCTTGACTTATGTGGTAATTTTATCGAAATCAAATACATTTTGTTCCACACCACTATAAAACATTCATTATAAGTTTCTAAATAAAATATTGCCCCATTCCTGCCTTATTCTCAAGTACATTAAGAATAAGCAGAAATGGAACAATATCTTATCAATAAACTTCCTCAACTAATTTTTAAATATCTATTTCACAAAAATATATTTGATTTCTAGTATAGATCTATAGATGATATCCAAAAGTAGAAATAGAGGGCATGCATTTGTGTAGCGTTACGTTAAAAAATTTTGATAGCTATGCTTCTTAGATTGTAAGTTGTTCCACATGTGCTTGTTCACAGCATGTCTGTGAAGCAAGCATTGTGGGTACAACTTGCAATCTTAGAAGCATCTATCAAAGTTTTCAGTAACCGAAACAAATGCATGACCTCTATTTCGGTTATTTATTGCATATGTCTACGACTTAATTTAGATATCTATATAATTTAACTTAAATATGTCTATTCATAATATCCTTTTGGTGCTGATGGGTAGCTTTTCCTATCCCAAACATAATTATTATCTAACAAAAAATTATCTCCTACTAAAAAGTATTTATCTTTTTTAATTGAATCATTATTAGTTATATCCAAATTATACCATTCTCCGTCAATCTTAACACAATTCCACGAATGAGAAATGTTTCTGGCCGTTCCAACAACAATTCGATTTTCAATTCCTGCGTAATTTAACATTTTATATGCTGCCATGGAGTATCCCTGGCAAATAGCAACCGAAGTAGTTAATGCTGAATATGCACTTTTTGATTGAAGTGTATAATCATATTCAAACCTATTAATAATATAATCATTTATTGCTTTTACCTTTTCAAAATCAGACATTCCTGAATTAGTAACTTTTGCTGTTTCTTTTATTAATTCATTATTAACATAATCCTCTTGTTCCTTGGTTGTTAAATAAGTTGCATTTATAGTAGTTTCAATCCCTTGAGTTGTAACTTTTCCTTGTGGACGCAATTCCACCCATGATCTTTCCAAATAGTCATCCTTTGAATATGCATCCTTTATAGCTTGTCTTATGTTTTGCTGAAATTCCTCTTTTGTTCCTGTATATAAAAATGAAAAGTTTGCATCCCTATTTACAAAATGATGATACATATCATTTTCTATGTCGTTCCAATTAGAAAAGGTTCCCTCTGCAAATGCGGCTATTGTCATAACTTGCATAATAATTAATGTTATTATTATAGTCTTAAAGAATCTTTTCATAATGCTGTCCTCCTAAAGTAATTTTTATCTTTTACTATTCTCATATGTATGTGAGCTTTTATTTCTAAATTTAAAATCTTCAATAATTCCTTCTATGATATATGCTTTGATTTAATAACACTTGTACTTATTATATATTACAATCACCTTTATATAAATAGGGTCTTTTTTATTTAATCATAAAATAATTAATTTGTATCATTGAATTAATTCTATAAAAATATATTTATAAATATAAACAATTCTGGGAGCTAAATATGTATAATTTACGTACTTGTAATTTATATTACGATCCAAGTGTAGAAAATTATTTAATTGAATATAGAGGTAACTTTAAAGAACAGATAGATAAGATTACTTATGCTTGTGGAGCTATAATCACTGATACTATTGGAATTGTAGCAGTGAGTGCAAATGATTTAGATAGATTGATAAAGGATGTTCCAACAATTGTTTTCGTTGACTTTAGACCAATGTTTGTATTACAAGATATTTCGCCTTCTTATGTAGATAACATAAATAATATAAAAATGAATCCATATTTAAATTTAACAGGACGAAATGTTTTAATAGGAATTGTAGATACCGGAATAGACTATCTTAACCAAGAGTTTATAAGGGAAGATGGTACGTCAAGAATAGCTAGCATCTGGGATCAAACTATTCAAAACAGCAACAATGAATCTGTATATATTGGTGAAACTTATTCTAACGAACAAATTAACGCAGCAATAAATGCCTCTAAAAATAATCAAGATCCTTATAAAATTGTTCCTTCAAAAGATGTTATTGGACATGGAACAAATATGGCTGGAATTATGGGCGCCAGAGGGTATACTAATAAATTTCAGGGAGTTGCAAATGATGTGGAATTTGTAGTTGTTAAACTTTTCGAATCCTCTAATTTCAGAAAAATGTTAGAAGAAAATAATGTAACATACGCACCAGTTTATAACAGTTCTGAAATTGTAGCTGCATTAGAATATTTAAAAAATATGTTTTTAAAACTAAACAAACCTATGGTTATATATTTAGGTGTCGGAACAACAGAAGGAAGTCATGATAGTGCAAATCTAATCTCCAGATATTTAACAAGCATAGGAAACTTCAGAGGACTTTGCATAGTGACTGGTGTTGGTAATGAAGGTGCTGCGCAAGGACATGTATCGGGATATATAAAAACAAAAGGTGATAAAAAAACATCTGAATTAAAAATCCCTAAAGAATTAAAGTACTTTTCATTTAACATATGGATTCAAAGACCAAATAGGGCTTCTATAAATGTAATTTCGCCTACTGGAGAATCATCAAACGTTATACAATCTAAAATAGATGCACGTGAAATCTATAATTTTGTTTTTACAGATACTAAAATGTTCGTACGATATTATACTCCTGAGCACTTTACAGGACATGAAGTTATTCAAATCATATTTAATGACATAAAACCAGGCATATGGAAAATACAGCTAACTGGAAGTTATATAGTAAATGGACGATACGACATATGGCTTCCTCCCCATAATACTTTGCCTGAAAATCTAGTTTTCCTTGAACCAGATCCTTTTAATACATTAACTATCCCTGGAACAGTTGCAAATGCAGTTACTGTTGCATACTATGGAACTGGTAATTCACTTATAGCCTCTTCAGGCAAAGGATTTAATGCTAATAATGTAATCAATCCAGATATTGCAACTATAGGTGTTAACATTATAACAACAAAAGTTTCAGGCGGAACTACCGCTGTTTCCGGGAGCTCTGCTGCTACTGCAATAGTTGCTGGAGCCTGTGCTCTTTTATTAGAATGGGGAATAATTAACGGTAATGATACTACTATGTATTCTCCAAAAATAGTAAGCTATTTAATTTATGGTGCATATAGAAATGAATTATACAAATTCCCTAACAGAGAGACTGGATATGGAGATTTTGATTTATTAGGAGTCTTTAATGTTATTAGCAGATTATACAGAAATAATAGTCGTGGTATACCAATTCATACCTCACACAATCTTGAAGATGATAAATTTATAGAATATTACGTAAATAAATTATTCATAAGAATTCCCCAAAATGATTTCGGAGGTTTTTTTAATGGAAATGAAATTTAAAGTTCCAGAAAACATTTTTAAAGATGTAAATTATTATAGTTATATTGTTCAATATCAAGGAGATATTCAATCAGAAGTCTCTAAATATCCTGGTTATTATGTAATAATAATAAACAATAAATACGCTATCGTAACTGTTAAAAGGGAAATAATATTACAAGGTAATGACATCAACTTAGCAGGGCCTCATTTTTCAACTATTGTATATGTAAAACCGGCTGAAATGTATACACTTGAAGAAATTTCGCCTCTACAGGCATCTAAGGCTGAATTTTTAACACTAGATTTGCCCCTAAATTTAACTGGAAGAGGAGTCAATGTAGCAATTATTGATTCCGGTATTGATTATTTAAGTGATGAATTTATGAATTCAAATGGTGAAACTCGAATTGAATATATTTGGGATCAAACAATAAGTCCTGCATCAGAAATTGAAAACAACATAGTTCCATTTGGAAGCGTATATACTAAAAGCCAAATACAAGAAGCAATAAACGCTTATAAAGAAGGAAAGTCTCCTTATGAAATAGTTCCAACCAGAGATGAACTTGGACATGGAACGAGTATGGCTGGAATTATTGGAGCAACAGGTCAAAATCCTAATCTAAAAGGAGTCGTTCCAAACTGCAATTTCGTAGTTGTAAAGTTAATTGAAGATTTACCATTTGAAGCATGGTTTAACGTAACAGTTCCAGTATTTAATATAACAAGTATTTTTGCAGCTTTAGAGTTTTTGTATAGATATTCGTTAAGAAATAATAAACCACTGGTTATTTACCTTCCTCTTGGCAGCACTTTGGGTGGTCATAAGGGCAAAGGTATTTTAGAACAATTTATAGAGTCTATTTGTATAAATAGTGGAATAACCGTTGTTACAGGTGCTGGAAACCAACGTGTAGCTGGTGGACATGCTTCTGGTATAGTATCTAGTGTTAATAGTATTAGTTCTATAGAATTAAATATTGCTCCTGAACAAAAAGATTTATGGGTTGAAATTTGGATTGATTCTCCAAATATTATGTCTCTGGACATTATATCTCCTTCTGGTGAAAACACAGGCACACTAACTGCTTTAATTAATAATACTGAAGTTTATACATTTTTATTTGAAAAAACAACGACTAAAGTTAATTATTATTTACCAGAAGAAAATACCGGTGATGAATTAATACGTATTCGATTTTATGATTTACAACCTGGCATATGGAAACTAAGGTTAATTGGCAATTCAATTTTAGATGGTAAATATAATGTTTGGATACCACAAAGTGGTATATCCATTGGTGGTACTAGATTTATACCTGCTGATATTTATGGAACAGTTACAATTCCAGGGACTTCGAATTATGCTATCACTGTTGCTGCCTACAATCAAAACAATAATAATATTGTTGATTATTCCGGTATGGCATTTATAAATGATTACATTAATGTAATCAATGTTGCTGCTGGTGGAGTAGATGCAGTTACTGTCGCTCCTGGTAATAAAACCACAGTAGTAAATGGTACCAGTGTTTCAGCTGCAATAGTTGCTGGTGCTTGTGCTATGTTGTTTGAATGGGGAATTGTTGATGGCAATGATCCATTTATGTACTCTCAAACAATAGCCACTTATCTTTCACGTGGAACTTCTACACGTGTTGGCGATATATATCCTAATCCACAATGGGGATATGGGATGTTAAATATATTAGCAATGTTTCAAAATATGACATAAAATTAATAATTTTTACCACTACCATATTTTTTCTACAAATAATAAACATTTTTTTATAATTTCTGCATAACTTCGAATATACAACACATAATATTTGTATGTGTTGTACTACAATGGATGATAAGCAAATTTAATATGCTTTTCAATAATTAGGCAAGAGTTTTTTCATTGATTATATTTATTTACGAAAGAAGGTCAGATTTTTGAAAATTTCATCAAACTATTTAGAAAATATGGAACAAATCAACTCGCGATTAACTGTAAAAGAAAGTTTTGATATTATTGAACGAACCATAATCATTGGTGGAAAACATGCTTTAATTTATTACTTATCAGGATTTGTTAAAGATGATATTATGCAGCAGATACTAAGAAATTTTTTTAATAATATATCTGAATCGAGAATGGAGTCATATACAGATATTAATAGTTTTATAGACAATGAAATTCCTCATGTATCAGTAGAACCTCAAAAAGACTTAGATAAGATGATAGATGGGTTGCTCACTGGTCAGACAGTAATAATTATAGATGGTTTTGATTCATCTATAGTTATGGATTTACGTGCTTATGCTGGCAGAAGTACATCCGAACCAGCTAAAGAAAAAACTTTAAGAGGTTCAAAAGATGGTTTTGTTGAAAAAATTATTCTTAATTCAGCATTAATTAGAAGACGAATAAGAGATCCTAGATTAATATGTGAAATGCATTCTATCGGTTATATATCAAAGACTGATGTATGTTTAGTATATTTAGATAAGGTTGTTGATAAAAGAGCCCTTGACGTCATAATTCAAAAAATCAATAGCTTATCTATAGGTGCTCTAACTGTTGGTGATCAAAGTTTAGTAGATTTGCTACTTTCAAAGAATTGGCTTAATCCATTACCTAAAATTAGGTATACTGAACGACCTGATGTTGCTGCAGCTCACATTGTTGAAGGAAAAATAGTTATATTAGTTGATAACTCTCCTACTGCTATGATTCTTCCAACTGGAATTTTTGATTTTCTTCAAGATGTAAATGATTATTATTTTCCCAATTTTACTGGAAATTATTTAAGACTTATAAGAAATGTTGTAATATTTTTCAATATATTTTTAATTCCAGTCTTTATCTTATTTGCAAATGGGAATATTACTTTGCCGAGTTCTTTTGATTTTATACGGCCAGAAAAACCCTCTGCGGTTTCTATAACCACACAATTCATAATTTTGGAAATTGCTGTTGATGGCTTAAAATTGGCTTCATTAAATACGCCTGATCCGCTTGGAAGTTCACTTTCAATAATTGGCGGATTGATACTTGGACAATATGCAGTAACAACAGGTTGGTTTACAAATGAAACCATACTTTATTCTGCTGTGGTTTCACTCGCAGGCTTTGCACAACCAAGTATAGAACTGAATTATGCCTTTAAATTTCTGAGAACACTGTTAATAATATTGTGCGGAACAATTGGATTTTGGGGGCTCATACTTGGAACGGTAATAGGTCTTATAGTAGCTGCAAGTTCAAAGACAATAACTGGCGAGCCTTATTTTTATCCTTTGATTCCATTCAATTGGATAAAACTTAAAAACTTAATTTTTAGAACAAGAATTTCAAACAAAGTTCAATAATAATTAATTTAATTACATAAAAATACAAAGCATAAAGTAAAGACTTCATACACGAATAATATGAAGTCTTTACTTTGTGCTTTATATTTTTTCTTAAAATCATTAAGCAACATCTACATATATTTTCATTATATATATATGTTCACGTTCTACTTTTAATATTTTTAATAAGTTATTTTTCCATATATACTCAATTGCTTCATCAAAATCCTGAATACTTAAATTTGCATTATTACTAGATAATATTGCTATTGATTTTTTACCAGATTGTATTGTTGGTGATTCTTTTACTTTTTCTAATACTATATTTACATTGGTTTCTATATTATCCATACTGTCATCCCTCTCCTACAACTATTATATAATAATAATCCCATTTTTTTCTAATAAAAGTCAATAAAATATTTATACGTTTTTTTGCAAATTAGTTCTGTTATCTTTTAAATTTTTCTATAATACACTAATCTTCTCTCAAAACTTTTTATATTCGCTCAAATAGCTATCCTTCAAGTTCAATAATTATCCTATCACTTAAGCTAAAATATAAATTCTATGATATTCTCTTAATAAAATCTAATATTTTCCTCAAAAATATTTTTTTAAAAATAGCCGTCGGAGGAATCAAAAAAATTATCCTTCTATTCTATAAAATGTTTTGCACGCAAAAAAAGCAAGGTAAATTTAAAGGAAAATACTCAAACAGTATTCCTCAAATCCTTGCAATTACTTGGCCATGCAGATTTGAATACCACGAAATATAAAAATTTATTTTATCAGAAATCAAGTATTTGTTATTACTTTACACATGCAACTATTTATAATGAAAATAGATAAACTTTATTATGATGACCATATCTTAATAATAGTCTATTAAATCAAACCATACATAATGATGAAAATTCCATAGTTAATGCTAATTTCACTTGCAGATTTTTACTTTCATTTTTTTTCAGCATATAAATGTGAATTAAATACCTTTGCAGATTGGTAGAAACGTACATAATCATTGTTTTCCTCAAATACTACATATCCAGCATCCTTTAATAATTCAATTTCTTTTTTGAACCTTTTAATTGAAGTATCTTCCCTAAATATTTCTATTACTTCCCTAATTACCACAAAAGCCTCACCTTTCTATAAATATTATTCATTATTTCTATCAAGTTGTTTTTTGTATGCTTCAATAATAACCGCATCCCATTTTTTTACTTGATTTTGATATATAACCATTATTTAATTCTTTATTATTAGTTATTGTATTATATAACATGTGTCTCCACATATCTAATTCGGATGATGTTTTTTTAATAAAAATTTCTACTAGTTTATTTCAGAAATATACTTCAATTATTTTATTCTTATACAATTTTGTTATAAATATTAAATTTTTGTATATTTTTCATTTTTTTCATTATATCAATTCCAAATTTTAACGTCAATACAAAATATCATTTTAAAAAATATTTTCATATCAAATGTCAATTTTGTTGATATTTACTTATATTATTTCACTTAAATAACATCACAAAAATAGAGTATCCTTTAGATACTCTAAATAAATCTACGAAAATAGTCTAAATTTAACGAAAGGCCCTATTTCTAACATTTAACGTATAGCAAAGTATATAATCAGTTGTTACGTTAAATAGTTCTGCTAATTTCAAAACATTTTCTATTGTTAATCCTGATGATCCAGACTCATATTGCGATATGGAATTTGTTTTAACATCTAAATATTTAGCAACATCACTTTGACTTAAATTATTTGATTTTCTTAATGATCTAATTCTTTGACCTATCTTTTTATTCAATGGTATGCTATTTCCTTTAAAAAATTCTATTGATTTTATTATCGCTTCTATATATACGATTATTTTTTCAAAATCCCCTGTCTTTTCAATGTATCCTTGTATATCCATTTCATCTAATGACTTCATCGCTGGAACTTCTTCTGCGTATCCTGTTAATAATGTTATGTACATTGATGGATTAAATGATCTTATTTCATCAACAATTTCCTTGCCATTTAAATCATCAATAAAGTAGTCTAATATTAATAAGTCAAAGTCACCTTTTTCTAATGCTGCCAATCCCTCTTTTGAACTTATAAATCCTTCAACATAATATTTATCACCTAGAAAAGATTCTAGTGTATCAATTATTCCTATTTCATCATCTATTATGGCTATACTTATTCCTTTATTCATTTTTCTGCTCCTTTGTTGGTATTTTTATAAAAAAAGTAGTCATCTCATTGTCACTATTAAAATATATATCACCTTTAAATCTACTTTTTATAATAGATTTGGCTATATATAGACCTAGTCCTGTCCCATCCTTACCTTTTGTAGTGATCATCTCTGTAAATATTTTCTTCTGAACGTGTTCTGGTATAATATTCCCTTCATTAGTCACAGCAAATACAATATTTTTACTTTCCTTATAAACACTTAAAGTTATATTTGTATTATATTTTACTGCACTTATAGCATTACTTATAAGATTATTTAATACTTGAATTAAAGAATTAATATCACCAGCAATTTCTATTGAATCATCTATATTTATTTCTTGTATTAATTTACATTTATTCTTCTTTAATTCATACGACATTAATAAAACTATATCTTTAATAACATCCTTTATAAGAAAATTTTCTTTCTTATTTTGATCGAAATCTTTTAACTGACTTTTAATTGCGTTAATAATATCAGTCATATAACGTAGATATGCTTGTCCTCTTTCATGCCAGGAATTTATTTCCACCATTAATTTTTCAATATCATCATTATTGTCATCGTTGAAATAAGGATATAGTTTATTAGTATCTTTTTTTATTATTGAAAGACCTCCTGCTACACTCATAATTGGAGTTTTTAAATTGTGTGCTACTCCTCCAATAAGTTGGCTTAAAGACATTAATCTCTCTTTTTCTATCATAAGTTCCATGTTCTTCTTTTGAGCAGTTATATCTTTAAAGAAGACTATTGTACCAAAATAATCACCCTTTACTATTACACAATTTACCTGTACTTCAAAATAAGCAACTTCCTCAGCTACAACTTCTATTTGCATAGATTGATTAGTTCTTGTCATATGAGCCTTATCTATTAAATTAGTTAATAACTCCTCATAATTTCTCAAACTACTCTCTCTTATCAAGTTTTTATATTCCTGATATTCCTTCTCCTTATTAAGTTGAAACTTTTTGTAAAATATATTATTAACTTCTTTTACTATTAACTTTTCGTCTATGATAATAATCGAATCGGTAATATAGTCAATAATATTTTCAAAAGCAAAATTATATTTATCAAATTTCATAGTAACCCCAAATACTGCAAACTTATTTGCGAAGTAAATAAATATCAAAAAATGTATTGGTATTAAAATAGAAAATGCCTTCCAAGAATTTTCCATTCCAATAGCCCTTAATATAAAATTAAATAAAATTATGTAAACAAGTCCTGGTACTATAACAACTATATTAACTAACTTATACTTTTTTATTAGATAAGATTTTTCCTTTACAAAGGAATATATTAATAACGCAATAGAAGAAAATAAATAAGGCAACTCAACAATACATAATATTCTCATGTAGTTTAAAAATTCTGTTGTTGTTTTTAAATCGTTATTTTTTATTGGTAATAATATATAGCATAAAATTTCTGGAATAAATAGTAGCATATATACTATTTTATTACTTTTTAAATTTGAATAAATCATTGAATAAATCAGTATACAAACTGGTGCTAAATAATGAGCAGAAACTGATAACCATGCACTAATATAATATACTAAATCCATAGTTTTAGAATCTACTTTATTAATAAATAAATTTGTAGTTATAGATGAAAATGCACCTAAACCGCATAAAAGTAAAAAGCCTGCTAACCACCATGTAGATTCAGTTTCATTATCTTTTATTAATATTATAATTCCAGTTACAACTAATCCGAAAATTGTACCGACCATATACATAACAGTATCACCTTTACAATTCTTTATTTATAAAGTCTATAACTTTATTTCTAATTTCCTTTTTATTAATAACAATCCCTGAATGCCCGCATTTTAATAGTTCATTTTTTATTCCCCAATTTTCAGAAATTTTCCTAGTATCTTCATATAAAACGTATTTATCATAATCTCCTTGGATTAATAATATTTTATTCAAATCAATTATAGGCTTGTTCAAACTTGGATTTATAATTGTCCAAATTTCACTTAACTTATTAAATTCAAAAGATTTTTCTAAAAAGTCCCTCTTTACATATTTCCCTACTTCTGATTTAAAACTTGTGAATGCTAAACTATTTGCTGGAAATATAGATATAAGCAAATCAATATTTTTTTCACATCCTGCTATTAAATTTGCTACCAATCCACCCAAAGATAATCCAATAATAACAACTTTATTATTATTCTCTTTTAGATATGTAATTAAAGCCCTTATATCATTAACAGACTGCTTAATTGATTTCAATGTCCTATTAATATTGGCACTATAAAAATATTCTCCACTATAATTTAATTTATCACATCTATCCATGTGATAAGGTAAAATATACCTATATGTATTATATTGTTTCTTTTTAAATTCGTCTAAAAACACAGGTTCTAATCTATTTAACTTTTCAGATCTCCAACCATGGATCATTATAATACTTACATTTTCTTTTGTTTCATTTGAATATAAATCGGTATAAAATATAGCATCCCTATTACATTCTTCATTATGTACCTGGCTTTTAAATATAATCCTATTATTTTCAAACTTAATTTTAGGTAAATCTGGCTTAAAATAAAACTTTTGATAATCACCTATTAATTTAGCGATTTCAATTTCATCATAATGAAATTGATTAATTTTGCTATATGTTTTATTTAAGTCCCATAATCCATAACTATCTGCTATGGATGATATAATTTTTTTCAAAGTAACATCCCCCACATTTCATGATCATTTTATTACATTATTACCAATTTTTATCTTTTTTTATATATACCTACAAGGTATCAATTTGTTTATACTCGTTTAATAAGTTAATCAAATTAAATCATTTATTATAACTCTATTACAATCTCATTATCTATAGTTTCATCAATGCGAGATAAACTATATTCTTTAAAAATCAATTTAATTCCAGAAATATTATCAGGTAGTAAAGGTGATACAACAAAGTTATAATGAGAATGTCCATTACCTCCACACATGTCGAGTATTCGACAATCATAGTTTTCATTTATAGACAATCCAAAACTAGTATGTCGTGGCTGGTTTTAGGATGAATTGCTTATATTGTTCAAATCTATGCAAAAACCCACAACACTGGAATTTGAATACTGACGAATAAAAATTATAGAAAAAAAGGCGGTTATCTCTTTCTATTAATTTTAACACTGGTAAATTCTTTTGGCCTAACTACAGGTTTATATAATTTTTCATTCCAAAACGATTGAAATACTGATTTTAATAAATCCTCATATAAATCAAATTTTTTTGCCCAGTTAGAAATGTATTCAAAAGGTGGATAACCTGGATCATTATCTGAAGCATTCTTACGTTTATTAATTAGTTCACATATTTTTTCATCTAGTTCTTTAATTCTTTCATCATAATGTGTAGTTGGTCGTTTATATGGCATTCTTTCCAATTTTAATACCTCCAAAAACTTTCCCATTCTTAAAATTTATTATTGTGATTTTCTTATAAATATGTAACTATTATAGCATATTATGTAAATAATGCATGTTAAATAGGGAACAACTTTATTTTATAATATTTCCATAGTGATTTATAAAAGTAATAATTTTTTAGTTAACAAATTAAATTCTAATCTATAAGCAATTTCAAACCATTTTACTGAATCATATGCTGCATCTACAAGTATTAAAAATGGGTTATAAATTTAGCTTCATATAGTAAATCTGAGACTTGATTGTCATAAACATTAGCTGTTATTAAATCAAAAACCAAGGGAATTATAATATCACTAACAGCTGCAATACAATGCAATTTATAACCTTTATAGTATCCAAGACGTGTACCCTTACCAGATTTAGCTTTGTTATCGTATTTTGAACTTCTTAAAGCAGTGCCATCTATTGCACACAGTCTAGTTTCAGGATTGATAAGTTCAACAAACATAGCATAAATACCACAATATATATGCGTCTCTAAAATTTTAGTTCTTAATGATAATGGATTTACTTTCAAGGAGTTAGAAAAAAGATTTTATAAATATGCTTGCGATGAAGCTTGCAAGGTCTTGAAAAGCATATCAAAGTCTTTGGATGAGTATTTAAGGATGGACACTATAGGAAATGTGTCTATAAATCTCGTTGAAACTATTTTAACTAACGTGACGGAGGTTTCTTTTAGAAAGGCATCTGATAATATTAAAACTATGTGCAATCAAGAAATTAGCGCTCAAGGCGTTTGGAACGTAGTTCAAACAGTTGGAGAAAAGATTAAAGAACTAGAAAATCGTAAAATTGAATTAAATGACAAAGGTATATTAAAAGGCAAAAAGGAAATATATGTATTATTCCAGAAGCAAGATGGCGTTTGGCTCTATCTTCAGGTAAGGATAGAACGAAAGGGAAAAATAAAAAGAAAAAGTTAAAACTAGCAGTATCATATATCGGCTGGACTTTACGTCCGGGCAGTAAAAAGGAATATGTAGTTGTTGATAAAACTGTTTGTGCAAGCTTTAGCAATTCTAATCACTTTAAAAAGCTTACTGGCGCAACAATTGCAGAAAAATACAATGTAGATGAAATTCAAACTAGAATATTAAACGGTGATGGAGCAAGTGGATTAAAGCAACTTGTGAGGATCAAGGCATTCATTTTCAATTAGATCTATTTCACATAAGCCAATCAATTATACGTAAAATAAGTGATAAAAGATTTCAAAAGCAATTACTAAAGCTATTTAGGGAAGGTAAAATTGATGAAGGTCTAGAAGTTATTGTAAATATGCTGATACTTACTAATGAAGAATATATTGCATTTAAGAAGCTTATAGAATTATATGATTATTTAGTTCACAATAGAAATGGATTAACACCGTACAAATTAAGAAGTGACATAGAAAAATATATTCGTTGGCATGATCTTAGGCATAGTAATGCAACCATATTATTGAAAAGTGGCATATCAATGAAAATAATTCAAGAACGTTTAGGTCATTCTATAATGCAGACAACATCAGATATTTATGCTCACGTAACAAAAGAAATGAATACCGAAGCTACAGATATTCTATCAAATGTTTTGTACACAAAAAAAGCAAGGGAAAGTTAAGGGAAAATACCCAAACGGTATTCCTCAAATCCTTGCAATTACTTGTTGCGAGATAAGCCATAAGCCGAGTTCTGTATTAAGCAATCATCTATCTAGGCTTATTGTTGCCAATAAGCTCAAGCGACGCACCCAGAGGCGGGACGGGCAGCCCCTTAATGCCTCTCTATTCGGTCTTGCTCCAAGTGGGGTTTACATAGCCGTGAAGTCGCCATCACGCTGGTGAGCTCTTACCATCACCTTTCCACCCTTACCTAAGAAAATCTTAGGCGGTATATCTCTGTTGCACTTTCCTTCAAGTTGCCTTGACTGGACGTTATCCAGCACCCTGCCCTATGGAGCTCGGACTTTCCTCTCCTAGATCTAGTCTAGCAGCGATTGCACGTCTTACTCGCAAGATATATACTAACATACTTTTTTTAATTATACAAATGTTTTTTTAATTATATCAAAATAAATATTAATATTAATAAAATTATTATTATTAATCCATATATGCTAACACCACAAAGTAATAATGTTAAGGCTATTATTCCTGCAACAATTAATTTCGGATAACATAGCATAACCCAAGGTGATCTGGGCTTAAAAAATGGTGGTCCTCCAAATGGAGGTCTTCTTCTATCACATCCATTTCCCCTATTTCCCCCTCGAAAAAATCCCTTAACTAATCTTTTGCTATGTTTTAATATATTTGAAAAATCTTTTTTCAAAGCATTTCCAGCACTATTTTTTAAATCATCATCTTTACTCATCGCGCTTATATAGCTCCATAAAATTATTATCAAAATAATATATGCACATATACCATGATTTAGTTCTTAAACTTTATGCAGTTTGCGACAGATTAAAGTTTTGAAATATCTGTAGCTTAAGCAAACTCATATGGATCTTGGCATGTTTTTGATGCCATAAATTCTACATCATTAAATTCTTTCTTTAGAAATTCTAAAGTTTTTAAAAATGCTATATACTCTGTTGAGAAATGTCCTGCATCAATTATACTTATTCCCATTTCTTTATAGTCTAATGCAAAATGATACGTTGTATCTCCAGTTATAATACAATCAGCTCCAAAACTTTTAGCTAATGGAAATAAATCTTGCCCACTTCCATTTATTATTGCTAAAGTAGTTACCTTTTCATTTCCTTTAACAATTTTCATATTATTTATATTTAATGTCTTTTTAATTAAATCTACGAGATTGTTTAATGAAATTGGATTATCCAACTTTATCAATCTTCCTATTCCATCTTCTTTATAATTTCTGCTTTCATTAGGTTCTAAAGTTATGCATGAATTAAAACCAAGCATTTTAACTATTGTTTCATTAATACCATCTTTTGCAGAATCTAAGTTTGTATGACATGAATACAGAGTTATATCTTCTTTTATTAGATTAATTACTTTATTCCCTAAAAGATCTTTTTTTACTATGCGTTTAGGTTTTCTAAAAAATAAAGGATGATGTGTTATCATCAAATCGCACTTAAGATTTGTTGCCTCTTCAATTGCATCAT
This sequence comes from Clostridium saccharobutylicum DSM 13864, assembly GCF_000473995.1. Taxonomy (NCBI): domain Bacteria; kingdom Bacillati; phylum Bacillota; class Clostridia; order Eubacteriales; family Clostridiaceae; genus Clostridium; species Clostridium saccharobutylicum. The sequence continues at coordinate 1,235,859 of NC_022571.1, read as the reverse complement.
TAGTACAATCTAAAGATAATAACACTCTTTTTACTTCCTTTTCATCATCTCCAACCATTAATCCTACATTATCATAATCTTCTTGAAGACATTTAGGTGCAAACTTTTCAATTTCTCTTATAATATCTTTTATCTTAGTCATAATAACACCCCTTAAAAAGCTTTTAGTAGTTTTTCTAACGTGTTGATTTTTTTATTTAATTCTTCTTTTCTTTGTATTGCATGTTCGGTATTTTCAGTAATAAATTCTATAACCTTCTTACACTTCTGAATTTTATCTTCTATGTATTCCTTTAAAACTAAAGATTTTTTATTTAAAAGAGAAGGACTTATTTCATAAAATATAGGCTCTAATGATATATAATCTCCTTTTTTATATTTTACTTTAAATAATTCGTAGTATTTCCCTTCATCTTTACATATATCTTCTTCAATAATTTGATAATTATTAGTATATAAATATTCTCTTAAAACTTCTGGATTTTGTGCAGGTTGAAGGATTAAATAATCCATATTTTTAACTTTTTTTAAATCTGCTTCTAATATATCTCTAATAAGATTTCCGCCCATACCAGCAATTATTATTCCTTGTGCTTCTTTATCATTTAACGGAGCTAAACCTCCACCTAATCTTAAATCTATTTTATCTAAAACTCCATCTAACGTTGCGTTGATCTTTGCTTTTTTTAGAGGTTCTTTATTTATATCTGATGCAATAACCTTGCTTGCTATATTGTTCTTAACTAAATATATAGGAATATATCCGTGATCTGTCCCTACGTCCATTATAACCTCACACTTATTGAGCTTTCCTACAATCCAATCTAATCTCTTACTTAATTCCATTTTTACCTCACCTTTTTATAAAGTAGTACACTATGAATTTTTATCATTCAAAATATTTAATTAATAATTGAATTTTTTTCAAATTATTAACATTTTTAACTGTTAACAGACATGAAAGGAAATAATAAATCCAAAATGTCATGAATATTTTTCATCAGAAAAAAGCAAATTGTTCTCATAGCAGACTATTATACGAATTTGATAACATGTACTGAAAAGCCCACGATTTAATGATAATTGCTTGCCCTGTGAATACTCATTAAGCATATACGAATCAAGCTTCCTTTAATTCAAAATATACTTAGCATATAAATTTATTATTTTTTTAATGTACCTAAAATATATTACTTAAAAAGAAGCACCTTGTGCAAGGTGCTTAGTCTAAATAATCCTTTAATTTTTTACTTCTTGACGGATGTCTTAATTTTCTTAATGCTTTAGCTTCAATTTGTCTAATTCTTTCTCTAGTAACATTGAATTCCTTACCTACTTCTTCAAGAGTTCTAGCTCTTCCATCATCAAGCCCAAATCTTAATCTTAATACTTTTTCTTCTCTAGGTGTTAAAGTATCCAATACATTAATTAGTTGTTCTTTAAGCATTGTAAATGCAGCCGCTTCAGCTGGTGCTGGTGCTTCATCATCTGGAATAAAGTCTCCTAAATGTGAATCTTCTTCTTCTCCTATAGGAGTTTCTAAAGAAACTGGCTCTTGGGCAATCTTTTGGATTTCACGAACTTTATCTACTGGAAGTTCCATAACTTTTGATATTTCTTCAGGGAATGGATCTCTTCCTAATTCTTGCAATAATTGTCTTTGTACTCTTATTAATTTATTTATAGTTTCAACCATATGAACTGGTATTCTAATTGTTCTTGCTTGGTCTGCAATTGCTCTAGTTATTGCTTGCCTAATCCACCATGTGGCATAAGTTGAAAATTTATATCCCTTTCTATAGTCAAATTTTTCAACAGCTTTTATAAGACCTAAGTTTCCTTCTTGAATTAAATCTAAAAATAACATTCCTCTTCCAACATATCTTTTAGCTATACTTACAACTAATCTTAAATTTGCTTCTGCCAATTTCTTTTTAGCTTTTTCATTTCCTTCTTCAATTTGTTGTGCATATGTTATTTCTTGTTCAGAAGATAATAGAGGTACCTTTCCAATTTCTTTTAAATACATTCTAACAGGATCATCTATAGCTATACCTTCCGGTACTGATAAATCTATTTCTTCTGGAGCTTCTTCTGCTTCATGTTCGCCTCCAATAATTTCGACTCCCATTATTTCTAAAGCTTCATAGATTTTTTCTATTTGTTCTGGACTTAAATCAATATGATCCATTGCTTCCATTATTTCTTTATATGTTAATGAACCAGTCTTCTTACCTTTATCAAGCAATTCCTTTACAGCTGCCATTTTAGCGTTTTTATCTTTTTTATCATCCACCGGTTTTACTGCTTTTCCTTTTACTTTTTGTTCCATTTTATTATTGCCTCCTTCCGTCACAACCTTTAACCTCTCTCTCCCTTTTTCAATGCTACTGATAATTTAGTGAGCTCCATTGCAATCCTTATAGATTCTTCAATTTGACCATTTTTTTCAAATTTACTTTGTTGCTTTTTCAAGTCTTCAATCTTTAATTGCAATTTAAATTTTTGAACTTGCCTTAGACAATCATTAATCAATCTATCCTTATCGGTTAAATCTAAAATTTTATGTTCTTTTATTTTAATCAATTCCTTAGAACTTTCTATGTCATCACATCGGCTCTCTACATAAGATATTATATTATTAGTATCTTCACTTTTACCCTGTAATATTAATGAATAAATTTTATTATGTGCATCTAACACAAAATCTCCATATTTTACAGACTCCTTAAGTTCATCATAAAATTCATCATACAGCATCAATTTTATCAATACTCTTTCAGCTTTTAAATATCCTGGTTCTACATATAATTTTGTTCCAAAATATTCCTTTTTATTCATAAAGTTATCTTGTTTTTGTTTTTTTGCCATTACTTGTGAAAGTAAGTCATATAATGCCTGTTCTTTAATAGATGTTTGCTCTGAAATTTTCTTTATATATACATCTTTTTCTATCGGATTTAAGTCAGCCAAAATTTCTGCAAATCTTTCCCCATATTTTATAAGCTCATTCCCATCTTTTATGTTTATGCCTTCTGCTGCTTTTTTAATCCTATATTCAATTAATGGCAGTGCTTCATTTGCTAATCTTAAAAATGCATCTTTTCCATTGTTTCTTACAAATTCATCTGGATCTTTACCCTGTGGTACTGTTAATACCTTGACATCAAATCCAGCATTTCTTAAAATCTCAAGTCCTCTAAGAGTAGCTGTTTGACCAGCTACATCAGCATCATAAGAAATTATAACCTTGTTTACATACCGCTTAAGAAGTCTTGCTTGATTTACAGTAAGTGCAGTTCCTAATGATGCTACCGTGTTTGTTATACCATACTGATGAAGTGATATTAAATCCATATATCCTTCAACAATAATCATATAATCCTTAACTAAACCATTCTTAGTTGCAAAATTTAATCCATAAAGATTAATTCCTTTTTGAAAAATCATTGTTTCTGGTGAATTTAAATATTTTGGTTTTGAATCATCTAAAACCCTGCCTCCGAACCCAATAACTTTTCCTCTTACATCAAATACAGGAAACATAACTCTATTTCGGAATCTGTCATAGTTCTTCCCTGTTTTTTCACTTTTAGAAGTCAAACCTGCATCAAGTAATAAATCATCTTTATATCCTTTTTTTCTTAAATAATTTATTAATCCTTGCCAACTATCATGTGAATAACCAAGTCCAAATCTTTTTATGATTTCTTCCTTTATTCCTCGTTTTAAAAAATATTCTTTTGCATCTTTAGTTCTTTGCAAATTGGCAAAAAAATATCTGGCAGCTTCTACGTTAACCTTATATAAAAGTTCTTTTTTTAAAGAAATTTTATTATTTTCCTGCCCTGATGTTTGTAACGGAATATTAACTTTATCTGCTAAATACTTTGCAGCTTCTAGAAAAGTAAGCTTTTTGTATTTCATAACAAATGTAATTACATTTCCTGCTTCTCCGCAAGAAAAACATTTATATATCTGTTTATCTTGAGAAACACTCAATGATGGAGATTTGTCATTATGAAATGGACATAATCCTATATAATTTCTGCCCGATTTCTTAAGTCTTACATGCTCTGAAACAATATCTACAATGTCATTTTGATCTTTTATTTTTTCAATTACTTCTTCTGGTATCTGCAAGGAGACATCTCCCTCTCTACTGCTTTTTTAACAATTATATATTATTCGACAGTATTATAATTTTTCCTTCTAAATTATAATAAAAAAATATTAATTAATATATTTATAATAATTTATTTAAAGCACTATTTTTAAATAATTCTTTTTTTTATTTTAAAATCCTCTTTAATTTTCAAAATTTGTTTGATATTATAAAATTTATTTTAAGAGATTAGAAATAATTTGCACTATTTACAAATCTATTACTACCTTTGGAACAAATATTCTATTAAACAATAACAAGCAATAATCATCGCTCATCCCTGCAATATAGTCCGCAACGCCTCTTTGTAGTCCTTCTTTTTCCACTATATCAACATAAATATCTGGCATTTCATTAGGATTATTTTCAAAATACTTTATTAATTGCGATAATATAAATTTTGCTTTATTTCTCTCAACTTTTAATGTATTCCCTAAATATATATTTTTAAACATATATTTTCTAAGTTCTATCATAGCTTCATTAATTTCCTTACTTAGTCCAACTTCTTTTATTCCATTCTTAATATTAAAATTTGAAGTTTTTATAAAATCTTTTATCAAAGTATTTAATCTTTCAGTTGAATTATCACCTAATATTCTAACAATATCCTTAGGCAAATCCTCTTTTCTTAATAATCCTGCTCTTATTGAATCATCTATATCATGATTCAAATATGCCATTTTATCGCTAACTTTAACTACAACGCCTTCTAGAGTTATAATATCTTTTACAGTTCCAAGTCCGCTATGATTAATTATTCCATTAATAACCTCTTGAGTTAGATTCAATCCTTTTCCATCATTCTCAAGTTTTGTTACAACTCGTGCACTCTGTTCATTATGTCTAAATCCACCTTCTAAATAACCATTTAATACTTCTTCACCTGTATGCGCAAATGCAACGTGACCTAAATCATGCCCTAAAGCTATTGCCTCAATTAAATTTTCATTTAATCCAATTCCAACGCCTATATTTCTTGCAACTTGAGCTACCTCTAATGTATGTGTTAATCGAGTTCTATAATGATCCCCAGAGGTTTTTATATAAACTTGTGTTTTGTGCTTAAGACGCCTAAATGATTTACTCTGAATAATTCTATCTCTATCAACCATATAGCAAGTTCTAATATCATCATCTTTTTCCTTTATCTTTCTTCCTAAGGAGTTTGATGAAAAAGCAGCTTCTTTAATTAGTGTCAAGCTTTCAAAACTCTGAATTTTTTCTCTTATATTCATATATTATCACCTCTTTTTATGTATTCTATATTTATCATTATATTCCTCTATTTATAATGCATATATATTATTTGCAAATATTTTAAAAATAATATATATAATCTACAAAATTTTATATTTTTATCAAACAGTTTATGTATATTCCCGAAATATATTTAATATTATTAATAATGAAGATTTTTATCACACACTAAGGCAAGTAAAAAAAATGACAAGTCAGCCTTTTATATTATAGTCTCGTTTGTGCAATACAATATCAAAGTATATTTTTATTGCTAGTTCACGTCCTCTATTAAAAAATATATATTTATCATTTTGTTTTACATGCCTAATCACTTTATAAAGGAGAATATTCATGAGTATTGAGATTTTACCTTCAAAAAAATCTAATCTTTCACCTGAAATTATAAAACAAAATGTTTTACCATATTATAATTTAGAAAACGCTCACGTTTCTATAATTAAATTTAAGAATACAGATAAACAAAGAGCCGTATATAGAGTCGATTTTAAAGAAAAAAGTTATTGTTTAAAAAAAGTGTATTATGATTTGCAAGATTTGTTATATGTATATTCTGCTATTGAATGGCTATATAGAAATAATATAAAAGTACCAAAACTTATACCAACCATTGACAAAAATAGATTTGTCTCTTATGATAATATGCTTTTTATACTTACTCCTTGGATTGAGGGTGAAAAATGTAGTTTTGATAATATTAATCATGTAAAACTTTCTGTCAAAAAACTTGCTATCATCCATTCAATATCTAGAGATTTTCATCCTATTTTAGGCAGTTCATTACGGGAAGGATTTGATGATTATTACATAACAACCTTAAAGCACTTTCAAGACCTATTACATGCTTCTAATGAATCCTTTAAATACAAAGATAAATTTTCAAGACATTTTATCTTAAATTTTGATCTAAATTTAAAGCTTGCTCAAATATCGTTAGATATCTCTAATAATATTGATAAAAATAATCTAAGTAAATCTTTATGCCATGGGGATTATGTAAATAAAAATTTAATTTTTAATAGTGCTACAGATCCATGGATAATAGATTTTGATAAATGCAAAGCTGATTATTGTGCAAAAGATCTTGCTTATTTTATGCGTAGAATTTTAAAACGTGAAAATACTAAATGGAACATTGAATTAGCACTTACTATATTAAAAAGTTATAATGAAATATGTCAATTTACACAATCCGATTTAAAATATTTAATATCCTACATTTGTTTTCCACAAAAATATTGGAAAATATCAAGAGATTATTATAAAAATGTTCATAAATGTAACAAACCAGCTTTTTTAAGCCTCCTTTCAAATGCAACATCTAAAACGAAGTCTCAATATGATTTTTCACTAAACATAATAGATATAGTTCAAAATGAATTTAATGTAACATTGCTTTAACTATTTTCTTAATACTAACAGAAATAAAACACATATCTGTTAGTATTGAGAAACTTTTATTGATATTCACTAAATGAGAACTTGAATCTATCACCATTTGTTTCAAAGACAAACTTCTGATAATGCTTAATTGAATAACTTTTCATTAAATAACTTTTTCTTTTTTAAAATTTAATTTTATATAAAAACAAAGGTATTGTAATTAAAATCAATAATGAAATTAATCACAATACCCTTATTTTTTATAGTTTTGATAGCTTCAATCCTTTATAATAAGACTTTTCAGCCATGCTTAACTTATGCTATTTGTTTTATTTTTATCTCTTATTTTTTACTTGTGCTTGCGCTGCTGCAAGTCTTGCAAGAGGAACTCTAAATGGTGAACATGATACATAATTTAGTCCTATATTGTGACAGAATTCAATTGATGATGGATCTCCACCATGTTCTCCACATATTCCAAGATGAATATCAGGACGTGTAGATTTTCCTTTTTCTACTGCAATTTTAATTAAAGAACCAACCCCTGTTTGGTCTAATTTACCAAATGGATCTTGTTCATAAATCTTTTTGTCATAGTACGCTGATAGGAATTTAGCTGCATCATCTCTAGAGAATCCAAATGTCATTTGAGTTAAATCATTTGTACCAAATGAGAAGAATTCTGCTTCTTTAGCTATTTCATCAGCTGTCAATGCAGCTCTTGGAATTTCAATCATGGTACCAACTTTATATTCTAAAGTCACACCTTTTTCTTCCATTACCTTTTTAGCTGTATCTACAATTACATCTTTAACATATTTTAATTCTTTAATTTCTCCTACTAATGGAATCATTATTTCAGGAATAATATTGTATCCTTTATCCTTCTTAACTTCAATAGCTGCTTCTATAATTGCTCTAGCCTGCATCTCAGCTATTTCTGGATAAGTTACAGCAAGACGGCATCCTCTATGACCCATCATAGGATTGAATTCATGTAAATCTTGAACTGTAGATTTTAATTCCTCAAAAGTTATTCTCATCTCATTCGCCAATGATTTGATGTCTTCATCAGCACTTGGTAAGAATTCATGTAAAGGTGGATCTAGTAATCTAATTGTAACTGGCTTACCTTCTAATGCTTCATAAATTCCTATGAAATCTGATTTCTGCATTGGTAATATTTTAGCCAATGCTACTTTTCTTTGTTCTAAATCTTTAGATGTAATCATTTGTCTTACAGCCATAATTCTATCTTCTGCAAAGAACATATGCTCTGTTCTACAAAGTCCTATACCTTCTGCTCCGAATTCAACTGCTTGATGAGCATCTCTTGGGCTATCAGCATTAGCTCTAACTTTTAATTTTCTTATTTCATCAGCCCAACTCATAAATGTTGCAAAATGTCCTAAAATTTCTGGAGTAACTGTTTTAATCTTTTCTCCATAAACATTACCAGTAGTACCATCAAGTGAAATAGAATCATCTGAAGTATAAATTTTACCATTTGCTTCAACGGTTCTCTTTTCCTCATCTACTTTAATAGCTCCACATCCTGCAACACAGCAAGCTCCCATTCCTCTGGCAACAACAGCAGCATGAGATGTCATACCACCTCTTACTGTAAGAATTCCCTTTGCAGCTATCATACCTTCTATATCTTCTGGAGAAGTTTCAAGTCTTACAAGTATTACATCTTCACCAAGAGCTGCTCTCTCTTTAGCTTCATCTGCGCTAAATGCAATCTTACCACATGCTGCTCCTGGAGAAGCTGGTAACCCCTTTGCTATTGGAGTAGCATTCTTTAAATCTTCGGTATAGAATGTTGGATGCAATAATGTGTCTAATTGTTTAGGTTCAACTTTTAGAATTGCTTCCTCTTTAGTAAGCATTCCTTCTTCAACTAAATCAACAGCAATTTTTAAAGCTGCTTGAGCTGTTCTTTTACCATTTCTAGTTTGTAAGAAATATAGCTTTCCTTCTTCTATAGTTATTTCCATATCTTGCATGTCTTTATAATGTTTTTCTAATGTATTAACTATATTTTCGAACTGCTCATATATTACAGGATCCTGTTCTCTTAATTTAAGTATTGGAAGTGGTGTTCTAATACCAGCAACAACGTCTTCACCTTGTGCATTCATCAAGTATTCACCATATATTCCTTTTTCTCCAGTAGCTGGATTCCTTGAGAAAACAACACCAGTTCCTGATGTTTCTCCCTTATTACCAAATACCATTTGTTGTACATTTACAGCAGTACCCCATTCTCCTGGAATATCATTTAATCTCCTATAAACTATAGCTCTTGGATTTTCCCACGATCTAAATACTGCCTTTATAGATTCAACTAATTGTACTTTTGGATTCTCAGGAAATTCTTCTCCTTTTTCCTTTTTGTAAATTTCTTTGAATTGAGAAACTAAAGTCTTTAAATCATCAGCATTTAATTCTGTATCAAATTCAACACCTTTCTTCTCTTTAATTTCATCAATTTTGTTTTCAAATAATCTTTTTTCTATTCCCATAACAACATCAGAGAACATTTGAATAAATCTTCTATAAGAATCATACGCAAATCTAGGATTATTAGTTAGCTTAGCTAAAGCTTCCACTGCAATATCATTTAATCCTAAATTTAAAATAGTATCCATCATACCTGGCATTGAAACTCTTGCTCCAGATCTTACTGATACTAGCAAAGGATTTGTATTATCTCCAAACTTCTTTCCTGTTGCTTCTTCAAGCTTCGCTAGACTCTCATAAATTTGATCAAGTATTTCTTTTGAAATCGATTGACCATCCTCATGATATTTAGTACATGCCTCTGTTGTAACAGTGAAACCATGTGGTACTGGAATTCCTATGTTTGTCATTTCAGCCAAATTAGCACCTTTACCACCAAGTAGATTTCTCATCGAAGCATTTCCTTCACTAAATAGATATACATACTTATTTGTCATCTCAATACTCCCTCTTTTCTTATAAATTTCTCAATATATTTACTATCGATGTCTATGTAATTCACTTTGAAAAAATAACAAGCTAGTATACCAGTTTATTTTATGCTTTACTACATCAGTATGTTTATCCACTATACTCTCACGAGTTAACCATGCTACTTCGTGCTGCAAAAAATATACATTATTTCTTTTACTTATCATATTATCAAATGTGCTCAAGACTTCGTAGTTACCCTTTAATAATTAATCCTCATTTTTTCCAAGCTTAACAAATAACTTTGTTATATTAGTTTTAGAAACTTTCCCAATTATTTTCATTTGATCTTTTCCATCTGTATTATTGATTATCTCAACAACCGGAATGCTGTCAATTTCATGTTCTATGATTTTCTTTGCCAAATCATAAGCATTATCATTTTCGTTTGCACAAATTATATTTGGCATTCTAGTCATGATCACTCCAACTGGAACCTTGTGTATATCCGTCCCTCCTATTGAGATTTTCAAAAAATCTTTACGTGAAACGGCACCTGTTAAAACCCCATTATTTTCAATGAATAATGTTCCTACATCATTGAGAAACAAGTATACGATTGCATCATATACCATTGTATCTTCGCTTACTGTAATAGGTTTTGACATTATTTCAGATACTTTAATTTTACTAATATGCTGATAAACTAATCCACTAGAAGATTTTCCAAGATATACATATCCAACCTTAGGTCTAGCATCCAAAGTGCCTATCATTGTAAGCACCGCCAAATCAGCTCTTAATGCTGCTCTAGTGACACCAAGTCTTTCAGCTAAGCTTTCACTTGTTATCGGTTGATGTTCTTTAACTAAGCTTATTATTTCTTCTTGCCTAGGTGATAATTTCAATCTTATCCCTCTTTCTATAAATATAAGAAATATATGTCTAATATTCATAATTTTATATTACAATCTAATTATATCATTTAATTATTGTTTTACTACAATTAATTTTCAGAAAAATCAAATAAATTAATCAAATATTTGTCTTATAATAATTTTATACAACTTTTAGACTTGTTTTTCTCTATATTTCTTTCTATATCATTTATTTTTCTTCATTATCATCATCAAATTTAACAGTATAGCTATATACTGCTTCTCCACCCTTGTATGACTTTTTATTTGTATTTTCATTATTGCTTTTATTCTCATATTTTACTTCATTAACTTTATTTTTTACTTTATCTGCAAAATCACTCGCTTTATTTTTTACATCATTGGCAACTTTAGAAACATACTTATTTATTACTTCAGTAGAACCATCTTCCTTAGTGATTTCTATAGTAATTTTAGCTGCTACTGCCACTATAAATGCTGCTGCAAGAATTTGTGGGATTATAATAGCTATAACCCCTGCTGCAACACCTGCATTAACAGGAATATCAGCTAATTCCATATCATCTTTTTTTATCTTTATCCTTGTTATATTCCCTTTTTCTATAAGTTCCTTTAAAAAAGTTTTTAATTTATCTATAGAAATTTCCACTTCATTTTCTTCATATTGACTATAATATTTTTTATCTTTATTTATATCCTGATGTTGTTCAATATATACTAAGGCATCTAAAACATTACCTTGACATATTTCTAAAGCTTCCTTTGCCTTTTCATAGCTAACACCTGTTCTTTCACGCACTATATCAACTTTTTCTAAAGTTATATCTTCCATAAACAATCACTCCTTAATGAATTTTAACATTTCTAAACTCTTTGGTTTTTTAGCATAATTATTTGATATTAGAAAAGTTGTAACTTTCTCTATTTCAGCTTTTACCTCAGTACTTAAATTTAATCTATATAATTTATCTACACTAATATTCATTAAAAATCTCAAAGCATTATATGCGCCTTTAGATATGTATAGCCCATGCTCCTTAGGACATTCATCACACACCCCACCATAGTAAGATAAACTTATATAATTTGCAGCTGATATCTTTTTTCTGCAAATACTACAATTATCTAATGTTAAATTATAACCTGTACTTCTCAACAATTTTAATTCAAACGACCTTATTAACAATTCATAATCTAATGCATCTGTACTTAATAGATATAGTGTTGTAACCAAATTTCTAAAAAGTTCATTACTAATTTCATTTTCAGTACAAGCTATATCTATTAACTCACACAAATATGATGAATATGTAAGTTTATTCAAATTATCTAAAAGCCCTTGAAATGAATTTAAAATTTTTCCTTCTTGAAGTGTATACAAATTCTTGCCTTTATATACCATATATTCTCCATAACATAGTGGCAATGTAAGAGCCAAAAATTTACTTTTACTTCTTTTAGCACCTCTAACTACTGCAGTGATTTTTCCTAATTTTTCAGTATAGAACCAAACCAGTTTATCATTTTCTTTAAAATCCTGCGTTTTTATAATTACAGCTTTAGTTTCAAAAACTGACAGATCAATCATCTCCTATAAAGAATTAAGAATTAATGATGAATCATTAATTGAAGATAAAATTGCTTTTTAAATTTATCCTGTCATCCTTTATCATTCATTAATTTTACTTATTTTTCTTATAACCTAATTCTTTTAATAAAAGTTGATTATCTCTCCATTCTTTTCTAACTTTAACCCATATTTTTAAGTTAACTTTAGCTCTCAAAAATCTTTCCAATTCATATCTTGAATTTTCTCCAATTCTTTTAAGTGTTTGACCATTTTTCCCTATTATTATTCCTTTATGAGAATCCTTTTCACATATTAAATCTACTTCTATGTGATATGTTCCAATATCATTTTGCTTCATTTGAATTATATCAACGGCTATACCATGAGGAACCTCATCTCTTAATGTTCTCAAAGCTTTTTCTCTTATTATTTCTGATACAACAAACTTTTCTTGTACATCAGTTATCATATCATCTGGATAATATTTCGGTCCTTCTGGCATGGCTTTTTTCATAAGTTCTACTAAAGCATCTACGTTTTTCCCTTTAATTGCAGATATCGGAATTATCTCATTAAAATCAAATTCCTTAGAATACATTTCCAAACTCTTTGCAACTCTATCTTGTGTACTTTCATCCACTTTATTTAACACAAGAAATATTGGACACTTTTTACCTTTTAATGTTTCTAATATAAATTTATCTCCTCTTCCAATCTCCTCATCTGGATTTGTTAGAAACAATACTAGATCAACATCTTTAGTTGATTCCTTTGCAGAGTTCACCATATATTCACCTAATTTATGTTTAGGCTTATGTATACCTGGAGTATCAACAAATACAATTTGATAATCATCCCCTGTTAATATTGTTTGAATATTATTTCTTGTTGTTTGCGGTTTATTGGAAACTATTGATAGCTTTTCTCCCATAATATAATTTAATAAAGTTGATTTTCCTACATTAGGTCTCCCAACAATTGTAACAAATCCCGATTTAAACATTTTTCCTCCTTAATTAGCTTAATCTTATAAATCTCATTAAGCTTTCTTTTCTAAAGTTTTAGTTAATTATATCTTGCGTAGTTTTATAATTAGTATACTCTATTTATATACCAATTGACAATGTATAGCAAATAATGAATAACTCGCCATAGCATTTTTCTAAAATGTCCAATAAGTTCATTTTAATATAAATTAAGATAATAACTTATTTTTCAATAGCACATTATTAAATCAAAGCCTAAACACAGTAAATATTAATAAAGTTAATAATATTCCAAATGATGCTCCAACTACAACCTCTATGATACTATGAACTTCAGAATCAACCCTGCTTTGTGCTGTTATGAATGCTAGTAAAAAGCTAAGTAATATACAAATAGGTTCTTCTGTTATTAAAGATATTGCTGTTGCAATTGAAAATCCTAAAGCACTATGACCACTAGGCATTCCACCTTTTAAAGGTGTTCCTTCTCCAAATATAGCTTTAGCTATTATTGTAGCAATGCATACTATAGCTAATACAATAAGTATTGTGTATGGCTCTGAATTTTTAACTTTAGTAATTAATACATATGATAAATTAGCTAGCTTATCCCAAAATATTACATATCCAACTATCAGTGCATTTATTGCTGTAATAAGAACAGCTCCTGCCGCTGCATTTTTTGCAATCTTTGCTAATGGATGATAATAATTAGTAGTCATGTCTATTGCTGCCTCTATAGCAGTATTCACTAATTCAGCTGCTATAACCATAGATATCGTAACTGCTAAAACAAGAAATTCATATCTAGTTATATCAAATAAAAAACATGAAACTAGGACACCAAGAGAAATTATAAGATGTATCTTCATATTCTTCTCTGTTCTAACTGTATTTATAATACCATTTATTGCATTGTTAAAGCTATCTAAAGTTTTATTTATCTTCATTACCTTCACCTACTTATTTTATATTTGATATACGGTAGATATATAAAAAATCATTTGTTCATAATATAAAATATATTTACTGGTAAATATCACAATATATTTTTTCATGATTGACTATTTCTTCAAATATGACACGAAAGCATAACATGAAACATACTGATATTTAAATTTATTACTTTTTAATATATCTAAAGAAGTAAAAGTGAAATTTAAGAAGTAATTTTCTATCTAGTTATGTTAAGTTTGTTTAGTATTTCTTCCTCTCTACTTCTCATAATTACTTTATCTTCCTCCTCAATATGATCATATCCTAAAAGATGCAACACTGAATGTACAACTAAATATGATGCTTCTCTTTCGTATGAATGATTAAATTCTTTACTTTGTTCTAATGCTTTTTCTAAACTAAGCACTATATCACCTAGTACTAATTCATTTCCATCAAAATCACTTTGTGAAAATTCATAATTCTTATACAATTGTTTGAATACTTTTTTATCCTGATATTCTAGCATAGGAAAAGATAATACATCTGTTTCTCTATCTATACTTCTAGTCTCATTATTAATTTCTCTGATTTCTTCATTATCTACAAATAATAACGAAACTTCACATTCTACATCAACTTCTTCTTCCATTAATGTGAATTGTATTACTTTTTTCAAATTTTCTATTAATATCTCGCTTACTTCTATTTTTTCTTGTCTGTTATCTACATAAATCATTGCTAAATTACTCCTTAGTTTTAATTTGATTTTCTTTGTCATTTAACTCTTTAATTTTTTCTTTTGGATATTCTATTCTATGATGGTATATACTATTTAAAGTTGTTAAAAAACATGCTTTTATTTTTTCTATATCCTTTAATGTCAAATCACAGTTATTTAGTTGTCCTGAAGATAACTTATCGCTTATTATATTATTAACCATTTCAGTAATCTTATCTTTATTAGGTTCCTTAATCGATCTAACAGCTGCTTCAACACTATCGGCTAGCATTACCACTCCAGATTCTCTCGAACTTGGAATAGGACCTGTGTATTTATAATCTTCCTGTTTTATTTCTTCTGGATTTTGTGAATTATTTTTCATTGTATAATAAAAATATTTAACCAATGTAGTACCATGATGTTCTGCTATAATATCCTGAATCACCTTTGGTAAATTGTGCTTTTTAGCAAGTTCAATCCCATCTTTAACATGAGCTATTATTATCATAGTACTTAAGTTAGGTGTTATATTATTATGAGGATTATCTCCACCAATTTGATTCTCACCAAAATAATATGGTCTTTCGGTTTTTCCTATATCATGATAATAAGAACCTATTCTTGCAATTACAGGATTAGCCCCTACATGTTCTGCTGCCATTTCTGCAAGATTTGCAACAAGCATACTATGATGATATGTTCCTGGCGCCTGCATTAACAATTTCTTTAAAAGTGGATTATTAGGATTAGATAATTCTAGTAATTTTAGTGTTGTAACTTCATTGAAGGTTCCTTCTAAAAATGGCAATATCCCTAGAGCAAATATACCAGATAGAAGACCGCCTATAACTGTAATTCCAGATTTCAGCATTACATCTCCAACATTACTAGACACCAAAATTCCAGTAGATAAAGTAAGTATTGCACTAACTACCGCAATATATAATGTTGAATATAATAATTCATTTCTTTGCTGCATCTTTTTTAAAAGAGTAGCTCCTAAAAGTGAATTCACTAAACCTATTGTCATTATCTGAATATCAAATCCATTTAACGCACATATAATTATTACATTTAATGTGCTTAACATAAGTGATATCTTATAGTTGAGTAAAAGTGTAAGCAACATAGGTGCACAAGCAAAAGGGATCAAAAATGGCGAAATCATTCCTATTGCTCTTCCAAGTATTAATGATACTATGTTAATTACACTTATCAATATTAACTTTTTAGTACTTTGAAATATTTCTTTATAATTTAATCTAAGATAATTATATTGAAGGAACAGTATTATTGCTAAAAACATTGCAATAACTAAATAGACATATAAATTTACTGCTGCATTCTCATTATTCAGCATTCCTAAATCTGATAAAATATCCAGTTGATCCTGTGTTACAGGTTCCCCTTCTTTTACTATAATTTGATTTTGTTTTATTATTACCTTAGACACACCTTTTTGAGCTTCTTTTATTTTTTCTTCAGTCTTTTCTTTATCATAAAATACATTAGGCATTATTTGAGTCTGAACAATTGCTTTCAATGTATTTGACACATCTGCTGATAAATTTAAAGAATCTATCTGCGTAACTGCAAGATATTTTGCATTTTTAAGTGCGACATCATCATTCTCATCTATTCTATTTTCATATGCTTTGTCAATTACCTTTAATATTTTCACTTCTAAATCAGCCAAATTATCTTTAGGAATATTAACCAACACTTTACAATCACTTTCACTTAGTTGAACTTCTGTTAATTTCTCTAATTGTGTTATTTTTTCATTTTCTTTAGCTTCAGTTGTTGTTGATGTGGAATTCCCACTAGCGTTAATGTCTTCTAGTTTATTAAACAAAGCTTGAATATTATCTTCTGCTTGTTTCTTAACCTCAGTTCTCAATGTATATTGCTGTCCAACCTTATCTATAGCTTGATTTTCCTTTTCTTTAGTAGCTTTTTCATCTACAGTATCTCTTGGTGCCTTTATATCAGTTCTTGGTATTTCTCCTTCTTTTAGATTATATTGCTTCGGAGCTATTGCTGTTGCAATCAGTATATACCCAATACAATACACTACTATGAACAATATAATTCTTTGAACTTTGTTATTTTCCCATTTATTCTTATTTTCTTTAACCTTCATGTTATTCACCTTTTCATCCCATAATAAAGTAATTACGATATATTATTTGCAATATCTTGTTCTACAGTAAATATAACTCGAACTAATATCTTTCCTTCTCCAATATCCTCTACTGTAGCTTTATTATCTATAATTTTAGCATTATTACTTAATGTTTTCCCTAATGATTCCTTTAATTTATCTGAAGCTTCTTTTATTGCACTTTCTTTATCTACATTAACAGGCTTTCCTTTTTTTTCAAAGTAAATTACTTTATTAAAAATTCCATTCTTTTCTTCTATTTTATCATAAGATTCAAAACGATTTATAGCTTTTTTCAAGTAAATTTTTTTTCCAAAAATATTTAAATAAATATCACCATCTTTTTTACCAGTTCTTTCAAGCTTATCTCCACTTATCTGAATCTCCATAAATTTTTCATAAAAAGTGTTAGCAATAACCGTTCCACTTGGCTTTACTTCTTTTTCAAATCCTTCCCTACCTTGAACTGGCAAAATTAAAACATCACCAGTCTTTACTATATCTCCAGGAACTACAGCTGCATTGCCAGAAGTAGTATATACTCTTTTTATTTCTCCATCCATTTTAGCTACTACTGAATTAGGTAATGTTTTTTCTGTAGATGGTGGATTTACTTTTTCTTCTATTACCAATTTCAATGTTGAACCTTGTATTCTTACTCTAATCCACATTATTTGATCATTTAAATCTTCTAATTTTCTTTCTATATCATATACATTTATCTGTGATTTCTTAAGTCCTGGTTTGATTCCAACTGCTGTAAGCTGCTGTCTAACCTCAAATGGTGACAAATTATTTTTAGTTTGTATGTCTATAGCCCATATATAATTAGATAGGCAGTATATTACTAAAAAAAATACTCCTGCTCCAATAACTAAAGACATTCTTCTTTTCAAATTTAATAATAAAACTATCATACCACTTTTTCCGATTACTTTCATTTTTAGCTTTTGCTTTTTAATTAACATCTCTGTTTCATTGTAATCTTCAAAAGCAATATTAAATCTAATAGTTGTTAAATTAATTTTAACTACTTTGCATGTATAAATTCCATTGTTCCAAAGCACATTTAATATTTTTTCTGGCATCAAAGCACTGACTTCAATTGTTATTTGTCCTGATTTAATTCTATTAAAAAACATTATTATTACCCCTCATATGAAATACCATTAAAAATTCCATTTATCGTAATACTTGTTTCTCCTATAAAGGTTATTTCAAAATCTTTACCCCTTATTATAATAGAACCGATTCTGGAATTTATTTTAACCATATTAGTATCAAATACTTTTATTCCTTTATGATTTTCAATAGTTATTTCTCTATTTCCAACTACTATTATCTTAGGTAAATCTAACGCAATATCTGTTGGAAAATCTAATTTATCAAGTATTTTCTCTTTTCCCTTTTGAATTTTTTCTTCCATGCCTTTCCCTCCTACATAAACTTCTTCATTGTAATTTATGATATTAGAGTAGAAAAAAGCACCTTAACAGAATAATTTTTCACATTTTATCTTTGTAATATCTTTAAAATGTATGAGAACAAATAACAAAATAACAATTGTCCATTCCTATATAGTTTTATCTTTTCATTATTCGTAAATAATAAAAGAACTCAAGAAAGTCTTGAGTTCTTTTATTATTTATTATTTAAATATTCTTTAATAATTTGACTTACAAGTTTTCCATCAGCTCTACCTACTATTTTAGGTCTTACAACTGACATAACTTTTCCCATGTCTTTAATGCTATTTGCACCCACTTCTTCAGCTGATTCTTTTACTATTTGTTTTATTTCTTCTTCACCTAACTGCTGAGGAAGGTATTTTAACAAAATTTCAATTTCAGCTTTGCACTGATCTACTAAATCTTGTCTATTTCCTTTTTCAAATTCAACCATAGACTCACGTCTTTGCTTGACTTCTTTAGCTAATATAGTAATAACTTCTTCATCTTCTAGCTTTCTATTATCAGTTTTTTCAACTAATAATATAGCTGATTTAGCAGTACTAATTACGTTAGCCGTGAATTTATCTTTTGTCTTTAAAGCAGCTTTCCAATCTTCTTGTAATCTATCTTTAATTAATGACATTTTTGTACCTTCTTTCAAAAGAAATCATCACTATTTGAATTTTCTCTTTCTAGCAGCTTCTGATTTTTTCTTTCTCTTAACGCTTGGTTTTTCATAATGTTCTCTTTTTCTAACTTCTGAAATAACCCCAGCTCTAGCACATTTTCTCTTAAATCTTCTTAACGCACTTTCAAGTGTTTCGTTTTCTCCAACTTTAATTTCTGACATTTAATATCCCTCCCTCCGCTAGCTTAAATTAACTCAGCTATGGGCTTAATAACACATATTGTATTATACAGCATTTAAACAATCACTGTCAAGAAATTAAGCAAAAATCTATATCGATTTCTAACTTATTTTCAACATTTTTTTTAACCTGGTGGCCATTGTAAACTTCTGCCTCCAAGTACGTGAAAATGGAGATGATTTACGGTTTGACCGCCATCTTCACCACAATTATTTACAATTCTATAGCCTTTATCTGATATTCCAAGATCTACTACTAATTTATTAATAACCATAAATATATGTGAAATAATATCTACATTTTTTTCATTCAAAGCATTTGCACTTTCAATATGATCCTTAGGTATCACTAAAAAATGTGTAGGCGCTTCTGGATTTATATCATAAAACGCATATACTTTATCATCTTCATATAATTTATTGCTTGGAATTTCTCCATTTACTATTTTGCAAAATATACACCCTTCCATAATTTCACCTCCTTAAATGATAAGTGAGAATCCAAATTTTACATTTGGTTATTCCACCTTAGTTAACTTATGTATATAAGTTAACTTCCTTTTTCATATATTGGTTTCCCCGAACGTAAATTTAGTTGTCTATGATTGTAATTATACAAAATGCTATATTAATTTTCCAGTAAGGTAATCTCCATTTGCCTCTTCTATTTTACAATTAACTATTTTACCTATCATATCCTCATTACCATTAACTATTTCAACCTTTACATAGTTTCTTGTATATCCTTCAAATATATCTTTCTTTGTAGGAACTTCTTGTTCTACTAAAACATCCATTTCTCTTCCTACTAAAGATTTACTAAACTCAGATTCATTCTTTGCATTTAATTCAATCAAGTCCTTACTCCTTTTTTCTTTAACAGTACCATCTACTTGATCTGGCATATCTGAGGCCTTAGTTCCCTTTCTAGGACTGAATTTAAATATATGAGTTTTAGTTAATTTGATTCTCTTTAAATATTCATATGTTTCATTAAATTCATCTTCAGTTTCTCCTGGAAATCCTACAATCACATCAGTTGTTATAGACGCATCTTTTAAATTATTTCTTATCTTATTAACTGCATCTTCATATTCTTTAGCTGTATATCTTCTATTCATCCTTTTTAAAGTTGCATCACAACCACTTTGAAGAGATAAATGAAATTGTGGGCAAAGTTTTTTCATATTTTTTATTTTTTCTATAACCTCATCTGTAAAGAAACTTGGTTCAATCGATCCAATTCTCACTCTTTCTATTCCATCAATCTTTTCAATATCTTCTAATAATGTTACTAAAGTGATATTTCCATCTAAATCAACACCATATGACGCAGTATGAATTCCTGATAATATTATTTCCTTAAATCCATGATCTGATAATTTTTTTATTTCATTTTGCACTTTTTCCGGATTCTTTGAACAAGTTGTTCCTCTTGTATATGGTATTAAACAATACGCACAGAATCTATTGCACCCATCTTGTATCTTTAAAAACGCCCTAGTCTTATCTTGGTATTCTTCTATATTTAAATCTTCAAATTCTTTATTCTTAAGTACCTCCGCAACTACTATTTGCTGCTTTTGTTCATCTTTTGCTTTATTCACATAATAAACAATATCGCCTTTATTTCTGCTTCCAAGTACTACATCCACACCTTCAATTTTTGAAACTTCTTTAGATGCAACCTGTGCATAACAACCAACTGCTGCAATTATTGCGTTTGGGTTCTTTCTTCTTGCTCTACTTATTATTTGTCTAGATTTTTTATCACTCATATTAGTTACTGAACATGTATTTATAACATAAACATCTGAATAATTATCAAAATCTGTAACTTCATAACCTTCTCTTATGAATTTTTCTGCCATAGCTTCTGTTTCATAATGATTTACTCTACATCCTAATGTAGCAAAAGCTACTTGTTGTTTTCCATCAACATTTTTATTAAGTTGTTTCTTAATGTTAAGTTTATCATTACTCGATCTAACTATTTTCATTTGGTTTTCTCCCATTACAGTAACTTTCCTCCTAAATCTCCTAATTCATATTGAATTAAAGCTGTTGCTGTAAATCCAGCTGTTTCCGTACGTAATATTCTATTTCCAAGTGTTATAATATAAGCACCTTGGTCTTTTAAAATTTTAATTTCTTCTTCCTCAAATCCACCTTCGGGACCTATTAAAATTCCAACATTATTTATTTTATTTAAATCTATATTATTCTTATTAAGATCTTTTATAAGACTTTTTATACCAAAGTCTTCTGCATTTTCATACGGAATTAAAATTAAATCCATGTCTTTTAACTCTTCCAATGCTTCATCAAAAGTAACAACTTCTTTTACCTTAGGAATTATACTTCTTTTAGATTGCTTTGAAGCTTCTAACGCTATTCTATTTAATCTATCAAGTTTTTTAAATTCTCCTTTTAACTTTACATCAACTCTTGAAGTAATAGTAGGAATAAATTCAAACACTCCCAATTCCGTTCCCTTTTGAACTATTAAGTCCATTTTTTGTCCTTTTGGCAACCCTTGAAAAAGATGAATTTTAACGGTACTCTCATTATCTATATCTAATTTGCTAATTATGTTAACTATAACTTCACTTTTTGTTATAGAGCTTATTGTTCCTAGATATTCTATACCTTCACAATTATTTAATATTACTTTTTCTCCTTCAGATAATCTTAAAACCTTATATATATGTTTTACATCATCACCATGGATACGTCCTTCTGTTTCAGTAATATTATGAGACTCTGTAAAAAACTTATGCATATTCGCTCCTTATCCAATAGATTTTGCAACTATACAGTTCCATTCTCCATCTTTATTTATTTCCATAACTTCAAATCCACATTCTGCAAACTTTTCTTTAACCATATCTACTCTATCATGAATTATACCTGATACAATGAATAATCCACCTTCATTTAAAGCCTTTTTAACATCTTCTGTTAATACACAAATAATTTCTGCTATTATATTGGCAACTACTATATCTGCTTTTCCACTAACTACATCTAAAAGGTTTCCTTCTAAAACTTCAATGTTATTCAAATTATTGAATGATATATTTTCCTTAGAAGAATCAACTGCAACAGGATCCAAATCAACTCCTACTACATGATTAGCTCCAAGCTTTGCAGCTGCTATAGCAAGTATTCCTGATCCACATCCAACATCAAATACTGTTGTATTAGGTTTCACATATTTATCTAATGCCTTAATACACATTCTAGTAGTTTCATGAGTACCAGTTCCAAAAGCCATTCCTGGATCTAATTCTATTATTAGTTCATCATCTTTCTTTTCATATTCTTCCCAAATAGGTTTAATAACAATTTTATCTGTTATTTTTACCGGCTTGTAATATTGTTTCCAATTATTAGCCCAGTCTTCTTCGTGCATTTTTCTATAAGTTACTTTTCCTTCACCTATATCTAGTCCAAGAGACTTAATCTCTTCAAGTTTTTGTCTTACAGTTTCAACAACCTCATCAATATTATCTTCTTCTGAGAAGTAAGCTTTAACTACAGCTGCATTCCCCTTATGTTCTAATATATTTATATCTGCAAAATCCCAAGTTAATGGACCTTGTTCTCTTGAAAGTAAATCTTCTGGATCTTCAATAGCTACATTTGGGCAGCCTAATCCATAGAATATTCCTGATATAGGTTCCAAAGCCTCACTTTTAGTTATTACAGTAACCTCAATCCATATTCCATTCATGTTTATCATCCTTCCTACTTCTCTAATAATATATTATAATTATCATATTTTTCTACTTAATATAATTACTTTCTTTATATCTATATAAAGAAAACTTTATTCTTTGACCGCAATTAAAAACTTAGTTTTAATTCCCTGCTCTGTAAACATCTTTTCATGTTCAGTTTCTACATTCCCTACAAAATCGCTATTATGAAGATCATATGTTATATATTTAATTCTAAACTTACCTTCCTTAAAATATTCAAGAGATTCTTCAAATAATTCATCATCATCTGTTTTAAAGTAAATCTCTCCTTCATTCTTTAAGAAAAGTCTATATTGTTCTAACTGCCTTGTATGAGTTAGTCTTCTCTTTTTATGTTTCTCCTTAGGCCAAGGATTGCAAAAATTTATGTATATTCTCTCTATTGAATCATCTTCACCCAAGATTTCATTAATAATTCTAATTTCTTGAGCCATTAATTTTACATTATCTACAGTTCTATGTTTTTCCTCATATGCTTTTTCAATATTTCTTTTGGCTAAACCCAAAACTTCGTCTTTTATGTCAACAGCAATATAATTAATATCTGGATTTTCAGAACCATGCACTGCCATAAAAGTTCCCTTTCCGCAACCTAACTCTAAGTAAATAGGATTATCATTTCCAAACACTTCTTTCCATTTACCGTTATACTGCTTAGGATTTACAACAAAAAAATTACAACTTTCCAGTTCAGGTCTTGCCCATGGCTTTTTTCTCATTCTCATGTTCATTCACTCCATCTTTTATCATTCATAATAATTATACATATATTAAATTATATTGCAATTTTTTAATACAAACTTTACATGTATTAATAAACAGTAAAGTTTTCTGATGCCAACCGAAATGTTACATATATATATTTCGCATGACTAGGAAAATTTCATTAGGAGTTACTAAATGAGAGGTTGCATCACTTACAGATTGCTCCAAAGGCAAGCTTTAAACAATCAACGAGTGAACAACCTCTTATTTATCAACTCTAACAATTCATTTTTCAATAATTGCCCATATATATGTGCATTTTTTTGTTTCGTACTCAAATTCAAATTAGGATAACGACTTATATTGACTTGATTTTGATAAAAAATTTAGAGGATTTTATGCAAAACTTATTAGTAATTTAATTATAAAAAATAACAAGTCAATTCATTAAATTATATTTTACGTATTTGACTTGTTATTTTCTTTCTTTTCCCTACTTCATTATTTTTTATATTTATTTGTTAATTCGTTTAACTCTTTTTCATAAATATTAACATATTCACTGAAATTAATATTTTTATTTTCTACAAGTAATGCTAGTTCATATAAAAATTGTGGAACTTCACATGCAAGTATGTCACCATAAACCTTTCCAAGTCTTGCATTATTAGCTTCAAATGATCCATTAATATGAAGTTCAAATACATCTTCAACATTTCCATCCACTCTTTTACGCTTTCCTGTCAATCCAATTGGAACTACTTCATGAATTCCACATGAATTTCCACAACCTGATATGTGAATTCTAGGCAATATATCTTTTTTATATCCCTTTTCATTAAAATAATTAATTATATCATTAAGGGTCTTTTGGCTTTGTAAAATTCCAACCTGACATATTGGCACACCAATACAAGATACACTTTGCTCTAGAGCTGTTTCCCCACCAATATTTTGTGTTATACTTAAAACTTTCTTAGCTTCTTCACCATTTAAATTTCTAAAGTATATTCCTTCTGTCATTGTTAATCTTATTTCTAAATCTTCTATATCTTTTATATCATCTAAAATTTTTCTTAATTTTTTGATATATATTTGCCCTCCTATTGGATGGAAGTATACACTATATAATCCTTTTTGTTTTTGCTCAACTAGTCTAGGATGCTTTTCATCTATTTCTTTACCTTTTTTAGTATATTCTTTTAAACTTACATTCAAATCAAGTCCGCCATTTTTCATAATTTCTTGTAAATGCTCTTTGTATGCTTCTATAAATTTTTCTTTTCCCATTCGCTCTACAATGTATCTTATACGAGCCTTGCTTCTATTTTCATAATCTCCTTCGTTTATAAATAAATTTGTCATAGCCTCTACATGATATAAAACTTTGCTTGGCTCTATAAGTTCATCATATTCAATAGAAATCTTAGGATCTCTTCCAAGACCTCCGCCCATATAAACTTTAAAGTATTTTTTATTATCTTTAACAACTGCCAAGAAACCTAAATCTGTAGCATTACAATGTCCTAAATCCTTATTACTGCTTGAAAAACCAACTTTAAATTTTCTAGGCAACTTATATGTTGTTATTTTGCTTAAAAAATGATTGTTAACAGATAAAGCATATGGCGTTACATCAAAAGCTTCTTCCTTATCTACCCCAGCCAATGGAGACATAGCAACATTTCTAGGATAATTTCCACCTCCACCTCTAGAATATATATTATTTTCAATTCCATCTTTCATAATTCCACAAACTTGGTCTATTGATAGATTATGATATTGAATCGCCTCTCTTGTAGTCAAATGAAATTTTTCTAGTTCATATTTTTCAGCTATATCACATAACCAATTCATTTGATCTAGACTGCTTATTCCTGAAGGAATTCTAAGTCTTATCATGAAATCCTTCTTACTACGTTCTGAATACACGCCCATTCCACCAGAAACTTTTTTGAAATCTCCAACTGAAACTTCGCCATCTAAAAATTTATTTCCCAATTCTTTAAAATTTTCCACTTCACCTAATAATTTTTCTTTTAAATTATCCAAAATTTTTCCCCCTTATATTAATTTGTTTTTAATTTATTATAACCTAATTTTATAATTCTTACTACATTTATAGGTTTTATCGGATAAGTTTTAAAAATTTATATTATAACCAAATAAATATATACATTAATTTATTAACTTATTAATACTTTGTATGTTTTTTTATTATTTTTTTATTCAAAGTCATTACTTTTTTAAATCCACATAAATTTTATTATAATATTTGTAATAGTATCATGTATCTCTAAATAAAAATATTGGACATATACAGATTCTAATATTAATAATTTTAAACTAAATAATTGTGATGTTATTATAAAAATACATAAACTTCAAGTCATTTCACATAGAATCACGAAATTAACTACTTTCTTATTATTGCAAATCATATATATGGTTATGTAATCTATATAAATAAAAAAACCACCTAATATTAATTTATTATCATAATTAATATAGATAGTTTTTTTATTTAGGCACATTCAAAAAATAACGAGTCCATGTACCTTATACTTTTTTATTTATTTTTCCCAAATAATTTTTTCTTATGAGGCGTAACATCACCAGATGATTCTCCTGATGCTTCCATCAAATCATATAGTGCTTTTTTCTGTCTCTCATTTAATGTCTTAGGAATATCAACAATTACTTTTACATATTGATCTCCATTACCACTTGAATTTACTCTTTGTATTCCCTTACCCTTCAATCTAAACATTGTTCCAGATTGAGTACCTGCTGGTACTGTATATTTTACGTTTCCATCTACAGTGGCTACAGTTATTTCCGTACCTAGAGCTGCCTTAGCCATTGAAATATGAGCGTCTATATATACATCATTTCCTTTTCTTGTAAACACTTTAGATGGTGTCACGTTGATTCTTACATATAAATCCCCTGGACTTCCACCTCTTAATCCATGTTCGCCTTGTCCTCTTAAAGGCATTACATTTCCTGTATCAACCCCTGCTGGTATGTTAACTTTTATCTTTCTAGTTTTTCTAACATTCCCATTACCCCTACATGCATTACATGGCTTTTCTGTAATTTTGCCTGAACCTCCACATTGATCACAAGTAGAAGTTGAAACAAAATTTCCAAGAGGTGTTTGTCTTTGAACTCTTACTTGGCCTGAACCTCCACATTTAGGACAAGTCTTGACACTTGATCCCGGTTCTGCTCCAGAACCATGACAATGTTCACAATTTTCACTTCTAGTAACTGAGATTTCCTTTTCAACACCAAAAACTGCTTCTTCAAAAGTTAATGTTATTGTATATTCAATATCATTTCCTCTTACTGGACCATTTCTTCTTCTAGAGCTTCCACCTCCGCCCCCAAAGAATGATTCAAAAATATCTCCGAAACCACCCATATCAAATCCATCAAATCCACCGAAGCCGCCGCCTCCAAATCCACCGCTTCCATCAAATGCAGCTGATCCAAATTGATCATATCTTGATTTCTTTTCAGGGTCCGAAAGAACTTGATAAGCTTCATTTATTTCTTTAAACTTTTCTTCTGCTTCTGTGTTTCCTTGGTTTCTATCTGGATGATACTTTACAGCTAATTTTCTAAAGGCTCTTTTTATTTCGTCATCACTTGCACCTTTTTGAAGTCCAAGCACTTCATAATAGTCTTTATTTGCCATTTGTTTTCATTCACCACCTAGTTTTATTTTATTGAACAAAATATATATTGTAGTTAACAATTTACTAATATTTTATTCAAATCATCACAACTTATCTTTCCCGTAACTTTAGAAAAAGGAAGACGAGCTTGCCTTCCCTCTTCCTATTATATTAAATAAATATATTTTAGTAAATCTTATTTATCTTCATCTACTTTAAAATCTGCATCTACTACATTATCATCATGTGGTGCACTTTGAGCTCCAGCATTTGCATTTGCATTTGGATCTGCTCCTTCTGCTGCTCCAGCTTGTTGATACATCTTTGTAGCTATTGGATAGAATGATTGATTTACAGCTTCAATTGCAGCTTTAATAGCTTCTACATCATCGCTATCTTTCACTTTCTTAAGTTCTTCGATTTTAGCTGTAACAGCAGCTTTTTCATCTTCTGTAGCTTTATCTCCAACTTCGTTTAATGTCTTTTCTATTTGATAAATTGTTTGATCTGCATTATTTACAGCTTCAATCTTTTCTTTTCTCTTCTTATCTTCTTCAGCAAATTTTTCTGCTTCTTTTACAGCCTTATCTACTTCATCATCACTTAAATTAGTTGAAGCTGTAATTGTAATATTTGCTTCTTTTCCAGTTCCTTTATCTAATGCTGATACTTTAACAATACCATTAGCATCTATATCAAATGTAACTTCGATTTGTGGAATTCCTCTTGGAGCTGGAGCTATTCCTGATAATGTGAATTGTCCAAGTGACTTATTATCCATAGCCATTTGTCTTTCACCTTGAACTACATTGATTTCAACTGATGTTTGATTATCTGCTGCAGTTGAGAATACTTGGCTCTTCTTTGTTGGAATAGTTGTATTTCTTTCAATTAATGGAGTAGCT
Organism: Clostridium saccharobutylicum DSM 13864; assembly: GCF_000473995.1. Taxonomy (NCBI): domain Bacteria; kingdom Bacillati; phylum Bacillota; class Clostridia; order Eubacteriales; family Clostridiaceae; genus Clostridium; species Clostridium saccharobutylicum. The sequence continues at coordinate 1,207,459 of NC_022571.1, read as the reverse complement.
ATTCCACCTGCTGTTTCAATTCCTAATGTTAATGGAGTAACATCAAGTAGTACTATATCCTTAACTTCTCCTGTTAATACACCTGCTTGAATAGCTGCACCGACAGCAACACATTCATCTGGATTAACGCCCTTAGAAGGTTCTTTTCCTGTAAAGTTCTTAACTGCTTCAACAACAGCTGGAATTCTTGTTGATCCACCTACTAAGATTATCTTATCTATATCGCTTAATGAAAGTTTAGCATCAGCTAATGCTTTTTTCATTGGCTCAATACTTCTTTGAACTAAGTCATGAGTTATTTCATTGAATTTAGCTCTAGTTAAAGTTAAATCTATATGCTTTGGACCAGTTGCATCAGCAGTAATGAATGGTAAATTAATGTTTGTTTGTGTTGAAGATGATAATTCAATTTTAGCTTTTTCAGCAGCTTCTTTTAATCTTTGAAGTGCCATCTTGTCTTGCATTAAATCAATTCCATTTTCAGCCTTGAATGTATCAGCTATATAGTGCATGATCTTTTCATCAAAATCATCTCCACCAAGCTTTGTATCTCCGTTAGTTGATAATACTTCAAATACTCCGTCTCCTAAATCAAGGATAGATACATCGAAAGTACCACCACCTAAATCGTAAACTAAAATCTTATGAGCTGAATCTAATTTATCTAAACCATAAGCTAATGATGCAGCTGTTGGTTCATTGATTATTCTTAATACTTCTAGACCAGCAATTTTTCCTGCATCCTTAGTTGCTTGTCTTTGGCTATCATTAAAGTAAGCTGGTACTGTAATAACTGCTTGAGTTACAGTTTCTCCTAAATAGCTTTCAGCATCAGCTTTGATTTTTTGAAGTACCATTGCTGAAATTTCTTGTGGTGAATATTGTTTATCATCTATATTAACTTTGTAACTTGTTCCCATATGTCTCTTTATTGAGATAACAGTTTTGTCTGGATTTGTGATTGATTGTCTTTTTGCAACTTGGCCAACTAATCTTTCACCATTTGCTTGGAATGAAACTACTGATGGAGTAGTTCTTGCTCCTTCTGCATTAGCTATAACAGTTGGTTCTCCACCTTCCATAACTGCTACACATGAATTTGTAGTTCCTAAGTCAATTCCTATAATCTTTGCCATTATATATTCCTCCTAAAACTTTAATTAGTTTATTTTCAATTTTAATTTTGTGTTTTAATTTTATTTTCAAATTATTAATTAGCTACTTTTACCATTGTGTGTCTTATAATTTTATCTTCTTTTTTATATCCCTTTTGGAATACTTCTGCTACTACATTTTTACCTAAGTTTTCATCTTCAATATGCATTACTGCATTATGATAATTTGGATCAAATTCTCCACTGGCATCTATTTCTTCAACACCAAGCTTAGTAAATGAATCTTGACAACCTTTCATTGTCATTTCAATACCTTTCTTTAGATCCTCTAAACTTCCTTCAGCATCTACAGCTCTCTCTAAGTTATCCATAATTGGAAGTATTTCTTTTAATACATCAACATATGCATCACTATAGATTCCTTCTTTTTCTTTTGTTGTTCTTTTTCTGTAATTATCATATTCTGCTGTCAATCTTAAAAGTCTATCCTTTGCTTCATCTAATTCTTCTTGTAATTTCTTATTTTGTTCTTTTAACATACTAAGATCATCCTCTTCTGCATTTTCAGCCTCTTCTGAAGCTTCATTAGCTTTTTGAGTTTCTGCTTCATCGATAACTACATTTTCTTCAGTATTATTTTCAGTTTCTTCAACTATCTCTTCTTTAATTTCTTCATTTTTAATTTCTTTATTATCTTCCATATATTTTAAAATACACCTCATCTCTCGAAATATAGTAATTATATTTTTTGATTGTTTAATATATTGTTAAGCTCTTTTATAACCTCAGCCATAATTGTTATTACTTTTGAATAGTTAATTCTTCTTGGACCAATTAATCCTATTTTTCCTATTGGTCTATTTCCAAATGAATATTCTGCAGATATTATACTGCACTCCTTAGCTTGCGGTTTATAATTTTCATCTCCTATACTAATAGTTATATCCTCCTGTGGATTAAATAAATCCAGTATAGTTTCCTTATCATTAAGGAGAGAGAGCATTTCCTTAGCTTTATTAATGTCATTGTATTCTGGATAGTTGAATATATTTGTTGCACCTTCCATAAATACTTCTGATGAATCTGATACATTTAATGTCTCATATAAAATAGGTAAAATGGCATTAAATATCTCTTCATATTCACCTAAATCTCTTTTTAAATTATTAATTACTTCAAGATTAATTTGTTCTATTGAAAGACCAACAAGTCTATTGTTAATGACTTCATTTATTCTAGTTAAAGTTCTAACATCTGGCGCTTTATTAATTAACTTCATTATATGATTTTTTATAAGCCCTGTATCTGTTAAAAATACTGAAACTATATTATGCTCATCAACCTTAATAAGCTGAATGGATTTAACAAAGCTTTTTTTTACTGATGGTGTTTCAATTACACAAGTTAATTTTGTAAGTTCTGATAATAGAGCACTTGTTTGCCTTACTATCTTATCCACTTCAAGCATTGCAGAATCAATTATATATTGTTTTATCTTCAAGTCTTCTTCTTCAGTTAATCTTTGATTATCCATAAGTTTATCAACATATAATCTATACCCCTTACTTGAAGGAATTCTTCCTGCTGAAGCATGAGGTTGTTCTAGGTATCCCATATCCTCAAGGTCAGCCATTTCATTTCTTATTGTTGCAGAACCAATACCTAAATCATAGTTTTTAGCTATAGTTCTCGATCCTACGGGATCCCCTGTACGAATATAGTCATTGATAATAGCTTGAAGTATTTTTATCTTTCTATCATCAATACTCATAACCTCACCTCTTTTTATTAGCACTCGTTAAGATTGAGTGCTAATGACTATGCTTTTAATATATTATTTATGAGGTTTTTTGTCAATTCCATTTATATTTAATCTAAGTATTTATAGAGAATATTCACGGATTTTTTAGAATTTATCTTTATATATCTCTTAATTTCTTTCATTTTCTATTTAATATGCTTTTAAATTTATTATTCATTATAATGTATTTGTTCAATTTCATTACAATACTCTTCATATTTGCTATTATTACTAAAACTTAGAACTTACATTATTAAAAACAATATTTGTATATTGATTTTTTTAATTAATATCATGTTAGTATAAAATCGCTCATTACATAATTTGAAAGTTCAATTCCCTTAGACGATAGGTATAGCTTTCCCGAATCATAAATTAATAATCCTTCATTTATATTTTTTTCAATTACTTCCTTATAGACTTCGTATATATTTTTATTAAATCTTTCTTTAAAATAATCTATGCTTATACCTTCAATCATTCTAAAACCCATAAACATAAATTCTTCTATATCATCTTTCATATCATTTACGTGAATTTCATCTTCAACACTTTCATTGTTATTTATTCTTTTTATATATTCTCTAATATTATCTATATTTTTTATTCTCTTTTTATCTATAAATGAACTTGCAGATACTCCGAGTCCTAAATATTCATTACATTTCCAATATGCTTTGTTATGAAAACATTCATTTCCCGCCTTCGAAAAGTTTGATATTTCATATTGATGATATCCATGATTATTTAAAATTTTCTTTGTATATGAATACATAAGTCTTTCCTCATCTTCTGATGGAAGTTTTAATTTATCTTTTTCATACAAATCGTAAAAACATGTTCCCTCTTCTATTATTAAGCTATATGCTGAAATATGCTCTGGATTAAGTTTAACTATTTCTTCTAATGATTCTTTCCATTCATTAACTGTTTGATCAGGTAATCCAAACATTAAATCCACATTTATATTTCTAAATCCTATCTTTCTTGCTAAAAAATAATTCTCCTTAAATTGTTCATAATTATGTACTCTTCCTATATTTTTTAGAATATTATCTTTTGTAGACTGTAATCCCATACTAAGTCTGTTTACATTATATTTCTTCATAATTTCTAGATTACTTGCATTTAAAGTTCCTGGATTACATTCCACTGTAAATTCCAAATCATCTTTTAAATTTAATTTATTTAATGCACTTAATAATTTATTCAAATTATCATCATTCAGATAAGACGGTGTTCCTCCGCCAATAAATATACTACTAATTATATAATCTTTTCCTTTTTGTAATATTTCTTTGTTTAATGATTCAATATATTCATCAATTAAAATTTCTTTCCCTGCATACGAAGGAAAATCACAATATAAACATTTTTGCTTACAAAATGGAATATGTATATATAAAGATATTTCTTTCATTAAAATTCCTCCTCTTTTTTCAATATATACGGTATCGTGAAACATTAAAGTTTAGCGATACCAACCGAAATATTACACATATATGTTTGGCATGACTAGGAAAATTTAATTGAGAGTTACTAAATGAGAGGTTGCATCACTTACAGATTACTCCAAAGGCAAGCTTTAGACAATCAATAAGTGAACAACCTCTCATTAACTAACTCCAGCAATTCATTTTCCAATGCCTGCTGCACATATATGTGTAATATTTCTTTGTTTTGTAATAACTTTAAGTATTCTGTATATATATACATTGTAAATCGCCCTCATGCCCTAAATATATATAAGAAATTAATCACTTTTATCTATAGTTAATGAATCAAATCAATAGTTCTAACTATATTAATTTTTAATATTCATTATTATTCTAATTTAAAGTTTAGTACAAATAAAGAAATTAGCCACGTATTTGTGGAATAGGCGTTGAAAATAAACTGTTTGAACATCTTGATATCAAGTCATTCCACTCTAGTTTGTCTAAATTTCATATTTGAAACAAACTAAAGTCGGTTCAGTTCAACCTGATATTTAGATATTTCCAGCGAAATTTTATTAGTCCTATAGAACAAATATGTAGCTAATTGGGTAAGGTATTACAAATCTTTCGTGTTTGTAATACCCATAAATATGCATTATATTACTTTTATTAATAAAACATACTAAAATTTATTATTGTTAATCTACTTTTAATACCGCCATAAATGCTTCTTGTGGAACTTCAACAGAACCTACCTGTCTCATTCTCTTCTTTCCTTCTTTTTGCTTTTCAAGCAATTTCTTCTTTCTTGAAATATCTCCACCATAACATTTAGCTAATACGTCTTTTCTCATAGCTTTTACTGTCTCTCTTGCTATAATCTTAGACCCTATTGCTGCTTGGATCGGAACTTCAAACAATTGTCTTGGAATTATTTCTTTTAATTTTTCAGCAATTCCTCTTCCTTTATGATAAGCTCTCTCATCCGGAACTATCATTGACAGTGCATCCACAATATCTCCATTTAATAAAATATCAAGCTTAACTAACTTAGTTTGAGTATAGCCCTTAAATTCATAGTCTAAAGATGCATATCCTCTAGTTCTAGATTTTAATGTATCAAAGAAATCATATATTATTTCATTTAATGGAATATCATAATTGACAACTGCTCTAGTTTCTTCTATATATTGCATATCAATATATGTTCCTCTTCTATCTTGACATAATTCCATAACAGCGCCAACATAATCTTTAGGAGTAATTATAGATGCTTTTACAACTGGTTCTTCCATATAATCAACTTCCGTCATTTCTGGAAGATTTGTAGGATTAGTTATTTCTAATACTTCCCCATCTGTTTTTATTACTTTGTAAATAACGGATGGTGCAGTTGTAATGATATCTAAATTAAATTCTCTTTCAACTCTTTCTTGAATTATTTCCATGTGTAATAATCCTAAGAATCCACATCTAAATCCAAACCCTAATGCAATTGATGTTTCTGGCTCAAAGCTTAAAGCTGCATCATTTATCTGTAATTTTTCTAATGCTTCTTTTAATTCATCATATTTAGCTCCATCGACTGGATATATACCTGAATAAACCATAGGAATAGCTGGCTTATATCCTGGGAGTGCTTTTTCAGTTGGTCTGTTATCTTCTGTTATTGTATCACCAACTCTGGCATCTCTAACATTTTTAATTGATGCTGTGACGTAGCCTACATCTCCTGCACTTAATTCTCCTATAGGAAGTACATTTGGCGTAAATACTCCAACTTCAGTAACATCATAAACTTTACCTGTTGCCATAAGCTTAATCTTAGTTCCAACTTTTATCTTCCCATCAACCACTCTTACAATACATACAACACCCTTATAGCTATCATAATACGAATCAAATATTAAGGCTTTTAATGGCGCTTCTTCATCGCCTTCTGGTGCTGGAATATTTTTGACAACAGACTCTAATACATCTTTTATATTAAGTCCTGTTTTAGCTGATATCATAGGTGCTTCTTCAGCATCTATACCTATAACATCTTCAATTTCTTGTTTAACTTCGTCTGGTCTTGCAGATGGTAAATCAATTTTATTTATTACTGGTGCAATTTCTAAATCATTGTCTAATGCTAAATAACAATTAGCTAGAGTTTGAGCCTGAATACCTTGTGTCGCATCAACAACCAATACAGCACCTTCACAGGCTGCTAAACTTCTAGAAACTTCATAATTAAAGTCTACGTGACCTGGAGTATCAATCAAGTTAAAAATGTATTCTTGACCATCATCTCTTCTATATATAAGTCTCGCTGCTTGGGACTTTATTGTTATTCCTCTTTCTTTTTCTATTTCCATATTATCTAGAACTTGCTCTTCCATTTCCCTTTTTGTCAAGGTTCCTGTAGTTTCAAGTAATCTATCAGCAAGGGTTGATTTACCGTGATCAATATGTGCTACTATTGAAAAATTTCTGATATATTTTTGTCTTTCACTTTTCATATGCATAACTGCCATTCTATACTTAAGGCAGTTCCTTCACCCCCGTTATAATTAAATCAGCTAAATTATAACATATAACTATTTAAAAATGCTATTAAAATTTAACTTAGCTAAATGAAATAACATAATAAAACCAATATGCAATATATAATTTATATATTACGCTAACTTTAATGTCCATAATGACTTAATAACAGCTAAACTTTATTATATATAATGATTCAAAATTAATAATTATATTAACTGCTATTTTTAATGTACTTTTATTCTTATATTATAATTAAAATGTACTATAATATTTTGTCTATAGTTTCTTTAGCTCCATTTATTCCATGTGAAATATTATTAAATACACCTTGTATCTTTTTTAAAAAGTTAGATTGATTTGTTATTCTAAAATCACTATTTCCTAGTCTTATTAATATATCATCTCCATCTTCCTTATATATTTTTAAAAATGAATTATCTTTAATAAAATTAGAGAAATCTTCTCCAAATTCTTCACTAACAATTTTATAATTTTCATTTGTATTTCCAAGTGGTGATAATGCATTTGTGTTAATTACATCTACCTTTATTAATCCCATGACAACAATAATTATCATTAAACACCCTGGCAATATTTTTCTAAAAACATAATTTTTTAGAATATTCTTCACTGCAAAACATCCTTTTCAATTAGTTTAGGAACATAAAAATAAATAACAAGTTACAATTTACTGTTGATATTTTTCATAAGGCAAGTAGGTAAGTCGCCCTCATAGCGGGCCTATTATGAAAATTTGACGACGTAATATAATGAAAAATAAGCCAGCAAATGGACTTGTTATTTTTTGAATGTGCCTTATAAATATTTATTATTTAAATTCTCTCCAAACTTTAAAATTATTATTCAAATAAAAAAATTACAACATTACCAAATCACTGACTAAAAAAAAAGAACATCAATACTTAAAATAAAGTATTAAAATGGTCCCTATGTCAAGGACATTTTGAAAAAGGCTAGGCAGCTAAAAGCTGGTCCCGATATTGAACAGGGGCCAGCTTTTTAAGTCCCCATTGGTATCTGTAATTATTATAGTAATCCATATAATTATTAATTGTTGATTCTAATTCGTAAAATGTTGTACAAATTTTTAAGTCTATTTCATCTTTCATATGTCCAAAAAATGATTCCTGCGGGGCGTTGTCCCAACAGTTTCCGCGTCTAGACATGGATTGTCCAATTTTATATTTCTTAAGAAGTTTTTGAAATCTAGGACTAGTGTAATGAACGCCTTGATCTGAATGAATAAAAACATCTTTATCAAGTAATTTTTTATGATTCCTCATCAGCTTTTTAACAGTTTCAGTAGCTATATCTAATGTAAGACTTTCTGAAAGATGATACGAGAGAATTTCATTTGTAGAAGCATCTTTAATAGTAGATAAATAGGCTCTATTAGATGCTCCATATGTTAAATAAGCTATATCAGTTAATAATACCTTACCGACCAAACCTTGTTTGAATTCCCTGTTCAAAGTATTAGGTAGAACTGTATGTTCTTTAGTAGCTTTCATCATTCTACGATAAGGGTTTGCCTTTCTAATTGGACACACAATATTATATTTTCTCATAATTCTTTGTATACACTTTCGATTTATTACTCTATTAAATTCATGTTCTAAAACCATTTTTATAGAGCGTGATCCTTTCTTGTAGCCTCTATGATTAAATGCTTTAAGAATTATATGCTTTAATTCTAAATCCTTTTCATCTTTAGAATTACGCTTATTACTTGAATTTAAATAATTATAATATCCTGATCTAGAGACTTCAGCTATTTTGCATAAATGAGAAATTATATTTTTATAACTGTATTTTGAAATTATACTCTGTATGATCTTGAATATTGATGTTGAACTTAATTTATTATTTTTCACCTGCCTTTCTTGCAGCTCGATTTTTTTTAATAGTTCTGCCTCCGCTTTCCAATAAGCAATTTCAGCATCTTTTTTAGCTATTATTTCATTCACGGTTAGTTCACGTTTTAGTGGACGACCACTATTTAATTTTCGAGAATCTCTCAATCCAAGCGCTCCTGATTCATTATAAATATTACGCCATCTTTTACTTGCGCACCAAATTCTATTATTTCCAATAACATCTGTATCAAATCCTGCATCCTGAAAAATATAAATAGGTAGTTTACCTTTGCTACGCTCAGCGATAAAAAGTATTTTAAATTCATCTGTATACGTGATTGCTTTATTTGTGACGTTTTTTATATATTTATTCTTTGATAACAATTCAATTTCTTTATTAGTAAATAGTTTTTTACTCATTAGTTCACATCCTGACTGAATTTATACTTGATTTTATTGTACAAAAAAAGAACCTATAAAAATAGTCTTTTTTAAGTGTCTATTTCATAGGTTCCATTTTATATAAATGTTCTTTTCCTTTATTATTTTTTATTTATAATTTCTGCAATCACCCTAGCCATACATTGCGCAGTTACATGTGTTTCTTCAGGTGTATTTGAATCCGATCCAATTTCAAAGAGTACACACGCATCACTTTTACTCTGATTAAATGCATTTTTTCCTCTATTATATGTTAATATCTTTATTGGTAAGGTTGGGAACAATTCAGAAGTCTTATTAAATATTTGTTCTGTAAGGGCTTTATTTTTTCCATATCTTGTACTATTTTTTGCATTTACAAACATTATCTTTGCCGCACTCATTCCATATATGTCTGTTGTTGTTGCCGATTTATCTATTCCTGAATCTCTATGCAAATCAATTATCAATTTAAAGTCTCCATACTTTTGTAAATACTTGTCAACAGTTTCCCCTGATCTTGTATAACTATCATTGTAAGACACAGAATGATTAGTTTTGTCATGTATAACTGAAATTCCATAATTATCCTCAAGTTCTTTAGAAAGAACATCACCTGCTCCAACTACATTGGTATTCTCATCTGAACTATCTGGTTGAGTCTGAGAATAATTTTCTGTAGTATGGCTATGATAAATTAATACTTCTGGCTTTGATTCATCTATCTCCTTTTTTAAACTCGGATTATATATTTGTGTATTTTTGCTATCAGTAGTTGTTGGAGTTGATTCTACTTTAGATATACTATCATCACTCACCTGAAATGGATTAAATGTAAATACTGCATCCTTTTTAGGATTTGATATATTGGTATTAGTTAAATAACATAATTCACTTTCTAATATTCCCTTATAACTAATATTATTAAAGCCTAATACATCAAAACAAACATTTCTTAGTGATAACTTATTCTCTGTATAACTCCCCTCGTCATAAACCTGAGTTTCTATTAACGGCATTCCAAAATTCAGCAATTGAACATATGCAAATGCACCTCTTTCCTTATTATCTTTTAAAACTCCAACAAGTCTTACAAAAAATATCATTACTAAAGTTACAAGGATTAATACACCTATATTAGGTTTCGCTCTACTGCGTTTATTTGAACTACTATTTTTTACTCTTCTATTAAGATACATGACTTTAACCCCTCCCCCTTGTACTCCTTATATTTATATTAGGTATTTTACATAATTATTCTAACTATACATATTTTAATATTGAATATATTATATTAACCCATAAACTTATTTATTTCCTCCATATCCATGTTAGGTTGAACAGCCATATTTATCCCATTTGCTACTATCTTTGAGAGTGAATTTATTACTAAATCAATATCCTTAGGAGTAACTATCATATCTCCAAGAACCTTAGACTCTAATACTTCTCTTATTAAAGCCCCCTTTTCATTTTTATCAAGATTCTTAAGCATTTTATAAAAATCACTCCCATTTGATGAATTACTTATTAATGAATCCACAACTAAATCTATAGTATCATTAGCAATCGTAACTGCATCTACAACCGTTGGAACTCCAATTGCTATAACTTTAACACCTAAATTCTCTTCATTTATTTGTTTTCTATTATTTCCAACACCAGCACCTGGTGATATTCCTGTATCTCCAATTTGAATTGTTGTATTTACTCTTTCAACTCTTCTAGCTGCTAGTGCATCTATGCATATTACTAAATCTGGCTTAACTCTTTCCACAACCCCTTTAATTATTTCCACTGTTTCAACTCCTGTAACACCTAAAACTCCAGGTGCTATTGAGCAAACTGGCCTAACAGAATCATCAATAACTTCAGGCATGACAGTTTTCAAATGTCTTGTTATCATTATTCCTTGTGTTACCTTTGGGCCTAAAGCATCTGGAGTTACCTGCCAATTTCCAAGACCTACAACTAATACTGTTTTTTCACATTCAATCTTTATCAACTTTTCTAAAGCTTTTGCAACTACCTCAGAAACTCTATTCATTGTTTCTCCATCATATGCTGTAAAATCGGGAATCTCTATTGTTATATAATTTCCAGTTGGTTTTCCAATTTTTTTAGCTCCTTCTTCATTTTTTACTTTCACTGTTGTTACCTTAATATCATCTTTTGTCTCTTCAATAAATTCAATTCCATCTATTTCTTTCTCTTCCTTATGCTTTTCTTTATAAATTTCTCTTGCTTCTAGTGCTAGATCTGTTCTAACATCTATCATATAAACACCTCACTTCATAAATTAATCAGTATTATTTTTCCTTTATATTTAAATTTAATACTTGAATTACATAACTTCTGATGCTATAATAAGGTTTGTTGAATATGAACTCGTACGCAGATTTCCCCAAAAACTGCAGAGACCCTATAAAAATCTAAGGGGGTGAATTAAGAATGGCAAATATAAAATCAGCAAAAAAGAGAATTAAAGTTACTGAAACTAAGACTTTAAATAACAGAATGATCAAATCTGCTTTAAAGACTGCTATAAAGAAGTTTGAAGCTGCTATAGAAGTTAAAAACGTTGAAGAAGCTAAAACTTTATATACATCAGTAGTTAAGTCATTAGATATGGCTACTTCTAAGGGAGTTGTTCATAAGAACATGGCTGCTAGAAAGAAATCAAGATTAGCTGCAAAATTAAATGCTATGGCATAATCTGTTAAACCCACCTAATTAGGTGGGTTATTTTTTATGCAAAAAAGACACTGTAAAAATATCAAACTTTTACAATGTCATTAAGGCATATTGTAAAAAATAACAAGTCCATTTACCATAACGCTGTATCGGTAAATTAGATTTGTTATTTATTTTCACGTACCTAAATTATTTTTTCACTGTAAGTGTATTTATAAGAAGGAACTCCATTTCCATAGTTTTATCTATACCTGTAGATTTCATTTTAGTCTCTGTACTAACACAAAGCTTAATAAGTTCTGTTAATTGCTTTTCAGTAAATCTGCTGCTTTGCCCCATTAACTTTTCGCATACAAATTGAGGAAGTCTTAATTCAGATATAAAGTTCTCTACTCTTTTCCCTTGTAACACACCTAATTTTATTTCATATAATCTCAAAAAATGCCTTTGAATCGCACTTATCATAAGCATATGTTGATCTGACTTATATAATATTTCCTTTGCTATATCTATAGCTTTGTCTATCTTTCTTTGAGCAATTAATTCTACCAAATCAAAAATATCATCTTCATTAGAACTTGATATAAGTAAATCAATATCGGATTTCTTTATCTCTCTATCTTCACAATACGATATAATTTTATCAATTTCTCTTTTTATAATATCAAAGTTATTATGTACCTTCTCCGAAAAATAAATTAATTCAGTTCTTCCAATTGCTTTTCCTTTCTCTTTAAATATTTCACCAATCTTTTTAATGTATCTGTCTTTTTTTAATTTATCACAATATACTATTGATGCAAATTTACTTAGAGCAGTTATTTTTTTATTTTTATTTGGCCTCTCTCTTTTATCTTTAAATAAATAATACATAACTAAAATTGTGTATGGTGGAATATTAGATATGTACTTTTTTATATCATTATATAACTTTGTTCCTGCCGAATCACTTTTATCCTGCAAAAAATTAGCTCTATAAATTAATACAACTTTTTTTTCACTCATGAAGGGCATTGTTTCACAGGCATTCATAATAGTATCAAAATTAGCATTCATACCATCAATTTTAATTAAGTTTAACTCCTTCGCTTCATCATTTATCTCCTTTTTAACTATTAGATTTATCCCTTCTTTAATAAGTTCTTCATCTAATCCGCAAAATATATATCCGTTTATTATATTTCCTTTTTCAATTTCTTTTTCGTAAACTTCATAATTAATCAAATCAATTTTCCTCTCTAATATATTCATATATCTCAAGATTATTGAAAAGCCCTTATAATTTTTCCATCTAAAATAAATATTCTTTTTGTAGGCCCATCTTTAAAATTTATTATACCATAATCCTTTGATTCATTTTTATTACTTGTCATTTTTAGCAGGTATTTTTCATTATGTGTATCTAAAAGATAATTATCACCTTGTGGTTTAATATTACAAATATTATCAATGTTTATTGATTTTCTCTTTCTATAATAACTAGTTGCAAGCGCAGCCTTTGACAGTCTTTCCAAATCAATTTGATTTTTATTAGAAATAAGTATTCTTTCTCCTCTATAATTAACTAAAATAGCTCCTTCATCATAATACTTTATGTTTGGAATAGGACTATACAATTGAACTGCTATTATAAATACAGCTATAAAAGGCAAATATATGAATTTTTTATATCCTTTATTAATAAAATATATACTTATTAACAAAAACAAATAGAGAAAAACTACATACTCATTTCCATAAAACATTGGCAGTGAAAATTTATCAATTGTATTTAATGTCAAATCAAATATTTTTATAAGGTTCAAATTTAAATAACTAATAAAATCAAATAGAGCTGGCCATGCATATACTACGCACAAAACATTTCCTAAAACAACCATCATATCAACAAAAGGAACGAGCATCAGATTTCCAACTATAAAATTCATTGAAAAATCCTTAAATATTAGCATTAAATATGGCAAAGTAAAAACTTGAGCACTTAAAGTTAAACTTAATGACTCTCTTAACTTTTTGGGAATTTTATACATTAAATTATTAAATTTTTTGTTAAGAATTATTATACCTAAAGTTGCTAAATATGATAAATCAAATGATACTTCAAATATACTATATGGTTTGTATATTATCAAAATTATAGCTGATAAGCAAAGTGCTGAAATAGAGTTATTATTTCGTTTAAGTATATGTGCGCCCTCAATCGAACTAAGCATTACAAATGCTCTTATACTTGGATAATTATACCCTGTAAAAATAACATAAAAAACAGTAGCTAAAAGTCCTAATTTTCTACCCATTAGTTTTCTTACTAATCCATAAACAATAACTACATGTAATCCTGAAACACTTATACTATGTATAATCCCCCAATTTTTCATGTCATCTTGATCTTCTGGGTCCAAATAATCACAATATCCAAATGCAATTGATGATATTAATCCTGCTTTCCTTCTTCCCAAATTTTTTTCTAATCTATAATAAATATTTTTTCTTATTTCATAAAGCTTAGCAGTAAAATCACCATTATTCTTACTCATATGCAAAACTTTCACCTCTCCTACAATTCCACTGCTCATGTCTTGCACTTTCTCAATTTCACCTGTTATATTATATTTTTCTCCAATCTCTAAATTTTCTATAGCGTTTTTTAATATTATATTTTTACCTTCATAGCTCCCTATAGTCTTGTAACTACTTATTTTAACAATTCTCACTTCTCCATTTATTTTATTCCCAATATTATAATAAGAGTTATTTATATACAATCCTACTAAAAAAAATATAATCATCATAGAGCTAAATTTAATTCCACAATAATAAAATATGCATATAAAAAAGAAGACTCCAATAAATATTGTGAGTCCTCTAAAATCTTCTTTCATCCCATAGCAAATCGAACTAACTGCTAAAGATAAGAAAATATATATTATGGGATTTCCTACTTCTTCTATTTTCTTAGAAAGCATTAACTCACCTCATTAATGAGTTTTTCCACTTTCTCGATAAAATTTCAAAAATAATTAAAAATATAATTGAAACTATTAATTCAATAATAATTATATCTCTAAGAACTATCCCATTAACAATAATAATACATCCTACAGATATAAGAATTAATATAAATGATATAATCGCTAATTTCAATTCATTCGAAAATTTTCTTAAAGAGACGTTATTATTAGATAATGTTAATATCAACATACCTATAGATATAATTGTTAGAGGTATTATTGTTGCTTCTTTTCCATTAACTTTATAAATTGAAATCATCGTAATTATGCTTAATATTAATGATTTTATTACAATTTCGTTTTTGCTAATATTTCTACCTTCATTCAATATGTTAATTAATGATAATGGTACTAATAAGATTCCATTTAAAATTAATACATTCCAAAAATCTAAACCTTCCGTTTGTCCTATTATAATACTTCCAATTAAAATAAATAACTCGGAAAGAATCATAATATAAAATGTACTAAAAGTTCTATCTATATTTTTATTAAGAGCTCTTGAAAAATCTCTTATTTTAAAAAATCCATCTAAATAATTCTCCTTAATATAAACATCTGATATTTTTTTAACTACAGGCGATACATTTCCTTTAGCTATTCCAACATTAGATAAATTAAGTGCTGGTAAATCTCCAAATAGTTCTCCGGTAGTCACTACCTGATGACCATCCTTTATAAACAATGATATTATTTTTGATTTAATTTCAGAAGTTACCCTACAAAAAACCCTAACTCTGCATAACAGCTCCTTAAGTTCTTGTTGATTTAAAGAATCCAACTCTATACCTGCTACTACTTGATTACTGTTTTTTATTAGATTTGCTTTTTTAGCATTTGTTATAGCACTTAATTTACTTTCTTCAGTAAATATAATTGGCACTAATCCTTTGTCTTTAATTTTATTTAAACTAATATGTAAATCGTCTTCTAACGGATTTTCAAGTCCCACAATTCCTACAAAAACCATGTTACTTTCTATATTTTCATCACTTGATGGTTCATATGTAAAATTCCTATAAGCAAAACCTTGAGTTATTAATCCTTCTATGGAAAAATTCATATCCATAGTTTTTATTTTTGTCTTATATTCCTCTGTGAGTTCCCTCTCAACACCTTCAATCATAATATATGTACATTGTTCTAAAACTGCATCAACATTACCTCTTGTATTTGCTCTATATCTGTTGTTTAATCTAGTTACTATAGTTAAAAATCTTTTGTCAGAATCCATTGGTATTTCTATAATTCGTGAATATGCATTATCTATACGATATTTAGAAAATTTCTTTCTTGTACCATATCTTAAAAAAGCTATTTCATCCAATCCGCCAACTTCACTCTTAACTCCCATATCATATGAAGCATTGTTGCATATCAAAGATATTTCTACAATTCTATCGAAAGTTGTTTCCTTCAGATAAGGATCATCAGTAGATATCAAATCATCGTTAATAAATAATTTTTTAACTACCATTTCTTTTTTACTTATAGCTCCAACTTTATCTAAAAACAAAATATTTACATCTTTTATTAAATTAAATACAGAAAAGTTAAGAATATCAACATTTTCATTTGCGAATTTCTTAATTACACCTTTAAAACTAAGAAAAGCTATTATTCCAAATGGTAAACATCCAAGAGCAAATAATGCTGTTGCTACACATTTTTTTTGTATATCTTGTCCAAAATATATAAAATATGAACCTAAACTTATAATTGCTAATAAATAAATTAATAAATCCTTTTCCATTTTTTTAAAAATCATTTCTGCGAAATTATGTTTTCTACTACTTGAATATATTAACATCGCAAGTATTCTTCCTAACTGAGTTGACTTTCCTGTTGCAATAACTATTCCTAATCCGTTACCACATTCAATTTTAGATCCCTTAAATAATATATTCTGCATTTCTTTCAAGGAATCAATGCTTCCTATTATTTTCTGTTCATTTTTTTTCTTATGCTGCTCATCTCCAGTTATAAAGTTTTCATCAACTTTTACGTCATTTGCATTTATTATTCTTAAATCTGCTGGAATAATAGAATCTGTAAAAAACTTAACCATATCTCCTACTACCAATTCATCAGACTTGATAACTTTCTCAATTCCATCCCTTATAACTATCGCTTCTGTAGAGGCTAGTTTTTGCAAACGAACAATTTCCTTATTTCTTTTTATAGTATGTAATATTGCTATTGACAAATTTAATATTAAAAATCCTCCTACAACCGAACTAAATAAATAATATTTTAGCAAAAGTAAAATTATTAAAATAATTAACTGTAACATTAAAACTTTTTGTTTTAATGCATTAAACATATGCACATAAAGTTTATTTGCACTTGGTAAATCCATTTTATTTCCACCATATTTTTGCCTTATTGCAGCACAATCCTTATCACTAATACCTAGTTGAATATCACTATCAAACCATTCAACTATTTTCGTCCAAGAATTAATACAATATTTCTCCAAAATTCTCCCCCCGTCCTCAATTAGTTATTTAAAATTATTAGATGACTTATCATGCTAAATCATTATTAATTATTCTATTAATAGTATAATTATACGTGTTCATGCAAGAAAAGGCAAAATTAAATCACCTGTTTATTTTCGTCATATTATATCTAATACTTAATACTTATTTTTTAGTCTTTGGATTAAATATAAGAGCCATTAAATATCCAAAAAATATTGCTGCTGTAATTCCTGCCGCAGCTCCTTTTATTCCTCCAGTAAATGCTCCTAAAAGCCCAATTTCTTTTACTTCTTTTAATGTTGCCTTTGCTAATGAATTTCCAAAACTAGGTAGAGGAATTGTGGCACCTGCACCACCAAATTCAATTAATTTATCATACCATCCAAAAGCACCTACTATTACTCCTAGACTGACAAATACCACTAATATTCTACCAGCTGTTAATTTAGTTGTATCTATTAATATTTGACCTATTACACAGATAAGTCCTCCAACAATAAATGCTTTTACATAATCCATATTCTTATACCATCCTTTCATGTTCTTATTTTAATAAGATATATGTAAATATAAGACTTTATAAAGCTTTATTTATAATAATTAATTCATCTCAATAGCAACTGCATGTGCTATTCCAGGAATAGTTTCACCTTGAAGTGATGATGTTGTACTCATAAGCGCTCCTGTTGAAACTAATAACACTTTTCTTATTTCTTTCTTCATTAATTTCTTATATAAATACCCAGTAAATACAACTGCTGAACATCCACATCCACTTCCACCTGCTTTAGTATTTTGCTTTTCATTATCAAATATAATCTCTCCACAATCAATATGCTGTTGTCTAATATTATATCCATACTCATCCATTAACTTATCTGTTAATTCTCTTCCTATTTTTCCCAAATCCCCTGTTGCTATAATATCATAATCACTTGGTTTTCTTCCTGTATCTTTAAAATGACTTACTATGGTATCTACTGCTGCTGGTGCCATTGCAGCTCCCATGTTATTTGCATCTTTTTGTCCAAAATCTTTTACTTTCCCTGTTGTTACATAAGTTACTTGTGGGTATTTGCCCTCATGTCCAAGTACTAAAGCACCTGATCCAGTTACTGTCCATTGAGATGTCTGAGCTCTTTGCGAACCATACTCTAGAGGAAATCTAAATTGTCGTTCTGCTGAACTAAAGTGAGAAGATGTTGCAGCAACTACATAATCAGCAAAACCTCCATCCATGATTATAGAAGCTAAACTTAAAGATTCTGACATAGTAGAACATGCTCCATATAATCCAAAGAATGGTATACTAAATTCTCTTGCTGCAAAAGTTGAGGAAATTATTTGATTTAATAGATCGCCAGAGAATAAATAGTCAATATCCTTCTCTTTAAGTTTTGCTTTTTTTAATGTTTCACTAATAGCAGTAAACATCATTTGACTTTCTGCTTTTTCAAAACTTTCTTTTCCACATGTATCATCATTTAATATTTGATCAAAATATGAGCTTAATGGACCTTGACCTTCCTTTGGCCCTACTATTGAATATGTTGATATTATTTTAGGCGGATTTTCTAATTTTACAGTTTGCCCACCTATTTTTTTCTTCTTTATTGTCATATCAAAACACTCCCTAAAATAATATAGTTATGTAATAAATTATTCCAACAATAACTGATGTACCTATTCCATAAACTAAAACAGGTCCAGCAATTGTAAACATCTTTGCTGCAACTCCAAATATAAATCCTTCCTTTTTAAATTCTATAGCTGGTGCAACTACAGCATTTGAAAAACCTGTTATAGGAACAACAGTACCCGCTCCACCAAAGTTAGCTAATTTACTATACAGTCCTGTTCCAGTTAAAAGTGCTCCTAAAAAAATCATTATAATAGGTACAATATTGTTAACCTGATCTTTTGAAATTCCATAGTTAATTGCTATATTATAAATAATCTGACCAACATCACAAATCAAACCACCAACTAAAAAAGCTCTTAAACAATCTCTCATTATTTTAGATTTTGGTGCTACTTCATTAGCCATAGTTTCATATTTCTTTTTTATTATCGCTTCTTTTATTTCTTTATTGTTACTCAAAATAATTCACACTCCTTTTTGATGCACACGAAAGACAATCATAGCCCAAAGAATGCCACGTATATTTTGTGTCACACAAGTAGAAAATTGCAATTAATAGCGAACTATTAACCAAAATTCACAACACAATATAATGCAAAATAGGGCCGTATACTGGTTTATTATTTTTTAATTACGCCTAACTATACATTTATTATTTGTAAATATTCAAAAATTAACTATGTTACTTTATGGAAATATATTTAATAATAAAAAAATAGAACATCTACATACTTATTAGACATAAAACTTGACTTTTGATATATAATTATTGATATTTATGATATTAGATTACTACAATCTATTACTTAGTAATAATCTTAAATTTTCATAAAACTTAATTAAATATATCTAGCAAAATTTTATCATCTATTTTTGCATATATATGTCCTATACTTTGTTTACATTATAAAATTTAAACTTTAATTTATAATGATTTTAACTCACTATTCTTCTTCCAACTTTTTTTTCATTTGAGAGAGTACCTTTTTTTCAATTCTGGATACTTGAACTTGACTTATACCAAGCATTTTAGCTACTTGAACTTGTGTCTTATCCTTAAAATACCTTAACATTATGATTTGTCTTGCTTTTTCATCTAAGCTTCTTAATGCTTCTTTAAGCGCTATTCTTTCAATTAGATTATCATTATCATCACTTTTTTCACTTAATTTATCTATTAAGAGAACTGGTGCACCATCATCCTGATGTATTGTATCATATAAATATTGAAGACTATTTGCAGACTCTATCGCAAATAAAATTTCTTCTTTATCTACGCCTGCATAATCTGCAAGCTCATCTATGGTAGGTGATCTTTTAAGGTTTTTTGTTAATTGTTCTTTGTAGAAATGAATTTTTCTCGATAACGTTTTAACATTACGACTCACCTTTATCATTCCGTCATCTCTCAAAAATCTTTTAATTTCTCCTATAATCATAGGAACTGCATAAGTTGAAAATTTAACATTATAAGTTAAATCAAAATTATTTATTGCTTTAACTAACCCAATTGAACCTATTTGAAATATATCCTCATAATCATATCCCCTATTTAAAAACTTTTTGCTTATTGATGATACTAATGGTAAATTCATTTCTATCAACCTATTCATAGCATCACCATCACCACCTCTAGCTAATGACAACAATTCTGGGTTTTGATCATAATTATAATCCTCTCGTTTTAAATTCTCTTTTTCCATTCTATTTCACCTAACTTACTACGTTAAATTTCTTCTTAATTACCACCTTTGTACCCACGCCCTTTTTACTCTCTACACTCAAATTATCCATAAATGTTTCCATTACTGTGAATCCCATACCTGACCTTTCCAAATCAGGTCTTGATGTATACAATGGCTCCATAGCTTTTCCAATATCCTCAATTCCAATTCCTTTATCAACAATTGCTATAGTTACTTCATTATCATGAATGTCTGCCTCAATTCGGATTATACCATCCTCCTTATTTTCATATCCATGTATGATAGAATTAGTAACCGCTTCTGATATTGCTGTTTTTACATCACTTATTTCATCTATTGTTGGATCTAATTGAGCAACAAAAGCTGCAACAGCAACTCTTGCAAAACCTTCATTTTGGGATTTGCTTACAAATTCCACACTCATTTTATTATCAGACATGATAACCCCTCCATCTAAATGCACCTTACTGCTTCATCTACAGTATTATATTTATTAATAACCTTATATAAACCTGCTAATTCAAATATTCGATCAACATTTTTATTTGCCTCAGCAATGCAAAGATTTCCACCCTTATTACATAGTTTCTTATATCTTCCAACTACAGCACCAATACCTGAACTATCCATAAAAGTAACACCCGAAAAATTTAGCACAACTTTTTTTATATTATCAATATCAATCTTATTATCAATCTTTACTCTGACCTCTTCAGCACTATTATGATCTAACTCTCCACTAAGACTTGCAACTAAAGTTTCTCCTTGCTTTTCAAAACTTAAATACATATTAATTAGAATATTTTAAAATACTATTTTAAAATATCCATCCTTCACCTCCTCATCTTGATTTAATTTCTATCCTTTTTACCATATTTTAACATACTAATTTATTCGTAGTCAAACTTTTTATTCCATTTTATGTATTTTTATTTTCTAATTACATAGAAAAATACCTTAGATTATTTTTCTATTAACCTAAGGCATCTTTCACAATAACTTATTCTTATCTATTTGTTTTTCTTTTTTCCACCTTTATACTTTAAAATCTCATCTTCTATTTCTTTAAAAAAGCTCTTTACTGATTCCCCTTCATCTAGAATTAATACTTCAATAGCGTCTTCTAATGTGTCCATTGTATAAATATGAAATTTATTATTCTTAATATCTTCTTCTACTTCTGATTTTAATATTAATTCACTTACATTTGTACTTGGAATTAATACACCTGTTCCTTCAACTTCACCTATTATACTGCACACTTTATGAAACCCTTCTATTTTTTCATTAACTCCTCCAATAGGTTGAATTTCCCCTAGTTGGTTTATTGAACCTGTTACTGCAATATTTTGCCTTATTCCTTTCTTACTTAAAGCAGATAAAATACAAATTATTTCAGCAACAGATGCACTATCCCCCTCAATCATTCCATAAGTTTGCTCAAAGCTTAATTGAAGATCCACTGGAAGCTTTTCGTAAGGACTTATCAAAGAACTAACAAGTCCTTTTAATATGCTTATTGATTTTTCATGAATATTTCCACTCAATCTGCACTCTTTGTGAATATCAATTATTCTTCCTTCACCTTGAAGTGCTAAACAAGTAACTCTCATAGGCTTTCCAAAACTATAACAAGATGTTCCAACTACTGCTAATGCATTTATTATTCCTACTTTTTTACCACTAGTAGTTATAAGAATTTTATTATCTTTATAACTATCCATTACCTCTTCTAAAATTTTCTCTTCTTCATAAGCAATATCTCTTATATCTTGCTTATCTATATTTTTTTTACCTGCTATCCTTGCATTATTATTTGATAGATATAGCAATTTATTTATATAATAATCATCAACAGATACTTTGTTTCGTTCCCCTACAACTCTAGCTAAATATTTTATTATTTCTTCATATGCATCATCAGTTACATTTAATAAATTATCTTTATTTATTTTATTCTTAACCATCCCTATGATAGCATTTCTTACAATTTCATTGTATTTTATATCACTATCTGCATCAATTCTTAATGGAAATATTCTCTTGAAATCCTCATCTTTATCATATAATATCTCAAAACTTTCGTAATCTCCTATTAATATAACTTTTAACTTAATTTGAATAGGCTGTGGTTTTAATCCAGTAATCGATAGCACATCCAAATAACTTCTTGTGTAACTATAATCTACTTGTCCATGAATTAACGCTTTCTTCAAATAATAATAACTTGATGGACTATTTATTAGCGATGATAATCGCACTATTAAACAGCCTTCATTGGCTTTTACTAAACTTCCAGCAGTAATTAATGATATATCTGTAGTATATCCGCCATTATTGTTCCTGTATTCAATATTTCCTATTAAATTACCAATAGTTGGATCATCCTCATAAATCACTTTTGGATGATGCAGCTCTGAATTATCAACAATTACATTCACTACGTACTTCGAGAAAATTTTCTGTATATCCTCTTCATCATCTTCTAAATTTATTGTATAACATTCTATTATTTCATCTTCTAAATAATCAAATGTTTCTATTAAATATCTATATACACTGTCGTCGGATATGAATTCTAGTAAAAGATCATCTTTGTATTTTTGCATAGAATCTTTTATATAAATTCTATACAAATCTTTAAGTTTTTCAATTGATTTTAATTCAATATCCTTTAATTTCTCTAAAATAGCCTCTGCTTCTTTTTTTAAATTTGATGCTTGTTTTTCAATGCTTTCTTGCGTATCATTTTCTAATTCATCATACTCATCTTGAGTCATCTCAATGCCTTCATCCTTTAAAGGAATAAATACAAATCCACCACTAGTTGATTTAACATCAAAATTTTTAGATTTAGCCATAGCCATCAATGCAGATATATAACTATTTCTTTTTTCATTTATTTCTTCTAGTATATTCTCTTTTTCATCATCTGAAGAACTACTATAAAAATCAACTATACACTTAAGATATTTTTCTTTAATATCTTCAATCATATCTTTTAACAAGGTACCTTTACCATTTTGCAAAAATAAAACTATTGGTTTTATTTTTTCTTGAGATGTTACATAGCAAATATCCTTAGGAGCCGGATAATTTTCATATATACCATCAATATATTTTTGTAAAAATTCTAATTTTTCTTTTGAAAATGAATCTACATAATATATATTGTACCCATCTTTATCAATAGTTAAAGCTTTCTTTATTTTATTTAATGTAGTCATAACTTCCGGTATTCTATTGATACTACTCTGTTTTATTGCATCCTTACATGATGCACAAAAAATAATTTCATTTGGAGTTAACTCTTTCTTCATACCTTATCCCACTTTGAATTTACTATTCTCTATTTTAGTTGCATTTCCAAAGTAGTCTCCTCCTTAAATTAATAGTATATAATATTAATATTCTTTAAATACTAAAATAGGTATAGTTTTTTCAAATAAACTTTAAATAGTTATTTTGCCAGTGTTGTAAAATATTAAAGTTTCGTAATGCTAACCGAAATTAGCCACATATTTGTTCCATAGTACTAAGAAAATTTCGCTGGCAATATCTAAATGTTAGGTTGTACTACTTCAGTTTGCTCCAAATATAAAATTTAGACAAACTAAAGTAGTACAACCTAACATTAAAATATTTCAACAGCTTATTTTCAATGCCTACTCCACAAATATGTGGCCAATTTCTCTGTTTATGAGACTTTATGTTAAAATAAGTATAGAATGATTCCACAATACAAATCAAATTTATACAAAAAATCGAGTACAATATATATAATTTAATCTTTAATATCTAATAGACCTTGGTTTAAACCATTTTGCAAAATTGCTTAATTTAGTATCCAAGTCAAGTTAGTTAAATATGTTTGATTGTAATACCAAATATTTCAGTTTATGCATGTTCTCTTATTATAACTTTAAAATAAAATTTTATTTATCACATACTCCTTGGCATGAGATAAATTTAGATTGGGTATCTATATGCAAGATACTCAAAGTTATTGCAATACAAAGAAAGAGAATACATATATGTGAAGCATACATTGAAAAATAAGCTGTTGGCATATCTTAATGGAGAGTTGTTCCATTTTTAGATTGTCCCAATCTTGCATTGGGAGCACTCTGAAATGGATGCAGCTTTCCATTTAGATATGCCCAGCGAAATTCTTCTAGTATGCGAAACATATATGTATTCTCTTTCGGTTAATTTTTGCCAAACCCTGGGCATTTTACAACATCTATTGACATGATTAAATTTACATTTCTTTACTCAATAATTTCTCCTGCTGTTGAAATAGTTACTACTTGCCATGGAATCATTTTATCACTTGATCTTAATGCATTTGTTACTGCATTTACTATTCCACCACAGCATGGTACTTCCATTCTAACTACTGTAATATTTTTTATATTATTTATTTTAAAAATTTCTGAAAGCTTTTCTGAATAATCAACTTCGTCAAGTTTTGGACATCCTATTAATGTGATTCTATTTCTAATAAACTCATTATGAAAATTTGCATATGCATAAGCTGTACAATCAGCTGCTATAAGTAGACTACAATTATTAAAAAATCCTGCCTTAGGAGATACAAGTTTAATCTGTACTGGCCATTGACTTAATTGTGATGACATGGCACTAATATCTTCATCTTTTTTAATGTTTATTTTATTACGCGTTATCATTTTTGCTTGAGCTCCTGGGCATCCAAATGATATTTTTTGATTTTTATCTGTATTTTCTTGTTTTACTTTTCTTTCTTCAATATTTCTCTTTACTGCTTCTTCATCATATGGTGCTGCTTCACGTTCTTCAAATGTAATAGCACCAGCTGCACATGAAGGTAGGCAATCACCAAGTCCATCACAATAATCATCACGTAATAACTTAGCTTTTCCATTTATTATTCTAATAGCACCTTCATGACAAGCACTTGCACAAAGTCCACACCCATTACATTTTTCTTCATCTATTTTAATAACTCTTCTTATCATAAAATTCACCATCCTAATATAATTTTATATATTTGATTTATTGTCTTTAGTATACTTTAATTTAAATATATTCTCTGTTTCATTTGAAACAAACAATTGCATTTTACTAATAAAAAAAAATCTCTTGCTAGCTAAAAAACTTGCAAGAGATTTTAATAAAACATCTGAATTATAAATTAATCTTATCGTTTTTGATTTTATATAATTCATAAACTTCTTTAAAACGAATTCTATATAATTTTAAAACTTTACTTAATTCTTATCTCTAATTATCATCAGAAATCTTAAATTTAGTTACTAATTCATTAAGTCTGTCTGAAAGTTTTGATAATTGAGTAGCAGTATTTCCAATTTCATCCATGGCAACAGATTGTTCTTCCGCAGATGCAGATACTTCTTCAGTTGCAGATGCCGTCTGCTCTGAAATAAATGATGCTTCTTTCATTTCTGTAACAGTACTTTCTGCTGTTTCAATCATTACTTCTGTAGCAGAAGATACATCACGAACAACATTAAAAATATTACTGATAGCTTTTTCAATATCTTCAAAATGCGTTTCAGCTTGTAATGCTGTCTCCATACCACTTGTAATTTCCTTAGAACCAGTATTCATACTATCAGTTATACATTGAATCTGTTGTTGTATGCCATTAATAAGATTAGATATTTGACTAGCTGCAACAGATGACTGTTCTGCAAGCTTTCTTACCTCATCAGCAACAACAGCAAAACCACGACCTTGTTCTCCTGCACGAGCTGCTTCAATAGCTGCATTAAGTGCAAGTAAATTAGTTTGATCTGCAATACTAGTAATAACCTCAACAATTTTACCAATCTCAGATGATTTTGCAAGTAATATTTTACTTTCATTTAAATTATCATTATTGTTTTCAACAATTATTTTCATGCTGTTTACTGCTTTATCTACAGCTTCAAAAGCTACAGCACTTATATTATGCGATTCCTCAGCCTTTTCAAGCATATAATTACATTTACTTGTAACATTCTCACTTGTCTCTTTCATCTCAACAGTCTTATCTGTAGATAAAGCGACTTGTCTTGCTTGTTGAGTAGTGTTTTCTGCAACAACTTGTATAGCTTTAGAAACTTCAGTTGTCACCACACTAGAATCTTTACAGGAAGCTGCAAGATCACTTGAAAGATTATTAACCTTTTGAGACTCCGTGTTTATATCCGTTAATATACTTCTCAGTGCTTGTACTGTATTATTAAATGCTGTGGCAAGGCTTCCAATTTCATCTTGCGATTCAACCTCTATAGAACCACTTAAATCTCCAGTAGATACATTATTAGCAAAATTACTAAGACGAGTTAATGGTTTAACAAGTTTACTTGCTCCTAAGTATATAGCTAATGATAAAACAATTGTAATTCCTAATGCTATTATTAACATAATTATTATTAACTTATTAGATGCAGCAAAAAGTTCATTTTCATAAACTACATTAACTACAGTCCAATCAGCTATTGGAGCCTTAGCGTAAAATGCAATTTTCCTATCGTTTCCTTCACCAAAGCGGAATATTCCAGGATTACCACTCGCAATAAGTTCACTTAATTTTGTAAGCTCAGGATCATTAACTGTAGTAATCTTTTCTTTCATTGCCCAATCTTTGTTTGGATGAACAATAAAAGTACCATCCTTTGCTAATAACATTCCATATCCCTTTTGTCCATACTTCTCATTTTCTACTATCTTTTGTATAGCTTCTATTTTTAAACTCGCACCGGCACCACCTACAACATTACCATTCTCATCCTTTTGCCATGCAAGCATTAGTACCATATTAGCTGAATATGCGTCAGAATATGCTGGTTTTAATATAACATCATAAGGAACACCACCATTTTGAGAAAACCTTTCTGATGCTTCTGCTACTGCTGCCTTTGCCCAAGGAGAAGTTTTACATTGTCCATCTTTTACATTAACATATCGTGCTGTAAGCTTAGTTAAACTATCAGCATTATTCCATTGATCTTTAGGTAATGAATTTACAATATGTAAAGCTGCATATTGATCTGGATATGTATCTTTAATAAATTGCCATCTAGATAGATTTAGTTCATCTATCAATTTTGTAGATTCATCATCTTTGCTTAAGTCCAGACTAGGATTACTTTCTAAAATACGTTTCATCATAGGATTTTGAGCTGTTTCACGTACTTCCCCAAGTCTTCCTGTCAACCAAGTATTGATGTGATCTGTAGCTTCAGTCGTTCTCATTGACATTGAATCCATTATTTCTTTTTCGATTATCTTGTTAAATTTAACATATGCAATTCCTGTTAGTGACAATAAGCCAACTATAACTAATGGTAAAACTAACAACATAAACTTAGATTTAAAAGACATTTTCATATTTTCTAATCCCCTTATAAATATTAAAAATTTTACTTGTATATATTTTATTTTTGAAATTCGTTATTATAAAACCATATATGATTTAATTCTTCTTCATTCTTATCTAAATTTTTTCTTCCTCTTATAACCTTTGCAGGCACACCTCCCACTAAAGCATTATCCTCTACATTTTTATCTAGTAGAGAACACGCAGCTACTATTGATTGCTTTCCAATTGTAACTCCTGGCAATATAGTTGAATTCGAATATATTTTAGCATAATCCTTTACAATTACAGGAGCATAAGTCCTTAATTCATGATCATCTTCAGTATGTGAATGAGTAAATATTGTTACCCCCTCAGTTATTACAATTGAATCCCCTAATATTACGCCTCCCTTTGAATCTAAAAATACCCCCCTATTCAGAAACACGTCATCTCCTATTTCAATGTTATCTGGAACATTAAAACGAACATTTTCCTCCGCCACAAAATTCTTTCCACATGATTTAAATAATTTGTTTGCTAATATCCTTCTAAATGGAATAGAAAAATTAGCTGCAAGGCACATCGGAGATTTATCCAATGCATCCCATAAAAAATGCAAATATCTCTTTTCTTGTGAAAAACCTATTTCTTGATTTTTAGGCAAATAATCTCCATACAATTTAAGTTCATCCAATATTTCAATCGGAAAAGAACATTTTAAAGTATTTAAGATTTTAATAACACCCTCTTTAGTTATCCCATTATTAACAATGCATTCCACTTCGTTCAGTAAATTATTTATTTTATTCATATGTTAGTTTGATTATTAAAATCGTAATAAAAATAATCAATCCTCCTCTCAATACAAAATCATTAACTATACGATTTTATTGGCTATTAAGCACAGTATAATACCAAAAATAATCTCTTATACCTATGTGCAATTATTGTATATTTTAAATTAAAAGGTGCCTATTATATATAGACACCAAAGTTAAAACAAATATAAAATTCATGAATTTAACTATATTTTGGCAACCTGACAATCATAGAAAATAAAATTTTCCTTAGACTCATAGCTTTGTGGCCCTACTTTTCAGTAAGTGTACTATTATCATTATAAAGTTTTAATCTTCTAATAAACATTATTACACTTTTTGTGGCAAATTTCAATATAATAAATTAGATTTTTCCAATAATATTGTTATTTTTACTTAATTATATATTTTTTACATATTAGGATAATTACAATTTTTATAGAACTCAATAAATATTAAAAAAAGCAGTTGATATTATATGAACTGCCCCCTGTCAAGTAGACAGATGAAAAAATAAAAAAATTATGAAGCTAAGGTCTGATTTCGATATTCAATTGGAGTCAGACCTTTTAAATTTTTCTGTAACCTCTTTGTATTATAAAATACTATGTAATCATCAATCGCTTGTCTTAATTCTTCATAAGTATAAAATTTTTGCAAATAATACATCTCGCATTTGAGAGTTCCCCAAAAACCTTCCATTGGTCCGTTGTCGATACACCTACTGACACGTGACATGCTTTGAGTTGCATTAATCTTATCAAGTTTAGCCTTGAAAGTTCTATTAGTATATTGAAATCCCCTATCACTATGAAAAAGTGGCTTTGCAGTCGGATTAGCAATTACTGCTAAGTCAAGTGTATCAAAAACAAGTTGATTGTTATTTGAGTGACCGACCACATAAGAAATAATGCTTTTATCAGATAAATCAAATATTGCACTGAGGTAAGCCTTTTGACCATTAAGTATCTTAAACTCAGTAACATCTGTTAACCATTTTTCATTTGGTTTCTTTGCATAGAATTCTCTATTTAATTTGTTTTCTGCCGTTATTTGTGGAGTACTTTGTAGATAAGACTTTCTCTTTTTTCTTATAACTGATTTCATGTTAATAGACTTCATTAATCTATAAATTCGTTTATGATTATACTGTTTATTAAGAAGTCGATTTATATTCATTGTTATCCGACGGTATCCATAGATACCATGTACATCTTCATAAAGCTTAACAATTTCTTTTAGTATTATTGAATTCTCTTTATCTAATTCAGTCTCTGAACGGTTAATCCATTTGTAGTAAGATGATCGTGCAATACTAGCTAAATTGCATAAATCAGCTATTGGATAGCCATTTTCCTCATGTAATTCTTTTATAGAAATATATTTATATTCTTGGATGATTCTAGTGCTTATCGCCTTCTTTCTACTTCCTTCAATTTTTTTAAGAAATCATTCTCCATCTTTAAACGTCTATTTTCTGCTTCAATAAGTTTTAGTTGTGCTGATAATTTATCAGACTCAGTAAGCTCCTCAGGCTCTTTACGCTTACCGCGACGGTCCATTAACTCTTCATATCCATTAGATTTATATTTTCTTACCCATGTATAAACTTGTTGATAAGAAACCTTAAATTTATCAGCAGTGGCTTGATAATCATCATTATTCGAAATGCAGAATGCAACAATCTCAATTCTTTCTTCATAAGTGGTTTTTCTTCCATTAGTCATAATTCTATCCCCTTGCTTATTGTGAGATTTAAATATCTTATGACTATTATACTTCTTAATCCATTGTTGGAGACTATAAATTGATGGAATTTCATATTTAGTGCATATATTTTCCAATGAACCGTTGCCATCAAGATAATCATGAATTGCCATATATTTGATTTCTTCTGAATAAATTTTATTTTTATGAGTAACAACTAATCCGTTTTCACCATTCATATTATACTTACGAATCCAATTCCTAAATGATTGATTATGGATGCTAAAATCAGAACATATTTGTGCAGCACTTTTTTCACCTGATAGGTAAGATTTAATAGCTCTTAGCTTTTCTTCAATAGAAACTTTTTCTTTTCTGCCCATAAAAAACACCCCCTTTATAGAAACAGTTTTATTATTTTAACTGTCTACTATAAAGGGAGCATATCAATATTCCAACTACTTTTATCATTAATTATTATTCAACTTAAAAAAGACCAAAACTTTTTTGTAGCCATTTAAAAATTTCACTTACAAAATTATTCAATTAATTTACCAACGTACCATTTGAATCTAATGCATAACAATCAATTGTTGTATCTTTTGCCATTATCCCTGAATCATATAAGTAATACCATTTGTCGTTTAAATTAATCCAGCCCGTTTGCATTGTCCCTGATGTATTTAAATAATACCAATTACCATCTATACATTGCCAACCAGTTTTCATAATACCACTTTGATTAAAATAGTACCATTTATCAAATTTGTTTAACCATCCAGTTTTCATTATTCCATCATCTTGTAAATAATACGTGTTTCCATTGCTCCTATCAGTAAACCATGAATCTTTTAATGGCGTTCCTGTTTCATCATTATACATCCACTGATTGTTATTCTTAACCCATTGACTACATTTTCCTGATATATTTTTTAATATTACGTCTTTATCGTCAGATGTATTTGTTTCAGTTCCTCTTACTATATTTAATATATATGTCCTCTGTTCATCATTATCTGGATTCTTAACCTCTATCCTTATTGCATTTTTTCCTCTAAACAATGATATATTTTTAGTATAATTATAATTATCATTGCTTACTTCTGTACCATCAATTGTTACTACATAATTTTCATTTTCTGGTTTTGCTTCAATTGTTATTTCTTGCAAATTATCTTTAACTGATAAATTGTAAATATTTTGACTTGTTAGAGAATCTACATTATCACTTCCAACATTCAATGATTTTAGAAAAACATTTCCCTTATGTAAATCTTCAACTTGATCTGAAGTTGAAGATTTGGAATTTGATTGCTCTGCATCTCCTCTTGTTACATTAAGTGTATATGTTTTTTCACTATCATCTTCACTATTTTTAACTTTTACAGTTATAGTGTTTTGTCCATTTTCTAACTTTATTTTTCTTTTGTAGTTATCGTCCTCATCAACTTCTGTCCCATTAATTATAACATTATAAGAATCTTCTTGTGGTGTTGCAGTAACTCCAAGTTCATCAACAGATGAATCTACATTAACATCGTAAGAATATTGTGTCGAAGAAAAATCAATATTTCCATCACTTAATTCAACCGATGATAAATGAACATCATTTATCTCCTCATCTAAATCTGCAGAACTCGAACTACTGCCTCTAGTTATATTTAAAGTATAAATTTTTGTTCTACTTCCATTTATAACTTTTATCTTAATTGTATTTTCACCTTTATCTAATTTTACATCTGTTTTATATTCACTGCCTTCAGTAACTGTTTCTCCATCAATCGTTACTGTAGTATAATCTGTATTTGCCGGTACTGCTTTAATTGTTACATATTCAACTGAAGATTTTACATGTACATCATATGATGTTGTGGTTCTGCTAAAACTAATACTACCATCACTTAAAGAAATTTTACTCAAAAGATCACTATTATCTGTTGAAGCATACACTTTCTCATTAGTTAAATTCAAATATTTAACAGGTTCAACTACCGAGAATACGCCTATAGCAAGTGTTAAAACTACTACATGCTTAATACTTTTATTCATAAAATATCCATCCTTTTTAATTATCCATACTTTACTATTCATATCTCAACGCTTCAATTGGATCAAGTTTTGCTGCCTTCTTAGCTGGATAATATCCAAAGAATACACCAATAAACATTGAAAATGTGAAACTTATCAAAATTACCACTGGCGATATTGCTGCTGCATATCCCATTGCTTTTGAACCCATTGTACCAATTATCACACCTAGCAGTATTCCAAGAATACCGCCTATTGAACATATTATAATTGATTCGACTATAAATTGCATTTGTATGTGAGTACTCTTGGCTCCAAGTGCTTTTCTAGTTCCTATTTCTCTTGTTCTTTCAGTAACAGAGACAAGCATTATATTCATTACTCCAATTCCACCAACTAAAAGTGATATTCCGGCAATTGCAGATATGGCAATTGATATTGTACTCATCATTGATGTTCTCGATTCAAGCATACTTTCCATATTACTTGCCACTGCTTCAAACTTTTCATTTTTTTCATACAACTTAGATAAATAACTTGTAACTTCTGTTGTAAATGATTGAACATCAACACCGTCTTTAGGCTTTATTGTAAATGTCTGATAATTTTTATTAGTTGCAGTTTTCTTTACAACTGTTACTGGAATATATAAATCAGTTGTTAAATTATCATCAGATGTTGTTCTACTTGTTCCTGAAGCTTTATACGTATAAACACCAACTATAGTATATGTGTAAATTGCATTTGATGTATACACCTTAATATCTTGACCTATTGGATCAACACTATCTCCAAATATTTTGGTTACCAATTTATCTGAAACTACTGCAACATTCTTTGACTGATCAATATCATTTTGTGCAATATATCTTCCTTCCTTCATAGATATACTTTTAACATCTTGATATCCAACATTTGTTCCTATTGTACTTATATTAGCATATGTGCTACTACTTTTAACTTTACCAGAAGAACCATTTTCAGACATACTTATTGTACTTATCTTATCACTAAAATTATCTTCTAATTCATTTATCTGCTCCATTGTCATAAGATCTGTATCTTTTTCAGTACTACTGGATTTTCCTTGCCTTCCACCTGGGCCACCACCAGGACCACCGCCGCCACCTGGCATTCCACCACCGCCGCCTAACATTCCAGATGTTGATGATCCACCGCCTCCAGCTTGTGCGCCTTTATTTCCACCTTGTGAATTACCGCCTTCCTGTGATCCTTTATTGCCACCTTTTGAACTACTACCTGATTGTTTATCACTGCTATTGCTTTTATTAATAGTATTTGTTGTACTAGTCGTACTTTTTTCTTGAACATTAACCGTAATATTAGTAGCACCCATTGAAGACATTGAACTTGTTACAGAAGACGTCATTGCATTACCTACTGAAACAACACCTATTACAGATGCTATACCTATTATGATTCCAAGCATTGTAAGTAATGAACGCATTTTATTAGATTTAAGGCCTGCTATAGCAAGCAGTATATTTTCTTTTATAAACATATTTTTTCCTCTTCTTTGAATCTTCTATAATACTTTTCATTCTCTGCTACCGATGTTATATTTCCATCTTTTAGTGTTATAATTCTTTCCGTTTCATCTGCAAGTTCATTATTATGAGTTATAAGTACTATTGTTTTTCCTTCTTGTTCATGAATTTTATGAAATAAATCCATAACCATTCTTCCAGTTGCAGAGTCAAGAGCTCCTGTTGGTTCATCTGCAAGTATTATACTAGGATTATTTACAAGTGCACGGGCTATTGCGACTCTTTGTTTTTGTCCTCCAGATAATTCATTAGGTTGATGAGACATTCTTTCTTTCATTCCAACAAGTTCTAAAAGTTCTTCTGCACGTTGTCTTCTATCTTTTTTATTCACACCATAATAAAGCATTGGTAATTCAACATTTTTCAATGCTGAACTTCTTGGTATTAAATTATAAGTTTGAAATACAAATCCTATTTGCTTATTTCTTACTTCGGATAAACCATCATCTGATATGTCATTAATATTGGTATCATCTAACATATATTCTCCCGATGTTGCTCTATCAAGTGCACCTATAATATTCATCAAAGTACTTTTTCCTGAACCTGATGTTCCAATAATAGATACAAATTCCCCTTCTTTTACGGTAATGTCAATTCCTTTTAAAATATTCAATTCATTTGGAGTTCCTATATAAAAGCTCTTTATAATATTTTTCATCTCTATTATATTTTTACTCAAAAAAACTCACCTCTACTTTAATTTTATTGGTACAGTACTTCCTGGTGATATATTTGATGGATCATTAAGTATAATCATCCCATCTGAAAGATCCGTGCCCTCTATCTCAACATTAGCTGCAGATTCTATACCTTTAGTTACAGGAATTTCTTTAACAACATATTGTCCACCTTGTTTTTCTGCAGCATAAACTTCACTTTGCCCATTATTATTAATTACAGCTGCATATGGTACTGAATATATATCGCTCTTTTCATCTGTAATAATATTTACTACAGAATTCATTCCAACCTTTACCTTATCATTTTGACCAGTTAATTGTACTTTAACAGTAAACGATACATCACTACTTGTTGAATTACTTGTAGTGCTAGTCGAAGTACTACTTTTACTATTACTGCTGCTACTGCTAGTACTACTAGTACTTGCACTAGCAGTGCTAGAAACTGGTTCAACGCTTACAACTTGTCCTGCAATAATATTAGAACCTGATGCATCTGTTGTTATTTCTGCTCTTTGTCCAGCTTTTACATTTGCAACATTTGTTTCATCAACACTTGCATTTACTATTAGATTACTTAAATCTTGAATTACAAATAGTGCTCCACTGGCTTGTACACCAACTACTGCATTTACATTAGTTACTGTTCCATCTACGGTTGCAATTACTTGTGCATCTTGTAATTTTTTCTTCTTATCTTGTAATGCTAATTGAGCAGTTTTATCATTTACAACTGCTTGTGCACTATCCAATGCTGCTTTGTAATTTTCTATCTCTTTTTGAGCTGAAAGCTTTGCTGCTTCTAAAGAAACTTCATCTTGATTGCAAGCTTTTTGTTCATTTTCATAACTTATTTGTGCTTGGTTTACATTATCTTGTGATTCGCTTCCATTCTTTAACATTTCATTTTTATATTCATAAGTTTTCTTACTTTCATCAAGCGCAAGTTTATCTTTATTAAGAGTTGTTTCTGCACTCACTATATTTGTATTTAAATTATTATCATATAAATATTTTGCATTATCATAATTTTTTTGCGATTGTGCTAATGCTGCTTGATTCTTTGCTTGATTTGCAGTAAGAGTTTGTTGTGCCTCAGCAATTTCTTCTTCTAAGGTTGTAGTATCTATTGTTGCAAGAACATCACCTTTTTTTACTACATCTCCAACTTCTACATTAATACTTGCAACATTATATTCCAGATTTGAATATATATTTGTAGAATCCCCACTTTTTATAGCTCCAGAAGAACTAATAGATGTTGCAATATTTGTTTTTTCAAGATTAGTATATTTAACACTACTTTGTACTGTATTTCTTTTTTTAGCAAACTTCACCTTGTAAATTGTAAATCCTGCACCTGCAATAAGTAGTAGGCATATTGCACCGATAACCTTTTTATTTATCTTACTTTTAGAAAAGTTTTTTGTTTCTATTCCCTTTTCACTTATTTCATCCTTTTTTAATGACTTTCCTATCTTAAGTGGTAACTTCAATTTAATATCCCTCCTTCATTTGAATATAATGTAAATAATTTAAATATAATTGATTCTTTTGATTATCTATGACAGAATTTTGATCCGCTATTTGAGTATTTAAATCATCTACTTGTTGTTTAGATGCGAAGCCATATGAATATTCAGCATTTATAGTATTAAATTGTGTTTGATAATTTTTTAAAGCATCATAATCGCTTTTTAGTGTATTGTATGAAGTCATAAGCGCATCATATTGACTTTTAAAATTTGTTTTAGCATCAATAGTTTTTTGTTCCAATGAAATTTGAGAATTATCAATCTCATACTCACTTACACTTGAATCATCTTGATCTTGTTTATTGTTTAACTCATCGATTGATAAATTTTGAAGTTGTATATTAAAATTATTTTCAAGCATTGTTTTTGTATCTTCATCGAAATTTATTTGTAATATGTCTTGTAAATCTTTATCTATTGAATTATCAAATTTAATTTCTGTATTTTGATCTACACCTAATACAGTCTTCAAATCTTTCAAAGCTACATCAGCTTTAGTATTTATTTGTGATAAATCATTCTTTAAAGTAGTTTCCTTTAAATTAAAAGCATCACCATCATTTTTAGCTGCGAAGCCTTGACTATACTTTAACTTAAAAACACTTAAATCTCTTTCATTACTTTTAATTTCATTTTCCTTTGTTTCTTTGCCTTCTAATATAGATAGATAATTTATATAATCTTGTTGTGCTGCATATACTGCTTTTTCCACTGTTTGATTATATGTAACAGTTGCGGTTTTAACCGCATATCTCTTAGTAGTTTTTTGTTGCTCCAAAGTATCCAAATCAGTATTTAATTTATTTAAATCATTAGTTGCAGTTTTAAGATTTGTTTTTAAAGTTGTTAAATCATCACTATTAGATCCATCTTCAGCAAGCTTGAAATTACTTATTTCAGTATTATAATTACTTATTTCAGTTTTTTTAGCTGTTACTTCATCTTCCTTATCATTTACATCATCTAAAAGATTGTTATAATCTTCTTCTGCTTTCTTCTCATTATTGTCTGCTGTTTGCATATCTAAATTATTTTCAAGTATTATAGGTTTTATATTGTCTAAAGATAATTCAATGCTACTACTATCCGCCCATGCAGCAGATGTGTTACCTAACATTAATGACATCATTAGAAACATTATAAATGTCTTTTTCACTTGTATGTCCTCCTCAAATTTATATTTGTTCTAAAGTTGTTTGTTATTTCATATTCAAAAATAATAATTCACTATGCTATCCTATTTTACATATTTGATTTATTATTTTTTATATGTAATAAAAATTTGCTAAATTTAAAAATAATTCTCTATATTCTATATATCTCCTAGTATAAATTGAATTTATAACTTTAAAATAAACCACTTATAAACAAAATATAAACAACTGTAAAATATACCTACATTTTAAAAGCATAAAAAAACTATATTTGTAATTATAAATTGCCAACATTATGCATTCATAATTATAAATATAGTTCTCATTTTGCATTTCCTTATAGATACCTAATTTATAAATTAAATCTATATCCTGCTCCCCATACTGTTTCTATGTATTGAGGATTACTACTATCTATTTCAATTTTTTCTCTTATTCTATTAATATGTACTGTAACTGTTGATGTATCTCCAAAAGATTCTGTTCCCCAAATTCTATCTAATAATTTATCCTTGGAGAATACAATATTAGGATTTAGACATAAGAACAACAATAATTCAAACTCTTTATTAGCTAATCTTATCTCTTCATCATCTATATATACGCGTCTCGCTTTAGTTAAAATCTTCAATCTGCCTATTTTAATTGAATTATGTTCATTATCATTACTTTTATCAATTGTTGTAAGACGTTCATATCTTGATATATGTGCATTTACTCTAGCAACTAATTCACCAGGGCTGAATGGCTTTACAATATAATCATCAGCTCCAATTCCTAACCCTTTTATCTTGTAAATATCTTCCTTTCTAGCAGTAACCATTAAAATAGGAATTTCCTTGCTTTTTCTTATTTCTTCACAGACCTTAAATCCATCCTTACCTGGAAGCATTACATCTAGTAAAATTAAATCAAATTCCTTATTTAGTGCAAAATCCACCCCAATATATCCAGTTTCCGCAATTTCAACTTCAAATCCGTTAATCTCTAAATAATCTTGTTCAAGTTCTGCAATACTCTTATCATCCTCTATTATTAACACACGTTTCATTAACATTTCCCCCAGTATTATATTTACTTAGGCACATTCAAAAAATAACAAGTCAATTTGTCAGCAGAGGAAGCTCGACTCGCATTCGCTCACTGAGTGCTCTCTGAGTGAGCGACCATCATCAAATCATAGATTTGAGATGTCTGCTTAACCGATTCACACCAAATCTATTTAGAAAGGATGCTGACTCATGAATGAGTTAGCTAAGTTCAAGAAACAAAATCATAGATTTGGACTTTCACTTAGCTGCTCATCGGAAAATTGACCTAATAGGCCCACTATGAGGACAATTCGCCTCCTTGCCTGATGAAAAATATACATGGCAACTTTGGACTTATTATTTATTTTCATGCACCTTAATTACTTTTGGAAGTATTATTTTTATTATAAGTCCATTCATATTGTATGCTGAAATTTTACCTCCATGATCTTCCACAATACGTTTTGCTATGGCAAGTCCTAATCCACTTCCCTCACTAGGATTTGTACGTGATGTATCTCCACGATAGAAACCAACAAATAAATTTTTAAGTTCTTCATCTAATACCCCTTTGCCATTATCACTGACTTCTATAACTACTGAATCATCGGTTTCATATAATAATATTTTTGTCTTTACTAAAATATTATTATTATATTTTATACTATTTTCCACTATATTGAAAAGAACTCTATTCATTTCTTGAAAATCCACTTTTATCTTAGTTAAATTACTACACTTATTTTCAAAACAAATATCAATGTTTTTTCCATAAAACTCACTTTTAGCAATATTATAAAAACTTTCAATATAATAACTTGCACTCATAACATTAAACTTAAAAGGAAAACTTCCTGTATCTAATTTTGAAAACAAAAACAAACTATCAACAAGTACATCCATATCACATGCTTTTGTATAAATAGTATTTAAATATTTAAATTGCTTTTCAGGGGTGTTCGCTATACCATCACGTAACCCTTCTACATACCCTTTAATTGCTGTTAAAGGTGTACGTAAATCATGAGATATTCCTGCAACTAATTGCTTTCTATTTTCTTCAAATTTTAATTGTTTTTCAACCGAATCCTTCAATCGTAATCTCATATCATTAAAATCACTGCACACTTGTCCGAATTCATCATCACTCTCATAATTCATTTCAAAATCAAGATTTCCATCTTTAATTTGTTCCGAACCATAACTTAGAAGTTCCAACGGCTTTATTAATTTCTTATAAATTTTAGAACTTAATATAACATTCGTAATAGTAATTATAATAATCGAAATTAAAAACACAACACCTATATAACCAAACATAACATTTTTCATTTCATCTCTCATATTAAATCTTACTGGAACATATGATGAATTTATTGCAATAACATTAATAACTTTGTTATCTTTTTTAAAGCTATTTTTAACAAAGCATGTAGAATTCATTTCAAGTACTAAAGAATTAGACTTAAAAACCACATCATCTCCAATTTGAGAAATTGCCTTCCTATCTTCATCGGTAATATCGGATGAAACAATTTCACCATCATATGTTACTATTAAATTATATCCCTTAGGCTCAAGAAATTTTTGAACCTCTACTATAAAATCATTTAAATCCTCTTTACGAATAATTTTATCCATTTCAAATCTTAATTTATCTTGAATTGCATATGCATAAGGGTCTTTTAATTTAAACTCTTCATTTTTTTTATCATATATTTTCATAAAAGGTTCTTTCATAGCACTTGCAACTCCAAATATAAGTACAAGAGGTATAATTAACATCAGAATATTAGAAATTGTTAACCGCTTTTTTATCTTCATTAAAATTAATCCTTTCTATTAGGCACATTCAAATATAATAAGTTCATCTGCTAAATCTATTTCGCATTATGCTTAGTAATGAGATTTCCATAACAAACCAGCTACGATACCAACCTAAATTCTTCTCTAATAAAATATAATTTGGGCATTTCGTACTTGTTATTTTCTTTCATGTTCCTTATTATTTTAATATTATATCATTACTTTATTCTCTATAATATCATTAGTAAATTATTTTAATAGTCTTATTGAATTAAACTATTTATCTTCAATAAACTACTATATTATGTAGCATCTCCTGTATTAACATACTTATTTTGATTAACAAAAAAACAGACGAAATTTTTATCTTTCATCTGTTATACTGTAGTTCAATTTAAAATTTTAAGATTTTTCATACTTAAATCAAGTATTTTTGCTGAATGAGTTAATGCTCCTACTGAAATGTAATCTACTCCTATTTCTGCTATCTGCCTAATATTATTTAATTCAACATTTCCTGAAAATTCAATTAATGCTCTTTTATTTATAATTTCTACAACTTCTTTTGCTAAGTCTAAATTCATATTATCAAGCATTATTATATCTACTTTTGCTTCTAAGGCTTGTTTTACCATTCCTATACTTTCAGTCTCAACTTCTATTTTTCTAACAAAAGAAGAATTTTTTCTAGCTAACTCTACTGCATTTTTTATTCCACCTGCTGCTTCTATATGATTATCTTTAAGCATAACTCCATCTGATAGATTAAATCTATGATTATATCCTCCACCAACTTTTACTGAATATTTTTCTAATATTCTAAGATTTGGTGTAGTCTTTCTTGTATCCAATAATTTAGTCTTTGTATGCTCTATTTCTTTTACAAATTTGTTAGTTAAAGTTGCTATACCACTCATTCTTTGTAATAAATTTAGTGCTGTTCTCTCTCCTAATAGTATATTTCTAGTACTTCCCTTTAAAAATGCAATCTTCTCTGCTTTGTATACTTTATCACCATCTTTTTTGCACAGCTTAACTTGCACATCTCCTAAGATATCAAATACTCTTTTATAGATTTCTAATCCTGCTATTATTCCTTCTTCTTTGCATAATAGGTCAACCGTTGATATACTATTTTCATCTACAATTGCATTAGTTGTAATATCTCCATTTGGTGCATCTTCAATAAGTGATTCTCTTATTATTTTATCTATGACTAAGTAATTCATCATCTAATTTTCCTCCCATGGATTTTATCGTATTTCTAACCAATTCCTCATTTTCTCTTGATAGTTTTTCTAAGGGCTTATCTATATTCTTTACAACTGAAACTTTATTTTCTATATTGTCTATTTCACTATTTATTAAGTTTGCAGCTCTCCTTGAAAATACTAATCCTTCAAGTAAAGAATTACTTGCGAGTCTATTAGCTCCATGAATTCCTGTACAGCTTGATTCTCCTACTGCATATAATTTTTTCATAGATGTCAATGAATTTAAATCAACCTTTATTCCGCCCATAAAAAAGTGTTGAGCTGGAGATACCTTAATACATTCTCTAGTTATATCTGTTCCTCTTTTTAAACATTCCTCATATATAGATGAAAATCTATTAATTATATATTCTCGTCCTAAAAATCTTATATCTAAATTTACATAGGGAGTTTGTGTTTCTTTTATTTGCTTGTACACTGCTTCTGAAACTACATCCCTAGGCAAAAGCTCATTTACAAATCTTTCTCCACTTATATTAGTAAGCTTTCCTCCTTCTCCCCTTAAAGATTCAGATATTAAAAGTCTTTTGTCATCTATTTCCTTATCATAAAAAGCTGTTGGATGTATTTGAATATAATTTATATCTTTTAACTCTATATTATGCTTTACTGCAGTTGCTATTCCATCACCCTTTAGTATTCTTTGATTGGTTGAATTATTGAATAATCCTCCTATTCCCCCAGTTGCAAGGACTACTGATTTTGCATAAACATTTATTTGTTCATCATCTTTTATTAATATAGCACCGATACACTCATTCTCTCTTTCTATTATATCTATAAAATAAGTATATTCATAAACTGCTATATTCTCTCTATGTTTTACATTATCAATAAGGATGTTAGCTGTACTTTCTCCTGTGTTATCTTTTGTATGAACTATTCTATTAATTGAATGTGCACCTTCTTTTGTAAAATTTAAACTTCCATCATCATTTCTATCAAATTTTAATCCCATATCTATTAATTGTTTTATGTTATCCATTGATTCTGATGTTAAAACTTTAACTGCTTCAACATCATTTTTATATTTTCCCGCTTTTAAAGTGTCTTCTATATATAAAGGTATGTCCTCTATACCTCTTGCAACAGATATACCTCCTTGTGCTAAATAAGTATTAGTACAACTTATTTTATCTTTGCATACAACTAATACATTCAAATCACTTCTTAAATTTAATGCACAATAAAGACCTGATACCCCTGAGCCTACTATTAATACATCTACAAATTTATTCATAAGTAATCACCTATCTTACTTCCGATTCTAATATTACTGTAGCTTCTGCAGATCCTAAAAGATGCATATTTTCTAGTGATTTTAGAGCTTTTATTCTAATATCTTCATCTAAAATCATCTCATTTTTCATATTTAATAAGGCATCATACAAATTTTCAAGGGTTGTCTTTTTCATGTCTTGACAGCATATCCTATCTCCAGGAATAAAGAATTTTTTATTTGGATTTTTCTTTGTTAATTCGTGTAAAATTCCTTCTTCTGTTCCTATTATAAATTCACTTCCATCATCATTAGTTGCATAATTTATTATTCCACTTGTACTTCCTACATAATCTGCCATATCTCTAATTTCCTTTGGACATTCTGGATGAACTAAAACCTTAGCATTATTATGTTCCTGTTTTACTTTTAATATATCATCCTTGCTTATTTTATTATGGCATCTACAAAATCCATCCCATAATATAAACTCCTTTTCTTTGAAAAACTCCGAAACATATTCTCCTAAATTCCTATCTGGTAAAAACATTATTTGTTTATTAGGTATGTTTTTCAATATTTTTAATGCACTTGAAGATGTTACTGCAACATCGCAATGAGCTTTTACATTACATGTTGAATTTATATAACATACAACATAAGCCTCAGGATATTTCTCCTTTAACTCTAGCAATGCTTTTCCACTAGCCATATCTGCCATAGAGCATCCTGCACTAGCACATGGCATCAAAACTGTTTTTTGTGGTGATAAAATTTTTGCACTTTCAGCCATAAATCTAACTCCACAAAACATTATAACTTCTTCTTTACAATCTCTAGCTATTTCACTCAAATAATATGAATCGCCCACAAAGTCTGCTAATTCTTGTATTATTGCTGGTTGATAGTAATGAGCAAGTATAACTGCATTTTTTTCTTTTTTTAACTTTAAAATTTTTTGTATTAAATCCGTTCCCATATTTACACCTCTTCTTAAATTTTTAAGTGTATATACACCTGTAAACACAATTATATCACCTTGCATTTTTATCTTCAACATGTTTAATAAAT
The DNA here is from genome assembly GCF_000473995.1 of Clostridium saccharobutylicum DSM 13864. Classification (NCBI taxonomy): domain Bacteria; kingdom Bacillati; phylum Bacillota; class Clostridia; order Eubacteriales; family Clostridiaceae; genus Clostridium; species Clostridium saccharobutylicum. The sequence goes on along the minus strand of NC_022571.1, from coordinate 1,163,494 downwards.
ATTAATTCATAGCCTCAAATATTTAAAATTATAAAAACTCAATTATAATCAAAATTTCTTTGCATTCTAAATTATTATAATTAAATATAAAAAAGTTATCTCAAATTACTTTGAGATAACTTTTTTGATAAAAATATTTATTTTAAATTATCCATCATATTCACCAATTGATCTACAATATATACAGAATCTTGAATATTCTCGCTAACCGCTTCCATTGCTTTTGATTGTTCTTTCGTTGTATCTAGAGTTATTTGAGAATTCTTTATTGTTCCATTAACTGATTCCTGTATTTTATTTGTTAAATCTGAAATACTCTTTGCTGTTTCTTTTGAATTTTCAGCTAAATTTCTTATTTCTTTTGCAACAACAGAAAATCCTTTTCCTACTTCTCCTGCACGTGCAGCTTCAATAGACGCATTAAGACCAAGCATTTTAGTTTGAGCTGCTATTCCTTTTATTGCATCAAGTATACTATTAATCTGTTCTGTTATTACTCCTACTTGAGTAATTTCACTATTCAAATCTTCTTGTTGAGTTGAAATATTATTTGCTGATGCAGAAAGTTCTTCCACTGTAGCAGATACTTGCATAAAATTATTTGCTAATTTTTTGGATACCATATCTAAATGAATTTGATTGTATCCATTTTTAGCAAGTGAGTTTACAACAATAAATAATACATTTGCAGCTTTTTCTATATGTTTTAGATCTACAATGTTAACTTCTCTTGCTGATTCAGAAAGCGAATTTCCATCTACATCTATTTCTTTTGCAATCTGAATAAATTCATGCGGTTTTGGAGGTTCAGTTAACATTTGTCCCCCCAAAACTGTTCCTATTAATTTTCCTTCAACAATAATTGGTGCAGCAAAATCCACAAGCCCAGCATGACATTTTCCTATATAAGGTTGCCCTGTCCTTGCTGCCTCTTCTCCCATTCTTTTGTGTGAAGCTGCACATCTGTCATCCCCCTTTTTAGTTGAATGAATAAATTTATCGCAAAATCTTGTGTAAGAGCTAGGATTTGTTACTGGATCTCCATTTTTATCTACAGTAACACTGGCACAATTCATTGCAAATGCAAAGTCATCTTGAAATCTTTGTAATAATTTGATATCAATTATGTCTTGTATTTCTAATGCATCCATATCCAATTGATTATTCTGTAACATTTTTATCATACAATCTCTCCTTTTTAATTTTTAAATTTTTATTATAAGGCAATTTCTTTTTTATAAAGTTCCACAATGATAATAAATGTGCTTTAAATTAAACAGATTATCGTATTGCTAATGTTTAGTTACATGTATACTTAATTCTCAATTATGAACTCTATAATGCAGACCACTTATGAAAATGTTTTACTTTACATTTATTATCGGATTTTTTTAACTTATCTTAATAGACATAATCTATGATTTTTATATTTTAAGCACATGAAAGAATAAGATTTATTATCATTTTACAATTCTATACTTCAAAGTATAGAAAAAATCTTTTAATTTAATTATTTTGCTACTATTTTAAAAATTTCATTGACAATTAATAACATCAGCTGTATTATTGTATTAACAACTTAGTACAATAAGACAGCAATAAAAGGAGTGAGACTATGTCATGGAATTTTAATGACGATAGACCTATTTATATTCAATTAATGGAACAAATACAACTTAGGATTTTATCTGGTGTATATAAAGTTGGAGAAAAACTTCCATCTGTTAGAGATATGGCAAGTGATGCATCAGTTAACCCTAATACCATGCAAAAAGCGCTTACAGAATTAGAACGAACTGGGTTAGTATTTAGTCAAAGAACAAGTGGTAGATTTATTACGGAGGACAGAGACATGATCAAAGATATTAGAGATAATTTAGCAAAAAATCAAATCGAAAAATTTCTTCACAATATGGAAGAGATAGGATATACAAAAAAAGAAACAATTGAATTAATAGAAAATTTAGCAGAGGAGATGAAATAATGAATAATGATAATAATGAAATTTTTAATAGTAATAATGAAGCTGTTAGAAACTCTAATCCCGCAAATAGTAACGTCAATAATAGCCCTATTTTAGAATGTAGAAGCTTAATTAAAAACTTCGCAGGTAAAGAAGCATTAAAAGGCATAGATTTAAAAATTGCACGTGGTAGAATTGTCGGACTTCTTGGACCTAATGGTAGTGGTAAAAGTACACTTATAAAACTTGCGAACTCTCTTTTAACTCCAACAAGTGGTGAAATATTGATCAATGGAAAAAAACCTGGAATTGAAACAAAAAAAATTGTTTCTTACTTACCAGAACGAACTTATCTAAATGATTGGATGAAAGTTTGTGACATTATTGAGTTTTTTGAAGATTTCTATGATAATTTTAATTCACAAAGAGCTTATGATATGCTCCAAAAGCTAAATATTAATCCTAATGATAAATTAAAAACTATGTCTAAAGGTACAAAGGAAAAGGTTCAACTTATACTAGTCATGAGTAGAGAAGCAGATCTTTATTTACTTGACGAACCTATAGCCGGTGTTGATCCTGCTGCTAGAGATTATATTTTAAATACAATATTAAACAACTATAATGAAAATGCAACTATTATTATATGCACTCACCTTATTTCAGATATAGAAAGAATATTAGATGATGTAGTATTTATATCTTACGGAAAAATATTCCTAACAAAAAGTGTTGATGAAATTAGAGAAAATGAAGGAATGAGTGTTGATGCTCTATTTAGGGAGGTATTTAAATGTTAGGTAAATTAATGAAATATGAAATAAAAGCAACTGGTAGGACTCTAATACCACTTTATATAGCACTATTAGCTTTTGCTCTTATTAATAAAATTTTTATTGGTGCTGGTCTTGCAGATGAAATTCGAAATCTTGGTTCAATAGCATTTGTACTAAGTATACTAGCTTATGGCTTTACTATGGCTGCTGTTTTTATAGTTACATTCTTTGTAATAATACAAAGATTTTATAAGAATTTACTTGGAGATGAAGGATACTTAATGAATACGCTACCTGTATCAACAGCATCAAATATTACAAGTAAAATTTCCATTGCAACATTTTGGAATATAATAAGCGGAATTGTAGCTATAATTTCAATAATTATTATAACTTTTGATGCAAATGCATTTAGTAAATTCTTCACTTACTTTTTCAATGCACTTTCACAAAGCTTTTCTGAAATTGGAGTACAACTTTATATAATTATTATCGAAATAATAATTTCTATTTTAGTGCAACTTATAAAATCTGTTACAATGATTTATGCTTCTATGTCAATTGGTCATTTATTTAATAAACATAGAATCTTATCTTCATTTGGTGCCTTTATAGTTTTAAATATAATTTCAGCTACAATATCATCTACCATAGGAATAACTTTTTCACATTCAAATATAATCTCATTACTTAATAATGTTGAATCTTCTTGGCCAGTTCATGCATTTTTAATAGGTACTATTATCTTTAATTTAATTTTCTTTGCAGCTTATTTTGCAATAACTCATTATATCTTAAAGAATAAATTAAACTTAGAATAGTTTGCTGGTATTGCGAAATACTCAACGTTTCGTGATATCAACCGAAATGTTACACATATATGTTTCTCAGGACTAAGAAAATTTCATTAATAAATTATGTTATAAGCTTTAAATATATTAAAAATTATCGATACTTTGAATTTTTATAGATGAATATATAAACATAGAAATTAGCCACATATTTGTGAAATAGGCATTGAAAATAAGGTGCTTAAACATCTTAATGTTAGGTTGTTCCACTTTAGTTTGTCAGAATTTTATATTTGGAGCAAACTGAAGTGGGTATAACCTGGCATTTAGATGTTCCCATTGAAATTTTCTTAGTCCTATGGAACAAATATGTGGCTAATTTCGGTAAGGTATCGCAAAACTTTAATGTTTCGCAATACCTATATTTTATTCATTAATTATGTAAGGTACAATTACTATTACAACATTTCTCATTTTTAATATTGATCTTCTTAAAAATAAAGATGTTTGATTATGTAAGGTTTGATGCCACCATTTATGTATAATGAATTGAGGCATTACTATTGTAATTACTTCATTCTTTTTTAATTGTTTATGTTTTTCTTGTACATAAGCAACTAATTTATCATTAATATTTCTATATGGTGCATTTTCTATTATAAGCTGTGCAGCTATTCCTAGCTCACCATATTTTTTTATTAACTTCTTTGTTTCCTCTTCATTTGTACTTACATGATAAACTTCTATATTTTCCCCCATAGTTAAAGCATAATTTAAGCTTTTTATGAAGGATTTATTTATTGTTTGAACTGGTACAATAACATGCTTAGTTCTAGCTTCTTTTATAATTAACTCATTTGAGTGTAAATCAATTTTAAGATTATCTCTTACTTTATTATAATGCCTTCTAATTCTTAACATAATTGTCACGATCACTGGTATACATATAAGTACAATCCACGCTCCATGTGCGAATTTTTCTATTCCTATTATTATACATGTTGCTGCTGTTACAGTTGCTCCTAATCCATTGATAAAAGCTTTATGTCTCCAATTACCTTCTTTACTTTTCATCCACTTTTTAAACATTCCAAACTGTGATAATGTGAATGATATAAAAACACCAACTGCATATAATGATAGCAACATGTGTTGACTGCCATCTACAATATATACTAAGAATGAAGATGTTAAAAATAGTACTATTATACCTTTTGAAAAGCTTAATCTTGTCCCTCTACTTCCAAGTTGTCTTGGTACATATCCATCCTTTGCTAATATTGATAATAATAAAGGCAAGTCTGAAAATGCTGTATTAGCTGCAAGTACTAAAATAATTGCTGTTGTTGCTTGTACTGCAAAAAACATAAAACTATTTTGTCCAAAAACTTGAATTGCTATTTGTGCTATTACTGTAATATCTTGTCCAGGAACTGCTTTATACATTGTTGATAAATATGATAATCCACCAAATATTATAAAAACAATCCCAGCTAACATAGCTAATACAATTTTAGCATTTCTTTGTGCTGGACTTTTAAAATTTGGAATTCCATCACTTACTGCTTCAATGCCAGTTAATGCTGTACACCCTGAAGAAAAGGCCTTTAAAAATAGCAATAAAGTCAAATCTTGTGTAGATTGTTGCAATGGATATAATTGCACTGGTATTTCTTTTAAAATTACCACTTTAAAAATTCCTGTTATTATCATTATTACTATTGATAATATAAATAAATACGTCGGTGTTCCAAATACTCTAGCTGATTCCTTCATTCCTCTAAGATTACCTAAAGTTATTATTCCTATTAATAAAATAGCTATTAAAGCTTTATGTTGTAAAAGTGCCGGAATTGCAGATGTTATTGCTGCTGATCCTGCACATGTACTAACTGCAACAGTTAAAACATAATCTATCATTAAAGAAGACGCCGCTACTAATCCTGGTATTTTACCTATATTCTCACTAGCAACAATATATGATCCTCCACCATGTGGATAATTATCAATTATTTGTCTATATGAAAATATAAGTACAAACAATAAAGCAGAAATTGCAATAGCTATTTCTATCATCGATCCATATGCATACATGCCCAATACAGGCACAAGAACTAATAATATTTCTTCACTAGCATAAGCCACCGATGAAATAGCATCACTTGATAATATTGGCAACCCCCAAATAACATTAAATTTTTCACCAGCTAATTCTGTTGTTTTAAGAGCTTTTCCAATCAATAATGATTGAATTTTTTTAAACATTATTATTCCTCCATATTACGTTAAAACTAACTAATTTTATCAAAATATTATATATCAATTATCCAAAATATTTTATTCAACTTACAGTTGGATATTGTTACAATACTACAGATTATATATTCATATTTATTTATTGTAAATATATTTATTTTCACTTAATACGTTTTCATTGATATTTAATTAAAATTTATTTTTCGACATAAAAAAACATCTCAAGAAACTTTTATAAATTAATCAAAATTCATAAAAATCTCTTGAGATATTATAATAAACTAAATTATAAATTTTCTATTGCATTATTAATTCTTATTACTATTAAATTTTCAACTCTTAGTTTATTTAGTTTTTCAACTGTAAATTTATAGTTTTTATAGTTGATACTTTGATTTACTTTAATATTTGCTCCTAATTTGTAATATAACCATCCACCTATACTATCAAAACCATTATGTTCAATATCAATATCAAAATATTCATTAATTTCGTTTATGGATGTTCGTCCATTAATTATATATGTATTATCATTTATTTGTTTAATATCCAGAATTTCTTTATCAAACTCATCCTGAATATCACCAACAATTTCTTCAAGTACATCTTCAATTGTAACTAATCCTGATGTACCACCATATTCATCTATTACCACTGCTATTTGTGATTTTTCTTTTTTTAACTTTTCAAACAGCTTATTTATTGCCGTCATTTCTGGCACATATATAATTTCTCTTAATATATTTTCTACATTAATTTGATTCTGTTTAAATTTTTGGTTATACAAATCCTTTATATGAACAAAACCTAATATATCATCTTTATCCTTCTCAACAACTGGATATCTGGTATATCCTGTTTCCTCTATTATAGAAAATATTCTCTCTTCACTATAGTTTTTCTTTATGCAAATCATATCAGTTCTTGGTATCATTATCTCTCTTACCATTTTATCTCCAAATTCAAATGCATTATCCACAAGTTGTTGTTCTGATTCGTCTATTAAACCACTCTTATAACTTTCTTCTAATAATAAACGTAATTCATTCCCCGTATGTGGATCATCAATCTCTTCTGCCTGAGAATATCCAAAAGGTTTAAGAAATAAATTAGTACTAGAATTAAATAAGTATATTATTGGATACATCAACTTATAAAATCCTAAAAGTAACAATGAAGTATTTAACATTATCTTTTCCGTATTATATAGTGCTAATGCTTTTGGAACCAATTCTCCAATTACAACTTCTAACATTGTTATTATAATGAATGATATTACTATAGATATCCCATGAGTAATACTTTCACTTAATTTTAAAATTTTCATTACTGGTAATATTAATTTTGATATAGTTGATTCACCCATCCAACCTAATCCAAGTGAACATAATGTTATTCCCAATTGGCAAGCAGATAAACATGAATTTAAATTTTCTTTCACAGATCTGCAATATTTTGCTCTAATGTTCCCTTCTGATATTAATGTTTCTATTCTTGAATTTCGAATCTTTACCATAGCAAATTCACATGCTACAAAAAATCCATTTATAACTATTAAAATAGCTACTATTACTACATTTATTATTTCCGTCATATAAAATTGGTTCTTTATTTACATACAATCAAATGAAGCACAAGTCAATTTGTCAGCCTATTTCCCATCATCCATCTTCGGAAAATTGCCTTAACAGCCTGTTATAATTGCAATTTTACTCCTTGCCTGATAAAAAATATCCATCACAACTTTGAACTTGTTATTTATTTTCATATGCCTTATTACAAGAACCGCTCCTCCCCATCTTTTTATTCTAAATTTTCAATACTTCATATTATCTCATATGTTACCATATTTTAATGTATATTTTCAAATTTTAATGTTTTATTAATTTTATAACATTCTATTTTTGGACTTAATATCTTCTATAATAAAAAAAGATGAAGTTTTCTTTAATTAATTCAGAAAACTTCATCATAAAATCCTTAAATATAATATATTTTATATTTAAATTTTTTTTTTATTTTAAGAACATTTCTATATCATCTTCAACATTTGTAATTCCACCAATACCAAAGTTTTCTACTAAAACATTAGCTACATTTGCTGAAAGGAATGCTGGAAGTGTTGGTCCTAAGTGAATATTCTTTACTCCTAAGTGTAATAAAGATAAAAGAACTATTACTGCTTTTTGTTCATACCATGCAATATTAAATGCTATTGGTAATTCATTTATATCTTCAAGTTCAAATACTTCTTTTAATTTTAATGCAATTAATGCTAATGAGTAAGAATCATTACATTGTCCCGCATCTAATACTCTAGGAATTCCACCGATATCTCCTAAGTCTAATTTATTATATTTGTATTTCGCACAACCTGCTGTTAATATAACAGTATCTTTTGGAAGAGCCTTTGCAAAATCTGTATAATATGATCTAGTTTTGTGTCTTCCATCACAACCTGCCATAACAAAGAATTTCTTTATAGCTCCAGTTTTAACTGCTTCAACTACCTTATCAGCTAACGCTAATACTTGATTATGAGCAAATCCACCGATAATTTCTCCTTCTTCTATTTGAGTTGGAGATGCACATTTCTTAGCTTGTTCAATAATTACTGAGAAATCTTTCTTTCCATTTTCATCAGCAGCAATATGAGTACATCCTTCAAATCCTGCTGCACCTGTAGTATACATTCTATCTTTATACTCATCTTTATCAGTTGGAGGTACGATACAGTTAGTAGTCATAAGTATTGGTCCATTAAAACTTGCAAATTCTTCTCTTTGCTTCCACCAAGCATTTCCGTAGTTACCTACTAAATGAGAATATTTCTTTAATTGTGGATAGTAATGAGCTGGTAACATTTCAGAGTGAGTATAAACATCTACTCCTGTTCCTTCTGTTTGAATTAATAATTGTTCAATATCTTTCAAATCATGACCTGATACTAGTATTCCTGGATTTTTACCAACACCAATATTAACTTTAGTTATTTCTGGATTACCATAGCTTTCTGTATTAGCTTTATCTAGTAATGCCATTCCATCAACACCAACTTTACCTGTTTCTAAAGTTAATGCTATATATTCATCTATTGTTACATTATTATCAGCTGTTAATGATAATGCTTTTTGCATAAATGCACATATATTTTCATCTTCATATCCTAATGCATTTGCATGTTTCATATATGCTGATAATCCTTTTAATCCATAAGTGATAAGTTCTCTTAAACTTCTTATATCTTCATTTTCAGTAGATAATACTCCGACAGCTTTAGCTTTAACTTCCATTTCTTCTCTTGTAGTAGCATTCCATAAAGCAGCTGAACTTAAGCCATCTTTATTATTTAATTTAGCTAATAATTCTTCTTTTAAATCTAAAGTTTCTTTTACTCTGCCGTAGAATATTTCATTATCAAAGTTAGCATTAGTTATAGTAGTGAACAGATTCATTGTTACCATTGTATTAATAGCTTGTGATACTTTAATTCCTTCTTCTCTAGCTTTTGTAGCTACTTCTGATAATCCTCTAGTTACATATATTAATAAATCTTGCAAACCAGCAAGTTCTGGAGTTTTTCCACACACACCTTTTATAGTACAACCTGTACATCCTGCTGCCTCTTGGCATTGAAAACAAAACATCTTATTTTCCATACTTAATTCTCCTCTACACACATAATTTTATTTTAATAAATTTTTATTTTTTATAATGTTATTTATAAGCGATTGCTTTTAATCACCTTATGAGATTATTTTATATGGAAAATAGAAATTAATCTGTAACATTCGTTACTAAAAAAATATATCTAAAAAATTTATTTTATTTAGCAATTTTAAGCCCAATAAAAATATCTCAATTTGAAAACATATATTTTCAAATTGAGATATTATTCATTGGTTTGATTTTTTTTTAGTATTCTCCTGTTTGTTGTCCTTGTATAAGACTGATTGCTGAACTTGTTCCTATTCTTTCACAACCTTCATTTAAGAATGCTTCAAGATCTTCAACGCTTCTTACTCCACCTGCTGCTTTAATCTTAACATTCTTTCCAATATGTTTCTTAAACAATCGTACATCTTCTATTGTTGCACCACCTGTACCAAATCCAGTAGATGTTTTAATATAATCTGCACCTGCTTTAGTTACAGCCTTACACATTTCTATTTTTTCTTCTTCTGTTAAATAACAAGTTTCAATAATAACTTTTAATATCTTATCTCCAACAACTTTCTTTAAAGTTGCAATTTCTTCAGTAACTTTTTCATATAATCTATTTTTAACATCTGAAATATTAATTACCATGTCAATTTCATTTGCACCATCTTCAAGTGCTTTTTTAGTTTCAGCCACTTTTGCTACTGTTTCACTATAACCTAAAGGAAAACCTACTACAGTACAAATATTAACTTTATCTCCGTACTTTTCGTGAATACGTGAAATATAACAAGCTGGTATACATATAGAAGCTGTTTTATATTCAATAGATTCATCACATATCTTTTGAATATCCTCCCATGTAGCAAATGCTTTTAATAAAGTGTGATCAACGTGTTTTAAAATTTCTGAACTTGTCATAAATAACTCCATTTCTCCAGCGATAAATATTTTGCGAATATACTTATTAAGAACTTTTATTTATTCACTGGTAAAATAAAAGTTCTATACTTTTAAGTATTATCTATATATAGATTATCCTCCAAATGTTATATTGTCAACACATATTGTTCTAACTCTAACATTTTTCTATTTCATATAATCCCAATACGTGTTTTATTACAATTATAAATAATAATTTTCTTCTATTTTTGCATGTAATACAAAATAATGTTAGAATATAAACAATTAACAATATTAATTAACATTCAAATACTAAAGAAATGGTGGTTAAATGAGTAAAAAATTGCAACGTACAAATAAAATTATAGAAATCTTAAAAGAGAAAAATGGTGCCTCGGTTAAAGAATTAGCACTTACATTAGGGGTATCTGAAATGACAATACGAAGAGACTTAGATGTTTTAAAGTCTAACAATATTGTTAATAATGTTTATGGTGCAACAATTTATAATCCATCAAATAATATTCAAAAATTAGATAACTTATATGATATTACAGATGAAGTTGTAATAAATGAAGATAAAAAATCAAAAATAGGTAAAGCTGCCGCAAGTTTAATAGAACCTGATGATCTTATTATTATTGATACAGGTACTACAACTGAGAAACTGGCTCAAAATATTAGTGATGATATAAATCTAACTGCATTATTCTATAATACTAATATTTTAATTGCCTTAAAAAGTAAAAAAAATATTAATTTAATTTTTTCTGGCGGATACTTTCATACTAACACACAAATGTTTGAAAGCCCTGAAGGAATTTCAATTATTGAAAAAACAAGAGCTGCAAAAGCCTTTATATCTGCTGCTGGAATCCACAATCAATTAGGCGTTACTTGTTCTAATAATTATGAAGTAGCAACAAAACGTGCAATAATAAACTCCTCTGTTGAAAAAATTCTTTTAGTTGATTCTCAAAAATTTGATATAGTCAAATCTTCATATTTTGCTGATTTAAGTGAATTCACTACTATTATTACTGATAGTGAGCTTTCACAAGAATGGATTCAACATCTAAAAAACTTAAATATTCGTTTAATTATTGCTTAAGGTACATTCAAAAAAAAAATAATAGACTAGTTATCCTTCGAATCATATTATGTTGTTAAGTTTCATTAACAGCCTGTATTAGTAAAGTTAACTACCTTGCCTGGCTGAAAATATAAGACTCATCTTTAATCTATTATTTTCTAAAACGTACCTAAAATATGAGGCATTACCAAACATTAAAATTTAGTAATGCCTCATATTTTTCATTTAGCCTCAATCCCAAAAATAGTCATAGCATTTTGGACTTGTTATTTTCCTTCATGTGCCTAATCAAAAAGTTCCTCTTCTAACTCTTCAACCTTTAAAATTATTATTGTATTTCTATCAAATTCTATATATTCCATATCTCTAAGATTCATTAGTTCTCTTGATAATGACGGTCTTGGAATTCCCAGCATAGATGCAATTTGTTCTTTGTTTATTTTTAATTTAATCGTATCACTTTTTTGTACTTTTCTTTGCTCCAGTATAAAATTAATTACTTTATGTTTTACACTTTTTAATGATATACTTTTTATTTTTCTATTTAGCATAAGTATTTTATTACTTAATAATGACATAAAATTATTTAATAATTTTTCTTGCTTTGCACACAACGTTACTATATCTTCTTTTTTTATAAAAAATATACTACAATTGGTTACAGCGACAACTGTAGCTGGATAAGTATTCTTTTTAGAAAAAACTATAACTTCTCCAAAAACTTCACTAGTACTTAGCCTTTTTAATACAATATATTTTCCACTTGAATATATTCTTTGAATTTCAATTATCCCATCTATAATAAGGCCTAAATTATTACATTCATCATCCTCAGATGCAATAATTTCTCCCTTTGCATATGATTTTATACAATACTTACTAGTTTGCATAAGTTCCTCTATCTCTTCTTTAGTAATTCCGTTAAATAGTTCATTTTCTAATAATTGCTTAATTATATCTTTCATACACTATTACTATAGGATTCTATCTTGATATCAAAACATATAAATTACTGCAATTTCGGAAATATCAATATTTTTTTATTTCATACGTTTGAATCTCAATGAATAGGCCTATACTACACCTTTCTACAAAAATAGAACATATACTTAAATTAGCATATGTTCATTGTTTTATTTCTTATTATATCATTAATTCTTAACAGTATTCTCTAAAATCACATTATCATACATACATTGTAAAAGAGAATATTTAAATCATTGCTTTTCCCATTATTCCTTTACTCTAAAGATTTCAATAAATCATCTAGTGATTTTTTTAATTCTATAGCTTTTTCTTTATCAAGTTTTACTTTAGCTACCATTTCACATGGTACACAAATAATCTCATCCTTTAATTCTTTCCCCTTGTCAGTTAATTCAACAATAACTACTCTATCATCCTTTACATCTCTATATCTATTTATTAGACCCATACTTTCAATTTTCTTTAATAAAGGAGTTAATGTACCTGAATCTAAATGAAGTTTTTTTCCTATTTCTTTAACTGTGCTTTTTTCATCCTCCCATAACACAAGCATTGCTATATATTGTGTATATGTAAGATTGAATTTATCAAGACATGGCTTATATAACTTAATTATCTCTCTTGACGCTGCATATAAAGAAAAACAAAGTTGGTTTTCTAATTTGATATTATCATACTTTCCCATACTATCTCCTGCTTACATTTATAAAATTTAAGTTAATTAAAAAAATTATATATTTAAAACTATAAAATTCTCGTCATTATAAAAAATAAATTATCTCAAAATAGACCTATTGTCTATTTTGAGATATACTTAGTTAATTCTATGTTATATTAACTTTAAAATAGATTCTTGAATTCTTTCCTTTGGTAAAAAGCCTACCAGCATATCTGCTTTTTGACCATCTTTAAAAACAATCATAGTTGGTACACTTGATATTTGAAATTGATCAGCTAAATCTGGACTTTGATCTATATCTACTTTTATAATCTTAGCTTTCCCTTCCATTTCACTTGACAATCCTTCAAGTACTGGTGCTAGCATTTTACATGGTCCACACCAAGTTGCAAAAAAATCTACAAGTACAATACCACTTTCTATTTCATTTTTAAATTCAGTACTATTAACTATTTTCATAATAATTCCTCCATTTTTATATCTATCTTTTAATTTATTTTCATTATATATTTTTAACTTCCTGACAATTAGTATACATTTTTCAAAATACTATTTACAAAAATTAAATTTAATACAATTTAACTATACTTTATCTTATATGTATTGTCAATGGATTTATTATAAAAATTAAAGTCTTTATTTAAATTCTACTATATTAATCTAAAAACCAATATAACATTCTTATTAACAACTAAGTTTTTATAATTTATCTGCTAATTCCCCTAGAATTTTTGAGGTAGCATTTAATTCCATTATAGAGGCTGTTATATGCTGTAGCGCTGCAGATTGACTTTGAGAAATAACATTTGCTGAATCAAATTTATGGTTTATATTAGTTATAGATGTAGAAATATCTCTTATAACAGATTCAATTTTCTTTATAGATTCACTTGAAGAATTTGATAATTTTCTAATCTCCTGTGCAACAACATTAAATCCTCTTCCAGCCTCTCCAGCTCTTGCTGCCTCAATTGCAGCATTTAATCCTAACATATTTGTTTGCGATGAAATACTTTTTATAAATTGTACTACTTCATCAGTATCTTTTGCTGTTTCATTTGCCTGATTGGTATCTTTTAAAACTTCTTCATTCATATTCGCTAAATTCTGAACTCCATCTGAAACTTCACTTATTCCTGATGATATTTGATCTAATGACTCTATCAAAGTTTTTGTAATTTTTGTTACAGCATTTTTCTTACTTAAACTTTTTCCTACAACAAAAACTCCAACAACACTATCATCATCTTTTATAGGAATAGCAAATGATTTAAATTCTTTTCCATATACGTATTCCGGTACAATTTTTATTATTGTTTTTTCACTTCTCATTGCAGCAATTACAGCTCCATCTTCAGGTATACGATCGCCTTTCTTTGCATTTAAAATTAAATCATCACAACATTTTGAATATAAATACTTTTCTCTATCCGTTATGGCATAAGATATTTCTCCTTCAAATACAGCTTCCATATATGAAACTGCATTATATATTATATTTATTTCATCATTTTCACAAAGTTTGTTTAGCATATTACCGCTCCTCTTATAAAATATCATTAACACAATATATAATTATACCCCTTCTCTTACTTTTTTTCTATTAATTGTATTATTTTTATCTTTTTTACAAATAGTAGCTTTTTTACTTTTATAAAATACTTAAAATTGTCGTATCTTTTAATAAATTTAAAAATATGGAATTCTTAATTAATATATTATTAAATATTTTACTGGAACAAAAGTATAAACAGTACAAATAACTGCTTATCCTTTTATTCCAGCAAAATATTTTTTATTCTATCTATTTAAAAAAACTTTTGTATTAATTTAAATGTTAATATTATTTAAGTTATCTATTTTATATTATGATTCAAATGCCTGTGATAAATCATAAATTATGTCATCAATATGTTCAGTTCCTATTGAAAGGCGAATTGTATTTGGCTTTATTCCTTGTTCTTCTAATTCTTCTTCATTTAATTGTGAATGAGTTGTACTCGCTGGATGAATTACTAGTGATTTAACATCAGCTACATTAGCAAGTAGTGAAAATATGCCTAACTTATCAATAAATTCTTGTGCTTCTTTTGCAGTCCCCTTAATTTCAAAAGTAAATATTGAACCTGCACCGTTTGGGAAATATTTATTATATAGTTTGTTATCTGGACTATCAGGTAATGATGGATGATTTACTTTCTCAACCTTATTATGATTCTTTAAGAAATCTATAACTTTTAATGTATTTTCAACATGACGTTCTACTCTAAGAGAAAGAGTTTCTAAACCTTGTAACAATATAAATGCATTAAATGGACTTATTGTTGCGCCAGTGTCTCGTAAAAGAATTGCTCTTATTCTTGTCACATAAGCTGCAGCACCTGCTGCCTCTGTAAATTTAATACCATGATAGCTTGAATCTGGCTCTGTTAATTGTGGAAATTTGCCTGATTCTATCCAATTAAACTTGCCTGAATCTACAATTACTCCACCTAAGGATGTTCCATGTCCACCTATAAACTTAGTTGCCGAATGAACAACTATATCTGCGCCGTGTTCAATTGGTCTAAATAAATATGGTGTTCCAAATGTATTATCAACTATTAATGGAATCTTATGTTTATGCGCAATTTCTGCTAATGCATCAACATCTATAATATTTGAATTAGGATTTCCTAATGATTCAATAAATATAGCCTTTGTATTATCATTAATTGCATTTTCAAAATTTGATAGATTTTCTGGATCTACAAATGTTGTAGTTACTCCATAAGAAGCTAGTGTGTGTGCTAATAAATTATATGTTCCTCCATATATTGTTTTGGCAGCTACTATATGATCTCCTGCTCTTGTTATATTTTGAACTGCGTATGTTACTGCTGCAGCCCCTGATGCAACAGCAAGTCCAGCTACTCCACCTTCTAAAGCTGCCACACGCTTTTCAAATACATCCTGAGTAGAATTTGTTAAACGTCCATATATATTTCCTGCATCTTCTAGCCCAAATCTAGCTGCTGCATGTGCTGAGTTTCTAAATACATATGAAGTCGTCTGATATATTGGTACTGCTCTAGCATCTGTTGCTGAATCTGGTTTTTCTTGCCCCACATGTAATTGTAATGTTTCAAATTTTAACTTTCTTTCTTGATTACTCATAATTTTTGCCCCCATTTACTTATTACTTATTTCTTATATTTCTGATAAATTTACTATGATTTGTATATTACCGCTTTATATTCTAATTGTCAAGTCCTCATTATGTTTTTATATTTAATTCATTCTATCTTTTTAAATGCATATAAATTTTTATTTTAATAATAAAAACTACTTTTTATGCAAAAAGTAGCCTTTAGTTTCTACATATTATACTGTAAATTAGCTGAAATATCTTCATATACTAATTCTCCATTAAAATAAGTTTTTAGAACTTTAATATTGCATATGTCTAATGGATGTACAGTAAATATATTTTTATCTAAAACAATGAAATCAGCCTTTTTTCCAACTTCTAAGCTACCTATTTCATCTTCTCTTTTTAATATATACGCTGCATTTATAGTAAAAGTTCTTATGGCTTCAATTATTGATACTTTTTCTTTTGGATTTAATCTATATATTGGAGAACTCATGTCTATTTTTCTTGGAAATCCAGCAGATGTAAAAGTATATAAATTTCGTGTTGTTGCACATTCTATAGCCTTAAATGGATTAAGTATTTCTGAAACATTATAATCTGAAGCTCCTGCAGTAACAATCCCATTATCCACTAGTGACTTAAATGGATATTCTCTTTGAACCCTCTCCTCACCTATAACTAATGTTTCATTTTTAGTTGCTAATGGGTTTTTATAGAACCAAAATGGTTGTATTATTGCATTTATATTTAATAATTTCATTCTTCTTATATAATATTGTGTTATTAAATCAATACAAAGTAATGAATTTCTACAATTATGATTTTCATTATTTTGATTTGAATATTCTATTCCATCTATTGCTAACTTACATGCAAGATCACCCTTTGCATGAATACAAACATCAAATTCAAATCTATTTGCCATTTTTATAGCTTCCTTAAATTCAGAAATATTCCACATAAATAATCCGCGATGATCTAAAGAATTCTTAAATACTTCTCTATAATCATTGAATAAATAAGCTGTAGCCATTTCTGTAATTCCATCAGCAAAAAATTTAACTCTCGATAAATCAAATAAATCTGTTTTATAAATTATTTGATCTCGTTTTATCTTATGTAATTGTTCATAAATAGATCTCCCACATATTTCTTTAGGCATAATAGTAAAGCCATGGCTTATTCTTAACTTAAGTGTATTAGTCTTTTCTAATCTTTTATAAATTTCAAGTGGCATTTCCAATTGTCCATTATTAATCGGGCTTATTGTTGTAACTCCATATGAATGAAGTTTATTCTGATATTTTACAAATCCATTAAAATATTCATTTTCATCATATTGCACACATTGTCCTAAATCAACTAATCTAGTTGCATTCCCTTTTAAAGTGCCCCACAATTCGCCCTCATCATCTAATTCTATCTTTCCTCCAATAGGAGCTTTAGTATTTTTGTTTATATTAAAATATTCAAATGCCTTATCATTCAACCATAATGCATAATTTCCACATCCTTGTAACACTATTGGTTTATCGGTATTTATATTATTCAACCATTTTTTTTTGGGTCCCTTAAATGCTTCACTATCTTCAAAGAATTCACAATTCCATCCTCCGCCATAAATTATTTTATTTTCAGCATGACAATTTATATAATTTTGAATTAACATTAAATATTCTTCTATACTTGTTGAATTAAATAATGATAACGAATCTTTTTTCATAATATTTCTTTCTGATATATAACTGTGCGCATCTATAAAACCTGGTAAAACTAATTTTTGCTTTAGATCAATTATTTCTGTTTTCTCTGATACATATTTATTTATTTCTTTGTTTGTTCCTAAACCTATTATTTTTCCATCTTTAATTGCCATTAATTCATATTTATTATTATTGTTATCAATACTATATATACTTCCATTTATAAAAATTTTATCTGCACTACAAATTTTTTCTTGACTTAAATGCACGATTCAATCCCCATCCCTTAATTGCTATTTATTAAACACCTCTTCCTATTATATCCACTTATGTACATAATTATTAATTTTTATTTTTACATTTATCTATTACATTCTACAAGTTAATATATATTTATTTAATTAATATAAAAAATCTGCAAAATAAAAAATGGATTACTACAATTCACTTTTTGTTTACAGATTTTTTTATATTCCACATCATTATTTAATTCATTTTTTAATTTCTTGTTAAAGTACAATATTAAAATAATTTTATTTACATAAAAAAAAGCGATAGCTATAATAACTATCGTTTATGCTTACCTCGCGACGTCCTACTCTTCCACACAGTCTCCCATGCAGTACCATCGGCGCTATAGACCTTAACTGTCCTGTTCGGAATGGGAAGGAGTGTTACCTCTATGCCATCACCACGAGATTTTGAAAGTTTTGCTCTTTCAAAATTGCACACAGTTCTTAATGTATTACAACTTGATTATATTGGTCAAGCCCTCGACCTATTAGTATCAGTCAGCTAAATACGTTGCCGCACTTACACCTCTGACCTATCAACCTTGTAGTCTTCAAGGGGTCTTACTAGCTTATGCTATGGGAAATCTCATCTTGAGGTGGGCTTCACACTTAGATGCTTTCAGCGTTTATCCCTTCCCGACTTAGCTACCCAGCTATGCTTCTGGCGAAACAACTGGTACACCATAGGTCAGTCCATCCCGGTCCTCTCGTACTAAGGACAGCTCCTCTCAAATTTCCTACGCCCGCGACGGATAGGGACCGAACTGTCTCACGACGTTCTGAACCCAGCTCGCGTGCCGCTTTAATGGGCGAACAGCCCAACCCTTGGGACCTACTTCAGCCCCAGGATGCGACGAGCCGACATCGAGGTGCCAAACCTCCCCGTCGATGTGAACTCTTGGGGGAGATCAGCCTGTTATCCCCGAGGTAGCTTTTATCCGTTGAGCGATGGCCCTCCCACGAGGTACCACCGGATCACTAAGCCCGACTTTCGTCCCTGCTCCACTTGTAGGTGTCGCAGTCAGGCTCCCTTCTGCCTTTGCACTCTTCGAACGATTTCCGACCGTTCTGAGGGAACCTTTGGGCGCCTCCGTTACATTTTAGGAGGCGACCGCCCCAGTCAAACTGCCCACCTAACAATGTCCTGTCACCAGTTTCATGGCATCCAGTTAGAATTTCAATACTATCAGGGTGGTATCCCAACAACGACTCCACTAAGGCTGACGCCCTAGTTTCCCAGTCTCCCACCTATCCTGTACAGACAATACCGAAATTCAATGCTAAGCTACAGTAAAGCTCTACGGGGTCTTTCCGTCCAATCGCGGGTAGCGAGCATCTTCACTCGCACTACAACTTCGCCGGATTTGCAGTTGAGACAGTGCACAAGTCATTACGCCATTCGTGCGGGTCAGAACTTACCTGACAAGGAATTTCGCTACCTTAGGACCGTTATAGTTACGGCCGCCGTTTACTGGGGCTTAAGTTCACACCTTCACTTACGCTAAGTGTTCCCCTTAACCTTCCAGCACCGGGCAGGCGTCAGCCCCTATACATCAGCTTTCGCTTTAGCAGAGACCTGTGTTTTTGTTAAACAGTTGCTTGTGCCTATTCTCTGCGGCCTGCCGTAAAGCAGGCACCCCTTCTCCCGAAGTTACGGGGTCAATTTGCCTAGTTCCTTAACTGCAATTCTTCCGTCGGCCTTAGGATTCTCTCCTCATCTACCTGTGTCGGTTTGCGGTACGGGCACTACTTCTCTCTCTAGATGCTTTTCTTGGAAGCATGGAATCAGATACTTCGGTTCCGTGGAACCTTCCCCATCACGCCTCAGAATTGTTAGAACGGATTTGCCTATCCTAACTCCCTAAACGCTTAGACTAACATCCAATAGTTAGCACATCCTATCCTTCTCCGTCACACCATCGATAATAACGATTATAGTGGTATTGGAATATCAACCAATTGTCCATCGACTACGCCTTTCGGCCTCGCCTTAGGTCCCGACTAACCCTGAGAAGACAAACTTTACTCAGGAAACCTTAGATATTCGGCCTGTAGGATTCTCACCTACATCTCGCTACTAATGCCAACATTCTCACTCGTAATCAGTCCACCGCTCCTTTCGGTACGACTTCAGCCCGATTACGACGCTCCTCTACCGCTCACAATAAATTGTGAACCCGTAGCTTCGGTGGTAAGTTTGAGCCCCGGACATTTTCGGCGCAGGATCTCTTGACTAGTGAGCTATTACGCACTCTTTTAATGAGTGGCTGCTTCTAAGCCAACATCCTAGTTGTCTTAGAAATCCCACATCCTTTTCCACTTAACTTACACTTTGGGACCTTAGCTGACGATCTGGGCTGTTTCCCTTTTGACCATGGAACTTATCTTTCATAGTCTGACTGCCGGACTGATAGTATATGGCATTCGGAGTTTGATAAGGTTCGGTAAGCGCTATGCCCCCTAGCCTATTCAGTGCTCTACCTCCACTACTCACATTTTCCGACGCTAGCCCTAAAGCTATTTCGAGGAGAACCAGCTATATCCGAGTTCGATTGGAATTTCTCCGCTATCCACAGCTCATCCCATGCTTTTTCAACAGCAACGTGGTTCGGTCCTCCACGAGGTTTTACCCTCGCTTCAACCTGGCCATGGATAGGTCACCCGGTTTCGGGTCTACAGCATGCAACTAGTCGCCCTATTAAGACTCGGTTTCCCTTCGGCTCCGTACCTTAAGTACTTAACCTCGCTACATAC